>CACWID010000011.1 GCA_902760865.1 uncultured Bacteroidales bacterium | reverse complement strand
TGTGATTGAACGGACCACATTTAGCTTTTCTACAAAATCATGTCTCATATAATAACTGCACTCCAATAGTTTTGTGTCCAACTTTTGGGGTGCAGTTCATCTAAGAGGGGGAGTTGCTGACGCGCATTTTAGGGGGGAGTTTGCTGATTGACAATGAAACAAATTCCCGAAGTGCGGGGCACCTCGGGAATTTGAAATGTTATCGGATGGAGTGGGGGATTACTCTTGGTTGCTGTCCCACCATACGGGGATGGTCCAAGCGTCATCCTGACGGTTCCACATCACTTCCTTGCCCTCACCGTCGGTCATGCGGGCGCCGGGAACCTGGGCACCGATAGCCTGCAGGTTCTTGCTGTTGTAGTTGTACTCGTGTGAGCACTGACGCCAGCGACGATACTGCTTACCCTCGGGGATAGCCAGCATAGCGGCAGCCACCTTGTAGTGGTAAGCGGGAATCGACCAACCGAAGAAGATGTTGGGATCGAAGTCATAGCGGCGCATATCGTTCCAGATCTCATAGGAGAACATGAGGGCGATGCGCTTCTGCATGAGGATGTGACCCAGTGAGAGGTCAGCCTGAGTGCCGATACCGTTGTTCACAAAGTTGTCGATAGCCTCATCGGTCATCGGGGTGAACGACGGGCACTCGGCGAGGCTTGCATCCTCGGCAATCCAAGTTTCCAGCTTGTCATTCATCAGCTCGCAGCTAGCCTTTACACCAGCCTTGTAGGCAGCGTAAGCGCCAGCCTTGTCACCCTTCTTGAAGAGGGTCTCGGCCTTGATGAAGCAGCACTCGGCATAGGTACCGATATAGGTGGGCGAGCTCACGCGGGTGTAGAACGTACCCGACTCAGCAGACTGGAACTGGCCACTACCGGCGCGGCAGTACAGGATGCTGGGATTAGCGAAGTAACCCTTGCAATCGCTGGTGCCCTCGATATAGACGGTGTCACCCTGACGGGCTTCGTTAGTGGTGTTGATGTACCAGCTGTTGGTCTCGGTGTTGAACATGGCGCGCAGGGGGCCACCCTGGCTGTTGATGTCGCTGGCCATATCAACGCCCAGCGTACGACGCCAGTGACCATTCCACTTGATGCCAGCAGCATCGACGCCATTACCTACCCTGTTGGGGCTATAAGCCCAGGGCAAGATGTGGTCGGCACGGGGATCCTCGACACCATTGCCTGCGAAGTTGGTCAGGTTGTCATAGAGCATCTTGGTGGGCATGTAACCAGAGTTCATACCGCTAACCGAGAACAGGGGCGAGTAGTCGACGGGCTCATCCCAACCAAGAACGTCGTGGGTAGCACCGTTGTCGTCGGTGTGGTTCACGATGGTGTTGTCGGCATTGCTCTGCATAGCCTTGTCGAGGCAGCGCAGAATCTCGTCGGCATCATACTTACCGTCCTTGTAGCTACCTGCAGCCTTCTTGTTGAGCTTGTTGATCCAGCGAGCCTTGAGCATATAGGCGAGCTTGATCCACTTGTTCAGGTCACCCTTGTTCCAGAAGTCACCAGCTGCCAGCGTGGGCAGGGCGGGATCCTGGCTCTGACCCTTCTCGAGCAACTCAATAGCCTTGTCGATGCACTCAAAGCAACCCAGATAGATGGTCTTGCCCGTGTCATACTCGGGAGTAGCGGGCTCGGCAGCTGCCTGAGTGTAAGGCATCTCACCGTAAAGGTCGGTCATGGCCATGAAGCCATAGGCCTTGATCAGATAGCCGGCACCGGCAAACTGCCAGTTCTCGGCTTCCTCAGCCTTAGCGATCATGTCGGGCACGTTGGCATAAGCACCAACGAACCACCACTGGTAAACGGTGGTCACCTGACCGTCAACAGGGTACCAATAGGACACGTTCCAGTAGTTACCGCCACTATTATTGCGCGTCCAGTCACCCATGGCCATGGTAGTACGCCATGCGCCGAACTGCAGACCGCTGTTGGTATAGAATTCAATATGCGCCAGACGCTGGTCATAGGTCGTGGACTCGGCCGAAGGGCTATCGGGGTCAACGTTCACGTCAAGCCAGTCGTTGCAGGAGGTCAGCGATAACGCCAGAACTCCCAGACCGCACAGTATAATTGATTTGAAAAGTTTCATATTATTATCTTTGGTTTTTAGTTTTCAGTTTTCAGTTTTCAGTTGAGTGCGGATACCGCTGACAACTGACGACTGACAACTGACGACTCAATTAATACTTACTTCACGATGATTTCACAGATGGAAACACGGTTCCAGCTCAGTTCGTCAAACATGTTGCTGATACCCTGGCCCTCAGCCTTAACGCGGTTGGCAGCGATACCATACTTGTTAACGAGCATATCCTTCACGCTGGCGGCACGGCCGTTAGCGAGCTTGATGTTGTTGTCCTGAGGACCCTCGGGCGAAGCATAACCCTTGATTTCGCAGGTTGCCTCGGGATGGCTCTTCATGTAGGCAGCGATGCGCTCTACATTGGGACGCTGGTCGGCGGTGATGCCGGTCTTGTTCACGGGGAAGTGAACGAGAACGTTCATGTACTGCTTGCTGTTGTCAATTACCTTGGGATCAATGTTCTTGGCAGCAACGAGGTCTTTCTGGCAGTTGGCCAGTGCACGGTTAGCAGCAGCGAGGTCGTTCTCGAGCTGAGCGATGCGAGCATTGCTGGCGTTTTGAGCGTTAGCGAGCTGGTTGCGCAGGTCGTTGATCTGGCCGTTGAGCAGGTCGAGCTCAGCAGTGTTCACGCGAGCGGGAGCCTCGTTGTCGGTACCGAATACCAGGTTGATACCCACTGCATAGGAGCGGGTAGCGGGAACGCCGCAGTAGTCGAAGCCTACCGAAGACGAACCACCGACACCAGCACCCGAAGCAGCTACCTCGGGATCACCGTCATAGTTGGTGAACAGCAGCAGGTTGTTGGCCGAAGCCGTGATGGCAGCACGCTTGATATACTTGGTGCGGGCCAACAGGGTGCGGGGAACATCATAGGTAAGCGAGATGGTGCGCAGACGCAGGCTCTTCACTCTGGTGATCCAGTTGCGAACCTCGTAGTTGTAAGCACCAGTGTAGTAGCTCTTGATGATGTTGTAACCACTGGTCTCGTTGCCGTTGAAGGTATAGTTCTGATCGGCCTTCCAGGTGTTGCTAACGTCCTCGTAGATGGGATCGCCGTTAGCATCCTTGTTACCGGTGTCAATCACACCCTCGATGGTGAGGGCCTCGTTGCGCCAGTCGCCGCTGAGCTTGCTCACGCCGCTCATCGACATGGCATACTTGGTACCGTTGAAGACGTCGCCGCCATAACGGAACTCCCACAACATGTTGAAGGTCCAGTTCTTGAAGAAGGTGAAGGTGTTGTTCCAACCACCCTGCCACTTGGCCTCACGGTCGCCGACCTCATAAGCCTTGCTGTCGGTGGTGGGGAAGCCGTTCTTGTCAAGGATGAGCTTGCCGTCCTTAGTGCGGTTCCACTTGGTACCGTCGATACCCATGAAGTTACCATGGTTGTAGCTGGCAGCCTTAGCGCCACCATACTGCACGTCGGTGAGGTACATAACGTCGATACCGTTGACGAGGTCACCCACGGTGCCACGGTTGCCGAAGAAATTGATACCGGTTTCCCAGATGAAGTTCTCATGCTTGATGGGGGTACCGCTCAAGCTGATTTCAAGACCCTTGTTATAGATGTTACCAGAGTTCAGTGAGCAGAAGATGTAACCGGTGGACTGAGGTCCGCGCGGCGACAAGATCATGTCATAAGAATTGTTGGTGTAGTAAGCTACATCAAATTTCAAGCGGTTCTGGAGGAAGCGCAACTCCAGACCAACCTCGGTCGAACGGGTGCGCTCAGGCTTCAGATAAGAGTTACCACGGCTCCAGGTGTTACCCAGACCGACCATACCCTCCAGGTAGGTGCCGACAGGCCACAGATAGGTGTTGGTCTCATAGGGATCGGTGTCCTTACCTACCTCGGCCCAGCTGGCACGGATCTTACCGAAGGAGAACCAGTCGGGCAGGCTCTCACGGAAGAGCTCGGTGAAGGCGATAGCGCCACTCACGCTGGGATAGAAGTAGCTGCGGTGATTCTTGGGCAGGGTAGAAGTCCAGTCATTACGGCCGGTAACGGTCAAGAAGATAGCATTGCGCCAGTCAACACGGAACTCACCGAAGGCTGATACCATGCGATACTTGCTGCTGCTGTGCTTGAACTTCTTGTCGGCATCGCTGGCATTCTCGTAGCTGAAGAAGTCTTCAACAGCGAAGTTCCAAGCCGACTCATAGTCGCGGCGGGTCTTCTTGTAGTCGGTCGAACCACCCAACATCAAGTTGACGTTGAAGTCACCGAACTGACCATTCCAGTTCGACATCAGGTTGTTGCTCAGGTAGCGATACTTGTACATGTTGTCACTCAACATACCGCGCTGCCAGATCTGCTTGATAGCGCCACCAGCACCGATCTCGTTGTGGCTCTGGGTGGTATAGCTATCGACACCCATGCGGTAGCTCAGCCACCACCAGTCGAAGATGTCCCACTTCACATTGAAGTTTCCGGTGAAACGCTCGGTTTCATCGGTCATCTTGTTCTTGTCGAGGATCCAGTAGGGATTGTCACGCTCGTCCCAGGGCTGGAACTGGTCACCGAACATGCGGAAACGCGAGCCGTCCTCGTTGAGGTAGTGACGCATGTCATCGCTGGGAGCCCAGTTATAGGCTGCGTAGAGGGCACCAGTACCACTGGAACCGTAGAGAGCGGCACCAGTCAGGGTCTTCACGGTGCGGGCATCGCTGTAAGCAGCGTTGGCGCCGAAGGTGAAGCGGCCCACCTTCTGCTCACCATTGAAGCGGAAGGTCGTCTTGGTGTAGCCCGTGGTGGGAACGATACCGTCCTGATCGTAGAATGAACCGCTCAGGAAGAAGTTGTTGTTCTTGGTACCGCCACTAACGCTCAGGTTGGTGTCCCAGATAATACCCGTCTCGAAGAAGTTCTTCAGGTTGTCATAGAAGGGACCATTGCCCTTGGGACCCCATGAGTTGTAGCTGTCGTCCTTGATGTCAAGACCAGTCCACTTGCCAGCGTCGTTGTACATGTCGGTCATGTAACCGCGAACGTACTGTTTCTGAACCTTGGGCAGGTCCTTCACCATCGAGGCGATCATCTTACCCGAGAAGCTGACCTCGGTGTGGCCTTCTTTACCTTTCTTGGTGGTAATCAGCACAACACCGTTGGCTGCCATCGAGCCGTAAAGTGCCGCAGCAGCCGGGCCCTTCAGGATTGACATGCTCTCGATGTCCTCGGGGTTGATATCCATCACACGGTTTGAAGAGGTGGTGGCACTGTTCGTCATACCGTCAAATGCCGAGTTACCCACAATACCTGCCGAGTTGTCATAGATGACACCATCGACAACGAACAGCGGCTGGCTGTCCTTGGTCTCAGAAACCGTAGTACCACCACGCAGGATGATCTGGGCACCGGCACCGGCAGCACCAGACGACTGGGTGATGTTCACACCAGCAATCTTACCCGAGAGGGAGTTGATGGCGTTGGCGCTCTTGTTGCGCATCAGCTCATCGGCCTTCAAGTCGTCGACTGCATAACCCAGCGACTTCTTGTCCTTGCGGATACCGAGAGCGGTTACAACAACCTCGTCGAGAACCTGGTCGTTGGCCTTCATGTCGATGTCCATGCTGCCACTGCCCACGGTAACCTCTATGGGCTTGCTGCCCACGTAGGAAACGACGAGCACGTCACCTCGGTTGGCGACGATTGAATACTTGCCGTCGACATCGGTAGCGGTACCGCGGTTGGTACCCTTGACCTTGACGGTCGCACCGATGAGGGGCTCACCTTGTGCGTCACGTATGACGCCCGTAACTCGGTTGGCCTGTGCCTCGGCTGTGAAACCCATGCTGGGAATTGACGAGATCCCAGCAGGTGCTCCGCAGGCGATAGCCAGAGCGGCCAACAGTGCTAATTGTTTTTTCATACGCACTTACTTTAAAAAATTTATAAAAAATTGAATTAACTGACTATATATATCGTTTCTGCTCAGGGGTTAGAGTTAGTTACCGCCAGTGGATGAGACGCCCGATTGTGTGTCTCTACGGCCTAAAGCCTAAGCCCCAAAGCCTATAAAAGTAGGCAAATTTGCAAACAAAAATTCACTTGACCAAAAAAAAGGTGAAAAAAATGGCCCGACACTACCGAAAATGGTAAATTTTTGCTGAAAAATTTCGCATCATGTACAGAATTTTAATGTTTTTAACATTTGCGAATGTAAAAAAAGCTCCGTTTTCTTGGTGGGTAATAAAAAAATATAGAATTTTGCATCTTGTTAAAAAAACATAACTAGAGAGAGAAGAACAGATACCCGATTGAGGATCTGAAGCGGTGAAAGACTTGTTAAGTGAACTATCTGAATTAACAACTTAATATTAACAAATTAAAACGTGCTTATGAAAAGACATTTAGCTCTTTTGGGCGCATTGTTGATGCTGTGTGGTCCTGTCTATCAGGCCCAGGCAGCCCCTGCGCCCCAGGTGACGGCAAGTTCCGCCACCAGCATTGTGACAGGCCGTGTCGTCGATGAGAAGGGAGAACCCGTCATCGGCGCCAGCGTTGTCGAGGTTGGAACGACCCGTGGCACATCGACCGATGTGGACGGCAACTTCTCGTTGCGGGCAGGCGTCAATGCCAAGCTCCAGATTTCGTTCATCGGCTACAAGACGGTTGAGACCCGTGCCGCAGTGGGCATGAACATCGTTATGGCCGAGGATAAGGCGCTCCTCGATGAGCTCGTTGTTGTGGGTTACGGTACGCAGAAGAAGGTGAACCTGACCGGTGCCGTATCGACAGTGGATGTCGACAAGACCTTCAACTCTCGTCCCGAGCAGGATGTGTCGCGTGCCTTGCAGGGAGCCGTTCCCGGCTTGAGCATCATCAACTCCAGCGGTGATATCGACGGCAATCCCTCGATCCGCATCCGTGGTGTCGGCACCCTGAGCAATGGTCAGGAGAGCACGCCCATGATCGTCATCGACGGCGTGGTGAGCGATATGGACGGTCTGCAGTTGCTCAACGGCAATGACATTGCCACCGTATCGGTCCTGAAGGACGCTGCCTCGTCATCGATCTACGGTACCCGAGCCGCCTTCGGTGTAATCCTGATCACCACCAAGGCCGGTCAGAAGGGTGAGCGTGCCACGGTGAGCTACTCCAACAACTTCGGTTGGGACGATCCCACCTTCCTGCCCGACTTCCCCGACGTACCCACCCAGTTGAAGTCGGCCATCATGGCCAAGAAGCGTGAAGGCTCGGACGCTGTCGAGCTCTTCGGTATGTACTTCGACCAGTTGCTGCCTTATGCCGAGGCGTGGAAGCAGCAGCACGGTGGCAAGAAGATCGGTTATGGCGTGATGCGCCCCTGGGTGAGCGACGGTGACGTGGGTGACTACCGCTTCGTCGGCAGCCAGCCCATGTACTATGCCGACTATGACATCCAGAACATCTGGTACAACCACGCCGCTCCCTCCCAGGGCCACAACGTGTCGGTGCGTGGTGCCAGCAACCGCACGACCTACTATCTGTCCTTCGGCTACAACTACAAGGAGGACAACATGAAGTGGAACCCCGCGATGCGTAAGCGCTACAATGCCGCAGCCAACATCTCGACCGACTTGACCGACTGGCTGACCGTCGGTGCCCGCATCAACTTCTCGCGCCGCCACTTCTCGCGTGCCGATACCTGGAACAACATGTACCAGTACATCTGGCGCTGGGGCTCGTTCTTCATCCCCAGCGGCACGATTGCCGATCCCGACACGGGTGAGCAGCTCGACTTCCGCGTGATCGCCATGCAGAAGCAGGCTGCCCGCAAGAACGTGACGATGGACCGCCTGGGCATGACCGCCTTTACCACGGTACACATCACCAAGGACCTGACCCTGAACGCTGACTTCACCTATGAAATCGGCAACATGAACAGCGGTTCGAGCGACCACACCGTGTATGGCTACAACTGGAGCGGTGTGACTCCCCAGTGGATCGTGAACAGCGGCAACACCGGTACTTGGCGCGACAACAGCAAGAGCAACAAGTGGGCTGCCAATGCCACCCTGAACTGGAACAAGAGCTTCAACGATACCCACAACTTCAACATCATGGTGGGTGTCAACGGTGACAACTACAGCAGCGACTACTTCTATGCTTACAAGCCTCAACTCTATAGTGAGGAATATCCCGAGCTGGCTCTGGCCTATGGTGACCAGACCAAGTGGAACATCAACAGCAGCACCTATGACAAGGCTACTGCCGGTTACTTCGGACGTATCAACTATGACTACAAGGGCATCTACCTGCTCGAGTTGAACGGCCGCTATGACGGTTCGTCGAGCTTCCCCGTGAATGACCACTGGGCATTCTTCCCCTCGGGATCGGTGGGCTACCGCTTCACCCAGGAGAAGTATTGGGACCGCCTGCGCCACATCGTGGACAACGGTAAGCTGCGTTTCTCCTACGGTACCATCGGTAACGAGGCCGTGGGTGCAAACATGTTCCAGTCGCTCATCAGCCCCATCAGCCAGGGCAATATCTCCTGGCTGAACGAGAACGGCGCCAAGGTGACCGAGCTGGGCTTGCCCACCTGGGTGAACTCGTCGCTGACCTGGGAGCGCATCACCACCATGGACGCCGGTATTGACCTGGGTCTGTTCGGTGACGTGCTCACTCTGGGCTTTGATTGGTATCAGCGCACCACCAGCGACATGCTGGGTCCCGGTACCGCACTACCCCCCTCGGTGGGTGCTGCCGCTCCTGTGACCAACAACGGTAAGCTGCGTACCCGCGGTTGGGAAGCTACTCTGGACCTGCGCAAGCAGTTCAACAAGAACTTCGGTGCTTACTTCAGCGCCAGCGTTGGTGACGCAAAGACCAAGGTGACCAAGTGGAACAACGAGTCTCACCTGATCGGTTATCCCTGCAACAGCGCCTATGCCTATGAGGGCATGACCTGGGGTGATATCTGGGGCTTTGAGACCGACCGCTACTTCACCGAGCGCGACTTCAATGGCAAGAATGCCGACGGTTCGTGGATCTATGCACCCGGCGTAGCCGACCAGACCGGCATCCAGACCCAGACCTTCGTCTTTGGCCCTGGTGACATCAAGTACAAGGACCTCAACGGCGACGGTAAGATTGACGGCGGCAATGGCACCGAGGAGAACCGTGGTGACCTCAAGGTGATCGGTAACATGATGCCCCGCTACGAGTACAGCTTCCACGTTGGTGGAAACTTCATGGGCTTCGACCTGGACGTCTTCTTCCAGGGCGTGGGCAAGCGCGAGATGTGGACCCAGTCGGCCTTCGTTTTCCCGATGATGCGCTCGGCTGACTTGGCTATCTTTGCCAACCAGACCAAGTACAATATCTATGATCCCGAGAACGGTGTTGTCAACATCAGTGAGAAAAACGACTTCCCGTGCCTGTTCCCCGGCAACGAGTTCGCCGGTAACGTGGTGGGCCTCACCGGTGAGGGCGGCTGCCACAACTACTATCCCCAGACCAAGTACCTCGTTGACATGAGCTACCTGCGCCTCAAGAACATCACGTTGGGTTACACCCTGCCCGAGAACTTGACCCGCAAGGCCTTTATCGACAAGCTGCGTGTCTATGGTAGTGTGAACAACCTGTGCCTGCTGCACAAGGGCAGCGGCGACCTCCCCATCGATCCCGAGATGAACGCCGGACAGGGTTCTCTGGGTTATGGTACCTGGGGCCGCACCTATCCCATCAACCGCACCTGGTCGGTGGGTCTGCAGATCACCTTCGGCACCAGCCGCAGCGCTGCCGTTGCTGCACCTGCTGACAACAGCGCCCTGATCGCCGAGGTCAACAACCTGCGCGCTCAGCTCGCCAACGCCGAGAACGCTGCCAATTCCCGCATCGCTGACCTGCAGAACCAGCTCAACGCTGCCAACAGCCGCAACCGTCAGCTGCAACAAGACCTTGACGACTGCGTGAAGAGCAAGGGCAACATGATTGACAAGTCCCTGCAGTACATGACCATCCTGGTTCACTTCCCCGTGAACAAGACCGCCGTCAGCGCCGACCAGCAGCCCAACGTGGAGCGCATCGCCGCTTACATGAAGAGCCATCCCGAGGCCACGTGCACCATCAACGGTTACGCCTCTAAGGACGGTCCTGCTGCCCACAACATCGACCTCGCCAACGGCCGCGCCGCCAGCGTGAAGGACATGCTCGTGAAGAAGTATGGCATCGATGCCAAGCGCATCAATGCCCAGGGCCAGGGCATCAGCGACATGTTTGATGAACTGAGCTGGAACCGTGTTTCCATCTGCGAGATTATCGTGAAGTAAGTATTAATTGAGTCGTCAGTTGTCAGCCATCAGTTGTCAGCGGTATCCGCACTCAACTGAAAACTGAGAACTGAAAACTAAAAACTAAAAGATAATAATATGAAACTTTTGAAATCAATTATACTGTGTGGACTGGGCGTCGCTGTACTGTCGCTGTCGTCATGTGACGATATGCTCACCAAGAGCGAGCGCACTAAGTTTGAGCTTGGACCGGAATTCTGGAGCAACGCCAATCAGGTGGCCAGCTACAGCAATGTCCTCTATGGAAACTACGTTGGCTATGGCACTGGTGGCGGTGCTGGCTGGTTCTATTTCAAGAGCCTCAGTGACGACCAGGTGAACCCGAGTTTTGATGACTGGATGTTCACTACCGTTCCTGGCACCTCCAGCTACTGGAGTGATCCATATACCGAGATTCGCCGCTGCAACTACATGTTGACCGGCCTGGAGAACTCGACGCTCCTCAATAGCGAGAAGAACTATTATGTCGCCGTTGGTCGCCTGAACCGCGCTTGGCAATACTATCAGCTCGTGCGCATGTATGGTGACGTGAACATGCTCGACGAGGTCATCCTTGATCCCGAAGAGCAGAGCGATGTCGTCTATGGTCCCCGCACCAACCGTGACCAGGTCATGGACTTCGTGCTCGATGACCTGAACTATGCTGTTCAGAACCTGGGTGCCGGCGGCAAGAACTCCTGGAGCAAGGACATGGCGCTTGCCATGAAGAGCGATATCTGCCTGTTTGAGGGTACCTATTGCAAGTACCGCACTGCCGAGGAGAACGGCAAGCCTGCCGATCCCACCCGCGCCCAGAAGTACCTCAACGAGTGTGTTGACGCTTCACAGCAGATCATGAACTCGGGCAAGTACAGCCTCACTGCCAACTATGGTGAGGTGTATAACTCGCTCGACCTGAGCAAGGTATCTGAGGTCATCTTCTTCCGCAACTATGTGAAAGACCAGGTGATGCACTCGACTGCCGACTATACCGCTTCTTCTTCACAGCAGCGCGGTATCAGCAAGGACGCTGTCGATGCATTCTTGTTCCTCGATGGCAAGCCCCGGGCTACCACCTCGCTCAACACCGATGACCGTCCCGTGTATGATGCTACGAACAACGCCTACAGCATCCAGAACATGCTCGCTAACCGCGACAAGCGCCTGAGCGTGCTGCTCGACCCGTATCTGTGCTTCAAGGGTCATGGTTGGGTTCGTTCCAACTCCATGTTGATGACTTCATCGACGGGTTACAACATCGCCAAGTATGACAACACATTGATGGAGGTGGATTACCGCATCAACACCGGTAAGAACTACACCGACGCTCCCATCTACTGGCTGGCTGTCATCTATCTGAACTATGCCGAGGCTAAGGCCGAGCTGGGTACTATCACCCAGAACGACTTGGATATCAGCATCAACCTGCTGCAAGCCCGTGCTGGTCTGCCCGGGATGACCACCGCTCCTGCTGCCGACCCCGCCAACAACATGGGCGTCAGCAACCTGCTGTGGGAAATCCGCCGTGCACGCCGCTGCGAGCTCATGGCCGACAACTGGTATCGCTATTGGGACCTCATCCGCTGGCATCAGCTTGAGCTCCTCGACACGCAGGCTCATCCCAACATCAACCGCGGTGCTTACCTGGGTCTCGTAGTCGACCTCGATCCAGCCTTCGTCCTGGATGCTAACGGCTACATCATCCCCGTCAGCAAGCAGCGCACCTTCGACAAGAAGTACTACCTGTGCCCCATCCCCAGCAACCAGATCACGCTGAGCAAGGGTGGCACGAGCCAGAATCCCGGTTGGTGATAGGCTTTAGGTGTTAGGGCTTAATTCCTGACTACCAATCAACAAAAATGGCTGCCGCCGCGTCATTCACGACACGGCGGCAGCTTGTATTTTTTCTCCTGGTGATAGTAACTATAGTGGCTATAGTAACTATAGTAACTATAGCAGGAATTACCGATTACTGGTAGTCGCGGATGCGGACGTCGATGTTGCTGCCCTCGAGGAGACGGACTACTTGCTGGATGTCGGTCTGGCCGTAGTGGTAGGGGAACAGGACGGTGGGCTTGATCATCTGGGCGGCATGGGCACACTGCTCGGGGGTCATTGTGAAGGGCAGGTTGCAGGGCAGGAAGGCCACGTCGATGTCCCGGATGTCGGCCATCTCGGGGATGTCCTCGGTGTCGCCGGCGATGTAGATGCGCATGCCCTCGATGGTGAGCACGAAGCCGTTGTCACGGCCCTTGGGGTGGAACTGTAGTTTCTCGGGCGAGTTGTTGTAGGCGGGCACGGCATCCACTGTCCAGCCCTCGGCTAGGGTGCGGCTGTCGCCGTTGGCCATCACATCGCCCTTGCCGCCCAGGATCTCGTGGCAGCGGGCATTGGTGATGAGCACGGTGCCTTGTTTGCTCAATTGGTTGATGGCCACCGAGTCCAGGTGGTCAAAGTGCTCGTGCGTCACCAGGATGTAGTCGGCCTGGGGCAGGGTGGTGTAGTCGGTCACGGGCTTGACCGCCGTTGTCACCGGGTCCACATAGATCCACTTGTCGCCCACCTGCATGCGCACGCTGCCGTGCTTGATGCAGTACATCTTCACGGTCGTGCCGTTCTGGGTCTTGAACACGTCACAGCCCTTCTCGACGGGCTCATTGCTCTCTCCGCCATGTGCCGTGCAACCGCACATGGCGCCAACAATCATCATTGCCATAACAAAAAATTTTACGCTCATTTTTCTACTGTGGTTTATTCTATACTTAGGGCTCAAAGATAAGCATTTCCGCCCAAATTGATTGCAGATAGGGCAAAATGTTGTTGAAATGTTACATCCTTTTTACATTTGATGCCCAAAAATGACGGTTTTTCGGGATTTTTTTATACCTTTGTCGCCCATAAACTCAAAGTACCGGGAACTCATGAAAAAGAATGATGAGCTCAAAGTGTTCTGCAAGAATACTAAAGAGTACATAGATGTCGAGGGCGGCGAGACGCTGCTCGACCTCTATGAGACCATTAAGGGCCGACTGTGCCTGCAGGGCGATGCCGTGTGCGTTCTGGTCAACAACAAGGTAGAAGACCTTCATTATCCTGTCTATTCTCCCAAGCATGTCGAGTTTATCGACATCACCACCAATGCGGGTTATCGTGCGATGACACGCTCGTTGTGCATGGTGCTCTACAAGGCCGTCAACGACCTGTATCCAGGCAAGCGGTTGTGCATCCAGCATAGCATCAGCAATGGCCATTATTGCCAGATCAAGCACGAGGAGGCATTCCTCACCCCTGAGGTTGTCG
This sequence comes from uncultured Bacteroidales bacterium, assembly GCA_902760865.1. GTDB lineage: Bacteria > Bacteroidota > Bacteroidia > Bacteroidales > Muribaculaceae > Sodaliphilus. The sequence continues at coordinate 54,669 of CACWID010000011.1, read as the reverse complement.
AGAACTTGAAGCAGCGCATGGCTGAGATCATCGCTGCCGACCTGCCCTTTGTCCGCCGCGAGCGCCTGACGACCGACGTCATCGAGATGTTCCGCAAGCAAGGGCTCAAGGACAAGGTCCGTCTGCTCGAGGGCATCAACCAGCTCTATACCGTCTATTACAAGCTGGATGACATCATCGACAGCTTCTATGGCCCGCTGGTTCCCTCCACGGGGATGCTGAAGGTGTTTGACCTTGTCCCCTATGAGAACGGCATGCTGCTTTTGGGTCCCGACCGTGAGGACATCACCCGTGTGGTCAAATGGGAGCCCCAGCCCAAGCTGTTCAACGCCTTTACCGACTACATCAACTTCAACAAGATCATTCGCCTGGGTGACGTCGGCGAGCTCAACCGTGCCATTAAGGCCGGCCATGCTCCGCTGCTCATCAACGTGGTTGAAGCCTTGCACAACAAGCACTTCATCCAGATTGCCGACGAGATTACGCGCCGCTACCAAGAGGGAGGCGCGCGCGTCGTGCTCATTGCCGGCCCGTCGTCGAGCGGCAAGACCACGTCGTCCAAGCGCCTGGCCATCCAGCTGATTACCAACTGCATCGTTCCCAAGGTCATCGAGCTGGATAACTACTTTATCAACCGTGAGCATACGCCCCGCGACGAGAATGGCGACTATGACTACGAGTCACTCTATGCCCTCGACCTGGAGCAGTTCAACAAGGACGTGACGGCACTGCTCGCCGGCGAGGAGGTGGCCATGCCCACCTATAACTTCGTGAAGGGCGAGCGTGAATATAACGGCAAGACGCTCAAGCTCGAGGATGGCGACATCCTGTTGATGGAGGGCATCCACGGCTTGAATCCCGAACTCACGCGCCTCATCCCCGATGAGCAGAAGTTCCGCCTGTTCGTGTCGGCACTGACCACGCTGAGCATCGACGACCACAACTGGATCGGCACCTACGACAACCGCCTGCTGCGCCGCATCATCCGCGACCACCAGTACCGCGGTAGCAGTGCCCAGCAGACCATCCAGCGCTGGCCCAGTGTGCGCCGCGGCGAGAACAAGTGGATCATGCCGTTCCACGAGAATGCTGACGCCATGTTCAACTCGTCACTGCTGTTTGAGCTGTCGGTGATGAAGAACTACGCGTTGCCCATCCTGGAGCAGGTGCCCAGCAACGCTCCGGAGTATGCCGAGGCATCACGTCTGATAAAATTCTTGAGCTACTTTGAACCGCTGGACGAGAAAGACATTCCCAGCACGAGCTTACTGCGAGAATTCCTGGGAGGCAGCAGTTTCCAGTATTAGAAGGCAATCTGTGGGCTTTATTGCGATGTGCGATAAAGCCCACAATCGTTAAATAAGATACTATCAATTAGACTAATAACAACTATCAACTACTGATATACACAATGATGAGTCAAATGAGTGAAATAACTGCAAGCGGCAGGCAGCAGTACCATCACCCGACAAGCCTGGCCGGCATGTCGCTGGAGGAATTCTGTGGCAGCATCCGCCGCATGGAGTCTCAGGGCTTGGACGGCATCTCGCTGTTCAATAACGTGATTTCTCAGGGGCTTGCGCCCGACTTCATCGCCGAGGACGAGGTGCAGCACAGCCGCCGCCTGGAACGCATCACCACCGAGATCACACGCCGCTTCCGTCAGGAGGGCCTGCGCATGGTTCTCGTGGCCGGTCCGTCGTGCTCGGGCAAGACCACGACGTCGCGTTTCCTCACCCACATGCTGCGCGACAACGGCATCCAGCCCTGTGTCGTCTCGCTTGACAATTATTTCCTCAACCTGGACCAGCGCCCTCTGGACCCCAATGGCGAGATTGACTATGAGTCGTTCTACGGCCTGGACCTGAACCAGTTGAGCCGTGACGTGATGAGCCTGCTCGAAGGAAACCAGGTGCTGATGCCCACCTATGACTACGTCAAGGGCGAGCGCACTTATCTGGGCAACACTATGAAGCTGGAGAGCAACAGTCTGCTCTTCCTTGAAGGCCTGCATGCCCTGAATCCGCTGCTCATTCCCGAGATTGACGACGAGCAGAAGTTCCGCTTGTTCGTCACCGCCCAGGCGACCATCTACTACGGTGAGAAGTCAGGCCTGGAGGAGCATGACAACCGCCTGCTGCGCCGCATCTATCGCGACTACAACAGCCGCGGCGCCAGCGCCTTGCAGACGCTGCAGTGGTGGCCTGGCGTGCTGCGTGGCGAGAACCTGTGGATTCTACCGTTTGCCAGCCATGCCGATGCGTGGTTCAACACGTCGATGGTGTTTGAGTTCTCGGCCATCAAGTCAAGAGTGCTGCAGCTACTGCTCGAGGTGCCCGAGAGCGAGCCCGTGGAGTACAAGATAGCCCAACGCCTCTCCCGAATCCTGGACCGCGTCGCCCCGCTGTCGCAAGAGGACTTCGCTGCCATCGCCCCCAAGCGACGTTTCCTGCTCAGCAACGAGGGGAAGTAATTCACATTATGAAGTGCTTCATAACGTGAAGATTAGTGATTAGAGATCGCGTTTATCATAAATGAAAACGAGAAAGACAATCTACTAGATATGTCTTTCTCGTCTTTTAAATAATCCTTTGTGTCTTAGCGTCTTAGCGTGAATCTCAAAGCGCGGATGCCTTCAGAGGAATCAGATTTTTCAGTTGTTTTGAACCCTAGCGCGGAGCTTGAGTGTTACTCGTCGTCGGGGTCGCTGACCACTTGGAAGTCCTTGTTCTCGTCCTCGTAGTCGCTCTCCCAGTATTCCTCGCTCCACTGCTTGGTGCCCGAGTCCACCATCTTGCCGCCGGCATCGGGAGCATCGTCCTCAATGTCCTCGGCGCCGAAGATGAAGTCGTCCTCGGCCTTGTCGCGGTGGCGGGCGTCGAGGTCGTGGTGTACGGGTGTCTCGGGGATGCGGTTGCGCTCGTCGTTGATGGTGCGCCACAGCAGGTCCTTCAGTTCGGTGAGTCCCATCTGGGCGACGCTGGAGATGAAGACGCTGGGCACGTCGTCGGGCAGTTCGGGACGCATCTGCTCGATGAGTTCGTCGTCCAGCATGTCACACTTGGTGATAGCCAGCACGCGGGGTTTTTCCACTAGGTCGGGGTTGAACGTCTCTAGCTCGCGGCACAGGATGCCGTACTCCTTGCGGATGTCGTCGGTGTCGGCGGGCACCATGAACAGCAGCACGGCGTTGCGCTCGATGTGTCGCAGGAAACGCAATCCCAGGCCGCGTCCCTCGCTGGCGCCCTCGATGATGCCGGGGATGTCGGCCATGACAAATGACTGCTGTCCGCGGTAGGAGACGATGCCCAGGTTGGGCTCCAGGGTGGTGAAGGGGTAGTTGGCAATCTTGGGCTTGGCGGCGCTGATGACGCTCAGCAGGGTGGATTTTCCCGCATTGGGGAAGCCCACAAGTCCCACGTCGGCCAGCAGTTTGAGCTCCAGGATGACGGCCTTCTCGACGCCTTTCTCGCCGGGCTGTGCAAAGCGCGGCGTCTGCCGTGTGGCCGTCTTGAAGTGCTGGTTGCCCAAGCCGCCGCGTCCGCCCCTGAGCAGGCGCACGACCTGTCCGTCCTCGGTGACGTCACACAGGAACTGCCCAGTCTCGGCGTCATAGACCGCCGTGCCGCAGGGCACCTCGATGGTGCGGTCCTCACCGTCCTTGCCGGTCATCTGGTTCTCGCTTCCGGCCTGGCCGTCGGTGGCGAACACGTGTCGCTGATACTTGAGGTGGATGAGTGTCCACAGGTTGCGGTTTCCCTTGAGGAAGATGTGCCCTCCGCGTCCGCCGTCACCGCCGTCGGGACCGCCCTTGGGGACGTACTTGGCGCGATGCAGGTGGGCCGAACCGGCACCTCCCTTGCCGCTGCGACACAGGATCTTCACATAGTCGATAAAATTGCTTTCTGCCATAACTGTCGGTATTTTTTTTGCAAAGATAGTGCTTTTTAGAGAATAGATAACAGATAATAGATAATAGTTATCGGGTGAAAACTGAAAACTTCTTCGTACCTTTGCCGTTCATAAAAGATAATACAACTGATCATCATATGATACTGGATTCTATTACATGGACCGCTAGTCCCAATCTGTTTTCAATCGGTGGCATCACCGTGCGTTGGTACGGGCTGATGTTTGCCATCGGTTTTCTTGTGGGTTATGAAATCGTGTACCGCATCTTCCGCCACGAGGGTGCCCGTGAGAGTTGGGTGGGCAGCCTGTTCGTCTATGTCGTGGTGGCGACGATCCTGGGCGCAAGGCTGGGTCACGTCTTCTTCTATGACTGGTCCTACTATTCCCAACACCTGGGCGACATCCCCAAGATTTGGGAAGGCGGCCTGGCCAGCCACGGCGGCACGTTGGGCATCATGATAGCCATCTGGCTCTACAGCCGCTATGTGACGCACAAACCGATGCTGTGGACGTTTGACCGCCTGGTGGTACCTGTGGGTCTGGTGGCAGCGCTGATCCGCATCGGCAACCTGATGAACCACGAGATTTACGGTGCCGAGACATCGATGCCGTGGGGCTTCCGCTTTATTGAGAACATGGGCCAGTGGATGCAGGGTGCCGAGCCCGTGTTCTCGGCTCCGAGTCACCCGACGCAGATTTATGAGGCTTTCTTCTATCTGCTGACGTTTGCCTTGTGCCTGCTGATGTATTGGCGTTGGCGTGCGCAGGAGCGTGAGGGGTTGATCTTCGGTGTGTTCATGTTGGGCATCTTCGTGCCGCGCTTCTTCATCGAGTATATCAAGAACGTGCAGGAGTCGTGGGAGATTGCCATGCGCAGCAATATCGGGCTTGACCAGGGCCAACTGTTGAGCATCCCCTTCATCGTGTTGGGCATCTGGCTCATCGTCAGGGCGATGCGCCGTCCTCGCGTTCCGCTGGAGTATCCTGACCGCTTTGCCGACGAGAAGAAGAAATAGTTTCTAGTCCCTGGTTTTTAGTTTCTAGTTGGCATCCGCAATCTTTAAAAAAGAAGGACAATAAATACAATAAAGATATGAGAAGAACTCTCCACTTGTTATTGGTTGTGGTGGCGGCACTGACGTTGTACTGCTGCAGCAATCCCAAACCTACCGAGAATATGGACAATGTGACCGCTGTGCAAGACTCCTGTGTGATGGTTGATGACTCTACCGTCAACGGACTTATCGTGTATTATCCGCGGGCCAGCCGCATCGACCTAGTGTGCGGCATGATGCCCTCCAAGGAGGACACGAGCGTCATCTTCTGTGCCGAAGCAGCCTTTACCCACGAACTGCTCGACGAATTCTCCCACGGCAACATCGACGGAGACCACGTGAGCGGCGGCAAGCGCTACACGGGTGCCAAGTGCAGGGACAACAGCGGTGCTTTCGCCTGGTTTGACGACACGACGTGGGAGTTTATCAACGGTGAGTACGGCGAGCTGCTCGACAGCGTGGCGCAGTCCGGGGGCATGGGCTTCGGGCAGGCCATCATCATCCATGACGGCGTGAGCATCCGTCCGCTGTGGCGCGAGGGCGTGAACCAGTATCGTGCGCTGTGCGAGAAGGACGGGCGCCTGTGCATCGTGGATAGCCGCGACAGCGTCGAGTATGAACAGTTTGTGGCGATGCTCGAAGAATTCGCGCCGCTCCACGCCCTGTATATGGACATGGGTGCCGGCTGGAATCACTCCTGGTGGCGCGACAGCAACAATCAGGTCCACGAGCTGCATCCCGTAGCAGAGAAGTCGCGTTACTGCACCAACTGGATTACCTTCTACAAGTAGGTTTTTTTAGCAAACCTAATAGTATTAAACGCACATTCCAGCTGAAAGTGGCCACTTTCAGCTGGAATGTAAAGTCTTTTACCTCGTTTAGGTTAGAACGGCTTGTCGTCGCTGCCGGTGAAGGAATGGAACAGCGAGTTGGCAAGGCTTGATGCGCCGATGCGGAAATACCTGTTGTCCAACCACTTCTCGCCCAAAACCTCCTTGACGATAGTGTAGTACTTGACGGCGTCCTCGGTCGTGCGGATGCCTCCCGAAGCCTTGAATCCCACCATGCGTCCGTGCTGCACGAAGTATTCCTTGATGCACTGGCACATGACGTAGGCCGCCTCGAGCGATGCACCGGGATAAACCTTGCCCGTCGAGGTCTTGATGAAGTCACAGCCTGAGTACATCGACAGGATGCTGGCGCGGCGGATGGCCTCGGCGCTCTTGAGCAGTCCGGTCTCGAGGATGACCTTCAGGGGACGGTCGCCCACGACTTGCTTGATTTCGGCGATTTCATCGCATAATTCCTCGTAAGCCTCGTCCTTGAAGTAGCCCACGTTGAGCACGATGTCCACCTCGTCGGCACCGTCGGCGATGGCAAGTGCGGTCTCGGCAATCTTGGTCTCGATGTGGGCCTGGCTGGAGGGGAAGCAGGCGCTGCACACGGCGACGTCCACGCCGGTCACCTCAAGTGTGCCGCGTACCACGGCAGCGAAGTTGCTATAGACGCAGATGGCGGCCACATTCTTGTACTGCGGGTAGTTGTTGTCATAGTCGTTGACCTTCTGCACAAAGCGGGCAACGCTGCTCTCGCTGTCGTCGGTGCCCAGCGTGGTCAGGTCCACGCAGTTCAGCAGGAACTGCTGCACCTCGGGGGTGTTGTTCTCGGCAGCGTGCTTGTCGATGATTTCCTGCACTGCGGCAGTGACGGCAGCGTCGTCGGTGATGACGTTGCTCTGGCTGATGGCGGTCATGTACTTGTCCATCGGCTTGTGGTCATGGTCGTGATGCTCGCATCCACAGCCGCAATGTTCGTGTTCGTGATTGCTCATAATCTTTAAAGTATTTATTGGTTAGTAAGTTTTTCGTTATTGATGTGCCGTGTCTTGTCACGTGCAGTCTTCTTGGCGAAGTTGCGCTCCAGCGCCGCGTCTAGGTCGATGCCCGTCTGATTGGCTAGGCACATGACGACCCACAGCACGTCGGCCAACTCGTCGGCCAGGTCCAGGTCGTCGCCCGGTTTGCTCGACTGGTCGCCGAAGCGCCGTGCAATGACACGCGCCACCTCGCCCACTTCCTCGGTGAGAACGGCCATGTTGGTCAGTTCACTGAAGTAGCGCACGCCATACTGCTTGATCCAAGCGTCAACGCGCTCTTGAGCCTCTTGTATTGTCATATTGCCCACAAAGATAATTCTTTTTAGTGAAAAGTGAAAAGAGAATAGAGAATAGTTTGTGACTTCGTTTCATTTTGGCAAGAAGGGGAGTTTTTTACAGTTTTTGATGATAATTCTTGGTCATGTCAATGAGAATGAGTAATATTGCTCCCTGAAAACGATAAGAATTAATAACCTCTCAACACAATGACAACCAAGAAGTACAATCCCAAAGCTATTGCCAAGACCATTGATGTCGAGGAACTCTATGACCTCGATGTCACCATTGCCCGATTCATCCTGCCCCGATTGATGGCGTTCAAGAAGCATTGTGAGCGCCCGCCTCGCATGAACATGACCAGCGAGGAGTGGGACGAGGTGCTCGACAAGATGATATACGCCTTTGAGCGCATCGCCCTGCAGACCGAGGAGGACACCCCCGAGTACAAGGCCTATATCAAGGCCATCTGGAACAACGAGGAGGACCTTGTCGACCTCAAGCGTGCCGCCAAGGCCTCGCTCAAGCCCATCAGCGAGGGCCTTTCGCTCTACCACAAGTATTACCGCAACCTGTGGTGGTAGTTCCCCTCATCAGCGTCACTGCTCCCTGTGGTGGCAATCCCCGCGCCAGTGTTGCTCCATGAGGGTGTGTCATAAATCAATTGCTAGAATTATAGCCGCCCTACGGGCGGGAAATTAAACAAATTTTTAAATTAAAATTAATATTCTATTTATATTAATAAAAATCTTATAATTAATTTGTTTAATTTCCCGTGCGACAGCACGGTTATATCACCGTGTCGCAATGATGACACACCGGCCCTCATGCGCTCGAGATGCAATTTATCGGCCTGGTATCCGTTATAATAGAAAAACGGAAAATGACAATGAAACGGACAATTCTGATTCTTTTTGCGATATTAGCCATGGCTCCTGTCGTGCTGCGTGCGCAGGAGGGTGATGCTGCATTGCCCTCGTGGGGCTTTGGCTTCCACGTAGGTGTGGGCGGCATGGTGCCTACGGGCTCACTTGCTGATGAACTGAAGGTGTGCGCCTTATTTGCCGGCGGCCTTGATTTTGGTTATAATCGTCTGAGGCTCAGGCTTGATGCGTCCTATGCCCAGCCCTCGTTCAAGAACGTGAACCCCTATGCCGTCTATGACGACCAGGGCCGCAACCTGCAACTCAATGCCACTGCCAATCCCACCTTGCTGGGCTTTACTGCACAGCTGGGCTACACCGTGTGGCAGCAGGGTAGGGTATCGGTGACACCGATGGTGGGCTTCACCGCGAGTCGCCTGTCCTGGGATATCAACCACATCAAGTACGAGAAGGACGACGAGGGCATCGAGCGCCCGTTGATCGATGATGTGACCGGCACACACGAGAACAGCTTCGGCTGGACTGCAAGCGTGGATGTGGACATCAAGCTTCACGGAACGCTTGTGGATTTCCCTGTCGGAGCCGACGGCCAGGCCCATTACAACTCGTCGCTGCGCATCTCCCCCTTTGTGACCTATGCCAAGCTCAGCAACCTCAACCCATCGGTCAAGGGGTGCTGTGCGGGCCTCACTGTGTCCTATGCCGGCTTCCTTCGCGCCCTCAAGTAACATCTCATGTCTAACGTCGATAGACTAAAGACTATTTAACTATCTTTTCTTGCTAGGATTCATTTCTTTATCATACTTTTGCCGCCAAGAAATGAAACGGTTGTTCCTCATATTAGCTATTGCCGTGACCATGACGGCTTTATCGGGTGCCCAGGCACACGCGGCACCTGCTGTGGACGATCCGCTCGACAACCTCGAGCTGCCGTCGGTGTTGCAGAAGACTTTTGCCGGCTACTACCATTTCATCGAGCCTTCGACGGGCGACACGCTGGCGATGATAGTCTTCAATCCCATCATCATCTATCCGCGCGAGCGTTTCCGCAACAAGGACGAGGAGAAACTCTACTGGAAGACGGTGCGCGACGTGAAAAAGACCCTGCCCTATGCCAAACTCATCAGTTCGACATTGCTCGAAACCTATGAGTACATCGATACCTACCAGACCGAGAAACAGAAGCAGGCCTACCTCAAACGGTTTGAAAAAGAACTGTTTGCACAGTACAAACCGCAGATGAAGAAACTCACCAAGAACCAGGGCAAGATGCTCATCAAGCTCATCAACCGCGAGACCAACCAGAGCAGCTACAGCATCCTGAAGGCCTTCCTAGGCACCTTCAGGGCCGGTTTCTGGCAGACGTTCAGCAAATTCTTCGGTGCGAGCCTCAAGGCCGGTTACCATCCGAACAAGAACAAGCAGGACGCGATGATCGAGCGCATCTGTGTCCGCATTGAGCAGGGTGCCCTGTGAATGGAACCAATAGATAAACTATCATTTTTTTAATCATGAGACAGATGAAACAGTGGCTGATGACAGGTGCCGCAGTGCTTGTGTTGTGCGGCACGATGACAGGTTGCAAGGGTAGCGCCCAGCGACCCGTGAACGGAACGATGGACGGGCCCTCGGACAAGGGTAATCCCCCCGAGGCAGTCATGGAGGTGTGCAAGCGTCTTGCTCCCACCGACGACCGCCTGGAGACGGTAATGGAGGACAAGGCGAGCGGTGTGACGGTGTTGAGTCTGCTGCGTTGTGGTGACGAGGAGTCCAGCGAGGGCTACGGCATGCTCGTCGTTCGCAACGACGTGTCGACGGTTCTGCCCCAGGTGCGCCACGGCAAGATGCCGCGTGCGAGCTATGACACCGCCAGCGGCGACATGTGGATCATCGGCAGCGACATGGAGGGGACAGGCGTCCTTGTGGAGCGGCCCTACTTGCTGCGCTTCGGCGATGACGGCCATGCCCAGATCGTGACCGAGATTGACCCCTATGAGATCCAACAGGCTGTAAGCAAGGTGCTGACCTACAGCATCGACGGGCAGGACATCACGTTCTACAACGATGGCAAGGCGCTGGTCACCGTGACCAACCAAATCGAGGATATGGGCGAGATGATGGACGATGCCATCTACATCGGCGAGCAGATTGCATACACCACCGACGGCCCGTTGACGGTTCACGTCACGCCAGGGCTGAACTTTGTCACCGGCAAGGTGCTGCACTATGACGACATGCCCACACTGAGCGCTACCGTCACGATCAACAAGGACGGTCAAGGCTTCACGCTGGGCGAACTCAAGCTGAGCGAATAACGATAGACTGTATAGTCCAAAAGGAAACGAAAATGGGTGTGCCGAAGTTCCGGCGCACCCATTTTCATGAATTGGTATGAAGTGAAGATGGTTTCTTGAGGCTTATCTTACACTGATCTTGAAGGCCTGCTTGCCCACGGTCACGATATAGATGCCGGGAGCGACATTGATGGTGCTGTTGCCGTTGGCGACAAAGGCATCAACCTGACGGCCGTCGATGGCGAAGACGCGCACTTGCTGGCCATCAAATCCCTCGAGGCTGAAGCCACCCTTGACGGCGACAATCTGCTGCTTCTCAGCCAGCTCGTTGACGCTGCTGACTGGCTTCTCGGTTGCCATGATGCGAACGTTGTCAATCCAGATGCGCTCGCTCATGGTGCTCATGTAGCCGCGGAAGCAAACCTTGGCATAGTTGGCCATCTCGATGCCGGTCAACGGAATCTCGAACAGCTGCCACTCGCCATTGCCCTCGGTCACGTCGATCGTGATGAGCTCCTCATAGGGGTCATCATTGGCGCTCTGTGATACGACCAGGGTAGGCAGGACGGCCGAGCTTGACGGGTAGCCCATGTAGGCATAGAATGAGAGCGTGTACTCCATGTCGGGATTGATTTCTACCTTAGGCGATACCAGGTCGGCCCAGTGGTAAGCGCTGTAGTTGTTGCCGTTGTAGCACAGGGCATAACCATTGTCCTGGTCCACAGAAACCTGCTCGTCATTATCGTTAACGATCATCCAGGTGGTGCCATAGTTGGCAACGTCGCCCTCGGTCATCCAGCCGCTGGTGGAGAGGATAGCGTTCTCAAACGATTCGATGAAGGGAACGGGCTTCAACTGACCCAGGATGACGTCATCGATGACAGCCTGGCCGACACCTGCCGAAGTTGACGGAATCACGGCATAGTAGTGCATTTCCATCTCGGAGGTCGGTTCGCGGTCAACGGTGAAGGTTGTCTCGGTGGTGGTGCCGATGATGGTCATCTGCTCTTCGGGAGTAGTGCCGTCGGGGAAGTACTCAACGATGGTGTATTGCAGCGAACCGTCAATAACGCCGCCGTTCACGGCTCCGCTGGGAGCATCCCAGGTCAGGACAGCCTTCTGGTTGTCCTCGTTACCGCGGATCCAGTAGTTCTCGACTGCCATGGGCACGTCAACACCGGCAAAGACGGTAACCTCGCTGGCCTTGCCACGGCCATACTCGTTCTCGGCTACGATGACGTAGGAGTTCTTGCCGTTCATGGGCTGCTCATCAACCCACTCAATGGCCTGACCGGGTTCTACGTTCTCAAACGTTATCAGAGGGATGGCCGAACCGCTGCGGTAGATATAGACGGTGAGCGGACCCTCGAGCGGGCGCTGTGCATAGTCAACACTGGGAGCATTGAAGGCGAAGTTGACCTTCAGCAGACCCGTCATGTCGTGCTCGACAGCCAGGTTCTCGACGCTGTAGGGGGCGAATGCCGAGCCCACGAGCGTGATGGAGATGTCGTCGATGCTGGGCGAAATGTAGCTGCCGGATACATCGGCAACCATGAGGATTGAGGGATAGTACTTGCCCGTCTCGGGAGCAATCACCTCATTTTCGATCCAGACCTTCTCGCCATAGTTGGTGTAGGGCAGCTGGTCAGGATAGATGCTCTGGGCAGTCGAGTCGGGAGCCATGCCGATGCCGGCATAACCCGGACATACCTGGTTATAAGAGCTGTATGTCCAGTTGAAGGCATAGGTGTAAACCATGTCCTTCTCGAGCTTGATGGCGGGCATGTAGAGCCAAATCTTCTCTACGGGATGCTGAACGAAGTAGCCATAGCCACCCAGGGCCAGGTTCTGATTGTAGCTGTACCAGATCCAGCGGTACTCGTTGGTGCTGTAAACCGACGAGTCGTTGACGGTGGTGAAGAAGCGGGCATCGTCCTCGGTGTCAAAGGTGTTGGTGTAGGGAGCGGTGTAAACGCCGATGAATGCCTCGGCACTCACGCGCTTGCCCTCGCCAGCCTCGTTGCTGATGCCCACGGTATAGGTGTGCACGCCCACGCCCTCGACCGTGTTGTCGGTCCACAGGGCAGCAGCGCCGGCCTGAACGGGGAATTGTGCAATGGCCTCCTCGCTGCCGTCACGGTAGATGTTGGCGGTCAGAGCATCGGTCAGCGGCGCACCATCGAGCTGGGTGGTGGGAGCGGTGAAGGTGACGTCGGCCACCATCTCGCCGTCAGCGTCGGGTGTGATGGTCAGGTCGGTGACCTCGGCGGGAGCATTGTTCTTGCCGAGCTTGTTCACGGCCATCGAGTAAACAAAGATACCCGAAGCGTTGTCCTCCTTGTGGGTATAAACGCGCACGGCGAAGTAGTAGGTGCCGCTCTCCGGCATCTGGAAGTCAACCTCCCAATCGGCCAGATTGCCATCCACGTCATAGGCCTCGTTGCTGTCCAGCACCTGGAAGGTCGAGACGTCAGTCGGGTCGGTGCCCACGAGCAGGCTTACGCGCTCAAAGTAGTTGGCAAACGTGTTGCGCATGTTCACGATCAGGGCATAGGAGATGCCTTGCTCGATGTTGATGCCCGGCGAAACCAGGTAGTCATCGGCGGCCTCCTGGTCGTCACCCATATTGTAGGGACCGGTGTAGATGCCCCAGCAACCGTTGTACTCGTTGAATTGCCAGGTATAGACAGTGCCCCACTGGTTCTGGTCGTTGTTGGCGTTGATGACGGTCCACAGGTCACGCAGAGAAGCGTCGCTGAAGTCATCGAAGTAGGGAGCCTCGAAAGCCGTGCCGGCCAGCACGCCGTTGGACTGCATGGACTCGCCGTACTTGCCGTCACCGTTGAACGGAGTCACGATGTAGTAGTAACGCTCCATCTTGGCGGGCAGGGTCTCGCTGAACTCACTGGCGTTGAGGCCCTCGGCGACGGTCACGTTGCCGGGCATGCGCACGACGGTGTAGGTGACATTATCGAGATAACCGCCGTTAACACCGCCGGCAGGAGCATCCCACGTCAGGTGGCTCACGCCGTTCTCTACGGTCAGGTTGAGGTTGCTGACGGGCATCGGGGTGTCATAGCCGGCAAAGGTGTACAGGCTGTTGGCGGGGGAGTAGCCGCCCTGGTTCTCGAACAGCACATAGACGTAGTGGTTGTCGTTGCTGACCGTCTGGCTGAAGGTCTGCTGGCTGCCGGGAGCAACCGAGACATAGCTGGCGAGTTCCTCGCCGTCGAGCCACACGCTCATCCTCACGTCGCCGCTCATCGGGGTGCCGTTGTAGGTGGTGGTGGGGACGGTGAAGGTAATGTCGCCGCTCGTGCTGCCGCCGTCAAAGTTGAAGGCCAGGTCGGTGGTGGCTGCAGGAGCCATGTCGGGGGCCTGGTTGTCGGTGAAGAACACGGTGGGAGCCTGCTCGTTGCCGTTGAGCTCCTGGACGAGCGTCAAGCTGACATCGTAGGGGTCAAGGGCATAGATTGCCGAGCCCTGCTGGGTCACGGCCATCCACAGGAAGCAAGCGGTGCGAGGCTCGTAGCCCATGCCCTGGACATACAACGTCGGGGTGACGCTAAGGGCATCGAGGGGACGGGCGTCGCCGGTGTTCTTATCCAGCGAATAGAAGTAGCCGTCGGCACCCACGCAGTACATGTAGCCCTCAGGGGTGAAGCCCAGCGTCAACGGCTGGAAGTTGTTGGGCCACGGGCAGATGACATCAAACGTGCGGGTCTCGGGGTTCCACTTGGCCATGTTCAGGCCCGTGAGGTCCCTGTTGTACTGGATGGAGTAGATGATGTCGCTGGTCACGTCATAGGCCATCACCGAGGGGATGTAACTATAATCAACGCCCTCATAGACCTGAGACCACAGCTCGCTGAAGTCGTTGCGGCTCAAGCCGTCGTACTCGACACCATTGAGCGAGCCGAACAGCTCCATCGGCCTGGCACCCACGAGCTGGTCGCGTCCCATGGCGCTGGCCATGAAGTCGTAGCGCAGGTCGGTGGCAAGAGGCTGGAAGCCCGTGTTGCTGCCGATGGTGTAGGAATAGATACCATAGGGAACGGAACCGATGCCATAGCCAGCCCAATCGTTGGAGTTGGTCAGGTTGACATACATCGTCAGACCCTGGAACTTGTCGGCACTCGGAGCCTTCTTCCTGGAAGTGTTCTCACGATTGGAGAGCATCTTAGCCCTCGGTTGCGTCTTCACCACCTGCTTCATGGCCTTTGGGGCCGCATTGTAGGTGGTGGACTGTTCGCCGGCCGATGCCATCAGGGCCACCAGGGCGAGCATTGCGAGTAAGTTTGTTACTTTTCTCATAAACCAAATACTATAAATGTTGATGAATGACTGCCGCGGGCACTAGGGTACAGCCGTGGCATGGTTAGTTACACATCGCAAAAATACTAATTCCGATGTGCAAAGCCATCGTGCAGATCGTGGCAATCTGTACGGATTTCGGCATTTTACACAAAAAATGCCCGAAAAAGGTAATTATTGTTGCTTTTTAGGCGTGAGAATAGACAATTGTCACTGCTGTGACTCCTCGCGTGCCAAGCGCTGATACTGTGACGGAGTCAGGCCGGTGATGCGCTTGAACGAAGCGACAAATGTGGAGCGAGACTTGAAGCCCACGCTCTCGCTGATGGCCTCGATGGTGTAGTTGCCATAGTGCTCCACGTCGCCCATGCGCTTGCAGGCTTCCTTGATGCGGTAGGAATTGAGGAAGTTGTTGAAGTTCTGCTGGTAGTACTCGTTGATGACCTGTGACACATATTTATATTTAGAGCCACACAACATGGCCAGCCGTTCGAGCGAGAAGTCGGCGCTGAAGATTTCCTCGTTGTTGTCCATCACCTCCTGGATGTGTGCCAGCAGTTGCTGCTTGTCCTCGTCGCTCAGGTGGCTGCTCTTGTACTTGATGTCGCCCTCGGGATCGGTTGATTCAATGGTTTCGGTGGCGAGCGGCTCCTTGTCCTGCAACTGGCGTCGCATGCGTCGCTCCTCTTCCTCGGCGCGCAGCATCTCCACGTTCTTCTGGTACAGCGACTGGTTGGAGCGCCTCAGTTCGCCATTCTTGCGGTACACGAGATAGAGAAGCACGAGCACCACCATGAGGAAGCCCAGCGAAATCATGGTAACATAGCTCATGACCTCGCGGTGCCGCTTGATATCGGTCATCTCCTGTTCCATCCCCTTCAACTCATGGCGGAACTCCATCTCGTTGATGCTGGCCAGCTGCTGGTAGTTGGTGAGGGTGTCCTTGAGCATGTAGTAGCGGTTGAAGTAGAGGTCCTGGGTTTCACGGTCGCCCAGTTCCCTGAAGTAGCGCGACAGCAGGCCGTACACTTCGAGTTTGCAGTCCTTCATCTCCAGGTCAACGGCGATGCGCTCGGCCAGCCTGACGGCGGCGATGGCATTGCGGTAGTCTCCTCGCATGGCATAGACCTTGGCCTTCTCGATGTGGGTGAAGTAGATCAAACGGGTGTATTGGGTCGTGTCGATGAGCTGCAACTGCTTGTCATAGACGGCGATGGCCTCGTCAAGGCGGTTTTGCTCCACGTTGTTGAAGGCCTGGTAAAGCATCTCGTTGTACTGGCGCAGTACTGACGCGCCGCCTTGTAGGGGCTGGTCCAGGTACTGTTGCCAGATGTCCTTGATCTGGTGCAGTCCTCCCTGGCTATGGGCCATGGCCAGCACGTCGGTGGCTGCCATGTCGGTGTGTTCGACGTCATCGGTCTTGATGCCCACGGTCAACGCCTTGCGGTAGTAGTCCAGCGCCTCAGTGCCCAGCTCATAGTTGTTGCATTCCTCGGAAATGGTCTGGTACATGCACCCGAAGCCCAAGTAGATGTTGGCATCGTCGATGCCCGCTTCGTTGGCGATGTCGAGGGCTTGCGTCAGGCAGTCAAAACACTTGGGGTAGTCATAGAAGTCATAGAAATAGATGGACCACATCCTCATGCTGGCATTCTTGCAATGCACCTTCTGGCTCTGGGACATCGATGCCTCGTAGCGATTGGCGATGATGGTGTAGCACATCAGCGCAGTGTCCTTGCTGCCGCCGTCGGTAAAGTCTTTGTCGGCCATTTCGGCCAGTTTCTCGATGGGAAGGTTGAGCCACTTGCCGTGCCCTAACGATTGCTCCGAGCCATGCGTCGGAGCCGCCATCAGCAGCGCAATGAAAAACAATATGACCAGAATGCCTCTTCTCATCAGTTGACCTAAAAGAAAACCCGTTAGGGCCCACAAAGATACAAAAAAATTATTCCTACCTAACCTATGGAGGCATGAAACAGCAACGGCGGGCACAAGCCCGCCGTTGGTTCTCAAGGTTTAATTAATGGTATTAAGTTTTTGTTTGTGGGGTTAGCCGAGGCGTTTGAGCTTCACGGTGAAGTGGCGCATGAGGGGAGCTTCCCACTCGATGGCGACACCGCGCGTGATCTCATTGCGACGGTCGTAGACGTTCTTCAGGGCAGCGGCAATCACGTTCATGTGGTTGTCGGTGTACACGCGGCGAGCGATGCACAGGCGCAGCAGGTCGAGGCCGCCGAAGCGGTTCTCGCGGGTCACGGGGTCACGGTCGGCGAGGATGTAGCCGATCTCGCAGCCACGGATGCCAGCCTCGAGGTAGAGCTCGCAGGTCAGGGTCTGAGCGGGGAACTCTTCCTTGGGCACGTTGCACAGCACCTTGTCGGCGTCGATGAACAGTGCGTGGCCACCCACGGGACGCTGATAAGGAATGCCATACTCGTCGAGCTTCTTGGCCAGATACTGAACCTGGTGGATGCGGGTCTGCAGCATATCAAACTCGGTGTTCTCGTCCAGACCGACTGCCAGGGCGTTGAGGTCGCGGCCGTTCATACCACCGTAGGTGATAAAGCCCTCGAAGGGGATGCAGAACAGCTTGGCACCCTCGTACCAGTCCTGGTTGTTGGTAGCGATGAAACCGCCCATGTTGACAACGCCGTCCTTCTTGGCCGACATGGTCATGGCGTCAACGTAGGAGTACATCTCGCGTGCAATCTCCTTGATGGTCTTGTCGGCATAGCCTTCCTCGCGGGTCTTGATGAAGTAGGAGTTCTCGGCAAAGCGGGCGCTGTCCATCACGACGGGCACGCCATACTTGTGGCAGAGTTCGCAGGTCTCCTTGATGTTCTTCATCGACACGGGCTGACCACCGACGGTGTTGTTGGTGACGGTCAGTACCATGAAGGGGACGTTGCCCTTGTTCTCGCTCAGCACCTTCTCCAGCTTCTCGAGCGATACGTTGCCCTTGAAGGGGATTTCGAGCTGGGTGTCCTTGGCCTCGTCGATGGTGACGTCGATGGCCTTAGCCTTGCGGGCCTCGATGTGACCCTTGGTGGTGTCGAAGTGGGCGTTGCCGGGGATGACGTTGCCTTCCTTCACCAGGTAGGAGAACAGCACGTTCTCGGCTGCACGGCCCTGGTGGGTGGGGATGACATACTTGAATCCGAAGATGCGTTGTACAACAGACTCAAACTTGTAGAACGAGGTGGCGCCGGCGTAGCTCTCATCGCCCAGCATCATCTCGGCCCACTGGCGGTCGCTCATTGCGCCCGTACCGGAGTCGGTGAGGCAGTCGATATAGACCTGCTCAGCCTTGAGCATGAATACGTTGTTGTGAGCTTCTTTGAGCCACTGTTCGCGCTCGGCGCGAGTGCTCTTGCGCAGAGGCTCGATCATCTTAATCTTCCAGGATTCGGCAAATGGTAATTCCATTGATAATCAAATATTTATGTTAAACTTTTTATTACAGTTTTCGGTAAAATTGAACAGCCATAAAGGTTATTTATATTCAATTTTTATGCAAAGTTACGGCAAGTTGGCGAACTGGCAAAATCTTTGCCAATTTTTTTGCCTCATTACCGTTTTTTAACATTTTCGTGCTTCCTCTTGTTGATGCAAGGAGCCGATCATTTCCCCGAGCCGTCATTGGTAGGGCCTTGCCTTGGCGTGGCCGCAACGTCGGCAAAGGCGTGAGTGTTTGTTGATAAGGTGCTGATGGCCAGCTGTTCTTTTTTGTGGAAATGCAAGATGTTGCGTCTCCTGGGTTGGATGATTGTAACGCCTGACGGTGGGAGACGCAAGATTTTGCGTCTCTACAAGACACCTGTAGGTTGCCCGGGCTTATCGGGTTGATTGTAAGGTATATAAAAAGAATTCAGGGACCTAACGGGCCGTGAGGCCCTTAGTGTCCCTGATGTGTGGTGTTTCCGCTTCTATGAGGGGTTTGTGTTTTTTCCTGAAGGCATTCCCCCGTGCTTTAATACTGGCAATGTGTGCGGTTGTTGTTGTAGTTGGTGGTTGTGGGATAGGTGGGGTAGGTAGGCATCTGCGTGCTCTTGTTAAGGATGACCAGTGCCCCGATTACCCCGGGAATCCATCCGGCGCAGGTGAGAATCGTCACAATCAGGAACGATCCACATCCCTTGTCCACTACAGCCAGCGGCGGGAAAATAATCGATAATAAAACTCTAAATACAGACATCGTTCACTCCTTTCTTTCATTAACTCAGATTCAATTATGTTTCCCATATAGCAGGCAAATATCATGCCAGAATGTCAGTTTCTGGCCTCATTCGGGTCATAAAAGAGACCTGGACTGCTTTTCCCTCACTGGGGAAGCGGCAGTCCAGGCCTCTTTTATTGACAAGGTAATACCCAGGCGGGATTACTTGGCCGATTTAGAGGATTTAGGAGTCTTCTCGGGGTTAAGCTCGCCAATGTCCAGAGGATTGCTGGTGATGGCCTGGTTGCGCATCAGGTCCTCGATAGCATCGATGACATTGACGATGAAGTCGCCCAGTTTCTCGGCCTCGCAGACGATGTCCATATAGAAGATACCCGCCTTGTAGGGATACTTGTGCTGGTTGACGTTCTCGATGTTCTCGGCACGTGCCTGGTTGCGGAAGTTGTTGATTTCGCGCTCCTTGTTGTAGTTGCGCATCAAGTCGTCGGGCGTGACGTTGTCGATGTCGATGAGCAGGGTGAGCATGTTGGTCATCGCCTCGCTGACGAGCTTGAGGATGACATCGATGTTGGCATAGTTGTACTCGTTGAAGTGGGCGTCTGCCTCCTCCTTGCGCACCAGTGCCTTGGCGATGTTGAAGCTGCTGTCGGCGATGCTCTCTAGCTCGCTGATGATGCTCAACAGGCCGGAGACGCGCTTCTTGGCCTGGCTACTGAGCTTGCCGTCGAGAACCTTGTTGAGGTAGCTGCCGATCTCAAACTCCATACGGTCGCTGATGTCCTCATACTTCTCGATGCGGGCAAACAACTTTTCGAACTCGGGGGTGCCGGTCTTGGTATGCACCAGTTCCTTGACCATGCCCAGCATGCGCTCAACGCGCTGAGCGAACACGACGATCTCGCGCTCGGCCTGGGCGATATTCAACTCGCTGGCACTCATCAGACCACCCTGGATATACTTGAGCTGGAACTCCTCATCCTCCTTCTTCTTGCTCTTGATAATCATGTTGAGCAACTTGACATACAACTTGGTGAACCAGATCATGATCAGCAGGTTGCACAGCTTGAAGATGGTGTGGAACATGGTCATGCCGATCGACATGGCCACCTGTTCCTGCATCAGGGCATTGCCCTCGACGCTGGCTCCGCTCTTCACGCTGTTATAGAGGGCCAGAGGATCTCCCAGGCTGAAGACGTCCTTGACGACCCAGGTCACCATCGACACGAAAGGCTGGAAGATAATCAGCACCCAGACAGCGCCGAACAGGTTGAACAGGGCATGACCCAAGGCGGCCTTCTTGGCCTCGGCATTACCGCCCAGCGACGCCAGCAGCGGCGTGATGCTGGTACCGATGCTGGCACCCAGCACCATAGCACAGGCGATGTCAAACGAGATCCATCCCTTGGACGCCATGATCAGCACGATGGCAAACGTGGCGGCACTCGACTGGATGACCATGGTCACAATCCAACCCACCAGCGTAAAGAACAGGATGGACAGGAAGCCCATCGACGTGTACTGCTGCAGTGAGGCGAATACCTCGGGTGACTTGGACAGGTCGGGCACATTGGCGCTGATGGCATCCAGACCCATGAACAAGAAGACAAAACCGATGAGCAACTCACCGATGTTCTTGTAGTTGTTCTTCTTGATGAAGAGCATGGGCACGGCAAAGGCCAGCAACGGCAACAGGAAGGCCGACAGCTTGACCTTGAAGCCGAAGATGGCGATAATCCACTCGGTGAATGTGGTACCCAGTGCGGCACCGAAGCTCACTGCCAGTGACTGTTCCAGTGGCATCAGGCCGGCATTGACAAAGCTGACCACCATCGATACCGAGGCCGACGAGCTCTGGATTAAGGCCGTGATGACAACACCAGTGACAATGGCGAGTAAACGGTTCTTGGTCATCCAAGCCAGGATGGAGCGAAGGCGCTTACCTGCAGTCTTCTGCAAGCCTTCACTCATGATCTTCATTCCATAGAGGAACAGGCATACTGATCCAAGTAAGGCAAGAAAGTCAAGAAATGAGTAATCCATTGAATAACAAATATTTGTATGCAGTTAGTATCAAATTTTTCACAAAATTACAATAATTTGTCATAACTACGAAAGAATTACTGCTACAAAATGATTGCTAGTTGATAAATTACTGTCGGAAATGATAGAAACATTTAGTTATGGCAGCATATCGTGCGGCTAAAACCGCTTATTATGTAATTATTTGCGTAATTTTGCGGCGCTAATATTATCAACATTTTTAATTATACTACTGTATGAAAAAAATTTACGCTTTTCTGCTCATGGCAGCCGTTGCTGCCGGAGCCATGGCCGATGAGTTCGTCAGTGACGGTAGCGGCAACGTGTACACCTTCAACGCCTTGAGCCAGATCGAGGGCACTGGCGTGACCCTGCAAGACGACGGTTCCTATCTGGTGAGTGCCAACTTCACCATCAGCGAGGGCGACGTGCTGCGCCTCGAGAACAACGACGTTATCAAGATGGCCAACAGTGTGCAGATCACTGTTAACGGCGACGCCGACTTTGCCCCCGCCGATACCGCTGTTGTAACCCGTGACGCCGAGGGCAGCAACCCCAAGGGCTTCTGGATGCTGGGCGAGAATGGCAATGCCAACTTGAAGAACGTCACCCTTGAGTACGTAGGTGTCGTTTTCGGCGGCCTGAACAGCAGTCTGCAGGCCTACAACTGCACCTTCACCCTGCACAACGGCAAGTCGTCGAGTTCGGGTGCCCTGTCGTTTAACGCCTCATGTGACAACAACGTCGTAGAGAACTGCTACTTTATCGAGAACACGGTCAACGCCATCGGTAACGGCAGCACCAATCCCGTGGGCATCATCATCCGCAACTGCCTCTTCTGGCACAACACCACCAGCAACCGCAACAAGCCCCAGATCAACCTGAGCGTGGGCGGCGACTATGACGTCCTCATTGCCGACAACCAGGTCATCGGCGGCCAGTTCACCCTCTCGGGCGGCATCGGCCTGAGCAACATGATGGGCCTGGCCCACAGCGGCACCAACATCATCGAGAACAACTACATTGCCGATAACCGCTATGGTATCACCACCATCGGCAGCGTGGACGCCATCATCAAGAACAACAAGATGGTGAACAACTGCTACGAGACCAACCCCAACAACGGCGGCAGCTGCGTCAGCATCTATGACAGCAGCAGTAGCGCCAATATCTACATGGAGGGTAACTGGATGGAAGGCGGCCTGTGGGGCATCACCGTGCCCACCGGCGCTCCCAACATCAACCTGGGTAAGGTCGAGGACCCCACGGCCGAGGACTACAACCCCGGTAACAACACCTTCGTGAACAATGGCAACGGTGGCGTGCTCTACGACCTGTACAACAACGGTACCGCCACCATCTGGGCACAGGGCAACACCTGGAACGTCGAGGAGCAGACCGCCGAGAACATCGAGCAGGTCATCTTCCATCAGGCCGATAACCCCGACCTGGGTCTGGTCATCTTCATGCCCGCTCACCAGGAAGGCAGCACCGCAGTCGAGGAAATCAACGCTGCCAAGCAGCAGGATGGCCTCTACTACAACCTCATGGGTGTGCCTAGCGAAGCTCCCGCAGCCCCCGGCATCTACATCCACAACGGTCAGAAGATTCTCGTTAAGTAAATTCAAGCGATTACCGCTTGAATTGATTAGCGATTAGTGAAATCGACACTCCTTAATGGAACCGCGACCCTCGCTGAGGGCCGCGGCTCTGTTTTATAGTTGCTGCATTGACTTGAGACGCAAAATTTTGCACGGCTGTCCCAAGAATATTTTAACACTTCATTTTAGTGTTCTTTCTTGGGGCAGCTGTTGACAATTTGCTATCTCTTATCATTCCTTGAAAAAATGCAACGCCTATTTCTCTAAGCATCTATGCGTAATTGTAGCATTTTGATATTTCTACGAAAAGAGGTCCTTTTATTCTATTTCGAAATCCTCCGAATCACATATTGAGCACTAATATTTTGTGTAACAATGTTATATGAGCATTTGTTAATTTTTTTTGGGGACAGCCGTGCAAAATTTTGCGTCTCTACATGGAGGATAGAATAATGGCCGTTGCCCCGAGAGAGGCAGCGGCCATTGATTGTGGATTGTCTAACTTGAAAAGTGGTTATGAACCGATGGCGACCTTGATTGTCTCGACATGGCTGCCGCTGCGGCCCTGCACGATGTAGATGCCTCGTGAGAGGTGCTGCAGGCTGACGGATTCCTTGCCGGTAGTTATCATCTGGCCTCCAGCGTTATAGACAGTGATGGTGCCGGGGTAGGTTGCGACCTTGCCGCGTACCTGCATCACCGGAGTAGCGTCAAAGACATTCTCGACTACCGTGGCCTGGCTCTCGATGACCTCAGTGTCGGTGACGATAAAGAAGTAGTCACGGTCGGCTACGATGTCATAGTCGGGCAGCTGCAGGCCGTTGTTCCAGTTGTTGAAGATCAGGTGGTAGTTGCCGCCCTCGGTGTCAAGCAGGAAGACCTTGTACTCCACATTGTTGATGATCGAATCGCCCGCGCTGGCTTCGCCGGGCCATGCGCCGAAGAGTTCGCTGTCGCCCCATGCATACAGTCCCAGAGCATCCCAACCCGTCAGGTCGTTGACGAAGATGTAGTGCTTAGATGCGGGAATCTTGGGCAGCTCGCCGCTGATGGCGAAGTCGTCGATGCCCAGTGCCATGGCGCCCTGTGCAGCAGTGCCGCTGGCCACGGTGATGTTCCAGGCCAGGTACAGGTCACAGCCGCGCGGCATCGTGGCGGGGAGCACGGCGCTCACGGGAACGGTCTCACCCGGGACGGTCGCATAACCGGCCGTCTCGCTGTCGGGAGCGAAGTAGGTGTAGAAGTCGTTACCGGCGCTGGTCCAGTTGCGTCCGTCGATGGAGTAGTAGAGCTGCACGGCAAAGCCGGCGCTGTTGTTACCCTTGCGGTACTTTTCTACATTATAGGAGATGTTGACGTTCTCGATGTTCTTGCTGCCGTTGTTCAGCAGGTGGGCATAGACGTTGACGCAGCGTGTGCCGCCATCGACACCCGTCGAGATGCCGCCCAGGGCGCGGTCGTCACCGGCATTGTCGCCGAAGTTCCACGTGCCGTTCTTGGCGTTGCTGGGCAGGCTGACGCCGCCGCTGTACATCGTCTGGGTGTCGGCCCAGTCATAGCGGC
The DNA here is from genome assembly GCA_902760865.1 of uncultured Bacteroidales bacterium. Classification (GTDB taxonomy): domain Bacteria; phylum Bacteroidota; class Bacteroidia; order Bacteroidales; family Muribaculaceae; genus Sodaliphilus. Next base: position 30,677 of record CACWID010000011.1, on the reverse strand, counting down.
CCACGGTGCGCGGAGCCGTCAGGATGCGGTCGATGCGCCAGGCCTGGGGCAGAGTGGCCGTGGTTGCTTCGCCCATCGAGTTGAAGTTCTGGCGTGCGGTCAGGACATACTCGTTCAGTTCAATGGCGGGGAAGGTCACCACTTCAGTCAGCGGGCTGGCCACGGTGACGGTGGCATTCTGGGTGAAGTTGCCGGTCGTTGCCGTCACGGTATATTCGCCGTTGGTACCGTTGCTGGTGAAGGTGTTGTTGTCGTCAATGTCACCGCCGCCACTCAAGGTCATCACCACGGGCTCGGGAGCGTCGACGATCATGCCGAACTGGTCACGCACGGTCACCTGATAATGTACCTGGCCGGCCGTGTGGTCCACATAGTTGGTGAAGCGGTTCAGGGCGTGGCTGGCGTAGCTGCGCATGGCAGTGGCCTCGATGTCACTCAGGCCGTTGGGCGCCCAGGTGATGGTGGCCGGGTCAACGCCGAAGATGAGGCCGTACTCCATCGCTGCTGCCATATAGGTGGCCTTGAGCGTCGGATGGCGGTCATCCAGGAACCAGGTCTGGGTGCCCTCGCTGCCCTCGAGGTCAAAGACCTCCTGATAGGCCATGCCTACGGGGCACAGGGTCACGCCCAGGTCAAGGGCAACGTCCTGATAGTTCTTCACAAAAGTCGCGTTGAAGGCGGTGTAGTTCTCCCAGTCGCCGCTGTAGGCCCAGTTGATGGGCAGGATGATGATGGCGTTGGGGTTGGGGCAGTATTCGCGGATGTAGTCCACCCAGCGCTTCACGTTGGCGCGGAAGGTTTCGATGTCTGTGCGTGGCAGCGAACTCTGCTCCTGCAGGATGATGTGGCTCCAAGCGTCGCTGCGCACGAGCATCTTGGCACCGGGGTTGCCATCCTCGGCCACGCCGTCACCTTCGTCCCAATGGGCCTTGAGCGACTTGCCCAGCAGGGTGTGCTTGGTCCAGTCGGCATCCTTGCCCATGGCTGCGGCAATGCCGTCAAACACGTCATCCTGGTCATTATAATAGATGAGGCTGTTGTTCAGCGAGAGCACCTTGACCTGCTCGGGCAGTTCGGGCACGAGCACGACTTCGGCAGGCTGCAGCGTCATCGACGTGGGGGTAGAGGCAGCCAGTTCAAGGCTGTATTCGCCGGTGGCGAGGTTGAAGGTCACGTCGTAGGTACCCGGAGCGGTCGATACGCGTCCCGTGGCGCCCTTGATGAGCGTTCCGCTGGTGTTATCGCCGGTGAGGTCGCTCTCGGCACCCCAGACGCCGCCCATACCCAAGCGCTGGTAGATGCGCCAGTGGCTGTAGCCGTCGCCCACGGCGGGCATCGTCACTTGCCCCTTGAAGGTCTTATCCTCGACGAGGTCGAGCTTGCCCGAAGCGTCCATGTAGTTCCAGCCGTTGTTGTCGCCGATGACATAGACGGCGGTCAGGCCCGTGTCGTCGTCATCGCTCTCGAGCAGCAGCGTTGCGGTACCGTTGTTGATGGTCACCACGATGCGCTTGCAGACGAAGGTGATGCCGCCGCACGAGATATTGTCGTTGGTGCCCAGCACGAGGCTGTAAGGCACGCCCATCTGCACACTGGTGCCGTTGCTGCCGTAGTTGCAGGCACTGGTCCAGCCCGAGTCAGCGACCTTGAACTGGCCGCTCAGCGTCTTGTCATAGAGCACATAGGTACCATTGCCCTCGTCGCTGAATTCCCAGTCGGTGGCGGCGCCCCAGCTGTTCACCTCGCCGCGCAGGTAGATGCCCGATGCGACAAACGGGGGACGCGACGGATCAACATAACCCTCGTAGTTTTGAGGATCGGCAATCTCGGTGGCTTCATCGTTGGTCAGGCACAGGTAGTGGTCGCCGTCGGCCATGACGGTGGTGGTCACATTGTTGCCGTTATTGTCGGTAAAGGTCAGCGTGTGGCTGGCACCATCCATGTCAAGGGGCCAAACCTTGTAGGTCACGCCGTTGACCACAGCGCTGCTGGTTGCAGCGGCAGGTTCACCGGCTCCATCAGCCATATACAGGGCGCTCCACTTGGTCACGTCCTCAACATAGATGTAGCAGGACTGGTCCTGGCTGGCAAAGGTGGCGTCGATGACGATATTGTCGAGCGACAGGCCCATCGCCTTGTTGGGGCTGCTGCCGCTGGCCACACTGATGTTCCAGGCCAGGTAGAGGTCACCACCGGCTGCCAGGTCCACCATGAGCTGCTTGCCCGTGATAGGCGTTGTGCTGATGGGAACCACGGCTGCACCCTGGGTGGCAGCATCAGGAGCGAAATAGGTGTAGAAGTCGTCACCTGCATTGTTCCACGTGACACCATCGGTCGAAATGTAGAGCTGCACGGCAAAGCCTGCGGCATTGTCGCCATCGCGGTACTTCTCGATGTCATAGGCGAGGGTCAGCTTGGTGACGGGCTCGTCGGCCGCATTGTGCAGGCAGGTCATCACGTTGATGCAACGGGTACCGCCGTCAACCGTGGTGGACAGGCCACCCACCGAGCAGTCGCTGGGATTGCTGCTGGAACCGAAGTTCCAGGTGCCGTTCTTGGCATTGCTGGCAAGGCTGGTGCCGCCCGTGTACATCACCTCGGTCGAGGCATTGCTGTAACTGCCCACCGTGCGGGGGGCATTCATCTGACGCTCCACGCGCCATCCCTGCGGCATGTTGAGGGTTGCCGTTCCGGTAGAGGCGTCCCACATGCCGTCAAAGTCCTGAGTCACCTGAGGTGCGGCTGCAGTGACCTGCAACGCATCTTGGGCCCAGGCGATGCCGCTCCATGCGCTCATCATGAGCACGGCAGCGGCAAGACTGAATAAAGTTGAAAATCTTCTCATTTTGTGACAGGTTTTTACAGTTAATTGTAATAAGCTTTTGTCACAAAATTACTACAAATAAAACCGCAAAAACCTGCCTCAAAGAAAAATCAAACTAGTTCAAGATTGTAAAGTATTGATAATAAATTACTTAGTAAATAATCAGGCATGCGAAAATCTAAACTTGTTTCTACTGTTTCTTCACGCAAAAACGCTGTGGCGAGAGCTATTATCGTCAACAGATAGGGGAATAGTTACTGCGAGTCTGGTGAAAACGCATGCTGTAAATGAATGTGTTAGCGAATGATGACCCACGCAAAGGAATGGTGATGTAAATGACGCTGGTACTTGTTCAATCCTAGCAAAAAAATCACGCCAAACCACTGTTGAGTGGCTCGGCGTGATGTGAGATGTCTGAGAGAGCTGATTAATTCTTCTTGGCTTTCTCCTTGCAGTCGGGGCACTGCTGGTCGGCGGGCTTGTCGCACTTCTGGCCGTCCATCTTCTTGTCCTTGCAGCAGTCTTTCTTCTCGGCAGCAGCCTTCTCGCATTTCTGGCCCTCCTTGCACTCGTGCTTCATGCCAGCAGCCTTCTCGCATTTCTGGCCCTCCTTGCACTCGTGCTTCATGCCAGCGGCCTTCTCGCACTTCTGACCTTCCTTGCACTCATGCTTCATGCCAGCGGCCTTCTCGCACTTCTGACCTTCCTTGCACTCGTGCTTCATACCGGCGGCCTTCTCGCACTTCTGACCATCCTTGCACTCATGCTTCATGCCGGCGGCCTTCTCGCACTTCTGGCCATCCTTGCACTCATGCTTCATGCCAGCAGCCTTCTCGCACTTCTGGCCCTCCTTGCACTCATGCTTCTTGGCAGCAGCCTTCTCGCACTTCTGACCATCCTTGCACTCGTGCTTGGCAGCGGCAGCAGCCTTGGCCTTGCAGTCGTCACACTGCTGGTCGGCGGGTTTGGTGCAGGGCTGACCGTCCTTGTGGTCCTTGCACTCGTGCTTCTTTTGGGCAACTACCTGGGGGCTATCATAACCGGTGGGGATGTCCATGCCGGTGGGATTCTTGGACAGGGCGCGCATCTGTACGCGGTCGGGCTCCTCCTGGGTAGTAGGAGTGGTGGTGTTGGTCTGAGCAATCATTGAGCTGGCAGCAAGAGCTACAGCAGCGAGAGTCAATAAAAACTTCTTCATTTTCTTGATGTTTAGTATTAATGTGATATGTTGTTTACTAATCGGCAAAAGTAGCAATAAAAACCGATTAATTAGACGATTTAAGGTTTTTTTAGTTTAATCATGGCTTGAAATTTGAATTTTGTAGTCAAAACTACTACTTTTGCCCCCACTTAACAACAATACATCAGTTATTATAGAATAATCATGTCAACCTATACCGTTACTGACCCCCGCAAGGTCACGACCAAGCGCATTGCCGACATGCGGCTTGCCGGCGAGAAAATCGCGATGATTACCGCCTATGACTTCACCATGGCCACCCTCGTGGACCAGGCCGGCATCGACATCATCCTGGTGGGCGACAGTGCCTCCAATGTCATGCAGGGCAACGCCACCACCATTCCCATCACCATCGACGACATGATCGTGTATGGCCGCACCGTGGTACGTGCTGTCAAGCGCGCCATGGTCATCGTGGACATGCCCTTCGGCACCTACCAGGGCGACCCCATGGAGGCTCAACGCAATGCCGTCCGCATCATGCAGGAAACCGGGGCCGACGGCGTGAAGCTGGAGGGCGGACGCGAGATGCGCGCCGCTATCGAGATGATCCTGCGCGCCGGCATCCCCGTGATGGGCCACCTGGGACTCACGCCCCAGAGCATCAATAAGTTCGGCACCTACTCCACACGCGCCCAGGACGAGGCCGAGGCCACGCGCCTGCTGGCCGATGCCAAGGTGCTGGCCGAGATCGGATGCTTTGCTGTCGTGCTCGAGAAGATTCCGGCCACCCTGGCTGCTAAGGTCACCCAGTCGATCAACGTGCCCACCATCGGCATCGGCGGCGGTGGCGCCTGCAGCGGTCAGGTGCTGGTGCTCCACGACATGCTGGGTCTGAACCGCGAGTTCAAGCCCAAGTTCCTGCGCGTGTACAACAACCTGGGCGAGCAGATCATCGACAGCGTGGGCAACTACATCAGCGATGTCAAGTCCGGGGACTTTCCCAACGCCGACGAGCAGTACTGATCCTCTACTTGCCCTGACAGTATATCAATAAAAACTGCGGATTACGCTAACCGAGCGAACCTATGGTTCGTCAAAATTAGCGTAATCCGTAGTTTTTTAGAGTACCTGCCGTTCAGGCCTCAGGCCCGTTATTGCGGGGTAGCCTGTCCGGTGAGCAGCCTGTTGATCAGGGCGGTGGCGTCGCTGATGTTGACATTCTGGTCACCATTGAGGTCTGCAGCCTCCATCACGATGGTGGAGGGGTCTTTGGTGAGCAGGTAGTTGATCAGTGCGGTGACATCGCTGATGTTGATAGCACCGTCGCCGTTCACGTCACCCAATTCATATTCGGGCTCCTCGGGTTCCCAGGTGTTCTCGTAGCAGATCTCGATATCGTCGATGAAGCAATACTCCGACGAGCTGCCCTCGGTCTGCTTGATGCGCAGCATGATGGGAATATTGGTGGGCAGTGTGGAAATGGAAGCTGTGACAGTACTGCCAGCAGCAACATAGAAGTCATAGGGGTACTCATCCAGTCCTTTCCAGCTTGTGCCGTTGTTCTTGGAGTATTGCGGCGTGAACTTGACACCTGTTGAAGTGGGATTGTAAATCTTGAAACGCACAACCATGGGAATCTTGTTCAAGTTCTCGACTGTGTTGAAGTAGCTGCCGCTTCTCATGGCAACGGCATGTCCCTCAGCCACCTGAGCAGTGTCCACTACAGCGCAATTATAGAAGTTCCAGTGGGCATATACACCAGGAACATCGCGCTCGTTGAGGGTTGCACCCACGGGCATCTTCTCAAAGTCCTCGATAGACCTCTTGGAGTTGTCGATGATCATGTCAAAGGTGATGATGCTGTCGGCCTCGGCAATGTTGACAAAGGCATACTTGCTCATCTTGCCGTCCCAGGTGCGCAGGTTGGGTTCGGTGATGTTAGTTATCGAAGTAACTTTGGCAACACCGGGGAAGGGATCATTATAGCTATCGCTCAGTCCACTGAATTTGGCACGGATCAACTCATAGTACATGTGGTTGGGATCAGAATTGACCAGATTGTTCTCCCAGACATCGACATTGGTTGAATCGACGCGCCAGATGAGCATGCCAGGACCAGCCAGGTTCTTGTCCCACTTGATGCGCTGGCGGTTCTCGATGATGAAGAACTCACCCTCATTGGCGGTGTTCAGGCGATAACCCGTGTTGCTCTTTTCAAGGGCAGGAACCGTGACAGTGCCTACGCTATCAAGAAGGACAGGTTGTGCGAAGCCCAAGGCATAGCGCTCAAACAGGCCGTAACCCGCAGGATTGCGACCATTGTTGCTCCTGAATCCGCTGGCCATGACAGACCAGGTCATGGGATGCTTGCTGTTGGTACCACCGCTGCCCAGGCCATCGGTGTCATAGAAGTCGGGCAGACCCAGGCAATGGCTGAACTCGTGGCAGATGGTGCCGATGCCGGCAACATTGTTGTAATTGACATAGTACTCATTCTCTTCGCCAGTCATATTGGTCGAGCAGGCATAGAGCCTGAAGTTCACGCCATCAAGCACAGGAGACTCAGTGAAATCCTTCATGTGGGGCCACAAGTAGTCACGGTTATTGGCTGTGACATCCGAGCCGTGGCCGGCAACCATGAAGAATACCATGTCGGCAGTGCCATCCTCATCGGTATCATACTGGCTGAAGTCCACATCAGGGTCCAGCGCCTCGAGGGCGGCAAAGAAAATGGAATCGCATTTGAACTGATGAGCGTCGGTGCAAGCGTAGGGGACATCCACCGGACCCAAGATGTCGAAATGCGGGTCAAACTGTTGGAACGAGTTGTCATAGTAGTAATCACGCACGCTGCCCATCGCATCGACCTTGGTGCCATAGGGCAGGGTGTAGCCCTGGTAGTCATGGCTGTTGATCATGGCCTCGTAGAAGTCAATCGGCGTGTAGTTGCTGGGAACGTACTCATTAAAGTTCCTGTCGGTATAGTTGATCAGGATGATCAGGCCGCGGAACTTGCTGTAGTCCATGTGGCCACCGTGGCCGATGCTGCGCAGCAGGTCGTTGCGTTGGTTCAACATCTTCCTACCCTGTTCAACCATGGCTTGGCTTTTCAGACTCTTGGGCACGCCAGCGAGGTAGGCTCGGTCGGCAGCGGTGCGGTTATCGCGTGCAACAGTGTTGCTGGCGACCAGGCGGTCACCGTCGAGGCGGGCATAGGTGTAATAGCCGGCTTTGTTCTTGACAACGGTGTAACCATCGGTGGTTGTCAAGTAGTTAAAGAACTCATCGCCATGCAGAACGATTGTGAGAGTGGTGCCGTCGGGTTGCGTCACCGTGGCGGGCGTGGGGTCTGCCGGAACTGCCAGCGCGTTCAGACACATCAATCCCATCACAAGTAGTAATAATAAGTTTTTCATACCTTCTCAAAGTTTACAATAGTGAATAAATGTTTATAGCATAAAGTTTTATGTTCATGGTTTGAAAGATTAGGGTTTAGAGATGCCATTCCTGACCGAAACCGTGGTGACGGATGGAAGGGAAACGCTCTCTAAACCCTAAGCTCTCTGATATGGACTTCAAGCCCCCTCAGAGACAAACGGTGTTTCAGAGGCTGGAACTCAAAATCATGTCAATGATCATGTTGACGTCGGCGATGTTGATTTCGCCGTCGCCGTTCACGTCAGCGTCAGTGGTCAAGGGGTCATCGATGGACGCGGGGTCAAGGATGAGACCGACGACCACGTTGACGTCAGCAATATTCACCTCACCGTCCTTGTTGACGTCGCCCTCGATGGTATGGATGTCCCACTTGTCCCTATAGTAGAGCTTGATATCATCGAGGTAGGCAGGATTCTTGGTGTTGCCTGAGGTCATCGCAAATCTGAGCATGATGGGTGAGGTGGTGGGCAGGGTGGTAGCGACCTTGGCGTGTGATTTGGCGCTGACTTCGGCAACGCCGTCGGCCGGTTGAACCCATGTCTGGCCCTGGTCAAGCGAGTAGTAGAGTCTCACCTTGGCAGCGGTGGTGGTGGGATTATTGACTGAGAACTCCACCAGGTAGGGGATGATCTCCAACGGAGCCGAAGAGGTCATCTGGCTGGGTCGGATCATGCCGACAGCCTTGTGTACGCTGCCGTCGGCTTCCTCAACCTCCTGTACGGAGCACTTGATGAAGTCCCACTTGCAGAACACGCCGGGAACGCGAGAGGCATTCTGCTCTGAGACGGGCATGTTCTCAAAGTCCTCGATGACGGAGAGGATGGAGTTATCGCGTTCAAGATTAAATGAGATGATCTTGCTCCTCTCGGCAATGTTGGCGATGCCGAACTCGTTGAACTGCTTGTCCCAGGTTTGCAGGCTGGGGTTGGTGAAGTTGTTGATTTCGGTCACGCCCTTGGTGCCGGGGAAGGGGTCACTGCCGCTGTCCTGTCCGCTGTAGCTGGCCCTGAGCAGGTCATAGTACATGTGGTTGGGGTTGCAATTGACCTCATTTGACCACCAGATGCGCTCGTTGGTGGAATCGACCCTGGCAATCATCATGCCGTGCCCTGGCAGGAACCTGTCCCACTTGCCGGACTGGCGGTTCTCGATGAGGAAGAACTCATTCTGGTTGGGCGTGTTCAGGCGGAAGCCGATGTTGCTCTCGTCGAGCGGATTCAGGGAGTATGTCCCCTCAGTGTCGATGACCTGCGGAGTGGTGAAGCCCAGGGCATAGCGCTCATACAGGCTGTAGCCCACAGGGTTACGGCCGAAGTTGCTGCCGCTGCCACCGGCCATGACTGACCACTCGCCCGGGTTACGGCTCTCGCCGCCAGTACCGTTGTAGTCCGTGTCATAGAGGTCAGGCAGGCCCAGCACGTGTCCGAACTCGTGGCAGATGGTTCCGATGCCGTTGACGTCGGCCCAGCTGCCTTCCCATCCGGCAATCTCGGTGGAGCAGGCGTAAAGCCCGAATCCCACATCGTCCAGGAACGGAGCCCAGTACAGGTAGTACATGTGGGGCCAGAGGTAGGCCTGGTTGTTGCCGCTATAGTTGGCCGAATATCCAGCGACGAGGAAGAATACCATATCGACATAGCCGTCTCCGTCGCTGTCATAGTCGTTGAAGTCGATATCATCGTCCACTGCCAGCAATGCGGCCTCGAAGACATCCTCGGCATTGTCCGTGCCTCCAGGGTAGGTGCAGCTGAAGTCCACATCGACGGGTCCCACCACGTCAAAGGCGGGGTCGAAGATGTGAGCCGAGTTGTCATAGAAGTAGTCGCGCACACTGCCGGTCATGTTGACGTGGCGCCCGTTGAGCGTGTAGCCGGTATAGTTCTGGGTGTTGACCATGTCGTCATAGAAGCTGCTTGCATTGGACATGGAGAAGCTCTTGTCGTTGTAGTTGATGAGGATGATGAGTCCGCGGAAGCGTTCATAGTCCATCAACCCGTCGGCCCCCACACGGCGCATGGCGCTGTTGCGGCGGTTCAGCTTGAGTTTGCCGTCTTGGGCTTTGACATTATCGGTCAGGTATTTGGGCGTGGCAGCGAGCTGTGTGAGGTCGGCGGTGGAACGCTGGTTGACATTGCGTGCGATGCGGTCGCCCGGCACCAGGCGGTCGCCGTTCATGCGGGCATAGGTGTAAAACCCGCTTTCATTCTTGATGACGGTATAGCCGTCGGTGGTAGTTGTGAAGTGGAAAAACTCATCGCCATGCAAGACGACGGTCAGCTCCGTGCCGTCGGGCTGTGTGACCGTGGCAGGAGTGGGGTCGGCGGGGACAGCCTGTGCCACCAGGCACAACAGCCCCATCAAGAACAACAAGCAATAATTCTTCATAGCTCAGTAATTAAAAAAATAAAAAGGGACATCTAGACTTTCCCGGTACGGGATGAGGTGTAGAAGTCCCTTGGTGTTGATTAGTGATTATTTCAAAATTATATCGATGATGGCATTGATGTCGGCGATGTTGATTTCGCCGTCGCCATTCACGTCAGCGCGTCTCATGATTTCGCTGCCAGGGTTGCCGCCCAGGATGATGTCGATGGTGGCATTGACGTCGGCCAGGTTGATCTCGCTGTCGGCATTGACGTCACCGGTCATCTCGGTGATGGGTCCGCCCTCCTCGCCCTCATAGTAGATGGAGAAGTTGTCCACATAGGCGGTCTTGTCTTTGGTAGCCGACTGATAGATGCGGAACTGGGCACCCTGGTGATTGTTCAGTTTCAGGGCCCAATAGCATGTGGCCGAAGAGTTCTTGGCTACATCGATCGAGGTGGCTCCCGAGGGCGTCAAGGCCTTGTTCCAGGTCTCACCTCCGTCGAGGGAGTAGTCGAGTGAGTATCTGGCCACGCTGCTGCTGGAGTTGTACACGTTCAGGCTGGCCATGTAGCAGTTGTAGTAGATGGGGGTGGTGGTGATGAGCTGGCTGGGCGGCTTCATCATCACGCTGTTAGTTCCGTCTGCTTTGCCTTCGCCCGGGGCACGGACGCCTGCCTTGACGAAGTTCCAGCTGGTAAACTTGCCCTCAACGTCGGTCTCGTTGGTCGTGGTGGTCACGGCCATGTCCTCAAAGTCCTCTATCAGGCGCTGGATGTCTCCGTCGTCCACTACGGTAAAGTTTACGATACCATCAGCATCGCTGATGCCCACGATATTGAATTGGTTGGGAGTGCCGTTCCAAGTCTTGATGCCTGGCATCGTCTCGTTGGTGAGCATGGGGTTGCCCTTGGTGCCGGGGAAGGGGTCGCTGCCCGAGTCGCCGATGGTGCCGTTGCCTGCACGCAGCATCTCGACATAGTTGTGCGAGGGGGTGCAGTTGACCTTGTTGTTATACCAGACGCTGAGGTTGGTGCTGTCGATGCGGGTGACTACCAAGCCGTGTCCCGGCAGGTAGGCATCCCATGAGGTCCTCTGCCTGTTCTCGAGGGTGAAGAACTCGTTTTCCACGGGCGTGCGCAGGATGTAGCCGTCGCGTGATGTGATGATAGCCTCGAGCGAGTAGTTGCCGGTTGTGGTGATGGTCTTGGGGTGAGCCCAACCGATGGCATATCTCTCATAGAGGGTGTAGCCCACCGGGGTGCGACCATAGTTGAAGTCGGCACCTCCTGCCATCAGGTCCCATTCGCCGGGATGGTGGCTCTCGCCGCCGCTGCTGCCATAGTCTGTGTCGTAGGTGTCGGGCAAGCCCAGCACATGGCTGAACTCGTGGCACACGGTGCCGATGCCCTCGACGGTCACGGTCGACGGGGTGTTTTCCCATCCATAGAGCTCGGTGGAGCTGGCATAACGGCCAATCCACTTGCCGTCATAGTTGATGCGGCGCCATGACAGGTCGCTGGCGTGTGGCCAGAGGTAACCGGTTGACTCGCCGTTGGAGGCGGCCGAGTAGCCCGCTACGAGGAAGTAAACCATGTCCACATTGCCGTCGTTGTTGTTGTCGTATTGGGAGAAATCCACACCTTCATCGTGGGCCTTCTTGAGGGCGGACGAGAAAATGGCGGTCGCGTTGGAGTTACACTCACTGGCCTTCCTGGTCGAGGTGTAGGGACCATAGACGTCAAACGGGGGTGAGAAGACGCCGTTGGACTGGTCCTTGTAGTAGTCCCTGACGCTGCCCAGGCAAGTCACGTCGCGATTGGTGATCGGGTCGTGGAAGCCGGTGAAGTTCTCGGTGCTGAACATCTCGGTATAGAACGCCTGGGGATCAGCGCTGGCAAAAGACTTGTCGGCAAAGTCGATCAGGATTACCAATCCATGGAATGCTGAGAAATCGAAGTTCGACAGGTCCACGTTGCGTTTGGCGCGGCGGATGTTGGCCTCGCCGAGAACCGCCTCGTCAACGATGCGCTTGGGCATCGTGGCAAGCAGTGCCAGCTCGGCGGCAGTGCGGCTGCCCTCGTCGTGGGCAATGATGTCGGTGGCAATCAATCTCTCGCCGTCGTGCTGAGCGTAAACATAGGCGCCAGCGGCATTGAGCATGATTGTGTAGTCGTCGGCCGTCGTGTTAAAATGATAGAACTCGTCACCGACGAGCCTGATAGACAATAACGTGCCATCGGGTTGCGGAACTAACTGCACGTGCTTGGAATTGGCCGGAATAGCACTTGCAGTCAGGCAGATGATGGCAGTCATCAGCAAAGTTGTTAATTTTCTCATCTTTCTGTATCTAATGAATTTTTAAAATTGTCGTTCAGTTAAAAAATGGTAATTCAGGTGTCAAGCTAGTCATGAAGGCTTCTTGCACTATATCGGTGCTATTATCTGTGATAATGATAATGGCCTGCAAAGTTAACCATATATTTTATCATTTGAGTCAAAAAACCGTTAAAAAGTCTCATTTTATGCCTATTTAGAAACATATATGTCGTTGTTTTGAAAAAATAGTATTATTTTTGCTTTTCAAACTATGTAAGAAGCAGCTCTTTACGTGGTGCGTGATGCACCTGTTCAGCAATATAAGCGGGCCGGGGTTTAAATAGGTACGGCCCGTTAAAAAAGATGTTTTAAGGTTTACGACAGGTGGCTACGTCGAGAGACGTGGCCACTTTTTCAGTGGTGTTGCAGCCGTGATTTGTTGCAAAATGCTAATGTTCCACGAGTTATGGAAAATTCGGGTGATTTATCAACAATTCACCGATTTTAACGGAGTTTTTGAAGGTTTATTGGGCAAAAAATTGTTCCTTTGCATCCGTGAAACATCGCGCAAACCGAAAACCACTGTGAGTTTGCTTTGTTGGCAGTGGTACGGCCGGTGTTATTGAACCAATTTTCAGAATTCTACCAATGGGAAAAATTATAGCAATAGCCAACCAAAAGGGCGGCGTGGGCAAGACGACGACATCCATCAACCTGTCGGCAGCGTTGGCCGAGAGCGGCCAGCGCGTGCTGCTGATCGATGCCGACCCGCAGGCCAATGCCACCTCGGGCTTGGGCATAGAGCCCAAAAATATGTCATCGACCATCTATGAGTGCCTGGTCGATGACTACCCCGTGGTCAGCGCCACGGTGGATACCTGTGTCAACGGCTTGAGCCTGCTGGGGTCGCGCATCGACCTGGTGGGTGCCGAACTCGAGCTGGTCGAGAAGCCGAACCGCGAGCGCGTGCTGCGCACCGCCTTGAGCGCCGTGAAGGACGACTATGACTTCATCATCATCGACTGCAGCCCGTCGCTGGGACTGATTACCGTCAATGCCCTGACGGCGGCCGACAGCGTCATCATCCCGGTGCAGGCCGAGTATTTTGCCCTCGAGGGCATCAGCAAGCTGCTCAACACCATCCGCATCATCAAGGGACGGCTCAACTCGAGCCTGCGCATCGAGGGCTTCCTGCTCACGATGTATGACGCCCGCCTGCGTCTGGCCAACGAGATCTTCGAGGAACTGAAGGGCCACTTCGGCGACATGGTGTTCAACACGGTGATACCGCGCAACATACGCATCAGCGAGGCGCCGAGCCACGGCATTCCGGTGACGCAGTATGATCCCACTTGCCGCGGTGCGACGAGCCACATCCAGCTGGCCCAGGAAATCATCGCCAGACAATAAGAATCAACAAGAATCATTCAGGACAAACAATAACCGAAATATAAAATATGAAACGAAGTGCATTAGGCAAGGGCCTCGACTCGCTCATCTCGATGGATGATATCCAGACGGGCGGATCGTCGGCCATCAACGAGATACCCATCAGTCAGATCGCTCCCAATCCCGAGCAGCCCCGTCAGAACTTTGACGAGGAGGCCCTCGGAGAACTGGCCACCAGCATCCGTGAACTGGGCATCATCCAGCCGCTGACGCTGCGCAGCACGGGTGACAATGCCTACCAGATCATCTCCGGCGAGCGCCGCTATCGCGCCGCCCTGCTGGCAGGGCTGAAGACGGTGCCGGCCTATGTCCGCACTGCCAATGACAGCGAGGTGACCGAGATGGCCCTGATCGAGAACATCCAGCGTGAGGACCTGAATGCCATCGAGATAGCCCTGACCTTCCGGAAACTCATCGACCAGTATCACTTGACCCAGGAGCGCCTGAGCGAGCGCATCGGCAAGAAGCGCGCGACAATCGCCAACTTCCTGCGCCTGCTGAAGTTGCCCGCCGAGGTCCAGCTGGGACTGCACGACCACACGCTGGACATGGGCCATGCCCGTGCCCTGCTGTCGCTGGACGACCCCAAGCTGCAGCTGAAGCTCTATAACGAGACCATCAAGCGCGGCCTGTCGGTGCGCCAGGTGGAGCAGCGTGCCAAGCAGATGCAGCAGGCGGCAGACCAAGAACGGGACGAGGCTGGAGGTGCCAAGCCCGTGAGAGTGGGTGACTATGCCATCTTGCAGAAGCATCTGTCCGCGGCATTCGGTGTTCCCGTGAAGTTCACCTGTGACCGTTCGGGCAAAGGGAAAATCACCTTCCCTTTCACCACCGAGAGTGAGCTGGAAAAAATCATCAGCATTTTTGACAATCTGAAGAATGCCTGACACAAGGCTTGCTGCTGCATGGTGGTGAAATTGACGACATATCGCTTGATGTTGTTGCGGCTGATGGCCGTGCTGTCGCTGTTCCTGACCTGGAACGGCATGACGGTCATGGCACAGGAGACTGTGACCGTTGCCGCCAGTGACAGCGTCACCGCCACGCCGACCAACCGCCACGAGCGTCGCCCTGTCATAATCAGTGACACGTCACGCCTTGACAAAACATCCCGCCCGGTGCGGGTGGTCAATGCGGCCGGCGACACGATTACCTTTGCCTCGATCGACTCCATCCGCGGCATCGAGGGTGTGGAAATCCTCATGGACAGTACCGCCTCGCCCACGTTGGGCCAGGTGCGCGTGTTCAATCCTGATCCTCAACGGGCCCTCTGGCTGTCGGCGCTGTGCCCCGGCCTGGGGCAGGTTTACAACCGTCGCTACTGGAAACTGCCTATCGTGGTGGGCGCCTTTGTCGGGCTCAGCTATGGTGCGTCGTGGAATAACCGCATGTATAAGGACTACTCCAAGGGCTATCGCGACGTGATGGACGACGACCCCGACACGCGCAGCTATATGGACTTCTTCCCGCCGACGGTGCGCGAGAGCGACCTCGAAACCGCCTGGCTGCAGAAGGTGATGAAGAACAAGCGTGACTACTACCGGCGCTACCGCGAGATATGCGTCATTGCGATGGTGGGCGTCTATCTGCTCAACATCGTGGACGCCTATGTGGATGCCTCGATGGCCCACTTTGACATCTCGCCCGACCTGACACTGGACGTGTCGCCCACTGCCATCGACAATGGGGCCGTCGGTGGCGGGCGTCTGCCGTCGCTGGGCGTGCAGTGCGCCATCAGTTTTTAACACAAACAATCCGAACCAAAACGACAAAACAAGAATATGACAAAACATCGACTACTGACATTGCTTCTCACTGCCGCCATCGCTGCCGCCATGACCATGGTGGCAGGGCCGCGTGAGAAGAAAAACATCCTCTCGCTGAAGAATTCTATCACCGATGAGGACATCGTCTTCCCTGAGAGTTTTGACACCGATGTGCACAAGATGATGACCAACTGGTATCTGCAGAACTACACTGTGCTGGATGCCGACGTGGAGAACAAGAACCCCGGTGAGGTGGGGGAGGAGACCTACATTCGCCGCCTGGCCGCCATCCCCTCGGTTATCGAGATGCCCTACAACCAGGTGGTACGCAGGCACATCGAGCGCTACGTCTATCGCAGCCGCACGCTGGTCGAGCAGATGCTGGGCATGAGCCTGTACTATATGCCCATCTTTGAGCAGGCCCTCGAGAAGGAAGGCCTGCCGCTGGAGCTGAAGTATCTGCCCATCGTCGAGAGCGCCCTTGACCCGAACGCGACATCGCGCGTCGGGGCCGCCGGCCTGTGGCAGTTCATGATCGGTACCGGCAAGGGCTTGGGCTTGGAAGTCAACTCGCTCGTCGATGAGCGCCGCGACCCCTACCGCTCGAGCGCCATGGCTGCCAAGTACCTCAAGAACCTGTACCAGATCTACAACGACTGGTCGCTGGCCATCGCGGCCTATAACTGCGGCCCCGGCAACGTCAACAAGGCGCTGCACCGCAATGGCGACTCCGGCGACTTCTGGGACATCTATGAGTACCTGCCCCGCGAGACCCGCGGCTATGTGCCCGCATTTATCGCCGCCAACTATGCGATGACCTACTACAAGCAGCACAACATCAGTCCGTCGCTGGCCCGCAAGCCGCTCATTACCGACACCGTCAGTGTGAACCGGCGCATCCATTTCTCGCAGATTGCCGAGGTGCTCAACATCCCCATCGAGGAAATCCGCACCCTGAATCCGCAGTTCCGTGCCGACGTCATTCCGGGCGACAACCATCCCTACATGCTCGTGTTGCCCTCGCAGCAGATCTACAGCTACATCATGAGTGAGGACAGCATCGACAACTACCGCGATGACCTGTATGCCCACCGCGAGGTCGTTGAGCCCGGTGGACAGGTCTCCACGGCCGAGGAGTACATCACGGGCCGTACCGCTAACGGGGAGATTCGCACGATCACCCACAAGGTGGCTCGCGGCGAGACGCTCTCGACCATCGCCGACAAGTATGGCATGACCACCGACGAGCTGATGGCCCTCAACAGCATGAGTAGCGAGCGCGTGCGCCGTGGCGACAACCTCAAGGTCAAGGCGCCCAGCCACAATAACGCCAGTGCCGACAACGAGGACATCATCCCCACGACCTCATCCAGTGACGTCGATGCCTCCACTGTCGAGGACATGGCCATGAACGAGCAGGAGCAGTTCGACGAGGTCAAGAATATCGAGCGCGAGGCGGCCAGCAAGGCTCCCTACAAGGGTTCCTACACCGCCAAATCGACGACCGAGAGCGCTTCGTCAAAGACGAAGTCTAGCGTCAAGAGTGAGGACCAGACTGCCCGCCAGCGTGCCTCCCGCAGCAACACCCGAGACTGGCACGACCGCAACAATAAATATAATAATGATAAACGTGACCGCAAGTCCAGTTCGCGCAACGACAACACCGCCCACAGCTCGCGCAGCAAGTCGAGCAAATCCAGCAAGAAGTCGTCCAAACCCAAGCAACCCACCGAGGTGACCGTCCAGAAGGGTGAGTCGCTGACCAAGATTGCAGAGAAATCGGGCGTATCGGTGCGTGACCTGGAGCGTGCCAACGGCATCGAGGACGGCAACAAGATCAAGGCCGGTGACAAGATCAAGATTCCGACCAAGGATGAGGCCCGCAAGGCAGCGGCTAACGACAAGAAGTCAAGCAGCAAGTCGGCCAGCAAGTCCTCAGGCAAGTCCAGCTCAACGAGCAAGTCGTCCGGTAAGTCAAGCAAGTCCAGCAAATCGGGCTCGTCAAGCAAGTCGGGCAAATCCAGCAAGAAGGGCTCAAAAAAGAAATAAAAACAGTGTCAGATCTGAGGTCGATTTCTGATATTCAGTGAGTTGCTCCCAGTGAGACATGTAGAGACGCAAAATCTTGCGTCTCACAACCGACGACAATGGTAAAGATATCGTCTGGGAGACTCGGGATACGCAAGGTTTTGCGTCTCTAAAGATTATATTGATTATCAGCGATTTGACATTGCCTCAGGCTAGAACAGGCCTCAAGTCGCCAGGTCGACAATGACCTCACGAGCGATGAGCAGTCCGGCAGCAGCGGGAACAAACGCGTTGCTGCCGGGCTGTTTCTTTCCGTCCACATAGATGGGTACGTCGGGGTTGAAGCGCGGTTCCTCCTCGCTATAGACGCACTTGAAGTGGTGTATACCCTCGCGGTGCAGCAGTTTGCGCAGCATCTTGGCCAGCGGGTCGATGCGCGTCGAGTCAAAGTCCGCCACACGGAAGGCCATCGGGTCCATCTTCATCGCCGCTCCCATCGAGCAGATGTGGGTCACACCCAGGCGCAGGCACCGGCGCGCAATCTCCATCTTGGCCGTGATCGTGTCCAGGCTGTCCACCACATAGTCGAAGCAAGAAAGGTCGATTTCATCGGCATTTTCCGGCAAGTAAAACATGTTGTGCACCGTCACCTTGCAGTCAGGATTGATATCGTGAATGCGGTCAGCAGCCACATCCACCTTGGCCCGCCCCAACGTGCTGTGCAGGGCAAAAATCTGACGGTTGATGTTCGTCATGCTCACCGTGTCGTTATCAATCAGGTCAAGCGCACCCACGCCACTGCGCGCCAGCGCCTCGACCACATAGCCGCCCACGCCACCGATGCCGAACACCGCAACGCGGCTCCGTGCCAACTTCGCCATCGCCTCCGCCCCCAGCATCAACTCCGTGCGGGCAAACGGACTCTCCTCGACTCTGCTGTGATCATTCTCCATATCCAGACACATCTTTTATCTTTTAGCCGCAAAATTACTATAACCACCCTCTACAACAGCCCTCACAGGCTTAAAAAATCGCATTTTGGTAAAAAATGTCCGATTTTTTACCCCCAATTCAAAAAAATGCCTTACCTTTGCAGTCGCTCTGACGCCCAGATGGCGGAATCGGTAGACGCGTTGGTCTCAAACACCAATGGGGTAACACCCGTGCCGGTTCGACCCCGGCTCTGGGTACGAGTTTGACTCGAAAATAATCGCTAAAGCCTTGAAATTAAAGACTTTAGCGATTTTCTATTTCTCAGTTTTCCCCACATTTTCCCCACATCTGCAAAGAATCTTGCAAAAAATTTTCTTTTCCCCACACATTTTCTTCACATTTCCCATCTTTCCCCACCAAGACCACAACAACAACCCCAACCACTTCAACTTCATTAAATCCAATTAAACAGTTTTCAATGTTTATCTAATTGACTGAACCATCTCTACCCTATATTCGGTGAGAACTATAGTTCTTTTTAGGACGACCTAGAGTACAGATGATCTCTTGTCAAAAAACAGAAAAAGCCTTGTTCTTTTGACGTAAAATGTGTATTTTTGATTTTTGAATTATATTTTAATTATTTCTTATTCTAAATATGATAGAGAAAAGAATATTGGACCTAATAAATCAAGACCATGCATTACTTGAAAGCATGTTGAGAGGAGATAATTATGGTGCAAATCATTGCAATCTGCCGATTAATTATCGTCATTTTGAAAGTATCACATTAAGACTTTTTGATTATGTTGATACAATTCCTTCAGATTCGTTTAGTATTGAAGAATATAAACGAATTTGCGATATTAAACGAGCTATGAGAATTGATATGATGTGTCAAAAGAAGGAGCCAGTAATCAAACAACTGATGGCATATGTAGATGAAGTCATTTCGATACTTCGTTCTAAAACTGATTGACTTATTCCTATTTCAACTGGAAGCTAACGTTTCGTCCTTAAGTAAGCACACGCTTAACAAGCAGAGTAGCGGGAATAGTTTGATGATTCAAGATAAATACACTATCTTTGCCTTTTGAAGAGGAAGGAGGAACAATATGCCCAGCAATAGAAAAGCTCTGCTACGATACAGAGTGCTTGACAAATGTCTCAGTGACCAGCATAACATTTACTACATCGACGACCTCGTGGATGAAGTAAATCACGCGCTGGAGGTTGCGGCTATCTTGCCGGTCTCCAAGCGGCAAATTTATGCCGATCTTGATTTCATGAAGAGCACTGATGGCTGGGATGCGCCAATTGTCTCTGTCCAGGACGGTAAGCGCAAGTACATTAAGTATTCGCGTGACTTTTCTATTATGGAGACTCCTATCACCGAGATGGAGATGGAGCAGTTGGAAACGCTCATTACATCTTTATCGAGGCTTCAAGGCATACCAATGTATGATTGGGTGGATGACCTGATGGCTCAGTTGCGGCCGCGTTTCGGCGGTAGTGGCAATGAGGTCAGTCTCATCGGTTTTGAGCAGAACCGCGACCTAGCAGGGCTGCGTTACCTGTCTGACTTGATCAATTACACCATCAGGCACCAGGTTGTGGTGATTGACTATCATCCCTTCGGAAAGGACAAAGTGCAGTGGATGATACACCCCTATTACCTCAAGCAGTACAACAACCGCTGGTTCTTGTTGGGCTATAATCCGTTGTATGACGACTTATCGATTGTGGCATTGGACAGGATTGAAGGTCTCGAGCCCATCGAGAAGCCCTTCAAGGAGAACCAATACATCAACTTCGACAATTACTTCCGCAACATCATCGGCGTTTCGCTGGAAGATGAAAGGACGGTAGAACAAGTCATGTTGAAATTCATGCCTAATCGTCTGCCCTATGTCCTTTCAAAGCCGCTCCATCACTCTCAGATGATTGAGAATCGGCGTGAAGGCATCATCTCCATCCGGGTAATTCCTAACAAAGAACTGATTTCCGAACTGATTTGGTTTGGCAATGACGTGGAAGTGCTGGCTCCAGATAGCCTGCGAGACCAGATCAAGCAAAAAATTACACAAATGCATGAAATATATTTTGGTGTGAAGAATGACTTCACAACTGGCTCATAACTTTGCTGCCGAAAACCAAAAACACAAAAGACTATGCGTACAGCAAACAACACCAACAACTACACCGTAGAGGGCCTCGTCGCCAAGTATCGTAACTTCGTAAAGGAGAACACTCCCATGACGACATACTCATGCGAGGGTGAGGATTTTGATGTGCCCAGCTCAGATATTGATGCTAGCTCCGATCAGCAATTGATTGTATCACTTTACAGGTCAGTGGCTGAAAAGAATGCAAATAAAGAGGTTTTAGATGTTTTGTCGGATTATTCCGAACATTTCTATAAAGATGTTCTTAATGACGACGAATTTGCATTCTTATGCGAGCATTTTTCAGATGTAATTGAATATGAGTTCACACATAGAACTGACTGGCATTGCCCTTATATTCATATGCGTCTTGGAGATCGGTACGAAAAATTAGAAGATATAATCAAAGAAAGGGTTCCTTTCAAAGAAGGCCAAACTGTTTTCATTCCAGACGCTGGTTATTGCGACCTTGCAGTGCACTATAAGGGCTGTGTTGTTAAAGGCTATACAAGCATCATCACGAGCAGATTCAAGGAGGACATGGACATCGTTTGGGCATTGGGGCAGATTCGACTCTATGCTGCCGGTATTCAATCAGAAATTGTTCCTTATATCAATTTGAATGAGGAGATTAATGATTCTCATGTGCAAGGCACTAATCTTGTTGACTTAGTCGTTTGTCTCTCTTTTTCAAATGGATACGAAAACCTATATAATCTACTCAATAAGGGTGGTCAGATGTTCCTTTTGGCCAGGCGAGACGACTTGGTCGACTACGCTAGGTATAAAGCATTCCGATATAAAAAGATGGGTACAGACTTTGATGAGCGGGAGGAGAAATGGGGTTTGACTCGAAAGGAATTCCTCAATAAACTCATTAAATCCCGCGCCATACATTCTTTAGTATCTTATAACGACAAAGATACGGCTCTTGATGTTTCCGTTGACTGTATCCTTCTTCATATTGAAAAGAAGAATCATTCAACAGTTGTTGTAGAAAGCATCAATAGAGGCGTTATTGCCAAAGTCAGTCCTTCTGTTTTAGATGCCAATATACTTTGGCCTGGCTATTATCTTGCTAATCGTTCAAAAGAAGGAAAACCGCTGTCTAGTTTGGTTAAATTATTCAACACAGAAGATGAGGTTGTTGAACAATACTGGGCTCGTGAAGATGAGGGCATTAAATTGTCGGGGGATTTGCGTGTGCTAACTCCAAGAAGTTTTGGAGAGAAATATGCAGATACTTGTATGGACGAAAAAGATTTGGCAAAACTTTCAGATCCAATGTTTAAAGGTTGGGAGCCACACATGTTAAGCATTCACCACCCAGGTGTGTGTTTGCTTGGCAATACCGAGAAATGGCTCGTGGGTTATGTCAAAGATGATCCAACAAACAAGTTCGCATGTATTGATATTGTGCCATACCTTTTACCGAAACGCAATATTGATGTACGATACATCGCAGCATTACTGTTGTCTCCCGAGGTGAAAGAGCAAATTCTCATGATTTGTGATGGTTCCATAACGGCAGAAACCATGTCATTGATTCTTGATAGAATCATTGTTCCGAAGCATACTCCTAAAGAGCGTATTCAGTTCCTTGCTGATGCCAACTACGAGGCATTGGTATCTACTCAGCAAGAGTTGAAGAAGAATCACGAGGACTACAAGAAGGCGGTCAGGATGCGTAAGCATGCTTTGACCCAATCGTTATCATCTATAGAAGACATGTTTGATGTCCTTAATTATTACAGAGAGCAGCATGATGGAAATCTTTCGGACAATGAAATGGTAAGCACAGATCCAGATATAAGCGTGAAAGGAGCCTTTGAGTATTTGTCTTCAAATATCAAAGAACTTATGCCTGTTATGGAACATATTGCAGATGTTGATTACTCTTTCAAATCACCTGAGTGGATTGACCCGGATGTTTTTATTGAAAATTATATTTCTAATAATCAAAATGGGTGGTCAAATTTCAAGCCTGTTGTAACATGGAAAGAAGGTCACAATAAGCATTCTGTCGATATAATCGACCCCATAACTGGTGAAGTTGCCGCAAGAAAAGGTGAAACAATATATTGTCTATCCTTTCCTTCGGATGCACTGACACTTGTTTTTAATAATATCATTGCAAACGCTAGATCACATGCTTTTACGGACGAAACACGCAAGGATTATTTACTTCGGTTCTCATGGAAAGCAGATGGACTAGGCTTGAAGTTAGAGATTGCTAATAACGGCATACCCATTCCCGCTGATCGTGATACTGCGTCGCTATTTGAGTATGGAGTATCTTCAAAACTACACCAAGATGGTCATAATGGCATTGGTTGTAATGTAATTGATGACATCATGCGCAGGTATGATGGAAAGGTGGAAATTGTATCTTCTCCTGAAGATGAGTTCACCGTGAAATATATACTTACGTTTAAATCCAATATATTATATATCCTTTAATTATGAAACACTACGATTTGATTCAAGTTCTTTGGGTTGAAGATGACGAAAAAGTCACAAAAACATATCCAGTCAAAGCCAAATTGCTTGGTCTGCAACTTGTACCGCATTTATGTTGGGATGATGCTAAAGTTGCATTGGAACGCGAGTATGATCGATGGTCGGCAATAATACTAGATGCCAAATGTAAACATCATCGGGAAAGCGCAGATAATGCAGTCAGATTTTTAGGAGAAGCTCTTAAAGATATTTCAACCATAGCCCAGAAAAAAGGACGCACTATTCCATGGTATATACTTACAGGTGGCGATGAGTCAGAAGTTTCTGATTCTATTAATGACGACCGTATGGAGTGGGACAGTGATTGGACAGTAGCTAAACATAAGAACTACTATTCGAAAGCTACTGATAGAGATGAGTTATATAGAAGAATTCGCTACCGTGCTAGTATATCTCCACGTCTTCAAATCCAAAAGATGTACCGCAACGTATTCAAGGCTATTGAAGAATGCAATATTGATATCGAGGCGTACAATGCTCTTGAGGACTTGTTGATTCCCATCCATTTTCCTGATGAGATAGATGCCAAAGACTATAATGATAAATTCCAAAAAGCAAGAGATGTTTTGGAGTATATCTTCCGATCAATGTCTACCTTTGGGATTCTCCCTAATTGGGGCAAACAAGTGAACCTCACTGCGTCTAGCCTCCTCCTTGACAATATGGATTTTAAGAACAAAGATGACTCACCCATAGTGACGAGTAGAGCCCGCATTCTTCCCAAGGAATTATCACGTATTATGAAAGTGATGGTGAATATCATTCCACCATTCTGCCATTCGGATAGTGGTATCGAAGACAATGTTCGCAAAAAAGAGTACATTAACTCCGTTGATAATTCTACATTCTTGCTAAAGAGTTTCACTCTTCAATTCTGTGACTTAATCCTCTGGTACCGCAACTATCTGCGAGAACATCCTGATAAGGAGGAGAATGCTAAAAACTGGGAAGTCATGGATGAAAAACAACTAAAGCGAAGATAATTATTTTTGAGGAATAGGCAATGTGGTGCCAGCATTGCCTATTTCTTAGATTATTTGTACATTTGCAAACTTAACAATAGGCAAAATGGCAGAGGATCAGAACATAGAATACAAGAAATCTTGGCGTGACGAGTATCTGAAGTGGATTTGCGGCTTTGCCAATGCGCAAGGTGGCAAACTTTATATCGGCATCGATGATGATAAGCGGATTGTAGGCGTTGAAAATTCACATCGTTTGCTGGAAGATATACCCAATAAGATCGCCACAACCATGGGCATTGTTTGTGATGTGAATCTGCGCAAAAAAGACGGGAAAGAGTATATTGAAATCATTGTCGAACCAAGCAATGTGCCTATTGCTTACAAAGGCGAATACCACACTCGAAGTGGTGCCACCAAACAACAGTTGAGAGGAACCGCATTACAGCTTTTTATTCTTAAGAAGATGGGTATGAGCTGGGACGATATTCCTCATCCAAGTGCAACTATTGAATGTATTGATGAGGAAGCTGTCAAGTATTTTGTTGAAAAAGCGATTGACGCAGAGCGTCTTTCTCCCTCTGCTCGAAAAGACTCAGTGGAAAAAGTGCTCCACAACCTTGAGCTTATTGATGATGAAAATCATCTTAAGAATGCAGCTATCTTGTTGTTTGGCAAGAAGCCACAGCACTTTTTCGGGGGTGTTGAATTCAAAATTGGACGGTTTGTCCATGACAACACAAACTTAATCATTCAAGATGTTGTAACTGGTAATATCTTGCAAATGGCCGATGAAGTGATTAGCATCCTGCGTTCGAAATACCTGATTTCTCCGATTCATTATGAAGGAATGGTTAGGAAAGAGCCATTGGAGATTCCCGATTCAGTTTTACGTGAGGCAATATATAATGCAATCGTTCACAAGGATTATTCTGGCGTATCTATCCAGATGAAAGTTTGGAATGACCGCATTGAACTTTGGAACGATGGAACGCTGCCCGAAGGATACACGATAGAAACATTGCTGAGTGAGCACTCGTCAAAGGCCAGAAATAAAAACATAGCTAACGTGTTCTATATGGCTGGTTTTATCGAGACTTGGGGTCGCGGTATTGACAAGATACGTAATGGGCTGAAAGATGCTCATCTACCAGAACCAAGTTTCCAAGAGTATTGTGGAGGTTTGCGGGTAACAATTCCTAGAGCTAAATTATTAAGCGACTTGTTATATTATGACACTCAAAAACTGAGTGCTCGTCAAAAGAAGATCTTAAATATGATACGCAAGGACATTATGATGTCCGGAAATATGCTATCTGCCCGGTTAGGTGTATCTTTGTCAACTGTTAGACGAGATATTAAAGCTTTGACTAAGATGGGGGTTCTACAATATGCTGGATCAAGTAAAGATGGACATTGGGAGATTTTAAAAGAAATTGGTACTAAGTAGTGACACTCAAAATGACACTCAAAATGACACTCAAAGTGATACTCTAAATGATACTCTAAATATCACTCTAATGAATTTTCTAAATAGAAAACCTAACATTGCGTAGAATATGTTTGTTGTGAAGTGTCACTGCACAACAAGGCGCTACCTTTGCCATCGGAAACCAAAACGAGATTGCAATGGTAGAGAACAACTTCACATTTGACCCCAACAACAAAGAGCAGCAGAAGGCTTTCGAGCTTGTAAAGAACACAAATAGCAGCTTGTTTATCACAGGAAAGGCCGGTACTGGAAAAACAACTTTTATCAAGCGTATTCAACAAGAGATCAATAAGAACTTCTTGGTGTTAGCTCCGACAGGAATTGCTGCTCTCAAGGTCGAAGGACAGACCATTCATTCCGTTTTCCGCTTTCCGTTTGGTACCATTACGCCCGATACTATATTATGGGGTGATTATAGGAAGATGCCTGAATTGTATCAAAGGTCTATAGCGCTTATGAGAAATGTTGATACCATTATCGTTGATGAAGTGTCAATGGTAAGGTGTGACCTTGTTGATGCGATGGACAGAATACTGCGCTGGGTAATGACCACAAATCAACCTTTTGGAGGTAAACAGGTCATCTTTGTTGGTGACTTGTGCCAATTGCCACCAGTAACTCGAAAATATGATTTGGATATCCTCTCTAGATATTATGGTGGGGGTACTCCGTTTTTCTATAAAGCACAAGTAATCAGAAGAATGAACTTGCCAAAAATTGAGTTTTCTAAGGTTTATCGCCAAACAGATATTAAGTTCATCAACTTGCTCAATAAGATGCGAACCGGCGAGACCACAAACACCGATTTAGAGTTATTGAATCAACATATTGGCACTCCAGATGATAGTGATGATTTCTTCATCACCTTAGCCACCGTTAATAGGAAAGCCGATGCAATCAATTCACAAAAGCTTGCTGCTCTTGATGGAGAAGAGTATAGCTACGATGGAGTAGTAACTGGCAATTTCAAGATTGAGGATTGCCCGGCTCCCGAGTCATTGAATCTGAAGGTAGGTGCTCAGGTCATTATCTGCCGCAACAAGTGCGTCAAAGGATGTGTGAATGGCACTATTGCAAAGGTCGTAGCCTTGGGTGATGATCATATCAAGATAATTCTTGAGGATGGGCGCGAAGAATTTGTGGAGAAAACTACCTGGACTAAGAACGAGAAGGTACTTAACGAAGAAAATGGCAAACTCGAAGAACGAGAGGTGGGCAGTTTCCTTCAGTACCCCTTGAAACTCGCTTGGGCCATTACCATCCACAAGTCTCAAGGCATGACCTTTGATCGTATGCACTTTGATTTATCTGGGGGTGTATTCGCCTCAGGCCAGACCTATGTTGCCATCAGTCGTATGCGCTCATTAGATGGCTTGACCTTAAGCAGTCCAATTAAGCCAAGAGACATTAAGGTGAATCACGAAGTGAGCGAATTCTACAAGTCGCTCAACGACTATAACGTGATTGATACGGAGTTGGTAACAGGTGCGACTATTAAGCATTGCTTGGATACGAAAGACTACAATGGTGCAGTTCGTTACTGTTTACAGAAGACTATCGATCAGACACATCAAGGAGACTATCGCAGTGCTGTCTTGATGGCGAAGATGATGTTTGATGTCATGCTTGATGATGACTGTTTATTAGGCTTGACAAACAACGAGAAAGTCGTCAACATTGCCACTACGACATGCAGTTTCTTAAATGCAGTGATTTGTCTCTATGGCAATCGCTTCGAGTTGGCTATCAATTATGCAGACAAGGTTCTAGCACATCGAATGTGTATCGATGCTCTTTTCGTTAAAGCACGCGCCCTCTACGCACTTGGCAAGTATGAAGAAGCATACGATGTCAATTTTGAGATTGGTATGGCTTCCAGAAAGACTGTCGAAGGAGAAGTCAAGGATCAGAAACAATACTTGTTTGAGGCTAAAGTCAACGAGAAGCTTGGTCAAAGTAATGTAGACCTCTGCAAAAAGCTACTCAAGTTGTGTCCAGTATGCTTTGGAGCCTATGCAATGATGCGCCGTGAGGCTATTAAGAACGGCAGAATCATAGAAGAGTCTGGGCGATTATACAATGCCTTCAACGATGCGTCGATAAGCGATGATGATTTCATTGAGCAACTCGCCCAAGCAGATAGTCGTGAACTTGCGAAGTTCAACAAAAAAGTGTGTCGTATCTCTGATATGTGACTATTGACTTCATTTTGAGCGAGCGATGAGATCAAGAAATAACAGAAGAGCATTTCCGCGACTCTCGATAGGTATCACTAAGTAATCGTTAAGTGGTCATTAAGTATCTCCTTTGGCGGGCCTTTAGTATCTAAAATCTCTGTATGCCTCGCCATCTACTTCGGCTGCAATACCTTGGCAACCACAAATTACAAAATGGTTTTTGTGACAAAATATAGATACAATCGGAAAATAATGTATTTTTGCAGGACAAGCTTACTTAATTGATTTTTAATAATGATATCGAATTATTAATGAGAGAATAATTATATCGGCTTAGCTTTAAATTTGAGTATTCGATATATAAAATTCCATATATTACCATTTGATTATGAAAGCAATTATATTTACCATCTCATCTGCTATTGTGTTATTGTCAGCTTGTGGCGGACGTGCAGGTTCAAACTTCGACCCGCGTGACACTGTGAATGTTCCTGAAGGATTAACTGGAGAGGACAGCATCGCCTATCTAGAGAACGCCATTGTTAAAAGCCCCATTTCCGCAGCTGATTTGCTCGGTCTTTCTGCGGTTCATACGGTTCAAGACAGGCTATTTCATTGCTATGAAGAAGCAGGATGTCCCGTTTATGACCCTTACTCAAGAGAAGATCATCAAACCGAAAGACGTGATTCTGCCGCAATGTCCCTGGCCAACCACCTCATTCGTATGGCTGATCTTATCAATCTCAATGGAGATGCCAACGACAAGCTGCAGTGGGCTGTTGCCGTCAATGCCGCCATTGATTCGTTTCATGTAGCTGTCCCATCGTTACCGATTGACTCAGTGATTTCCGATATCAATCGTGTCGTGAGCAAGTTCTCGAATGACACACAATCTGAATTGAACTTCATAGCGTATGTCGATGGTACCGTTGACTATTACCGAACGATTGAGGCATATCGCCAGTGGCTATCTGAGGTGCCGTCCAATCTCAAATCTTTGATGCAAAATGAATATGTCGCATGGCACAATTTTAATGAAGCCCGTTTTGCCTTTTGGCGTGACGTGTCGTACAACCAGGAATGGTACAGTATGAAACCGATGGAAATAGAGGGATACTATGAGAATCTTTCGGCTAACCGACGTGCTGAATTGGAAGAAGAACGCAGTATTATCTTAGAAGGCAAACCATATTTTCAGAAAGTCAAGACAGTAGCATCGTCACAATGGGAGAAATGGATTACCGACCATTCCGTTCCAGAGGATATTGAATACTTGAGAAATGAGTTTTGGAAAGACAGAATACCAAGCGATAGTATCGTAAACAATCGAGTCAACACTTTGAAGTCCACTTTCTCTCAATGGATGGAAGCACGTAAGGCCATTGTTAAAGCATTGCCGCAAGAACAAAGCAAGTGGTATGAAAATATGACCTCAGATATTTTCTGCCGTTTAGTTGGGAGACTTAACAATATCATTCCATTAGAGGAATTGTAACCGCCTTATTTCGACTGATACGCCAGCAACTTTCAATGCTTCACTAATTGAAAACCTTCTCTACCCTCTATTCAGAGAGAAAGAATGTCCAAAGTTTTCTGCTAAGTGTAAGATCAAGAAAAGAGAAGAGCATTTCTGCTTGCTTTTGGCTTGAGTCACTAAGTAATCGTTAAGTAGTCACTAAGTATCTCCTTTATGGTAGAGTCCACTACTCACTACAGTCTTTCTATGATCTTTCTCCCGAAATAGTTGAACATAAAGATAGGGAAAGCATTTAGGATCGCCACTTTGCATTCTTCAGTTTCAACATACTTGGCAAGCTGATTGTCAAAAATCTCAACTTGACAATTCACTTCATCTGGAACCTCATTCTTATTGCTGCAGATATAGTTGGCTTTGCTAACATTCATAACGATTAGGTGGCACCAATTAATCTTGACCATATCAGTTTTCTCCCGAATCCTGTCAACATCATCTGCGGGCTTCACTGTTAGAATGAGGTGCTCTAAGTTGCCGCCATAGAATGAAAACTCATAGACTTGGTGCTTGAATCTCTCTTCCTGGCATCTTTTACGGGTCACAGTGTATTTCCAATAGTCTTTGTCTGGCAGTTCTTTGGTATATCGCAAAGACTCTACCATCGGATAATTGATGAACAATAGGCCGTTACCTGTCTCATCCATGAAGAAATTCAACATAGCCTGCAATTTCCTATTGTTCTCTTCTAATGTTCCTCCTCTCTCCTGGAAGTCGTAGTCAAAGAATAGATAGATTTCAGAGACTTCATCTTCACGGATATTCTCGAGTGTATTATCACCTTTTTCTAACAAAATCTCCCTCAGAACAGATACCGTGTCAACTTCCAACAGTCCATTCAATGCATCGTGGGCATTTAATTTACTATACAGGGAATAGATATTGCTATTATAGGTGCAAACGAACGTGTCGGACTTCTCCGGAAAGAAAAGTTGCTTGATAGACTCAAAATAAGTCTTATCGTCTCTACCTTCAAATACAAAGAGTATCATACCTCAAATGCACCTCCACGGAATAGCTTCTCCATATTGTGACCAAATCGCAGTTCCTTGTCAGTACATGCTTGCAAGGGCTTTATTCTATTGTTCTGCAAAATGAAGTTACAGTCGGGTCTGAGCAAATCATTCGTCATCAGATAAGTGTTATGAGAAGACGTGAATACCTGGCAATTAAGACTGAACAATCGCTTGCACACCTCGAAAGCCAACTTAAAATGATAAAAGGCATCAAACTCATCAATAAAAACAAAAGATGCATTACCTATATTTTTGAGCCAATAATATAATAAATGCAACGATCGGGTACCAGTTGAAATAGTATTATCAAAATTAAGAGACCCTTCTCCAACTTTCCAAAATAGCTGCTTATCCTTAGATTTCTCCAAATCAAAAATAAACGTTTGTCCACTAACTTTTAATAAAAAGTCAGAGAAATCAGTGATTAAATTGTTCTTTATGATATACTCATCAAGTAATGATGGTGAGCTCTCAAACCCCATAAACTCGTTATAACCTAAACACCTAAAC
>CACWID010000010.1 GCA_902760865.1 uncultured Bacteroidales bacterium | reverse complement strand
AAGGTAAGTGAAAATTCTGACATGGCAAAATCCTGGGCAACTTTTTGTTGCTCAGGCACTTATAAATAATGTTAAACTATAGTGTTGCGGAATTAAGGTGTATAAGGTTTAACTTTGTTTTTCTTCATGGCCCATTAATGGGGCACACGCCGCAAAGATAAACAATATTTCACTTAATTGTTACTCATTTTTAGAAAAAATCAAGCGAAAAAGCCCAAATTCATCAAAAATGTCGCAATTCATTAGACAAATTGTGTTAATCGGGATGCGGTGCACAGCAGGAGTGCCGTTATGCACCGACACGCATCTGGCCTGGGCTTACTGATACTTGGGCGACGGGCCGTACTTGTTCTCGGTCCACTTGCTGTCCTGTACCATCAAGATAATCAGGATAATCCCGATAATCACATAGCAGAACGAGCCGATCGTCATCACGGCCGAGGCGATGGGCGATTGCTCAAAGGCATCGGTAAGGATTCTGACGAGCATCATGGGATCACCCTCGGCATTCAGCTGTGAGAGGATGGGAAACAGCACGACAAAGAAGCCGCCATAGACGGCGATGGTGGCCAACGCAAAGAGAAGCGCCCAGAAGCCGCTGCGACCAGTGTCGTGCAGGCGACGGGTCATGGCCGACAGCTGCGGCACGATGAGCAGCATCGAGCAGACCATACCGACGTAGGACAGCACCGGCAAGATGCCGCCCAGGAAACCGAAAGCGGCCGACACGAGAAGGAGGAAGAGCCTGAACCACCAGTACTCGCTGCGGCGGGCACGGCCCTTGATGGTGATAAACTTCTTCAGGCAGGTGACTACCGCTTCGACGGGTTCCATCATCGGACGGGCCTGAACACGAGGTTGATACTGGGCAGAGGGCTGAGATGCCGACTGCGGCTGATTGAACACAGGGGGTTGTGGAATTTGTTTCTGTTCCATAATATTTAACCTTATAATTCGCTCTTGTAATTCACAAAGGTAGTAGTTTCTGACAATCGACACAACTTTTTTAACCTAAAAATGCGCCTCGACAATCATGCTGGAGAATGGCTCCATGCCGGGCGACAAAGTTGCTAAACTTTTAACACGCAATTCAGTACATGGCCGTTATTAAATAAATTGTTTATAACCCAGGGGGGCTATATCATTGCTTGTATGGGAGGGCCATGGGAACCAAGGTGAGACTACCCTAACGTGAGGCACCTAGAAAGCACGCTGCCACCAGCATCAGGAGAAGTGCGGAATCATGCAAGGAGATGATGACAATCAGGGATATTTGGGAGAGGGGCCGTACTTGTTCTCGCCACGGTGGCTGTCGAGCAGCGTGAACACAAGGATGGTGATTGACACGGCGAGGTGCACCAGATAAAGCGCCAGGACTATGGCAAACGTCGTGGTGGACGTGTCGCTGATGGCACGCAGCATCTCCCATTCATTGAGAGAGTCGCAGGCGGCCATGTCGCAGCCCACAGCGAGGGCGATTGAGGATATGAACGAGGCAATGACTCCGCCGACAATCCACCAGCCGCTGCGGCCCACGTCGTGCAGGCGGCGTGTGGTTACGGCAAGCGAGGGCAAGAGCAGCAACAACGTGCCGACACCCAGGGCCAGCATGATCAGAATCTCGGGAATCAGCCACAGGACATCATAGCCCTGTGCCGAGTCATCAAACACATCGGGCATATAGTGTAGCAACAACCTGGGAATCAGCAGTATCACCGTTATCGCAATGACAAACCACCAGTACTCGCTGCGGCGGGCACGGCCCGTGAAGTCGGTATATTTGTCCCAGCACAGCCTGATGGCCTGGCGCAGGGTCAACCGGGGCCTGGCGCCATCGGGAGAGAGACGAGGGGTCTGCTGGCTATCTGAACCGTCGTTGAACAGGCAATCCAACGTGGGGTTTTGTTCTTGAATGAGTTCCATGACAATCTGATTTCTTGATACAGGTTATTACTCCTCTTTCCTAGCAACAGGTGTGTTCCTATTTGCTACCACAAATTTAAAGAGGAGAAACGGGTTGCCGCAAATTTTCTTGCGCCAAAATCACCTAAAACCGATATTTTTACGTCAAAGTGTAAAAAAATTAGACAATTTCCCGACCAGACCCGGCCACGGCATCATCCCCAGTTGTGGCAAAAACCGCTTTATTTATAAGTCCCGCTCGGCAATCTTTTTGTAATTTTGCGGCACGATTTAATGGAATGAAAGATGAAACGACAACTGAAGATATGGATGGAGTGCTTCCGCCTGCGCACGTTGCCGGTGTCGATGAGCGGCGTGATCATCGCTATCGGCATCGCCAAGTGGCAGGGACACTTCAAGTGGGTACCGGCGCTACTGTGCCTGGTATTCGCACTGCTGGCACAGATTGTTTCCAACACTGCCAACGAGTACTTTGACTACCTCAAGGGCACCGACAAGCCGGGCCGCGTGGGACCGCGCCGTGGCGTCACCGAGGGCGACATCAAGCCATCGACGCTCAGGAACGTCACTTTAGGCCTCATGGCGCTGGCAGGCATCGTGGGCTGCGGCCTGATACCCTACGGCGGATGGTGGCTCCTGCCCATCGGCATCGTCATCGCGCTAGCGGCGTTGGCCTACAGCACTGGCCCCTACCCGCTTTCCTACAACGGCCTGGGCGAACTGACGGTGTTCATCTTCTTCGGCCTGGTGCCCGTGAACCTGACCTTCTTTGTGCAGGCCCTGCGCTGGGACGGGATGCCCTTGGTCATGTCCATCACCATAGGACTGCTGGCTGTCAACGTGCTGCTCATCAACAACTACCGCGACGTGGACGACGACCGCGAGGCGGGCAAGCGCACGTCGGTGGTCATCTTCGGCCGCCCGGCAGCCGCCCTGTCCTACCTCATCAACGGCTATGCCGGCATGTTCTTCCTCTCCCCGGTGTGGCTGGGCATTGCCCTTGGGAGCAATTTGCCGCGGTGGACGCTGGCCATCCCCGTCATCTACCTGGTGCTCCACACCGCCACCTGGTACAAGCTGCGCCACCGCGACGGCGCCGCCCTTAACCCCCTGCTGGGCGAAACGGCCCGCAATATGCTTATTTTCACCTTACTGTTAACCATAGCTCTCATTATTTATTCTTGACGACATCATGGCCCTGATTGACGACATCCGCGCCCTGCGCATCGCTGACTATGACTATCCCCTACCCGACGAGCGTATCGCCAAGCACCCCCTCGCCCAGCGTGAGCAGTGCAAACTCTTATATTATAAAGGTGGAGACATGGAGGAACGACGCTTCTGGGAAGTGCCCGCGCTGCTGCCCCAGCACTCGACCCTCATCTATAACAACACACGCGTGATCAATGCGCGCCTCAGGTTCCGCAAGGAGACCGGATCGACGATCGAGATCTTCTGCCTCGAGCCGGTCTTGCCGCGCGACTATGAGCAGATTTTCCAGACCACGGGCCACTGCGTGTGGCAATGCCTCGTGGGCAACAGCAAGCGATGGAAACAAGGGGCCCTCTCCCAGACCGTCACCATCGAGGGGCACGACATCACACTGCGGGCCACGCGCGGCGAGCAGCGCGGCAATGCGTGGGAAATCGCCTTTGACTGGGATGGTGAAGAGGGGAAAATCACCTTTGCCGACGTGCTGGAGGCCATCGGCGAGATTCCCATCCCGCCCTACCTGAACCGCGGCACCGAGGAGAGCGATTCGACGGACTATCAGACGGTGTATAGCCACATCGACGGCAGCGTCGCAGCGCCGACAGCGGGCCTGCACTTCACCGACGAGGTACTGGCCGAATGTGACAAACGCGGCATCCTACGCCGCGAAATCACCCTGCACGTGGGTGCAGGAACATTCCAGCCCGTCAAGAGCGAACACATCGGCGACCACCCGATGCACTACGAGTTCATCAGCGTGCCGTGCGACGTCATCCAGGACATCATCAACGCTCCCGGCCCCATCATCGCCGTGGGCACGACCAGCGTGCGCACTCTCGAGAGCCTGTACTACATCGGCCAGATCCTGCAGGAGAACCCCGATGCCGACGAGGAGGCGCTCACCATCACCCAGTGGATGCCCTACACCACCCCGTGCGAGATTTCCACCAAGCAGGCGCTACAGAATATCGTCGATTACCTGGACCGCCACCATGCCGACACCTACATGGGCAGCACCCAGCTGATGATCGCGCCGGGCTTTGAGTACCGTGTCGTCAGCGGCATGATCACCAACTTCCACCAGCCGCAGTCCACACTGCTGCTGCTCGTAGCCGCCTTTATCGGCCAGGACAAGTGGCGCGCCATGTACGACTACGCCATGGAGCACGGCTTCCGTTTCCTGAGCTACGGCGACGCCCAGCTCCTGCTCCACTAAAATTGAGTAGCGTCATTTATGCTATTAGAACTATAACCGCCCTACGGGCGGGAAATCAAGCAAATTATTAATAAAATTTTGATTTAAAAATTTGTTTTATTTCCCGTGCGCTAGCACGGTTATAGTACCGAGTCATCAGTATGGCACAGCCTCATATCAGATGACCACGGCGGTGCCGCTGGTGGCTACCATGAGCATGGAGTTGTCCTTGCCGATGGTCTCGTAGTCGATGTCGATGCCGACGATGGCGTTGGCTCCCATGGCATAGGCGCGCTCGGTCATTTCCTGCATGGCGGTGTCCTTGGCCTGGCGGAGCACTTTCTCGTAGCTGGACGAGCGGCCGCCCACGATGTCACGGATGCCTGCCATAAAGTCCTTCAGGAAATTGGCGCCGATGATCGTTTCGCCAGTAACCACGCCTTTATACTCACGGATACGGTAACCCTCAATCTGGGGAGTTGTCGATAGTATCATAATCCTTTAAACTATTTATTGGTTATACACATCTTGTTACTGCTGCAAGAAGTATGCCAGCACGAATTGTGGCCAGAAGTGTAAAAAAATTAGACACTTTTTCGAGAAAATTCAGAAAATCAGGGAAAAAGTGCTCAAAGTTGTTTGTTCAATACTTCTGGAGTGACTAAATTTGCTGTGATATGTTCCCGATTATCCATGTTTAACCTAATCATACTGTTATGAAGAGATTATTTTACTTTTTATTGGTCGTGCTGATGGCGTTGCCTGCCATAGCCGACGCGCAGGAAATGAGCGCCGACCCTGTTATCGAGATCAGCGAGACTGATGATTACATCACGATCGTTGTGCGAGCTGACGGCAGACTCAACGTGAAGGTGGTCCGCGACAATAACTATGACCAGGACTTCAGCACCGTCATCGATGAAGTGCAAAACCGCAGGACCTATGAGTACACGATTGAACGGCCCAGTGATGGTTTTAATTGTCAGGTGATTGCCTCGGCTCAGGAGAGCGGGAAACTGCCCAGCAATACCGTCATCGAGCAGTTCGTCATGCGGCCCTACTACGTGATGCCTGAACCTGAAGTCATATTCACCGAGGAGGAAGATGACTTAATCATCAACGTTGCCTATAGCGGATCACTGTTGCAGGTCGCTATCTATGTTAACGGGGAAGAATATATAATGACGGAACAGCAAGCCGCGACTGCTTCCTACTGTATCCCGAAAACATATGACACACAAGAGATTTCTGTAAGCACGTACAACCAGGCCACAAACTTCGGTGAAGTCTCAACTGAAACTTGGCACTATTATACTTTGCTACCCAAGGAAATGCCCACTGCCGAAGCGCCTGAGATTGTAGTCGTCCAGGACGGTAATATCGTTACCGTAAGTGCAACCAGTAGTGTGGAGGGCGCTTGGGTGCACCTGCTCATGGATGGTGTAGAAGTGGAGAACCCTATTATGTTTGAGAGCATCGAGTATGAGCAAGTTTATGAATTCTCAGCCTATGTCGAAGCCCCATACATGCAACCAAGCGAGGTGGTTTATAAAACGGTGACAATTCCAGCAATTCCAGAACAGCCAGTTACCGCAACACCTGTCATTACAGTAGAAACAAATGATTTAAGCGTCATAGTAAGTGCCACCTGTGAGGATGAGAACGCTATCGTGCATCTATACTGGGACATTTATGGTACAGAAGTGGAAAATCCTTATACGATTGAGATGACAGATTTTGAACAAGAATATGGATTCTCAGCCTATGCCGAAGCCCCAGGCAAACAACAGAGCCAGTGGGTTTGTCAGACTGTGATGATTCCGCCACTGCCAATTGCCGACCCACCTCAGTTTACGATGGTAGAAGATGGTGACGTCTATACAATTACTGCCTTCAGCGAGGAGGATGGTGCTATCGTGCATCTATTACTCACGAGTGGTGAAGAAGTGAACAATCCTTATATCATCGAGCGCTCATATGAATATCAAGTAATCGAATTCATGGCCTATGCTGAAGTCCCCGGCAAACAACGAAGCGAGTTTTGTGATTTCACCGTCGTGATTGAACCATTCCCGCCAGTGATGGAGCAAACAGAAGCTCCAACAATCAGCCACGAGGTTATCTTACGGCCTGATGGCATCACCTATGCACATGTCGTAATTACTGCTACAGAGCCTTCTGATATTTATTGCATCTGTGATTATACCGACAACTTAGGTAATACTATTCCCATTATAGAGTCTTGGAGTCATAATACTATGGAATTTGATGTCATGGACTATGGACATTACAAAGTCGAAGCCTATGCCATCGCAGATGGTAAAGAACAAAGCTTGACGATAGTAAAGGAATTTGAGCTCTATGAGCAACCAATCGGCGTTTTGTATGACTTTGAGGAGGATGGCATCTACTACAAGATCACCCCGAATGGCAAGGTGAGCGTTTGCACCGGCCACATCAGTGGCAACTCCTATTATGGCAATGTTTCTATTCCCGCCACAGTGACCCATAACGGCGAGACCTATATGGTAACTGCCATCGACGACTGCGCGTTCCTCAACTGCGCGGAGTTGACGAGTGTGACCATCGGTGCTTATGTCACCACTATCGGCAACAGTGCATTTGTCGACTGCAGGTCATTGACCAGCGTGACGCTCGGCGACTATGTCATCTCGCTTGGCTCGGCTGCGTTTGACCGTTGCACGTCGTTGGCTACCGTGAACATGGGCAGCGGTCTGGCACACATCGGCGAGAAGG
Organism: uncultured Bacteroidales bacterium; assembly: GCA_902760865.1. Lineage (GTDB taxonomy): Bacteria > Bacteroidota > Bacteroidia > Bacteroidales > Muribaculaceae > Sodaliphilus. Next base: position 76,669 of record CACWID010000010.1, on the reverse strand, counting down.
CGTTCAATGGCTGTAATGAGCTGACCGATATCTACTGCAAGGCTGCGACTCCTCCCGTGATGGCATCCAATAACTGCTTCGAGACAGGCACCTATGGCACGGCGACCCTCCATGTTTACCCCGCAGTTCTTGACAGTTACTGCGCATCCGGTTACTGGAACCAGTTCAACAACATCGTTGGCGAGGTACAGGTTGCTCCGGCCACTGGCGACGTCAACGGCGACGGCCAGATGAACATCAGTGACATCACGAAATTGATCAACATGTTGCTCACCGGACATTAATCGGACAAGCGAGCCTGACATGAGATACCTTATCTCTTGATAGTCAGCACAAACAACAGCGAATCGTTAATCAAGCCGATTCGCTGTTGTTTTTTTGTTGAAAAAACTGCCTAGATGTTGTAGCTTTTCAGGTAGTGCTGCGTCTAATAAGTAAAAAAGCATTTCTAATTATTTAAAATCATAGCATTATGGAACAAGAGATTTTTAACGAGAATGGCCTTGACAAGAAAGAACTGATAGCGAGCATTCAAGGCCGTTGTGCCAAGCAGACCAAGTATAACTGGTTGTTTACCGTCCTGTGGGTGGTTGTATTCCTGATTATCGCTGCCTCGGCGCTTGGGCGCAATTGGAAGGAATGGATCTGTGTGTTCACGCCCTTAGCGGTGGGACTCCTGTGCCTTTTTAATGCGTTGTGGTATGGCAAGATGAGCAGGTGTGGCGACGCTAAACAGTTATTGAGTGTGTTTCGCAAGGGCTACATCTGGAGCTGCGTGGTCGTGGGCATAGCCGCTGCCTTTATCGGCTACACATTGGCGTTTCTTACCGACAACGACCTGAACGAAAGGTTTGGTACAGTCGTGTTTGCAGCAATTATCGCATTATCTATCCTTGCTGTTCTCATTACGTGTTCTACGGAGTACCGAGTAAAATCGATAAAGAAAAACGGCATCAATGACCTGCGCGAGCTCGAGGGCATCTGATGTGTGAAACCAACAGATTGACCGACTTAACGACTGACCCATACAATCCACTGCTAGAAAAAAATGGTCGAATCAGTGTAGTTTTCTGCCCCACTGATGCGTCTAAAGAGTAAAAACAATAAAACAACAAAACGATGGAACAAGAGAAATATCCTAACAGCACTGAGAACAAGCCGACGACCGGCATGAACAAAGATGAGCTGATTCAGCACATCGACCAAACGCATGCCCAGATTACCAAGGACGTAAAGCAGGGCATCGTGCTTGACGTGGCATTTATTATTCTTATCGCATGGGTTTCATTCAGTCATCATGTGGAAAACTACATCATCTACAAGTTCGCCGTTTTCATGACCTTTGCAGCCATCATTATCATTGTATCGGTTATTGACTGGCTCTGGCTAAAAAAGTTCAACAGTACTACACGCCAGGAACAGTTGGCAGGAATTAAGCGCTACAAGAAACGCCACCAACTGTCAGGATGGATGCTGGCCTTCTTCTTAGGCCTCTACATCCTTGTGGATATCATACATAACAAAAGCATCGGTGCCACGGTCTTTGGAATCCTTTTCATCCTGGCCTTCACGCTGCTGTACTTCAAGACTTTTGATAAAACGAGAGCAAGCAATAGAATCCGGGACCTCGAGGAAAGCGTGTGCCAAGTGTCTGAGATGGAAGAACAATAATGTGAAGGTGTTGCAACTTTCTGAATCGCCCATGCGTCCAACGTAGGATCACAGCTGACCCGTATTTCCGGACTCTCAATCAAGTCAGAACGAAGCGACGGTCAGTACAAAAACAGCAAAGAGTTGAAAAATGCTTGAAAATAAACTAAAAAGTGTTAAATAATTTGGAAGATAAAACAAGGTTGTTATACCTTTGCAGTGTACTAGTTAAGTAGTACACTAGAAAAGTTAGAATAACAACTCTAAAATACCGTCAATTATGAAACGTCAATTTTTGAACCGAGTAATGAGTGTCCTGGTGATTGTCCTCACAGGCCTCACGGCAATGGCACAGGACTTCAGCGGCAAGTGGACCGGTAACATCGAGGTTCCGGCCTACAACCTCAAAATCGGTGTGGTGCTCCACATCGAGCAGAGTGATAACGGCATCACCGCATCAATCGATGTGCCCGAGCAGAAAGCCTTCGGCCTGAAGGCCCAAGCCAAGACAAAAGGAGAAAAGTTGGATCTGACCTTCCCCGACATGGGCGCTTCCTACGAGGCCAAGCTGAGCGAGAACACCCTTGACGGCACCTACAGCCAGATGGGCATGTCTATCCCTCTGAAACTGACGCGCGAGGTGCCTGTTGCCGACAACGGTGACGACGACTGGGTGAACGACTCGCTGCTGAGCGTATTTGACAACATCCAGCTGAAGGATGTCACCGTCACCGCCCAGCGCCAGCTCATCAAGCAGGAGGTGGACCGCATCGGCTACAGTGTCGCCGACGACGCCGACAGCAAGACCAACAACGTGCTGACCATGCTGCGCAAGGTGCCGATGGTGAGCGTCGATGCCAGCGACGAAATCCGCGTCAACGGCCAGACGAACTTCAAGATCTTCCGCAACGGCCACCCCGACCCCTCGCTCTCTCGCAACGCCAAGGACATCCTCAAGGCGATGCCCGCCAGCAGCGTGAAGCGCATCGAGGTCATCACCGAGCCGGGCGCAAAGTATGACGCCGAGGGCACGACGATGATTCTGAACATCGTCATGGCCGACAACTCGACGCTCAAGGGCGTCTCGGGCATGGCATCGGCCAGGGCCGACCACAGGGGATCAGTGGGTGGATCATTGAACCTGACCACCCAGCTCGACAAGGTGGTGATGTCGGTGGACTACGGCATCCATCACGACGGCAACAACGGCCAGAAGACCAATACCAAGGGCTATAACCGCTACACCGAGAGCGGCGCAGAACTGATGACCGACGGCACCTTTGACGTGGACAAGATGACGGTCCACTTCGGTGACGTGAGCGCCAGCTGGGAGCCCGACACATTGAACCTCGTGTCCCTGTCATTGGGCGGATTTGCCTACGACTACGGCGGCAACGGTACGACCAGCAGCATCATGCGCAGTGCTGCCGGACAGCCGCTCTACAGCTACGACCTGGCCAACCACACCAAGGCCGACAGCTACAGCTTTGACAGCCGCCTTGACTACCAGCGCCGCACGCGCCTCAAGGGCGAGACCATCACGCTGAGCTACATGCTCTCGGCATGGCATAACAAGAACAAGGACAACTCCAACTATACCAACATTGTGAATCTGCCCGTACCCTACTACGGCATTGACCAGAACGGCAAGGAGAACTTCAACGAGCACACCGTCCAGCTCGACTGGACGCGACCCCTGGCCCCGAAGCACACCCTCGAGACCGGCGCCAAGTACATCTACCGCCTGAACCGCAGCCACAACGTGCTGGACTACCTGGGCACCGAAGATGACACCAACATGCGCTACAAGCATGTGACCCAGGTGGGTGCCGCCTATGTGAGCTACACCTTCAACAGCGGTCCCTGGAGCGCCCGTGCCGGACTGCGCTACGAGCACAGTTACCTGCGCGCCACCTACCCTGACGGGCAGCAAATCCCCTACGAGGCCCATCTCAACGACCTCGTGCCCAGTGCCAGCCTGCACTACAAGTTCAACTTCGCCAACAGCCTGAAGCTGTCCTATGCAGCCAGCATCAACCGTCCCGGCATCAGCTACCTGAATCCGGCCTTGATCGAGACTCCCACGAGCCGCTCCTTCGGTAACACCGACCTGGGCAGTGTGCACTACCACTCGGTGAGCATGACCTATATGCACGTGGGTCCCAAGCTGACGTTCAACATCACGCCGCAGTTCCAGTTCAGCAACAACGGCATCGGTGCCGTGAAGTGGGCCGACGGCCTGGTACAGGTGTCCACCTATGCCAACACGCTCAAGACCTATTCGACGACCATGTCGGCCTTCGTGCAGCTGATGCTGACCAAGAAGACCAACGTCATGCTCAACGGCTCTATCGGCTACAACTACTACAAGAGCAAGGAACTGAATCTGACGAATGACCGCATCAGCGGCAACTTCTTCGCCAACGTGACCCAGTACCTGCCCTGGAAACTGCAGCTGTCAGGCTTCGCCGGCATGTGGGGCGGCGGCATCACCGACCTGTACGGCCGAATGGGAACCGTCTTCTTCCACGGATTCTCCCTGCAGCGCTCCTTCCTCAAGGAAGACCGCCTGACCGTGCAGTTGCAGGCCGTGGTACCCTTCAGCAGCAAGTACATGAGCATGAAGAGCTATGTGACCCAGGGCGACGTGACGGGCTGGACCCGCTACGAGCAGCAGGCGCGCCGCTTCGGCATCAACATCAGCTACCGCTTCGGCTCGCTCACGACCCGCGTCAAGAAGGCTGACAAGTCGATCGAGAACGACGACCTGATCGGCAGCGGCAAGCAGTCGGGCAACACCGGCGGCGGTGTCACCGGCGGCATGGGCGGCGGCAATTAAAACCGATCCTAAACGACAACTACTCATCTGGCCCCGGTCTTCAGTTTGACCGGGGCCAGTTTCTTTGCAAAAGAAGCCACCGTCGAGGGGCAATAATCGGGCGACGGCTGCGTTAAGATAAGTAAGTATTATATGGTTATGACGATGATAAAATATTACTTCAGAGCATTATTGATATCGGCAGTACTGTTACTGTCGCTGGCCGGCTGTGAGGGCAGCCACGAGGTCATCGAGACCGACTGGACCACGCTCGAGAGCGTCGAGTTACAGGACCAGTACAACAAGTACATGGACGGTGACTGGGTCTATCAGTACGATGATACCGTCCACTTCATCGAGATGAATTACAAGTTCAACGTCAAGGACAGCACGGTCTGGGGATACTACAACGAGCTGATACGCACCAGCGTGTCGCCCGACGGCATCCCCGAGCACGACGAGTGGCAGCTGCTGTGGCAGGGGGAATTCACCGCCAAGTGGGTGTTGCTCTACAGCGTGGACCTCAAGCAGGCCTACATCCACCTCGACAACCTCGTTTACAAGAATGTGCACGGCGTTCTGGCCAAGTATGATGTCCTGGCGGGACGAGTACTGTTCTACGGAGCCAACCGACACACCCTGCGTGTCACCACCCCCATCACCTTCCGCCGCATCGACATGCACCACCCCACTCCGTCAGAATAACACACAGAGGTGGGGGTGTTCGCCCGAACCATCGACGAAAAAAAATGTACCAGAAGAATGATTCTTCTGGTACTTTTTTACTTGGGCATGAAGCGGGAGGGATCTTCCTTGTCCTCTTCGGGGAGAGGGGGCTCTTCCTGTCGGACGGCGGCAGGGTCTGCCGTTTCCTGTTTAGGAAGATTCTGCTTTGATTTGTGGGTCTTGTGAGCGTTCTCGAGGCGCTTGAATTCCTCGCGCACGTGTCGACGGCCGTCCTCGAAGGTGTCGTCCACGGCCTTCTCGATGGTCTGGTTGAACTTGAAGGGGAGCAGCGAGATGAGGGCCGAGATGAGCGACAACCAGGTCAGGGCACGCGACAGGGTATAACCGATGCCCATGCCGATGACCGAGAAGCCCTCGCCGAGGTCGTTGTCGGGGGTCACCTCGGGAGCGTGCTGCAGGGTGATGTCACGGGAACTGCCCGTGACGGAGTAGAACCATAGCCACAGCAGGATGCAGGCGATGGCACCGACAACCCACCAGTGGCGCTTCAGGCAGTTGAGCGCGACAGCCCCGAAGCAGGCGATGAACGGCACGAGAGCCAGGGCAACGCTTCCGATGCTCTGGAACTGGGATATGGTGCCGGCGGTAAAGCCCATGCCTGTCACCGTGCCCATCAACGAGATGGCGTGGAAGGGCAGGAACACATAGCAGATGAGTGCCAACACTAGCAGTATATTGGTTATCGGTCTCATGACATTCAGTAGTCGATTGCGGTTTTTGGGACCGCAAAGGCCTGCGAAGTTACTCATTCTTGCCCATACAACGGCAAAATGAAACCAATTTTTTCACTTTTTCACGTTTGTTATAGGTGGCGTGAGCGATCAGAGGATGGCGGTAGAGAGGACCTGCTCGCGGAAGCGCTGGTCACCGTTCAGTCGGTCCAGGGCCTTGCGGGACGCCGCCTGATGGGACTCCTTCTTGCTGTAGCCCTCGGCATCACTGGCATAGATGCCACCCAGGATGACCGCGGTGCAGAAGACGGGGTTCTTGTCAGCGTCGCTGTAGGTGTCAACCAGCTCAAACTCGATGGTGACGCGGTACTTCTGGGTCCACTCGATGAGGCGTGACTTGAAGTTCTGCTCGGTGCGGACCAGTTCATTGAGGTCAAAGAATGCCTTGACCAGGCGGTTGATGATAAACTTGCGGCAACGCTTGTAGCCCTGGTCGAGATAGACGGCGCCGACAAGCGCCTCGAGGGCGTTACCGCAGACGTAGCTGTTATGGGATGAGAAATGCATCGAGGCGTGCACATGGCTGTCGAGGTGCAGGCTGTTGCCGATGCGGTTAAGGCTCTCGCGCTGGACAATCTTGGCGCGCGTAGAGGTGAGGAAACCCTCGTGGTGCCCGGGGAAGGCGTCGTAGAGGAAGTCGGCGACAACGGCATCCAGGACGGCATCGCCCAGGAACTCGAGCCGCTCGTTGTTCGACCATTTGCCTTCGGGCGTTTTCACCGGCTTGGAGCGGTGCACCATGGCGAGTTCATACAGCTTGATGTCGCGGGGATAATAGCCGGTGATGCGGTGAATAAAAACATAAAGCTCCTTATCCTTGACGAAAAGGAGCTTTATGAGTGATATGGCGTTGCTCAGCAGCATCGGCAAATCGTTGTGCCAGTAGGTTATTTCTGGTATTTCCTCACGATGATGCTTGCATTGTGTCCGCCGAAACCAAACGTGTTGGAAAGTGCGATGTTAACTGTTCGCTTCTGTGCCTTGTTAAAGGTGAAGTTCATCTTGTAGTCGATCTTCTCGTCCTCGTCGCCATCAGCATGGTTGATGGTGGGAGGCACGATGTCGTCGCGGCATGCCAGCAGGCAGAAGACTGCCTCCATAGCACCCGTGGCGCCCAGCATGTGGCCGGTCATCGACTTGGTGCTGCTCACGTTGAGCTTGTAGGCGTGCTCGCCGAAGACGTCCTTCACAGCCTGGGCCTCGCTGAGGTCGCCCACCGGGGTGGACGTGCCGTGGGCGTTGACATAGTCAATGTCCTCGGGCTTGATGCCGGCGTCCTCGATGGCGCGCTGCATCACGAGCTTGGCACCCAGTCCCTCGGGGTGACTGGCGGTGATGTGATAGGCGTCGGCACTCATGCCGCCTCCGATAACTTCGCCGTAGATCTTGGCACCGCGGGCCAGAGCGTGCTCGAGTTCCTCAAACACGAGGCACACGCCACCCTCACCCATGACGAAACCGTCACGCGATGCGCTGAAGGGGCGAGATGCTCCCTGCGGGTCGTCGTTGCGAAGCGAGATGGCCTTCATGGCATTGAAGCCACCCACACCTGCCGGGAACAGGGGCGCCTCGCTACCGCCGGTGACAATGGCCTTGGCCTTACCCAGACGGACGTAGTTGAATGCGTCGATCAGGGCATTGGTCGAAGTCGCGCAGGCCGATACGACGCCGAAGTTGGGACCTCGGAAACCGTACTTGATAGAAATCTGACCAGCTGCGATGTCGGCAATCATTGTCGGGATGAAGAACGGGCTGTACATCGGGCCACGGTCCTCATGACGGGCATAGTCGCCAGCCTGATCCTCAAAGGTGTGCAGACCTCCGATGCCCGACGCGAAAATCACGCCAATCTCGTCGCGGTCGATACCCTCGGCGAGCAGGTCGGCATCCTCAACGGCCTGCTTGGCACACGCCAGTGCATACTGCGTGTACAGGTCGTTGCGCTTGAAGTCCTTCACCTCGCGACGGTCGTTAGGATCCGTCACGTAGTTCAAAGGATCGAAACCCTTGAGCTCACAGGCAAAATGGGTCTTGAACAGGGTGGTGTCAAAATGAGTAATAGGTCCCGCACCGCTCACTCCTTTAAGGGCGTTGTCCCAAGTGGTCTCAACGTCCAATCCAAGGGGAGTGATGGCACCGAGACCGGTTACCACAACTCTCTTTAATTCCATGTGGTAGGAAATTTAAAGAATACTTTGTCTTATTCGGCAGCCTTAGCGTTTACAATGAACTGGATGGCGTCGCCTACGCTCTGGATGGACTCTGACATATCATCGGGGATCTTGATGTCGAACTGCTTCTCAAATTCCATGATCAGCTCGACGGTATCAAGGCTGTCAGCACCCAGGTCCTGGCTAAAAGTAGCCTCCGGAGTCACCTCAGACTCGCTAACACCTAACTTATCAACGATAATTTGTTTTACTCTTTCTTCAATTTCTGACATAGTCGTTTGTATTAAATTAGTTATTTAAAAATGTATGTTCACAATTTTGAGACTGCAAAGGAAATACAAATTCTTCAAACAATAAAGAAAAATTTACTTAATTTGTGCCCGTTTGGGCTTTTTTAGACTTTATGTTGATGAAACACAATGTTTTTAAACAAATTTTTGAACTTTTTACGTCAACTATCTGTTAAAAAACGTAATAATATTCCTTTTCTCGCGGCTTCGGGCCTTTGTGCTTTTTCCTGATAAAAGCCTTCCCGACCCGAAAATCACCCATTGGACTAGCAAGGTCGAGCAAGGTTTAATGGTACTGGATTATTTTCTCGGAGAACTCGGAGAACTCGGAGGGCTCGGAGAACTCAGAGAACTCGGAGAACTCGGAGAACTCAGAGAACTCAGAGAACTCAGAGAACTCGGAGAACTCAGAGAGCTCAGAGAGCTCGGAGAACTCAGAGCTTCCCGGAGCCATCACGGCTGGTTCAGGTCGATGACCATGCCCTCGTTGGCCAGGCGCGTGGCGGGAAAGACGGTGACGGCCTCGTCAAGCAGGGGCGTGTCGTCCACGTAGCGCTTGGAGAAGTGGCCCAGGATGAGCTGCTTCACGCCGGCCTCGCGGGCGACGGTGGCGGCCTCGAGTGCAGTGCTGTGGTAGCGCTTGTGGGCCTTGATGCGCAGGGTGTCGTCGTAGGTGGCCTCATGGTAGAGCCAGTCCACGCCCTCAACGCTCTTGATGACACGACGCGAGAACTTGGTGTCGCTGCAGTAGGCGTAGCTGATGGCGGGGTCGGCTGCGGTGGTCAACTGCTCGTTGGGGACGATGACGCCGTCGGGGGTGACCCAATCCTCGCCCTGCCGCAGCGAGTTCATGGCATAGTGCGGCACGCCCAGGCGCTGCACCTCGTCGGCGATGATGTGGCGCAGCTTGGGCTTTTCCTGGAACAGGAAACCCACTGCCGGCACGCGGTGGACGAGCGGGAACGTGGTTACCGTCATGGCATCGTCCTCATGGATGACACGTTTATGCGTATCGATGACATTGAAGCGCACCTCGAACGGCCGCTCGCGGCAGAAGTAGTCCAGCATCTGCCCGAACAGTTCTGCCCCGTCCTGGAAGGTGTGGATCGTCAACGAATTGGTACGGTTGAGCAACGCCATCGTCGATACCAGCCCCGGCAGCCCGAAGCAGTGGTCGCCGTGAAGGTGGCTGATGAAGATGTGGTTGAGGCGCATCAGTTTGAGCCCCATGCGGCGCACGGCCAGCTGGGCTCCCTCGCCGCAGTCGATCATCATCAGGTTGTCGCGCACGTTCAGCACCTGGCACGACGGCTGGTGGCGCGGCGTCATCGTCGCGCTCCCGCATCCCAGTATGTTCAAGTCTAATCGGGTCATTTTTCGGACTGCAAATTTACAAAAAAATGTACGCCTGTTTCCCAACACGCGTACACTTTAAACCTTAAAAATCTAATCCTATGAAAAAACTTGTTGCAAAATTACTACAATCGGTGGTTTTGACCAAATATAAGTATCTAATATTTCTAAAATTACATTGAAAAATTGTTAAAATCGGTCATAATTGTTTCCAGTAGGGCCAAAAAGCACGAAAAACTGACTTTCCCGCCCCATGTCCTGATGCCCCACCCTACCGCTATCAATCAACAGGAGGCGGACCGCCTTTTGCTGTCCGCCTCCTGCATCAAAGAGGATCGTGTGTGTGTATCTAGACTAATCGTGTTTTGTATCAATATCCGATCGACAGTGTGATGTAGTAGTAGCCCAGATTGTTGTGCCTGGAGAGGGTCACCCAACCGGTGCTGTTCCCTCCGTACCAACTGATTTCTGCACCATTGCCGGTGATGGGAGTCCCATATACCCTGCACAGGTTGTTGTAAATCCTGTTGTAGCGGTATGTGTCATAGTGCGAAGTCATGTAAACAAACTGTGCGTTTACCAATCTGTCGAAACTATCGTAGCTCAGCATGACGTCGTCCCAGACGAGGTGCAGCAGGGGCACATTCCTCAGATAGATGATGTGGTCTGCATAGCCATCGATCTCGTAGCCATTGTAGTACAGATAGTCGAGCGAGATGTCAAAGAGCGTTCCGAAGCTGATGCCCAGGATGCGATCGATCACGGGGGCTCCTGCATAGGGATACCAACCAGCGGGGATCACGGGGCGATACCATACGAGAGGTGCGGGACGGTAGGGACGTACGGGAGGAGGCAGGGGGCGACTCCAACTCCAGGAGTGGCTGTGATAGTTCCTGTGGAAGTCGTTGCCATAGTGGTGGCCGTTGTAGTCGAAGTGGTTGTGTGAATCGAAACCAGGACGGCCTCCGCCACCTCCGTGGCCATGATTACCTCCGTGTCCGTCGCCGGGCTTGCCGCCATTGTCGCCGGGCTTGCCGCCGTGGCCGTCGCCGGGTTTGCCTTTACCATCGCCACGCTTGCCGGTGCCGTCACCACGCTTGGTGGTACCATCGCCGCGCTTGGTGGTGGGGGTGGACGAGATGCCGATGGTGCGGCCCTCAGTCATGCTGCTCGGAGTCGTGGTCACCTTGGGGCTGCCGCTATCGCTGTGGCGAGTCACGTCGCCGGTGCCGACAGAGCCGCCCTTGGTCGAGCTCGAGGATCCGGTCACACCAGTGGTTCCGGTAGTGCCGCGGGTCGTTGCTCCGCCCGAACGGGTGTTTGCGCTATTGCCTGAAGTGCCCGTCGGGGTCGTGGTGCTGCGGCTCACCGTGCCGGTATTGATGTCACGGGTCGTGGTGCTCGTGGAACTGGTGCCAGTTGAACGGTTCACATGAGTCGTTGCCGAGCCGCTGCGGGTCGTGGTGCTCGTGGTGCCGCTGCCAGTGGAGCGGTTCACCTGGGGAGCTACCGAACTGCTACGGGTGCTCGTGGTGCTGCTGCCTGTGGAGCGGTTCACCTGAGGCGTTACCGAGCTGCGGGTGCTCGAGGAACTGCTGCTGGATGAGCGGTTCACCTGGGGAGCTACCGAGCTGCTGCGGGTGCTCGAGGAACTGCTACTGGACGAGCGGTTCACCTGAGGCGTTGCCGAGCTGCTGCGTGTCGTGCTCATGGAACTGCTGCTGGACGAGCGGTTCACCTGAGGCGTTGCCGAGCTGCTGCGTGTCGTGCTCATGGAACTGCTGCTGGACGAGCGGTTCACCTGAGGCGTTGCTGAGCTGCTACGGCTCACCGAGCTGCTAGATGTACTGCTGGAGCGGCTCACCGCCGGTGCAGGGGTATTGTTTGTACGTGAGACAGCCGCCGACTGGCTTCTGCTGGTGGTGCTGCCTCCTTGTGAACGACTGCGGCCCTGGGCCGAAGCGTCGGATGCACCAAAGATCAGGCATCCCATGAGCGCGAAGCTCATCATCAAGTTTTTAACAGAAGTTTTCATAATCGTGTTGTTTTATAATTGTTCAACAAGTGATTAAATTCATTTCGTTTGTCTTTTAGACGGCAATTCAAATACCAAGTTTAACTACTTTATGCGCTATACAGCCCGATAATCGCCCCATTGGGCATAAAAATACGACCAATCTCCCTTTTTTATAGATAAACCAAATGCGGCAATCCAGGGTACAGGACTGCCGCATCAGGGTATTTGGTCATCAATATCGTGAATCAGGCGATGTCTTTACTTGCTCCATTCAATCGTGGTCGCCGTGGCGATGTCAGGGATGGAGACGGGAATCACGAGACGGCCGGTGGACTTGTCATAGGTCACGCCCGATGCCTTCTTGCCGTTGATCAACACCTTGGAGGGCTTGGTCGTGGCGGGAACGATGAGGCGGTAGTCCTTGTTGGGCGTGTCGCCGGCGACATTGCCGCGGCCCTGGATGGTGACATAGCACACCTTGCCCTGGGGCGTGGCGGTGAACTGGATCTCGCGGTGCTGGTCCCTGGCCAACGTGCCTGTCGAGTGCAGGTCGTCGTCAAACAGGATGTAGGTCGACGGCGAGTCGCTGGTATAATATATAATGTCTAATTTGTCGGGGTTATAGTCGCCCACGTTCTGCATCTCGTAGTTGGCCTGGGGAATGAAGGCACCCGCACGGGCGAACAGCGGCAACACCTCGAGCGGTGCGCTGTAGTTGACCGTCGTGTGGCCCTCGTAGCGCTTCTCGGGATGGTTGACATCGACCCAAGTGCCCTCGGGGAAGGTGATATCACGGCTGACGGCGCCCTGCTGCATCACGGGAGCCACCATCACGTCGCGGCCCCACAGGTACTGGTCCCAGATGTGGTCATAACGGCTGATCTGCTTGTCATCCTCATAGAAGCCCAACGGGCGCACCATGGGCAGACCGTTGCGGGCGTTGTCATAGGCCAGCGTGTAGTTATAGGGCAGCCAGGCGTAGCGCTGCTTGATGATGCGCAGCGTCAGGTCGCCGAACTCGGTGTAATGGTAAGGCTCGGCATGATAGGTCGAGTGGGTGCGCAGCATGGGCGAGAACAGACCCAACTGCAGCCAGCGGATGTAGAGTTCGCCGTCGCGCTTGTTGGCAGGATCGACGGCAAAGCCGCCCACATCGTGCGACATATAGCCCAGACCGCTCAGGCCCGCGTTGAGCATGATGGTCACCTGGGGCTGCAGGCCTCCCCACGAGCGGGACACGTCGGTGGACCAGGGGAACACCGAATAGCGCTGCAGGCCGGCGGTGCCGGCACGCATCATGACCATCGGGCGACGGTCGGGGTACTCCTCCTTGAACATATTATAGATGATGCTGCTCCACTCGTTGCCGTAGTAATTGTGGTATTGCTCGGCGGTCAGGCCGTTGTAGTGGCGGATTTCGAGCGGGTGCTTCTCGGGTTCGCCCAGGTCGCCCCACCAGCCGGTCACGCCCTCGTCGGTGAGCGATTTGTAACGGTTGCGCAGCCACTGGCGTGTGGCGGGATTGGACACGTCAAACATGCCGCCCTGTCCCACCCAGATGGTGACGGTGTGGGTCGTGTCGGTGCCGTCGGTCTTGCAGAAGATGCCCTGGGGATCCAGCAGGCGGTAATTGTCGATGGCGCGGCCGTTGGTCAGCACATAGGGCTGCGAGATGGTCACCACATTGACGCCCTTCTCCTTGAAGTCACGCAGCATCTTGCGGTGGTCGGGCCACTGCTGCTTGTCCCACTCCAGGCGCCCCATGTCCTCCTCCTGGCCATACCAGTACAGGTCGAACACGATGCCGTCGAGCGGGTAGCCCTCGCGCTTGAGGGTATCGACCACGCCCTCGCTCTCGCGCTGGTCACGGTAGCCATACTTCGAGGTGATGTAGCCCAGCGTCCACAGCGGCGGCAGTTCCTGACGGCCTACGAGCCAAGTGAAGTTCCTGACCACGTTCTCGACCTTGCCGTTGCCGTCGATGACGTAATAGGAGATGGGCTGCGGGGAGGTAGAAGAATACCGGAGTTCATTGTCCCCCACGACAAGCGAGGACTTGCAGAAGTCGTCAAACAGCACGCCGTAGCCCTTGGACGAAATCACCATCGGCATGGTGATGCCCATCAGCTTGGTGCGCGCCTCGCCCATCTGGTAACCGTAGTTCTGGCTATTGTAGTTGACAAGCGTGTCGCCGGCCAGGTTAAACGAGTAGCCGCGCTCGCCAGCGCCGTAGAACGACTCATGGCCGTGGTGCAGCAGCGTCAGCTTCGATGAGCCGCGGTCACACAGGTCGGTGATGTAATAGCCATTGCGGCTGCCCACCGTGATGCTGCCCATGGTCCTGTCCAGCACCACCTTCATGCCGCTGCCGGTGCGCATCACGCTCATGTCCTCCAACTCCTCGACGTTAATCTCGGCCTTGGCGTTCTTGTCCAGTGCCAGCGATGGCAGGCGTGTGCCGTTCCACCCGTCGGGCACCACATCCACACGCACAATGTCCTCGCCCACGGCGGTCACCGTTACGGTCTGGTGGCGTGTTGCGTCGTTAAACGTCAGCGCCTTGGGCTGTCCCATGGCAGTCATCGCCAGCATAGCGACAACAACCAAAACCGTCATTCTAAAATTAGAAAATCTCATATCTATTCTAACAATTAATACTTTACTAGTCCACAAATTAAGAGAATTCTTTCACAGAAAATGATAAAATCATAAAACTGTGTTGAACATCACCAAATTATCCCTAAAAACAGAGTGCTATCTATTAGGGCAACTCCCAACGACACACATTCCTTCTAGCCAATTATCGCATCTCACCATCGGCAATGTAACTATACCATTGTCAAAGTCAAAAACTTCAAGCGACTGCTATCTCCCTTTAGGTCTAGGTTTATGAGGCAATGGATACTTTATAGGCGGTGTTGCTTGAGGTGGGCCAGGGTTGTATCCTCCCCCCTCTGATCCATCCTCTGACCCTTCTCCTGCTCCAAGTGGGGCTCTATAAGGTTTTTGAGTGACAGTTTTTCGATCATCAGATCTCGTTTTTTTGTCAGACGGTCGCGTTGATGGTTTTACACCTTTATCATTTGCTTTTGTATCATTCTGATTATTCGGTTTCTGATTGTTTCCAGAAGGTTCTTGTTGATGATTCTTTTCACGAACTATTCCGATACTATCATGTCGTTTTTCACTCGCTATTGAATCTCTTGTTCTGACTATAGCATCCAATGAATCATTATCAACTCTCAATGTGTCATATCCATTCCTTGAATGAATAATAGAACTATCACTTGATACCGTTACCGTATCCTGTGAAGAATTACCTGTAATATTCTGATTCTTTTTATTACAGCTGGAACTCAGACAAAACACCAATAATACCAATATATATATTCTGCCTCTTCGTTTCATATTCTTTTTATTATATTTAGTGAAAAACTAATTCCGCATCGTTTTTTCTGATATTCAATAATTACATCAATCTATACGATAATAATTTTTCTATTTATATTTCATGAGAATTTTCCCACTAACATCATATAGTGTACCTTTATATAACTCATTATTCTTATACAAACCAGTAAAATAGGGACCGTCTTGCCAGACATAGGTGCCTTCATATCTCACATTATCCTTATAAGTTCCGTAAAACTTATCACCCACCTCGACATGGTTATAGATACATTTCCCCTCGAACTTACCATGAGAAAAATCCCCTTCATAGGTATCCCCTATGGGAAATACTGCTTTACCCTTTCCATGAGGCAGGCCATCTTGATCAATTGGACCAGTATATTTAAATTGTCCCAGAACCGGATTTATACACAATGAATCCTCGACTTCAATAACTTTGCTCCCAAAACCATCAGGCACTTTAAACAAGTAAGCTAATACTAATGCTACAATAATAAAAGCACTTACCAGTATCTTTTTTTTATGGGAGAAACGGATATTCTTAGGATTACTACGAAGGAATAATCTCAATTTATTGTAAAACTCATCAAAGTAACTCTGATTGTACTCAGGCCCATTCTTAGTTGTTACAGCACAAATATCTTCAGGCAAATTCTGGGGGAAATTATTGATGCCATTCAAGAGTATTGGTACAATATTCTTGTCCTGTTTCAAGGCATATGCTAATTCCATCCTCAACCAATCATATCTTGAATCAAAATTACTATCCAAAGTTTTGTCAAAACAATGCCTATCTACAATAAGCAGGAAATCAGTACACTGATCTATACTATTCAAGACATTGATATTGAAATCACCTTCTCGGAGTGAATCAACATCAAAACAGACAGAATATCCATCTCGAGTCAGCAATTTGTAGATATGATTTGCAGTTGCGAAACCGCCATCACGCCTATAGCTAATAAATATATCGTAATCTTCAGCCATCTGCCCAACTTTGCTTGAATAAAAAATATAACGAAAATCAGAAATTCGTACATAATAATGATTCACAATACAATAACAACTAAAAAAGGGCCGTTTGAATTGTATCACTGAATCCACATCTTGTCCGCAAATTTCGTTATTAAAATGGATGTGTACAAGTTTTTTTTCAGTTTTTTCCTGTTACGATAAAGAATTAAGTATAGCAAACCCCAAATGCATACACAAGATGAGGCAAATTTGTATAAGGACTAATCGAATACAAATATGAACGGATGCCCTTATTCAGCAATATCATGTAAACAGGATGTATAATGTTTTTTTCTTTATCATCAATTAAATCCCGTAGTCAGACAATTTGAATGAAGCAAAACGGAGGGCCCGCCGAGGTGGTTTGGCGAGCCCTCCAATCGGGGTAAACAAGTCTTTGTGTGTGTTTTCTTCAGTTATGTGGGGTATAACAGTTATTCAGTACTATTGGTAACCTTGAGGGCGTCCTTCCTGGCTCACTACTAGAACATCCTGAGGCCCAGGTGCATCCAGAAGTCCATAGGCAGGGCAATGTTCTCCTGCTTGATGGCATCGACGAACAGCCGTGCCACCCTATGCACGTCGTAGCCCGCGCTGCCGCAGCCCACGCGGGTAACCAGGAATCGCTGGTCGGGATGCTGGCTGGCATAGTACACGAAGCGCTGCACTGCCTGAGCAAACAGGACGAAATCGCCCGTGGTGGGGATGGCGTAGCTCTGGCCCTGGGGACCCTCGCCCTGACCCATGATGGCACCGAAGTTCTTCACCGCATGGGCGGCGGCACCGCCGGCATGGTTCCCCTGGGGATTGCTGCCGAAGACAAAGATCTCGTTGTCGGCTAGCTGCTCAATCCAGTCGGGAGTAACGCGGTCGGCATAGTAGGCGCTAGCTTGGGCACGGCGCTTGGCCATTTTCATTTCTCGGCTGTCATTGGCATCAAACTCGCAGCACATACGGCGAAAGTGAGCAAACTTGGATGAGCTGTCGCGGTGCCACGTGTTGGACGCGCCCAGATCATCGTGGTCAAACTGCATCACGTGGTCGATAGACAATCTCCTGGTCACCTCGACCACATCGTGGCACGAGCCCATGTAGGAGAAGGACCAGCCCTCTTCCTTGAGGCGCTCAATGAGGTTACGCAGGGCCTCGCCCGTCCACTCGCGGGAGGCGTTCTCCAGGCCGTCGGTGATGACGGTCACCACTGCCGTGGCGTTCTCATCGTCCTTGATGCGCTCATGCAACCGGGTCAGCGACTGGCCCATGGCGTCAAACAGGGGCGTGCAGCCAGTGGGACGGTAATCATGGAAGTCATGCACGTCGCCGATGGGCATGGCATCGATGAGGGTTCGGACGGGATGCGCATCCCCTCTCTCGTCAAACGTGACCAGCGTGAGGAAGTGCTGCTGCTTGTCGGCAAAGTCCTCCTGCGCCTTCCTGATGGTGGCGATGGTCTCGTTGATACCGCTGATGGTCACCTGCTCCAGACCACCCATCGAACCGCTCTCATCGACGATGATGAGGTTATAGACGTGGGCTTTCTTGGGGTCCATACACACCTTCTCCTGGCCGTTGTCGGCCTCGGGTTCCTGATTCATACCATTCCCTGTAGGGCATCCTTCGTTGGCCATAGGGGCCGCACTCTTGTTTCTCTTAAATGGAATTTTCATAATGTCAAACTTTTATCAAACCGTTAATTACTACTACTAATAATAAATACACTCATTATATGTTTTCAGTTCTCTGTCTTGTTATGTTGTCGCTGCAAAATTACAGCACTTTTCAATGCATCTTCTATTTCTGCAACCTTGCCAAAATGTAAAATTTACACATTGGCAGATTCCGGGTCACGAATGTCTGACACGGCTCAATGTGTAAAATTGACACATTAACCATCTCTGACATGTCTCCAGCCCCCTGTAATTCCAAGGGTTGGATCTAGGTTGATTCCGCCGCCTGTCAGCCGATCAGAACTCTAGGCGCATGCCTATCTTCTTGGCTTGCTGGTAGGCTTCTTCGTCAAAAGTGTACAACTTGGGAGCACGGTGAGGGTTTCCTGTCACCTTGTATCCGGTCTCCCTGATATACCCGAGATTCAACATCTTTTTCTGAAAATTTCTTCTGTCTCTAAGTTTCATGTCATCCTCGGGCGGATCCAAAATAGCTATATAAATATTGTGTAACTGGGGCATTGTGAATTCCTTGTCAAGCAAGTGAAATCCAATGGGCTCGAAGTGGATGCGCTGGCGTAGCCGTTCGAGGGCTAACGCTACGATATCCGCGTGGTCGAAGGCCAATTCGGGCAGTTCCTTGACCGGGAACCACTTGGCATTGCTGGCATCGTCACCGCCCATGACATGGTACTTGTCCTTGACCACCAGGGCAAAGAAGGCGATGGTGATGACGCGCTCGCGCGGGTCACGATTGCGGCTGGAGAACGTACCTAACTCCTCCATGTAGATGTCGTCCACATCAGTCTCCTCGTGCAACTCGCGATAGGCACAGGCCTCGGCGCTCTCATCCTCGCGACGCATGAATCCGCCAGGCAGCGCCCACATGTTCTTGTAAGGGTCCAGGCCGCGCTGGATGAGCAAGACATTCAGCCCCACGCCGTCAAAGCCGAACACGACTGCGTCGGTCGTCACAGCCGGATGCCAGTAGGGCGATTCCCATTGCTTGGTTTGCTCATTGTATTTCATCGTCAGATACCCTTTGTGTATTTTTTACACTGCAAAAGTAATGCCAAATTTTTAAACCTCCAAAATAATTTGTGTATTTTTTACAGCCTGTTGAATTATTGTCAACACTTTTCCTGTCCCGGCTGCACGTTCCCCCCTCTGGCAACGCGCTGACTCGCCGACTTGTCAACATCATGTGAAAATAATGTCAATAACCCCTGTGGCATAATCCAACGTTTTTCACTACCTTTGCACTCCCGATAATCAAGCACGCCTTAGCGTGAGACCCAACCGACAGAAAACAGAATAATGGAAGAATTTGAAACCGGCAAACAGGCGCGACGTCGCACGCGCCCAACACATGAGCCCGAGATTGTCAGCGAGTTCGGCAAGCTGCCACCGCAGGAGACCTCGATGGAGGAGGCCGTCCTCGGCGCGCTGATGCTCGAAAAGGACGCCTATAACAATGTGTGCGAGATCCTCAAGCCCGAGGCCTTCTATAACCCTGCCAACCAGAAGATCTACGAGGCCATCCAGTCGCTGGCCGCCAGCGGCAAGCCCATCGACATGCTCACCGTCACCGAGCAGCTGCGCAACAACAAGGCGCTCGAAGAGGTGGGCGGCGCCGTGCGCATCAGCGAGTTGACAGGTATGGTCTCGAGTGCCGCCAACGCCGAGTTCCACGCCCGCATCGTGGCGCAGAAGTACCTCGCCCGTGAGCTCATCAGCTACAGCAGCCAGGTACAGGCATTGGCCTTCGACGAGTCGATCGACGTCTATGACCTGATGCAGGAAGCCGAGGGTAAACTCTTCGAGATCAGCAAGAACACCCTCAAGCGCGACGTCATCCCCATCGAGAACGCCGTGCAGGACGCCATCAAGAAAATCGAGGAGGCCGCCAACCGCGAGAACGGACTGAGCGGACTCGAGACGGGCTACCACAAGCTGGACCGCCTCACCAGCGGCTGGCAGAACAGCGACCTGATCATCATCGCCGCCCGCCCGGCCATGGGTAAGACGGCCTTCGTCCTCTCGATGGCCAAGAACATGGCGGTCGATTACAACTACCCCGTCGCCGTGTTCTCGCTCGAGATGTCGAGCCTGCAGCTCGTCAACCGTCTCATCCAGAACGTCTGCTCGCTCGAGGGCGAGAAAATCAAGAGCGGCCAGCTCACCCAGCCCGAGTGGGAGAACCTGATGACCCGCACCCGCGCCCTGAGCACCGCCCCGCTGTACATCGACGACACGCCGTCCCTGTCCATCTTCGAGCTCAGGACCAAGGCGCGCCGCCTGGTGCGCGAGCATGGCGTGAAAATCATCATCATCGACTACCTGCAGCTGATGAACGCCACAGGCATGAAGTTCGGCAGCCGCGAGCAGGAGGTCAGCACCATCTCGCGTAACCTCAAGCAGTTGGCCAAGGAGCTCGACATCCCCATCATCGCCCTGTCGCAGCTTAACCGTAGCGTCGAGACACGATCAGTCGACGACAAGATGGGAAAGAGGCCCCAGCTGAGCGACCTGCGTGAGTCGGGAGCCATCGAGCAGGATGCCGACATCGTGTGCTTCATCCACCGACCCGAGTACTACACCCGCTCAAGCGAGGACGCCGAGGGCAACAACATCAAGGGACTGGCAGAGTTCATCGTCGCCAAGCACCGCAGCGGTGCCACCGACACCATCAACCTGCACTTTGTCAAGCAGTTCGCCCGTTTCGAGAACCAGGGCGACCAGGACCTCACCTCCAGCGAGACCACCTACGAGTCCAAGATGAACAGCGGAAGCGTCGGCGGCGCTTCGCCCGTGGCCGACGGTTTCTCTGCCCCACCCCCCAACGTGGACTTCCTCCAGGGCTCTGACGACAGGTCCGTCCCCTTCTGACACATGAACCCCGAACAATAAGCGCCCAGTCAGGAAAGCCCAGGCTTCTCCTGACGGGGCTTGGACAATAATAATACGCTAGTAATAATCAATTAATTGTTTATTTGTCCTTCTTGCCTTCAAAAGGATTAACGCCCTGGCACACAACGTCGGGACGAATGTGCTGCCAACGCTGAAAAGTCGGTTTTTTTCTGATTATGTATACTTATTATTAGGATTATTGTTAATTTTGCAGACCAAAAACGGACATATACCTTTAATATAAACAATAATAATGAAGAAAATGTTATTAGCATTGGCCATCATGATGGCCGCAGTGCCTGGTGTGAAGGCACAAGTGACTCACGGCGTGAACCGCGCCGACATGGACCTGAGTGTGAAGCCGGGCGAGGATTTCTATGAGTATGCCGGTGGTGGCTGGATGAAAGCCAACCCCCTGAGCAAGCACCCCGAATATTCCAGCTATGGCGTGTTCAACGTGATTGCCGAGGAGAACGAGAACCGCCTGCGCGACATGTTCCTGGAACTGGGCAAGACCCAGCACAAGATGGGATCTGTCAACCAGAAGGTGGCCGACCTCTACAAGATGGCGATGGACAGCGTCCGCCTGAACAGTGAGGGCGCAAAGCCCCTGGCTGCTGACCTGGCCAACATCAAGGCCTTCAAGAAGAGCAACCTGACCAGCTTCCTGGCCGACCAGCACCTGAAGATCGGTAACCCCTTCTTCGGCATCGGTGTGGAGACCGACCTGAAGAACAGTGACATGAACGTGATGTGGCTCGAGGCCGGTACCAGCGGCCTGCCCGACAGGGACTACTACCTGAACACAGACGCCGACAGCAAGAAAATCCAGGAGGCCTACAAGAACTACCTCACCAAGATGTTCGTCCTTGCCGGCTACAGCAAGAAAGACGCCAAGAACGCCAGCAAGACCATCTATGACATCGAGTACAAGTTCGCCCAGGCCAAGATGGACCGCGCCGAGGCCCGCGACTACAACAAGCTCTACAATATCCGCACCCTCGACCAGCTGCAGGCCGATTACCCTGCCATCGACTGGAAGCAGTACTTCAACCTGATGGGAACACCCCAAGTGGAGTGGGTCATCCTGACCGAGCCTAAGGTGATGGCCGTTGCCAACGACCTGATGACCAAGCTCACCGAGAAGCAGATGCGTGACTACATGGCCGGCATCCTCATCCGTGGAGCCAGCAACTACCTGAGCGACGACTTCGGCGAGACCGCATTCGACTTCTACGGCCGCATGCTGAGCGGACAGAAGGAGCGCAAGCCGCGCTGGAAACGCGCACTGGGTTTCCCCAACAGCCTGCTGGGCGAAGCTGTCGGCGAGATCTACGTGAACAAGTACTTTGCTCACGGCAGCAAGGAGAAGATGCTGAAGCTCATCAGCGAGCTGCGCAAGTCGCTGGCAGCCCACATCGCCAGCCTGACCTGGATGAGCGAGCAGACCAAGATCAACGCCCTGGTGAAGCTCAACGCCTTTACCGTCAAGATCGGTTATCCCGACAAGTGGCGCGACTACAGCGGCCTGACCGTGGACCCGAGCAAGAGCCTGTATGACAACATCAAGGCTGCCAGCCTGTATGAGACCCGCCGCAACCTTGACAAGATGGGCAAGCCCGTTGACCGCGACGAGTGGGGCATGACTCCGCAGACGGTGAACGCCTACTACAACCCGACGACCAACGAGATCTGCTTCCCCGCTGCCATCCTGCAGCCTCCCTTCTTTGACGTGGAGGCCGACGATGCCACCAACTTCGGTGCCATCGGCGTGGTGATTGGCCACGAGATGACCCACGGCTTTGACGACCAGGGCCGCATGTTTGACCAGTACGGCAACATGACCGACTGGTGGACCGAGGAAGACAGCCAGAAGTTCCAGGAAGCCGCCGAGAAGCTCGCCGCACAGTTCGACGAGATCGTTGTTGTGAAAGATCAGCATGCCAACGGCCACCTGACCCTAGGCGAGAACATCGCCGACCAGGGCGGCCTGCGCATCGCCTATGACGCTTTCCGCACCACGCAGCAGTTCCGCGAGGGCAAGAAGATTGACGGCTTCACTCCCGCTCAGCGCTTCTACCTGAGCTACGGCCGCATCTGGGCCGACAACATGACCGAGGAGGCCATCTTCCAGCAGACCAAGAGCGACCCCCACAGCATCGGCCGCTACCGCGTGAACGCTACGCTGAGGAACATCGACACCTTCTTTGACGCCTTCGGCATCAAGGCTGGTGACAAGATGTGGCTCGATCCCGCCGACCGCGCCATCATCTGGTAATCATCGACCAGCACGAGACAACGAGGGCCCGCAACACAACGCTGCGGGCCCTCGTGTTTTATAGTGGCTATAGTAACTATAGCTTCAAGTTAAAGAGTTCTTGGGCGTTGCGGTCGGTGGCGGCACTAACGGCCTCGGGCGTGACGCCGAGTTGCTTGGCGACGAAGTCGTTGATGTGGGGGATGTAGGCACTCTCGTTGCGCTTGCCGCGGTGGGGCACGGGCGTCAGATAGGGGGCGTCGGTTTCCAGCAGCAGGCGGTCGAGGCCGATGACGGGCAGCAGCTGGGGTACGGTGCTCTTCTTGAAAGTGACCACGCCGTTCACGCCGAAGTAGAAGTCGCCCCTGTGGCGGACACGCTCAACGTCGGCCGGCGTCTCGGCAAAGCAGTGGAACACGCCACGCGGCACCGGGCAATCCAGGTGGTCGATGACATCGAGGATGTCGTCGAGCGCCTCACGGCAGTGCATGATGAAGGGTACTCCCAACTCGTGGCACCAGTGCAGCTGGATGTCGAGTGCCCGATGTTGCTGTTCGCGCCAGGTCTTGTCCCAATACAGGTCGATGCCGATTTCGCCGATGGCCACGACTGGGTACTGGTCGAGCAGGGGGCGCATCCGGCCGAGCACGTCTAGATAGTCGTCGTGTACATCCTCGGGGTGCAGTCCCAGCGCCATCGAGACGTAGTCCGGGTACTGCGCGTGCAGCGCGGCCAGGCGGGGCACACTCTCGAGGTTCTCGTTGGGCAGGACGATGTGACGCACGCCTGCTTCACGGGCGCGTGCAATCACCTCGTCGCGGTCCTCGTCAAAGGCATCGCAATAAATATGACTGTGGCTGTCAATCATGTCAATTATTTGCTCTAGAAGCTATAGTTACTATAGATACTATAGTGGCTATAGTGACTATAGTTTGCTATAGTGGCTAGTTATTTCTTCCTGCCAATTTGTTGGTCAAGGCGATGAAAGCTTGTTTGTCGCGGTCCGGCATGACGATCCTGTTGAAGGCTGCCACGGCCAGGTCGTTGTAGTGTGCAATGGCTTCTTCGGCCAGCTGGCGCACGCCCAGGCGTTCATAGAGGGCCGTCACGCCTCTCACCTTATCCTCGCGCGTAGCAAAGGGGTCGTTGAGCCAGTGACGCAGCTCGTCGGCATCGTCACCCTGGGCAAGCCGCATGGCATTGATGAGCAGGAAGGTCTTCTTGTTGTTCATGATATCGCCGCCAATCTCCTTGCCGAAGGTCTCCGGGTCGCCCCACACGTCAAGCTGGTCGTCCCTGAGCTGGAACGCCAGCCCCATATTCACGCCCGCCTCATAGAAGAGTTCGACGTTGGCGTTGTCGGCTCCAGCGACGAGGGCTCCGGACTTGAGGGCGCAGCCTAGCAGGACGGAGGTCTTCAAGCGTATCATGTTGATGTACTCATCGACGGTGACATTGTCGCGCTCCTCGTAGTCCATGTCCCACTGCTGTCCCTCATAGATCTCGATAGCGGTCTTGTTGAACAGGTCCATCAACGCCCGGCTGTTGCGCCCGTCCATGCGAGCAATATACTGGGTAGCGATGGTCAGCATCGTGTCGCCGCTCAGGATGGCGGTGTTGGCGTTCCAGCGGCGGTGGACGGTAGTCTTGCCGCGACGCACGTCGGCGTTGTCCATCACATCGTCGTGCAACAGCGTGAAGTTATGGAACATCTCGATGCCCAATGCGGCATCGACAGCCACATCGACACTTCCGCCCATGGCGTCACAGGCCATGAGCACCAGCACGGGACGAATGCGTTTGCCGCCCAGGGCCATGTGATAGGCGATGGGCTCATAGAGCTGGCGCGGGGACTCGGGATAAGGAATCTCGGCAATAGCCTTGTTGATGATGTCAAGATACTCTTGGAATGTTTTCATATTTTAGACGTTAGATGTTAGACGTTAGATGTTAGACGTTAGATGTTAGATGGGGGCTATTGTTGTTTCTTCTTGAGGGCGGCGTTGTAGGCGTCCTCAAAGGTTTTGAAGTCGGCGGGAGTGTACATGTTGCGCAGGATGTCGATGCGGGCATTGATGTCGTCCATGTCGGCATCAGGTTGGTTGGCGTCGGCAGCCAGGGCGGCGCCCAATGCTCCGGGACGCGAGGCCTGCACATAGACGTCCATCTGCTCGCGCAATGAGAAACCGTCGACAATGGCCTGCAACGTGCTGTCAAAGACCTCCACATGGCGGTCATAGCCCACCGTGTAACACAGCCAATGCACCAGGGACAGGTAGTCGGCGGCAGAGTCGGTGACAAACACCCGCTTCTTCAACAACTCGACCATGGGAGGGCACTTGAGCTGTGCCAGTTCCCGCGGGGACAGGCAGATCACGTGGGCGGCCTGGAACAACGAGTCACGGCCGTCGGACATCAGCACGCCGGCAAAGGCGCGGTTGGCGGCCTTGACCTGCCACGGCCAGCTGAGGCTGTCGTTGCGCAGGGCGTCAAAGCGCTTCACGGTCTCGTGCATCGCCGCCGTGTCGCCCCACGACGCGAGGAAATCGCGTCCCAGGGCCTCGCCGCGACGTGATGCGGAATCACAGGCCGTCAGCAGGACCATCATGATAATCAACAGGATCGGTAATCGTCTCATCGTTTCTTTGTGTCTTCGGGGAAAATGGATTGGTACAGGCTGCGGTCTTTCTCCTTGAGGTAGGAGCGGAACGCATCGTCAAAGGCCCGCACAGCAGCCGAATCGCGCTGGAGCGCATACACGCTCTGCTTGGCCTTGGCGTCCATGACGGCACGCTCCATCGCCATCGTGTCGGTGTGGTCCACAGCCACGAGGGCGGCAGCGGCTCTCATGCCACTGTCGCGCGCCTCGGCATCGAGCGGCGACTTCTTCTCGGAACAACCCGCCAGCAGCACAGCCACCACAGCCACCAGATATAACAAATGTCTCATCTCTTGACTCTTCATATTCAAACTGCAAACTTACAAAAAATCCACATATATCTGAACAAAAAGGCCAAATAAATTTGGCCATAATTTCCAAAAATCACTGCAAAAATGTCCAAAAAATTCAAATAAATTTGCAGGTTTTATAAAAACGGCCTACTTTTGCTACACTAATTAAGTATAACCATATAATTAATAACAAGATGAAAGACAGGAGTACACTGATTAAGTCTATTGTTTTGTTGCTGTTGGCCGTGACGGCATGGCAACAGGCGTGGAGTGCCTTTGTGGGGCCACGCAACGACTTCCGCGACGAGAGCATCTACTTTGTGATCACCACGCGCTTCTATGACGGCGATCCGGGCAACAATGCCCAGTGCTGGGATGCCGCCGGAGCCAATCACGGCGACCCCTGCTGGCGCGGCGACTTCAAGGGGCTTATCGACAAGCTGGACTATATCAAGGCGCTGGGTTTCACCGCCGTGTGGGTCACTCCCATCGTGGAGAACGCGTCCGGCCTTGACTATCACGGCTACCACGCGAGGAACTTCTCGAGCGTTGACCACCGCTATGAGAGCGGCGACACGACATTCCAGACGCTCATCGACGAGGCTCACGCCCGCGGCATGAAGGTGCTGCTCGACGTGGTACTCAACCACACGGGCAACTTCGGCGAGGAACACCTGTGCAAACTGTTCACCCGCGACTGGAGCGCCAACCAGTTCAAGATCAACGAGTGCATGAAGCCCTACACCACCGACTCGGTGGGCGGAAAACTGCCGACAAACTACGCCAACCTGCCCAGCGGACAGCAATATGACGCCCGACTGAAGCAGATGAAAAATACCGATAACCAGAATCACGATAACCACAACTACTGGCACCACTTCGGCCAGTTCAACTGGGATGACAACACGCGCTGGTGGGCCCAGATCGCCGGCGACTGCGTGGACCTGAACACCGAGAACCAGGCCGTTGCCGATTACCTGATTGACTGCTACGGCTCGTTTATCAAGATGGGCGTTGACGGTTTCCGCATCGACACGGGCGGCCATATCTCTCGCTTGACGTTCAACAAGGTCTATATTCCCGCCTTCCAGGCTCTGGGCGAGCAGTACAAGCACAAACGCCTCAACCAGGCCGACTTCTTCCTGTGCACCGAGGTGTGCGCCCGCTTCCAGGGCAGCGTGACCTACCGCAACCAGCCCGCCCTGTCGCCCTATTTCTACACCTGGGCCGAGAACAAGGACTACAGCTGGAACAATACTGCCAGCTACTGGGACGGCGTGGCCATCTACGAGAGCACCGACCTGAGCACGCTCGCCAACATCAGCTCCTGCCAGCAGATGTATGCCGACAACTGCACCGAGACCAGCAGTTCGATGCCCACGTCAAGCAACGCCGTGCTCAACGGCAACACCTATCATACTCCCGACGTGAGCCGCGCCTCGGGCCTGAACGTCATCGACTTCCCGGTCCACTACTCGTTCCACAACATCGGCAGCGTGTGGAACCTGGCCATCAACGGCGACAAATATTACAACGACGCGACCTACAATGTCGTGTATGTCGATAGCCACGACTACAGCCCCGGCCCCAACGACAACATCCGCTTCAACGAGGGCACCAATCAGTGGGCCGAGAACCTGAGCCTGATGTTCACCTTCCGCGGCATTCCGTGCCTGTACTACGGCAGCGAAATCGAGTTCAAGGCCGGCAAGACCATCGACCCAGGCGGCAACGGCCCCCTCAAGGACAGTGGCCGCGCCTACTATGGCGGCTACATCAAGGGGCAGGTGACCACCAGTGACTTCGGCGTCGCCAGCGGAGCCACCGGCAACCTCGCCGCCACGCTGAGCAAACCCCTGGTGAAGCACCTGCAGCGCCTCAACCGCATCCGCCAGGCCGTACCTGCGCTGCGCAAGGGCCAGTACAGCACCAGCGGCTGCAGTTCGTCGGGCGGCTATGCCTTCAAGCGCCGTTACACCGACAGCAACACCGACAGCTATGTGCTGGTGACCATCAACGGCTCTGCTACGTTCACCAATGTGCTCAACGGCACCTACACCGACTGCATCACGGGCGATGTCAAGACCGTGACCAACGGCACGCTGACCACCACATCGTGCAGCGGCCAGGGCAACATGCGCATCTATGTCCTCTCGACCTCCAAGACGCCCGCTCCCGGAAAAATCGGCACCGACGGCCCCTACCTGTACACCAGCAGCCCCAATGCCGGCACGGTAATGAGCTATGACGGTACCCAGGAAGAGCTCTCGAGCAACGACGGCGAGGGCAACGGCACGTCGCCTGTGACTCCGGTCGAGGTGTATGAGCCCAGCTGCGAGGAGGACGACATGAGCGTATTCCTAGAGACCGGCACCGGTGTGAGCAGCGTCACGACGTGGATATGGAACAGCAGCAGCAACTTCACGGGCGGAACCTGGCCGGGCGAGGCCATGACGCTGATGGGCACCACCAGCGACGGCACCCGCCGCATCTGGAAGTGGACCTACGGCGGCTCGCTCACCAGCGTCCCGACAGGCATCATCTTTGTCACCGACGGCACTCAGACGAGCGATCTGACCTTCCGCAACCACGGCTACTACATCGACGGCAACTGGCACCACGAGGTGACCAACTATACCTCGCCCGCCCCCACCCTGACCATCGACAAGCCCAGCGGCCAGTATGAGGGCAGCGTGAGCGTGACCATCACGGCCAGCGAGAACGATGCCGTCATCGTCTATACCACCAACGGCACGATGCCCACCGCCTCGAGCGCCCATGCTACGGGCCACGTGACCCTGACCTTCACCGACAACACGGTGCTCACCGCCGGTGTGCTCTACGAGGGCAAGGTTCGCAACGTCGTCCAGCGCGAATACATCTTCCATGGCTTTGTCCCCTACACCGCCACGGTCTATATCAAGGATCCCACCACCTCGCCCAACAACTGGAGCAACGTCTATGTGTATGCATGGGACAACGCGGGCGTCATCAGCGACACTTGGCCCGGAGTGCGCATCACGGCCACAAAGACGGTGATGGGCCAGCGGTTCTACTACCGCACCTTCAACGTCGGCAGTGAGGACTACACCTTCAACGTCGTGCTCAGCCAGGGCGACAGCGAGCACCAGAGCGTAGATGTGACGGGCATCAACAAGGACATTTACCTGGAAATCACCTCGACGAGCAACAAATATACGGTGGCCGACATCACCGACCAGTATAGCCACATGCCCGGCGACGTGAACAGCGACGGACAGGTGAATATCGCCGATATCACGACGCTGATCAACATCATCCTGCAAGGCACCGATAGCGCCCATGTCGACACCGCCGACGTCAATGGCGACCATGAGGTGAACATCTCGGATGTCACGACGCTGATCAACATGATTTTGTCAAAATCATACGCTTAGTTTTGACGGATTGGCACCCGTTATTCACCCAAAAATGTCCTAAAAAGATATGAAAACTGTTGGTTTAATATTTTTTAACTAAAAGTATGTGGTCACATCGCGGATTTGGCAGTACTTTTGCAGCGATTTTTTTGGGTAATATTTTTTCATAAGGTAAAGATTTAGAGTAAACGATTGGAGGGACCCGCTGAGATGGCGGGTCTTTTCTTTTTTGTTTTTGGCCCTCAGCCGGGGCCAGAAGACTTGATAGTTTTGCGTTTTCTTGGCCATGTGGAAAAAATGGAGTAATTTCGCACGTTTTATTTGGACAATAAAAATACAGTAACAGATGAAGAAGATTTTCATGATGATATGCGCCGTCGTTGCATTAACGGCGTGTAACGGCAACAAGTTTCACATCGACGGCTCGATAGACGGAGCCAGCGACACCACCCTCGTCCTCGAGCAGTCGAGCAACGGCGAGTGGTTAATCATCGACAGTGTCAAGGTGGACAAGGGCGGCAAGTTTAGCATCAGTGCAACCGCGCCGCAGGTTCCCAGCATCTACCAGCTGCGCATGGGCGACCAGGCCATCTGTTTCCCCATCGACAGCCTTGACCACCTGACGATTACAGCCAAGATGCCCAACTATGCCACCGACTACACCATCGGCGGCAGCGAGCATGCCGAGCAGGTGATGAAGATTGACAAGGAAGCCATACGCCTGGCCAGCACCGGAGCCGACGAGGCCGCAATGCAGGCCTGGAAAGACCAGCTGGCACGGCAGATTGTGGCCGACCCCAGCGGCATCGTCGCCTACTACACCATCAACAAGTACATCGGCAACAGGCCGCTGTTTGACCCGATGAACGACAACGACCTGCGCATCATCGGTGCCGTGGCCAACGCCTTCAACTCGTTCCGCCCCAACGACCCCCGTACCGACTACCTGGTGAACGTGCTGCTCGACGGCCAGCGTCGCCGTCGCTCGATGTCGGCACCCACCGACACGGTCTATGCCGACGTGGCCTCCATCATCGACATCAAGCTGCAGGACTACAACGGCAAGGAGCACAAGCTCTCGCAGGTAGCCGCCAACAACCGCATCGTGCTGCTGGACTTCACGGCCTATGCCACCGAGATCTCACCGCAGATGAACAAACTGCTCAACGACATCTACAAGTCCTATCACAGCCACGGACTCGAAATCTACCAGGTGAGCATCGATCCCGACAACGTCGCATGGCGCGAATCAGCCAGGAACCTGCCCTGGATCACCGTCTATGACCCCATGGGCGTCAACTCTAAGACCGTGGGCACCTATAACGTGACGGGAATGCCCACCACGTTCATCATCCGCAACGGCGAGATCGTCGAGCGCGTCGAGGACGCCACACGACTCAAGGCTGCCGTCGGCAAGTACATGTAATCGGTTGACCATCAACCGTAGGGATGAGGAATCCCCACCAAGATTGACAGGTTTCTAATCGAGTTTTTTCCAGAAATCAAGATAGCGCTGCGCCACCACTGGTGCAGCGTTGTGTTTTTCGACAAAGGCGCGGCTCGCACGAGCCATCTGGGGCAGTTCGTCGCGATGCTCGACCAGCCAGCTGAGTTTGCGGTCGATGTCGCCCTCTACCAGGGGCGAGACATTGACAATCGGCTTGTTGGCCGTCTCGCCGATGAGGTCATAATACTCAGGCTCGGCTCCCGAGACGGCAACAAGGCCCTGGGCCATGGCGATGAGGGCATTGGTCCCGGGCGTGTAGCTGTAGAGCTGGTCCAGGATGACATGCGACTCGCGCATGCGGCGCGTGTATTCGTCGTAGGGCAGGTTCTCGACAACCTCGAGCTCGGTGATGCCGGGATAGCGGTCATGCACGCGCTTCATCGCTGCCAGCAGGCGGTCTGTCCCCTTGACGACATGGCGGTCGCGCTGGATGCCGATAAACAGGCGCACCTTGACAGGGACGGATTCCAGTGGACGGTACTCCAGCGACGCGGTGTCGATGGGAATGCCGCCATAGGCCACGCGGTCGCCCAGCACAGGCTTGTAAGCCACATAATACTCATAGAGGCACGCCACGGCGCCGTCGATGCCCGACACGATGTGGTCGTTGTGTTCGCGCATGAATGGTGCGTTCCAGTTGTCCTGCTGGTTGGAAACATATTCGGCCGAGCCGACGTAGGGCGAAGGCTCGTCACCCAGCATATAATCGCTGTAACGGAAGGTGTGCCCGTCATGGCAGGCGTCATAATAGACCACATCGGTGGCCAGGGCCGAGAGGACGACGTGGCGGTTGTTGGCCTTCAGGTAGTCAAAGACGCGGGCGATACGGTGAGGCCTCAGGCGCAGGAAGATGGGGGACGCTATCTCCACGATGTCATACCCCGTCATCTGCGGCAGGGCCCGCTTGATGTCCCACAAGTAGCGCAGGGCGCCCAGTTTGCCGGGGCGCCTCAGCAGGTTGATGTCTCGATGGGTGTCCATCCAGCGGGAACCGTCGGATGCCACCGTCGCCTCGTGTCCCATTCGCCGCAGCTCCTGGGCCAGGCAGTTATGCAGGTTACTGGCATCGCCAGCGAATAATATCTTCATTGCGGGTGCAAAAGTAGGACATTTTTTGCACTTTATCAAAAAAAGCAGTACCTTTACCCCCGTGAACACAATGGAAGTAACCATCATCATACCCGTCTATAACCGCGCCGACGTGGTCAAGGCCACGCTGGAAAGCGTTGTCACTCAGACCCATCGCCCCCTGCAAGTGATTCTGGTGGATAATTACAGCACCGACGACACCCTGCAGGTGCTCGAGAATTTCAAGAAAGAGCATCCCGGCGAGGGCTTCAACGTCGTGATCACCCGAGAGGAGCACCACACCGCGGGAGCGGCACGCAACCGGGGCTTCGAACTCTCGACGGGCGAGTGGGTTCTCTTTTTCGACAGCGACGACCTGATGGACGAGCACCTTGTCGAATCCTATGTCAAGGTCATCAACCGGGCCCAGAAAGCAGGGCGACAGCTCGACATTATCAGTGCCCGCTCTTCGCTGGTCTTCCCCGACGGCAGTACGCGCCAGGCCCCGTTCCACAAGCGGGACATCTTCGCCCAGCACATCCTGCACGCGCAACTGGCTACGCAACGCTATGCCGTCAGGCGCGAGTTCTTTGCCGGCACCGACGGCTGGAACATCAACCTGCCGGGGTGGAACGACTGGGAGCTGGGACTCAGGCTGCTGCTGGCACGGCCGCACATCGCCTACATGGGCGGCAAGTCCCGCATCATCATCAACCACAACGGCGCCGACTCCATCACCGGGACCGAGTTCCACAGCCGCCACGGCCAGTGGGAGCACGTCATCGACATCATGAAGAACGAGGTGCGCTGCTCACAGCTCAAGGCCAAATACAAGACGCGCTACGAGCGCCTGCTCGAATACAGGCGCATGGTGCTCGCGGCACAATACGAGCGAGAGGGTTGCAGCGACCTTTCCATCCCCCTCTGCCGACAGGCCTATAAGGCCCTAGGCGACAGCTACGGCAACAACCGCCGCTGGCGCTGGCTTGTGGCCCCCGTGACGCGACGCCTCTTTGCTCGCATCGCCACCGGCAAACGCGGCTCGGCGCGCATCGCCCGCCTCCTCTATTGACACTCCCGCCCCTTTCTATCCCCTCATAGTTCCTATAGTTACTATAGTGACTATAGTTACTATAGCGTCTACGATCTGGAACTTTGCAACCGAGTTGCACGGAATAGTCTGTAACTTTGCCGCCAGAAAAACAAACAACTGGAGGTAAAGACAATGACATATAACGACGAACATCATCACGAGGAAGAATGCCACAACCACGGCTGCAGTTGCTGCGGTGATGGACATGACCACGAGCATGAGGAGGAGATGAGCTGGTGGAAACCGGCACTGTCGCTGGTTCTGCTGGTTGCAGGCATCATCATGACGGCAACGGGCTGCCGCTGGTTCTCCAACGGCTGGGTGAGGCTGGCATGGTATGCCGCCGCCTGGCTGCCCACGGGACTGGGCGTGCTGCGCGAGGCCGTCGAGGAGGCCCGTGAGGGCGAAGTATTCAGCGAGTTCCTGCTCATGTCGGTGGCCAGCATCGGAGCCTTTGCCATCGGCGAATACCCCGAAGCGGTCGCCGTGATGGCACTCTACTGCATCGGCGAGGCCCTGCAGGACCGTGCCGTGAGCCGTGCACGCGGCAACATCAAGTCGCTCATCGCCTTCCGTCCCGACCATGCCACGGTCATCCGCGACGACAAGTCGGTGACCATCGACCCTGCCGAGGTCAAGGTGGGCGACATCATCGAGGTCAAGCCCGGCGAACGCGTACCCGTCGACGGGACCCTGACGGGCCTGGCTGCCGCCTTCGACACGGCGGCACTGACGGGCGAGAGCATGCCGCGCGCCATCGAGAGCGGCGACGAGGTGCTGGCGGGCATGATAGCCAGCGACAGCGTGGTGCGCATCCGCGCCTGCCGTCCTGCCAGCGACAGCGCCGTCTCGCGCATCCTGCATCTGGTCGAGGAGGCCACCGAGCGCAAGGCTCCGGCCGAACTCTTCATCCGCCGCTTTGCCAAGGTGTACACGCCTGTCGTCGTGGGGCTTGCCGCACTCGTGGTGCTCTTGCCATGGGTGTATTCACTGGCAGCGACCGGTTTTGACTATCATTTTGCCGAATGGCTCCATCGGGCCCTGGTCTTCCTGGTGATTTCGTGCCCCTGCGCACTGGTCATCAGCATTCCGCTCAGTTACTATGCGGGAATCGGCGCCGCCTCGCGCCGCGGAATCCTGTTCAAGGGGAGCAATTACCTTGACGCCATCGCGGCAGTGGACACGGTCGTGTTTGACAAGACGGGCACGCTGACGACAGGCCGTTTCGCTGTCAGCGAGGTCAACGGCCTGACCGAGGAACAGCTCGCCATCGTCGCCGCCATCGAGCAAGGCAGCCCCCACCCCATCGCACAAGCCATCCTCGACAGCCACAAGCCGGCTACGGTCGCCGTCAGCGACCTCAAGAATATCGCGGGCTATGGCCTGAGCGCCGTCGTGGACGGCCAGCCGTGGCTCGTGGGCACGACACGCCTGCTGGAGCATGAGGGCGTAGCCTTCCCCGCCGGGTTGAAGGACATCGTCGGCACGATGGTGGCCGTGGCCATAGGCGGGCAATATGCCGGACACATCACTCTGAGCGACGTGCCGAAGGAGGATGCGCGTGATGCCATTGACGCCCTGGCACGTCAGGACATCACCACGGTGATGCTCACGGGCGACCGACAGGCCCTGGCCGACGAGGTGGCCCGGCAACTGGCCATCACCCACTCCCACGGCGACCTCTTGCCGCAGGACAAGGTGGAGCACATCGAGCGGCTGCAAGGACAAGGACAACGGCAGGTGGCCTTTGTGGGCGACGGCATCAACGATGCCCCCGTGCTGGCGCTCAGTGACGTGGGTATCGCAATGGGCGGCCTGGGCAGCGACATGGCCATCGAGACCGCCGACGTCATCATCCAGACCGACCAACCCTCGCGCGTGGCTGACGCCATCACCCTGGGCCGGCGCACCCGACGCATCGTCAAGCAGAACATCGCCTTCGCCATCGGCGTGAAGGTGCTGGTGATGATACTGGGCGTGCTGGGCATCGCCAACCTGTGGGAGGCGGTGTTTGCCGACGTCGGCGTCGCCCTCCTCTGCGTGTTGAACTCCCTGCGGCTGATGCGCCACCGGACAGACCGCCCATTGAAAGAAAAAGGATGAAACAGAGCCGCTATTTCCAGAATTATGAATACCTTTGCGGCCGAATTAGATGATGTAATTTCCAATAAAGACTATGAAGAATTTTTTAATGATTGTCGTAGCGGCATTTATGATGCTGCCGACACATGCCGCCCCATTGAATGACGGCGAGAATTACAACGCCGCAAAGGCCGAATCTGAATTGTTGTACCACACTGCCGCTCCAGGCCTGATTATGATGCCCCGAATTGACGAGGCCATGATGGTGACGGCCTATGACCTCACTATACTACCCCGTGAGGGCAATGTCCATTTCCGCTGGACCAGAATCCTTGAGGACGGCCAGAGCGAAGGTTTCTGGACAAGGTGGCGCGATTATGACGGCGTTTATCCATTCACTACACTGGGCAGATATGCCATTGAAGCCTATGCTGAAACGTTGGGCAAAGAACGTAGTCCAAGCATTTATGTCACCTTCAATGTCGATTACCTGGGCTTTTCAGCGGCTCCCGGCATCAAGATTGAGCCTACCGGAGAAAGAGGTTATTATGTATCGTTGATTTCGCCCTATGGCAACGATATCTACTACAGGTGGAGAGATTATGATGTTGACGTATGGTACAAGTGGCGCCTTTATACCGAAGAGATACCGTTCACCTCGGGAGGCAAATATGTCATCGAAGCCCAAAGTGAAGGTGACATCGTGGGCGCTTGCCTTGAAGTCCCCAACGTTGATTACGTCAAGACCGGCGACGTGGACCACAACGGCACCGTGAACTTAAATGACTTGACCGCACTGATCAATATGCTGCTGAATCCGGAGATCTGCATCGGTACAGGAGACGTGAACAAAGACGGCAACGTCAGCATCAGCGATGTCACTGCACTGATCAACCTCCTGCTGAAATCCAACAACCTATAGCCTGGCGATGGTCACCCGGTGGCCGTGACTGAGTCACGGCACAGAAGACCGGGCTGAAGAACAAACAATCGGGGCCTTGCCGAGAGTGGCAAGGCCCCGATAATCTTTGGGGGAGTAAGAGTTCCCTAATCTCTAATCTCTAATCTCTAATCTTCAATTTGGGTAAATGCCCAAATTGAAATATTACTTCAGGCCGCGGTTGCGGAGCAGGGCGTCGACGGTGGGCGCCTGGCCACGATACTGCTTGTAGAGCTCCATGGGATCCATGGTATCACCAGACTCAAGGAGTTTCTTGAACGCGTCGGCAGTGGCCTTGTCGAAGCAGCCAGCCTTCTCGAAGGGCAGATAGCCGTCGGCCTCAAGTACCTGAGCCCACAGGTAGGTGTAGTAACCGCAAGCATACTCATCGCTGGCGAAGACGTGCTTGAAGTAGGGGCTGCGATAGCGGAACTCGACGAGGGCGGGCATGTTGAGCTGGTTCTTCACATCCTGCTCAAATGCCTTGACGTCGATGTTCTTGGCCTCCTCGGGAGTCCAGGCCTTCTTGTGCCAATACATGTCCATGAGGGCGGCACCGACGAGCTCGGTGGTCATGAAGCCCATGTTGAACTGTGCACTCTCGTTGAGCTTCTGCACGAGGCTGTCAGGGATCACCTCGCCGGTCTTGTAGTGGCGTGCATAGTGCTTCAGCACCTCAGGCTCAAATGCCCAGTGCTCATTGATCTGTGAAGGCATCTCGACAATGTCGCGGTCGGTGTTGGTACCTGCCAGGCCACGATACGGAACTCGCGTCAGCATGCCGTGGAGGGCGTGACCGAACTCGTGGAAGACGGTCTGCACGTCGTCCCAAGTGAGCAGCGAGGGGGTGTCGCCCGAAGGCAGTGCCATATTACCCACGTTATAGATAATGGGACGCACGTTCTCACCGCCATAGTTGTAGGCCTCCTGCATGGCATTCATCCATGCGCCAGGGCTCTTGACGGGACGGGGCAGGTAGTCGGTCATGAAGACGGCGAGGTGCTTGCCCTCGGCATCCTTCACGTCATAGACCTTCACCTCGGGGTTGTACTTGGGAGCATCGGGCATCTCCTCGAAGGTGAGGCCGTAGAGCTTGTTGGCGGCATAGAAGATACCGTTCTTCACCACGCTGTCGAGAGCGAAGTAGGGACGTACGTCGTCCTCGCTGAAGTTGAACTTCTCCTTCTTCACCTTCTCGGCATAGTAGTAATAGTCGCAAGCCTCGATCTTGGCGGTGTCGCCATGGGCAGCAGCATACTTCTGCATGTCGGCAACCTCCTCATCCACCTTCTTGATGGCGGGGCGCCAGAGCTGCATCAGCAGGTCCTCGGCGGCTTTGGGAGTCTTGGCCATATAGGGGTCGGTGGCATAGTCGGCATAGGTGTTGAAGCCGAGCAGGTTGGCCTTCTGCTGACGGAGCAGGAGGATGTTGCGGATGTTCTCGCTGTTGTCCCACTCGTCACCATGGCTGGCGGTAGAGGTGTAGGTCTCGTACATCTGACGGCGCAGGTCGCGGCTGTCGGCATAGGTCAGCACGGGCAGACGCGTAGCGGCGATGGCATTGAAAGCCCACTGGCCCTTCTTGCCCTTCTCGGCAGCCAGCTTGGCAGCGTTGTCAATGATCGTCTGGGGAAGGCCCTTGAGCTGCTCCTCCTTGTCCACATAGAAGATGCACTCGCTCAGGTCATGCTGGATGTTGTTGCCGAACTTCAGGTTGAACTCGCCCAGCTTGCGGTTGATCTCCTTGAGGCTGTCCTTCTGGGCAGCGGTCAAGAGGGCACCGTTGCGGACAAACCTCTTGTAGTACTTCTCGGTGAGACGCTTCTGGATGGGATCCATGCCCAGCTTGTCGGCGTTGTCATAGACGGCCTTTACCTTGGCAAACAGGCTGTCATTCATGTACATGGCGTCGCTCTGAGCCGTGAACATGGGCAACAGCTTCTCGGAAACCTTCTGCATCTCCGGGGTGTTGTCACTCTCGCTCAGGGCAAACAACACACCACCCACCTTGCTCAGGATCTTGCCGCTGTTGTCCAGCGCCAGGATGGTGTTCTCAAAGTTAGGCTCTGCCGTGTTCTTGATGATGGAATCAATCTCGGCATTCTGTTCCTCGATACCGGCCAGCGCTGCGGGCTCATAGTCGGCATAGGAAATCTTGTCAAACGGCGGAATGCCGTACTCGTTAGCATACTCCGACATAAACGGGTTGTTCTCGTTGGATTTCTGCTTGTCACAGCCCACCAGCATCAGGGTGGCTACGGCAAGAACGGTGAATAAAATTTTCTTCATGTCTGTAGTAAATGATTAAAATATTGGTTATTGGTTATTTGATTTTACTGAGTCATGAGTAGTATCGATGTCAAAGGTGGCCATCAATGGGTAGTGGTCACTGCTGCCCTCCTGCAGGCGCTCGGCCTTGAGGGCCTGCAACTGGCCACGATAGAGGATGTGGTCGATGCGGAAGGGCAGGTGGTAGCGGTTGAAGGTCGGCGCATAGCCGTAGCCCACCTCGATCCAGGCGTCGCTCATGTCGTCACCGCGGATGATGCGATAGACGTTAGACGTGGTGACATCGTTCATGTCGCCGCACACGATGACGTTGCCCGGCGACTCGTCGATGGCACGGCGGATGACAGACGCATCGCCCCCGCGAAGGGCAAACGAGCGACGCATGCGCTCAAGCGGCGCCGGCTTGATGTCGGGAGAGATGCGCACGTTCTGGCTCTTACCGAACTGCAGGTGATAGGACTGCAGCCGGAAGTCGATGAGACGGAGCTGCTTGCCTGACGGCAACGACAGGTCATAGGCCCTGGCCAGATAGGCCTTCATCTCGCGGTTATAGCCCAGGACAGACCGCGTCTCGTCGGGTTCGCCCAGGGCCTGGGTCTTGAACGGATACTTGGAGAGGATGTTCAGCCCTTCGGGACTGGTAAAGGTATAAGGGTATTTAGCCCTGACTTTCGCCATGTGGGGTTTCAGCGAGGGAATCTCCTCCCACTCGATGCCGGCGGCACCGCCCTCCTGGAGCAGAACCACGTCGGGGTCGGCTTCCAGAATCAGCGCCATCGTGGCCGAGGGGCCCTGGTCGGCCGATGCCTCGTTGTAGTTGAAGCACAGCACGTTATAGGTCATCACCTTGAGCAGCGATTTGGATTCGGTGGGCATGGGCGGCAACTGGTCCTCGCTGTTCAGAGGGACATACATGCCGAACACCGGCAACGTGGCCACAAAGGCTGCGACCAATATCAGCGCGGCCAGCCAGCGCCTGAACAGCAGCACGAGGACAAGGAAGAGGGCCAGCAACAGCAACATCGGCATGTAGGCCAGCGTCAAGAAGGGAGCCGGGAAGAAGCTCCCGGGGTCGATCTTCCCAGCGTAGGCGCACAGGATGAGCAGCAGGGCGAACAACAGCGCCAAGCCCTCTAACAGCCACCGGAATCTTCTGCTGCGGTGGCGCACATTATAATTATATGTACTTTTTCTTCCAGCCATTACACATGAGTCTTTCTATGCCTGACGTTGTCGGGACGCCTTGAAGAGTTTGTCCCGCTCGTCATCGGTGAGGGCATCGTAGCCCGCGTCCTTGATTTTCTTCAATATGATATCCAGTTCTTCCTCGCTCACCTGGTCGCGGGGGACCCGGCTGTCCTCCTGGCGCCTAGGGGGCTGTTGAGTGGCCTTTCCGGCAGGGCGGCTGAACTCGGGTTTCTTGAACCTGGGCAGCTTGAAGGAGCGTCCGTTGAACAGCCCGGCAAACCAGTCGATGCAAGCATTGAGCGGGCGCGTGATATCGCGTCCCCGCCTGATCCTGACTCCATACCAGGCACCCACGATGGCTCCGCCGATGTGGGCGATATTCCCGCCGATGTTGCCGCCTTCCATCCCGATCAGGGAGATAAACATGGTGACGATGGCAACCCACTTGAGGGGCACTTCACCGATGAACAGCAACCCGATCTTGTAGTCAGGGACATAGACCGCCGTCGCGATGACCACGGCCAGGATCGAAGCCGAAGCGCCGACCAGGGGCATTGACATGCCGGCCAGACGAGGCAGCAGGTTATAGGCCAGCAGATAGAGCACGGCACCGCCCAATCCGCCCAACAGGTAAAGTCCCGTGAGCTGCTTGGGTGAGAAAAATTCCATGAAGATGCGCCCCAGCCAGTAGAACCACAGCAGGTTGAACAAGATGTGCAACAGGCCATAGTGGGTGAACATGTAGGTCACCAGCGTCCACGGACGCCTCAGGAGCAGGCCCAGGTCGCTGGGCAGTTCCACCCACGACAACACGACGCTGCCGTCGGCGTTAAACAGCATGAAACCGATCGTCAAGAGGTGCAACAGCACAAAGACGCCGATGTTGATGAAGATGAGCCTCATCAGCATCGACCCCTGACGGTAAGTGCGCTTGATATCGTCAATAAAAGCCATTCCTGCGCATGAACGTACCCTTATGTTTCCAATAGAGCATCATGATGATGCCGGCAAGCATGCCGCCGAGATGGGCAAAATGGGCCACACCCGGTTGATTGCCCGAGATACCGAAGTAGAGTTCCAGCAGACCATAGCCGATGACCACCCACTTGGCCTTGATGGGCACAGGGATAAAGAAAATGTACATCGGCATGTTGGGGAACAGCATACCGAAGGCCAGCAGGATGCCGAACACGGCACCCGAGGCGCCCACCGTGGGAACAATCTCCTGCAACGAGAACTGCCACGTCAACTCCTGGACCAATGCAGCACCCAGGCCGCACATGATGTAATAGAACAGGTAACGCTTTGAACCCATGACCCGCTCCAGCAGTCCGCCGAACATCCACAACGAGAACATATTGAAGAAGATGTGGGTGATGCCATGCGTGTCATGCATGAACATGTGGGTCAACGGTTGGGCCAAGTTAAAATAACTATCCTGCCAGAAGAACAAAGCCAGCCAACGCTCCAGGAAAATTCCGGAACGATGGAGTACGATGGTCGCCAGCCAGACGAGCACGTTGATAATGAGCAGATGTCTGGTAACAGGTGGTATAGACGTAAGAAATGATCGATTCTCGTTTTGCATTAGTTCTTAATTTTTTATGGCACAAAAGTAGAGAAAAAGTCCCTATTTTCAGCTATTTTGCGATTAAAAAAGCCAAAAAGCACTGTTTTTAAGCGGAAAAAGGCATTTTTTTTTGCTTTTTTTTTGGTGAAACCGTTGTTTTACTTATATTTGCGACAACAAAACGAACAATTTCATTTATTCACATCAATAATTTTATTAATCAATTACACTATGAACAAGACTGAATTAATCCAAGCAATCGCTGAGAAAGCCAATCTGACCAAGGTACAGGCCAAGGCCGCTCTCGAAGCAACCCTCGAGGCTGTAGAAGGCACCCTGAAGAAAGGTGACAAGGTAGCCCTTATCGGTTTCGGTACCTTCCAGGTAGTGAAGAAGGATGCTCGCAAGGGTATCAACCCCGCTACCAAGGAAGCCATCAAGATCCCCGCAAAGAAGGTCGTTAAATTCAAACCCGGTGCTGACCTGGCCATGAAGGTGAACAAGAAGTAATCAAGCATTGCTTGTTTTCAGGGAACTAAAAAGCTGCCTTGACACGTGAGCGTCAGGGCAGCTTTGTTATTGCCCGACAGAAGAAATCGCACATCATGAAAAAAAGGATGGAAAAATGTGCCGATTTTCTTTTTTTTGTTTACATTTGTGGGTTGAAACGGATTGAAAATTATCAAATTAATAATAATCACTTAAAAACCTGAATGCGTATGAATGGATTATTTACTCACAAGAAATGGTTGACACGCCTCGCGGCCATCGTGTGCTGCCTCGCAGCAGCGACCGCTGTTCATGCCGCCAGCATCACAGTGGACGGTATCAACTACACCACCAAGAACGACGGGACAGCCACTGTTGCCAAGTACACCATCATCAAGGCCACCGCGACGACTCCTGCCGACACGCTCTTCTACACCGGCGACGTTGTCATCCCCGAGACCTTCGACTACGAGGGCACGGATTATACCGTGGTGGCTACCGCTGCCAACGCCTTTGCTGATTGCCGCGACCTGACGTCGGTGACGCTGCCCGCGACCTGTGTGACCATCGGCCGCAACTGCTTCAAGGGCTGTACGAGCCTTACCGTGAGCCCGCTGCCCGAGACGGTGACCAGCGTAGGCACCGGTGTGTTCAACGGCTGTACTTCCCTGGAGGAGGTCATCATCTATGCCGGCTGGAAGAAGCCCGTCAGCGAGGAGTTCGCCAACTGCCCGAACCTGAAGCGACTGATCATCACTACCGGTGATGCTCCCGTCGAGATGAAGGTCAATATGTTCGGTTCCAATGCCGAGGCCCGTGTTGCCATCAACAGCATCGAGTACATCTACATGGGCCGCAACGTCGATGCCAGCGCCTACCTGAACAACGAGCAGCCGTTCCACAACATGGGCGCGCTCAAGTCGCTGGTTATCGGTGGCGAGACCACAACCATCCAGGGCACCACATTCCAAGGCTGTACGGCACTGGAGACGGTAACCTTTGAGGAAGGCAACAAGGTGAACAGCATCGGCAACAGCGCCTTCTCGGGCTGCACCTCGCTGACCGGTATCGACATCCCCGTTGCCGTGACGACCATCGAGCAGAGCGCCTTCAACGGCTGCCGCAACCTCAAGAACGTCACCATGGGCGACGGCGTGACCAGCATCGGTATCACCGCCTTCTACAACACGGCCATTACTGCCTTCACATTCCCGAGCGCATTGACCAGTATCGGCCAGAGTGCGTTTGAGAACAGCAAGCTCGCAGGTGACATCGTTCTTCCTGACGGCTTGACCGCCATCGGCACACAAGCCTTTGCCGGCACACAGCTGGCCGGCGTGAGCATTCCCGCCACCGTGACCAGCATCGGCCAGGGCGCATTTGCTCCCATCCCCACCCTTGCCAATATCACCCTTGCCGAGGACAACGGCGTCTTCAAACTCGAAAACGGGGTTCTGCTGAATGACAGCGGCAGCCGCCTGCTGGTGACCGCCCACGAGGGCCAAATCGGCACGACCTACAGCAACGGCACCGTGACCAGCATCGACAACTACGGTCTGGCTTATGCCCCGTTCACCAGCGTTGACCTGCCCGCGCTGACGACCATCGGCAACTACGGCTTTGCCTATAGTGATATCGAGAGCTTCACGCTCGAGAGCAACGTCACCGTGGGCCAGAACGTGTTCGCCGGCTCCGCCCTGCAGTCGATTGTCATCGCCGAGGGTCGCAACGAGATACCTCAGGGCTTGTGCGCCGGTTGCCAGCAGTTGTCCGACGTGACGCTGCCCAGCACCACGACCAACATGATGCGCAACTGCTTTGAGGGCTGCACCGCACTGGAGAGCATGGAGATTCCCGCCAACGTGAACTATATGGAACAAGGCTCGGTTCCCGTCACCATCAAGGAGCTGCGCGTGCTCAACGTCAACACGCCCGCCCTGGCAGCAGGTGTGTTCAACGAGGGTCAGGGTGATGTCATCTGCAAGGTGGCTCCCGAATCGGTTGACAAGTTCAAGAGTGCCAACCAGTGGCGTTACCTCAATATCGTA
Organism: uncultured Bacteroidales bacterium; assembly: GCA_902760865.1. Lineage (GTDB taxonomy): Bacteria > Bacteroidota > Bacteroidia > Bacteroidales > Muribaculaceae > Sodaliphilus. The sequence continues at coordinate 33,009 of CACWID010000010.1, read as the reverse complement.
GCCGACCCGACCATCGAGGGTGACGGCGCGACCCTGGGCTGCCCCACCGGCCTGTACTTCGCCACCACGAGCGGCGACCTGATGTACAAGGACGAGGACGGCAACATCGTGAATACCAACTTCAACGCCGGCCAGCACGCCTTCACACTGCAAAGCTACAAGAACCGTGTGTATGTAGCCGTGGCCGGTAAGAACTTCACTTACCAGGATCCCAACCAGCCCCTGGGCGACGGTGAGCTGTTCTACGTGAACAACACCAACGGCATCTTCTACCGCGTGACCGTATTAAATAATGTGGGCTACGCACCCAGCGAGGATCCCTTCACCATGTTCATCGACAAGAACGAGAACAAGATCTACATCAGCGACCGCAACGTGGGCATCCACGAGCTGAACGCCGACACGACGGGCCTCTATGGCCAGCAGCCCTTCCTGCTGCAGAACCAGTGGCTCCCCTACTACAACGACGAGATCAGCTGGGGCTCCATCACCGGTGGCTTCACCCAGGACAAGCACGGCATCTTCTGGATGAGCAAGAAGTTCAACGGCCTGTGCCTGCTGCGCTTCACTAAGGGTGACATCTACCCCGACGGCGGCGCTGGCCACACCAAGCACTTCAACGCGCTGTTCAAGGACGCCATCATCAAGACCTTCTACCTCGACGAGGAGAACGGCTACCTGTACATGCAGGTGCAGACCGACCCCAACGGCTGCGTGCCCGGTATCTACCGCATTGCCCTGAGCAAGATTGAGAACCTGCAGACCGGTGCCGACCTGGAGGGCAACGAGAACCTGCGCATCGCCGACTGCGAACTCATCGACGACTCTCCCATCAAGGTCGAGGGTGCCCAGGACAGCGGCGAGTTGGCTAATGTGGCCCAGATCAATGGCGACGGCGAGTACGTTTACTGGAGCTACATCGCACCTGAGAACGACGAGCAGGCCATCCGCAAGAGTGTACCCCTGGATGTCAACAACCCGTTGCACCACAGCGGCATCAAGTGCATGCGTGCTAAGCCCAACGAGGACGGCACGATGTCCACCGAGGTCATGTTTGCTGTCGAGGGCGTCGAGGCCTACGGCGTGTGCGGTGCCACCTACGTTGATCAGGAAGAGGAAGAGCCCCTGCAGGGCGACGTGAACCTCGATGGCGAGGTAAGCATTGCCGACATCAACGCAGTGATCGACTTTATCCTGAACAACACTTGGAACAAGTATGCCGACGTGAACGGTGACGGCGAGGTGAACATTGCCGATGTCAATGCCCTGACCAGCATCATCCTGGGCGGTAATTGATCCTCCACATCACAGATTTCCCACAACATCATCGGGTGGCGCAGCAGTAATCTCTGCGCCACCCGATTTGTTATTTTTGGGGTAAGGACATAAAAAATGGATTAACCATCTATCATCACGACAGTACGTTAATCCGAAACTCTTTGATAAATCAAAATTGATTTTTCCCTTTTATGCGCTACAAAGTTAATATGTTTTTCTCACATACAAAATTTTTTCTTACTTTTTTTCAAAAAAACAGTCTAAAGCCTCTTCACTGCTAGACATCATGCCTCTGATTTCTAGACAAATCAGCTATTCTCGGCACTTTTGCGGCTATAGATGCGGTCCACCACCAGCGCAATGGCGCCGTCACCAGTCACGTTGCAGGCGGTGCCGAAGCTGTCCATCGTGATGTAAAGGGCTATCATTACGGCCTGTTGCTCAGCGGTGAAGCCCAGGATGGACTGCAGCACACCCAGGGCGGCCATGATGGCTCCGCCAGGCACGCCGGGAGCGGCCACCATCATCACGCCCAGCATGAGAATGAATCCGGTGAATTGCCCGATCTCGATGGAGCCGCCCTGCATGATCATCAGGGCGACGGCACACGCGGTAATCTTCATCGCGCTGCCCGAGAGGTGGATGGTCGCGCACAGGGGCACGACAAAGCCGGCGATACCGTCACTGACGCCGTTCTTCTTGGCCTGGGCCAGCGTGACAGGGATGGTCGCTGCCGACGACGAGGTGCCCAAGGCCGTGAAATAGGCCGGCAACATGTTATACAGGGCACGGAAGGGATTGCGCCTGGCAATGAGGCCGGCAACACAGTACTGGAACACCAGCAGGAGAATGTGCATCACAAAGATGACGCCGATGATGGCGATAAACACATTGATGATGCGCCAGGCCTGCCCCGTGAAGGACATGTTGAGGAATATCGAGAAGATGTAAATCGGCAAGATGGGGATGAGTGCCACCTCGATGGTCTTGGCAATGATGTCACGGAACTCGTCAAAAGCCTTCTTCAGGTTGGGTGACTCAAAGAAGGAGATGCCCAGTCCCATGACAAAGGCCGTGATGAGCGCGCTCATCACGTCGAGCAGGGGCGGAATCTCGATGGTGAAGAAGGGCTCCAGCTCCTTGGCCGACGCGACGGCCTGCGCGGCCTGGCTACGGTCGATGAGCGCCGGGAAGATGCCGGTGCTCGTGAAGTAGCTCAAAAAACCGGAAAAGATCGTGTCGCCATAGGCGATGAGTGCCGTGATGAGAAGCAGTTTGCCGGCCCCCTTACCGATGTCGGCAATCGCCGGGGTGACAAGTCCCACGATGATGAGCGGGATGAGGAACGACAGGAAATGACTGAACACGCTGTTGAAGGTGACAAACAACCTCACAGCCCACTCGCTGAAGAACATGCCGCACACAACGCCCAGGATGATGGCGATGATGATACGCGGCAACAGGCCGATTTTAGAAAGTTTCATTTGTTTTCTCTTAAATTTTGGGCAAAGGTAATACATTTATTGCTATTTTTGCGTTTTATTAGTGAAGTTTGGACCAACAGGACGGTGTGTCAAGATTCTATTCTAGCGTGAAAATAAACGATGACACTGCCACAAAAATGAATGACGTCGATGATAGAGATTCAACGATATGACAAATCGATGGCCGGCATGTGGGACGAGATGGTGGGCCATAGCCGCAACGGCACTTTCCTGCTCAAGCGCGGCTACATGGACTACCACAGCGACCGATTCAGGGACTGCTCGCTGGTAGCACTGCGCGACGGCAAGCCCTGCGCCCTGCTGCCTGCCAACGTGGACGGCGATACCCTTTACTCCCACCGCGGGCTGACCTACGGTGGCTGGATTGTGCCGCTCAAGCACTTTGACACGACGGTGATGGTCGAGGTCATGGACGCCGCCATGGCGTGGATGCGTGACAACGGCATCAAGCGCCTTGTGTACAAAGCCATCCCGCACATCTATCACCGCTACCCCTGCGAGGAGGACCTCTACGCCCTGTTTCGCCACCAGGCGGCCCTGATCGAGACCAACGTCTCGACGACAATCGACCTGACCTGTCCCCTCCCCTTCGACCGCGGCAACAAGAGCGGCGCCAACTCGGCCCGCAAGGCCGGCATCCAGGTCGGCGAGAGCGACGATTGGCAAGGCTACTGGCACCTGCTGTCGTCACTGCTCGGCGAGCGTTACGGCACCCGCCCGGTCCACACCCTCGAGGAGATGCTGTTGCTGCAGGGCCGTTTCCCCGAGAACATCCGCCTCTATACCGCGACCCTTGACGGCGAATTGCTGGCCGGCGTGGTGATGTACCTATCATCTCCTGTCGCCCACTGCCAGTACATCGGAGCCTCGCCCCGCGGCAAGGACAGCAAGGCGCTGACGCTGCTGTTCGAGCTGCTCATCAACGAGAGCGCGCGGTTGGGATACCGCTACTTTGACTTCGGCATCAGTAACGAGGACCACGGACGTTACCTCAACGAGGGCCTCGTGAGGCAAAAGTGCCGCCTGGGCGGCCGCGGCATCGTGTACAACACCTACGAAGTCATCATCACTGACCGCTGATTTCCCCCTCACGAATTGCATCCACCCAAATAGTATTATAGATGTCAGGCAGTCGAGGCAACATATCACGCATGGCGATGAAGGCAATGGGCCTGTTCGGCGGAGTGCAGGTGATGGGCATTCTGTGTTCCATCATCCGCACCAAGCTCGTCGCCCTGTGGATCGGCCCCGTGGGCATCGGCTTGTTCGGCCTGTTCAACAATGCGCTGGAGATGATTTCCACGGGCACCAACCTGGGCATCCGTTCAAGCAGCGTGCGCGACATCTCCCAGGCACTGGCTGGCCAGGACCGCAGCCTGGTGTCACGCATGATTGCCGTGGTGCGCAAGTGGTCGCTCTGGCTGGGTCTGGCTGGTGCACTGCTCACCCTGGTCATGGCGCCGCTGCTGAGCCAGCTGACCTTCGGCGACGGGACACACATCTGGGGGTTCGTCGCCCTGAGTGTCGCCGTACTGCTGCAGGCGCTGACCAACGGCGAATATGCCGTGCTGCAAGGCACCGCCCGCCTCAAGCGGCTGGCCAGCGTCACCCTGTGGGGCACGATCGTGGGACTTGCTGTTTCCATACCGCTGTTCTACCTGCTGCGTGAGCGCAGCATCCTGCCGTCTATCATTGCCTATGCGCTCGCTCTGGCCACCTTCGCATGGCTGTTCCGCGACCGTGAGTACCCGGTCGCCCACGTGGACCGTCGCGAGACGTTCGACATGGGCAAAGGCTTTGTCAGGCTGGGCATCTACATGACGCTGGGCAACTTTGCCAGCATTCTGGCGAGCTATGCCTTCAATGCATGGCTCAACGTCCATGCGGGCACCGAGCAGGTGGGTTTCTACCAGGCCGGTTACACATTAATAAATAAATATACGGGATTGATTCTGACGGCCCTAGGCATGGAGTACTACCCCCGCCTGTCGCAAGTGGCAGACAGCCGCATCAGGCTGCGCGCCTTTGTGTCACAAGAAATCAATGTCTCGCTAGCCGTGATGGCTCCCGTAGTGGCCCTGTTCATCCTCCTGCGCGAGTTGGTGGTATGGATTCTCTACACGCCGGAGTTCAACGTCATCCTCACGTTCGTGTCCTGGGGCATGATCGGCACCGTGCTGCGCACGCTGTCGTGGTGCCTGGCGTTCACCATCCTGGCCAAGGGCGACGGCAAGACCTACCTGTGGACCGAGGTGGCGAGTGCTGTCATCAACCTGGTGCTGAACATCGTCTTCTACCGCTGGTGGGGACTGACGGGCCTGGGTGTAGCCTTCCTGGTGTCTTACCTGCTATACAGCATCATCGTGGCGGTGGTTTACTTCGGGATGTACCGCTTGAGGGTGACCCGCGCGAGCATCTACAACCTGTTGTGGACGCTGGCTGTGGCCTCGAGCGTCATGGCGGCGATGGAGGGCGGCCTCCTGCCGCTGGCCATCGTCATCACCGTCGTCAGCATCGCCATTGCCACGCGCCAGGTTATCACCCTGTGGCGCCGCTAATCCTGTTCCTTTCGCCATGTGACACTGAATCGGCACTCCAAGGGCTGTCGCAGCCACCGTCTTCGGTTAAATTTTTAAAAAAAAGCACGATTTTATTAACAATCTGCCATCAGAAATCAAAAAAAGCACTACCTTTGCAGCGATAAACCAAATATTAACCGCGAGGGATCTCACCAGCAAATAGTTGAGATTCTTCTCATTTTTTGAGACTTTAAAAATTTAAAACACAGTATTTAGCATGGCTATTACTTACATGACACAGGAAGGTTACGACAAGAAAATGGCCGAGCTTTCCCATCTCGAGAATGTAGAACGCCCCGAGGTTGTTCGTGCTATTGTCGAGGCCCGCGACAAGGGTGACCTTTCAGAGAATGCAGAATATGATGCCGCAAAGGAACGCCAAGGCATGCTCGAGGCTAAGATTGCCGAATTGAAAAGCCTGATTGCATCGGCACGCATCATCGATGAGAGTAAAATCACAACCGACGAGGTACAGCTGCTCACCAAGGTGACCATCCGCAACGTCAAGAGCAAGGCTCAGATGACCTATACCATCGTTACTGAGACCGAGGCCAACCTGCGCGAAGGCAAAATCTCGATCACCACTCCCATTGCCAAGGGCCTGCTCGGCCACAAGGTGGGCGACAAAGTGGAAGTACACGCTCCCGCCGGTGTGATCAAGTTTGAAATCATGAAAATCGAAATCTAAAAGAAACATGGCAACGATATTCAGCAAAATCGCCGCTGGTGAAATTCCCAGCTACAAGGTGGCCGAGGACGACCGCTACTTCGCCTTCCTCGACATCAACCCGATGGCCAAGGGCCACACCCTGGTCATCCCCAAGCATGAAGTGAACTACATGTTCGACCTCGACGAGGAAGAGTATGCCGGCCTGTGGGCATTCGCCCGCAAGGTGGCCATGGCTCTGGAACAGGCCGTCCCCTGCAAGCGCATCGGCGTCGCCGTGCTCGGCATGGAGGTGCCCCACTGCCACATCCACCTCGTTCCGCTGCAGACCGAGAAGGACATGAGATTCGGCAACAAGCTGAGTCTGCCCGCCGAGGAGATGCAGGCTATCGCAGCCGCCATCGCAGCAAAAATGTAAAACATTGAGTTAATGGAGTTACACGGTGCTTGTCCAAGCTTATGGGCAAGCACCGTGTTTCGCTTTATCAATAACGCGAGTCCGACAAAATGATTGATTATCAATCAGCGCGTTAGCAGCTGAGAATGTGTCATAATTCAACTGCTAGAACTATAACCGCCCTGCGGGCGGGAACCTTTGCTCGGCGAAGCCAAATTAATCAAATTAATTATAAAATTTTTATTAATATGTTTGTATTATCAATTTTAATTTAAAAATTTGTTTAATTTCCCGTGCGATAGCACGGTTATATTACTGAGTCACAATTAAGACACGCCGCCTGAATACCAGCGCTAAATTTCGTCGAAATCGAGCTGGTGGCGGGAGGGAGTGCCGATGGCGGTTCCCTGCCCGCCTGTTTTTGCTCCCGGCGAGATCCTCAGATAGTTAATAAACCTTATTCATCGGCGTGGAAGTGTGTGATTTGCGGGATTTTTAGTATCTTTGCAAGTTAAAACGCAAAAACAACCGATAGATATAACATGTCACAAGACAACATGAATCACGACATAACCGAGGAGCCCGAGGTGGACGACGTGCTGCAGCCAGCGCCCCAGCAGGCCAATGACAACGGTGGATATGACGAGCTGATCACGCTCTCCCCGCGCGAGCACATACGCTTGCGCCCGGGCATGTACATCGGCAAGCTGGGTGACGGTTCCCAGAACGACGACGGCATCTATGTCCTTATCAAGGAGGTCATCGACAACAGTATCGACGAGTTCAACACGGGCTACGCCAAGCCCGTCATCAACATCGACCTGGACGCCGACGAGGGCACGGTCACCATCCACGACTTCGGTCGCGGTATCCCCTTGAATCAGGTCAAGGACGCCTCGTCCAAGATGAACACCGGTGCAAAGTATGACACTCAGACCTACAAACGTTCCGTCGGCCTGAACGGTGTCGGTATCAAGGCGGTCAACGCGCTCTCTACCGAGTTCTACATCCGCAGCGTGCGCGACGGCCAGTGCTCGTCGGTGCTCTACCACGAGGGCCTCGCCCAGGAGGAAAGCGGCATCGTCGCTGCCGAGGAGGGTGAAGAGAACGGCACCCTGGTACGCTTCAAGCCCGATGCCAGCATCTTTAAGAACTACGTCTTCCGCGAGGAGATCATCGAGCAGATGATCAAGAACTACTCCTACCTGAACACGGGCCTGACGCTGGTGTTCAACGGCAAGAAGTACCACTCGCGCAACGGCTTGAGCGACCTGGTGAAGGAGAACATGACCAATGACCCGCTCTACCCGCTGATGCACTTCACCGGCGACGACATCGAGGTGGTCATCACCCATGCCGCACAGCTCGGCGAGGAGTTCTACTCGTTTGTCAACGGCCAGCACACAACCCAGGGCGGTACCCACCAGAGCGCCTTCCGCGAGGCCCTGTCGAGGACCATCAAGGAGTTCTACGGCAAGAACTTCGAGTACAGCGACATCCGCAACGGCATCGTCGCCGCCATCAGCATCAAGGTCGAGGAGCCCGTGTTCGAGTCCCAGACCAAGATCAAGCTGGGCAGCAGCATCATGTGGAAAGACGGCCCGACAATCTACAAGTATATCAACGACTTCATCAAGCGCGAACTGGACAACTACCTGCACAAGGCGCCCGAAACGGCCGAGGTGCTGCTGAAGAAGATCCAGGACAACGAGCGCGAGCGCAAGGCCATTGCCGGCGTGAGCAAGCAAGTGCGCGAGAACGTCAAGAAGGCCGCACTGCACAACGACAAGCTGCGCGACTGCCGCGTCCACTTCAACGACGCCCGAGCCCCCAAGGACAACGACCGCCGCGGTGAGAGCGCCATCTTCATTACCGAGGGACTCAGCGCGAGCGGCAGCATCACCAAGATCCGCGACGTGGAGACCCAGGCCGTGTTCTCGCTGCGAGGCAAGCCGCTGAACACCTACGGCATGGACCCGAAGAAGGTGATCATCAACGCCGAGTTCGCCATGCTGCAGTCGGCCCTAAACATCGAGGACGGCATCGACGGCCTGCGCTACAACAAGGTCATCATCGCTACTGATGCCGATGTCGATGGCATGCACATCCGCCTGCTGCTGTTGACCTACTTCCTGCAATTCTGCCCCGAGCTGATCAAGACGGGCCACCTGTACATCCTGCAGACACCGCTCTTCCGCGTGCTCAACAAGAAAGACGCCAAGCGCAAGAACCGCACCAGCAAGCGCGAGGCCAAGCCGCAGAAGGTGGAGACCTACTACTGCTACAACGACGAGGAGCGCCTGGCTGCACTCAACAAGCTGGGTGATGCCGCCGAGATCACCCGATTCAAAGGTCTGGGAGAAATCTCTCCTGACGAGTTCAAGGACTTTATCGGTCCCGATATGCGCCTCGACCGCGTGTCGCTGCGCAAGGAAGACTCGGTGAAGCAGATGCTGGCCTTCTTCATGGGCAAGAACACGATGGAGCGCCAGGGATTTATTATTGACAACCTAGTGAACGAGGACGATGAGGACATCACAGTGCATTGACAACGAGGGAAAGCGCATCGCTATTTTCCCGGGATCTTTTGACCCCTTCACCCGCGGCCACGAGTCGATCGTGCGCCGGGCCCTGCCGCTGTTCGACAAATTCTATATCGCCATCGGCGTGAATGCCGACAAGAACCCCTTCATGAGCGCCGAACAGCGCAAGTCGTGGATTGAGGAGATTTTCAAGGACGATCCCCGCGTGGAGGTCATCACCTACAGCAACCTGACCGTAGAGGTCGCCAATGAGGTAGGTGCCCAGTTCATCGTGCGCGGCGTGCGCCTGATCCAGGACTTCGAGAACGAGAAACACCTGGCCGAGGTGAACCGCGGCCTGAGCGGCATCGAGACCATCCTGCTCTATACCCTGCCCGAGTACAGCCACATCAGCAGCAGCATCGTGCGCGAGCTCTACCGCTATGGCCAGGACGTGAGCAAGTACCTGCCTGAGGGATTCAAACTCGACCAGAAACCATAAGAGCCATCTACACTATAGTCACTATTAATACTATAGTCACTATCTCCACCAAACAAGGAATGAAATAAACATGATGAACAAGAGAATAATTGTTGCCGTAGCCGTGGCTATGGCCCTGTCATTTACCATCACAGCCCAGCGCTCAATGCCCCAGGCGATGCAGAAGCTGCTGAATGCCGAATATGCCATCTCGACCCTGTATGTGGACTCGGTCAACGAGGACAAGCTCGTCGAGGACGCCATCAAGGGCATGCTCGAGAACCTGGACCCCCACTCGTCCTATACCGACGCCAAGGAGACCAAGGAACTCGAGGAGCCGCTCCAGGGTGAGTTCAGCGGTGTGGGCATCCAGTTCAACATGAACAAGGACACGCTCTACGTCATCCAGACGGTGCCCGGTGGGCCCAGCGAGCGCGTGGGTGTGCTGGCCGGCGACCGCATCATCTATGTGAACGACACGGTCATCGCCGGCGTGAAGATGCGCAACAGCGACATCCAGAAGCGCCTGCGCGGCAAGAAGGGCACCCAGGTCACCATCAAGGTGCAGCGCCCGGGCGTACCGGAACTGATCACCTTCCGCATCACGCGTGACAACATCCCCGTACACAGCATCGACGCCAGCTATATGCTCGACGAGCGTACGGGCTACCTGCGCATCTCGCGCTTCGGTGCCAAGACCCACGAGGAGATGATGGACGCCCTCAAGGGCCTCAAGAAGCAGGGCATGACCCAGCTGATCATGGACCTGAGCGACAACGGGGGCGGCTACCTGAATGCCGCCATCGACATGTGCAACGAGTTCCTGGAGCGCGACCAGCTTATGGTCTATACCGAGGGCGACAACAGCCCCCGCAACGAGGCACATGCCAACGGATGGGGCGACTACAAGGACCTGCACATGGTCGTCATCGTCAACCAGTACTCGGCCTCGGCAGCCGAAATCTTTGCCGGAGCCATGCAGGACTGGGACCGCGCCGTGGTAGTGGGCCGCAGGACCTTCGGCAAGGGGCTGGTGCAGAGGCCGTTCAAGTTTGAGGACGGCTCGATGATGCGCCTGACCGTGGCCCGTTACTACACGCCCAGCGGCCGCTGCATCCAGAAGCCCTACAAGCGCGGTGACAAGAAGGCCTATGAGAACGAGCTGCTCGACCGCTACAACGAGGGCGAGTACTACTGCCTGGACAGCATCCAGTTCAATGACACGCTGCGCTACAGGACCTGCCTGAACGGCCGCACCATCTACGGCGGCGGCGGAGTCATGCCCGACGTGTACGTTCCCATCGACACCAGCGAGTATTCCACCTACTACCGCGACCTGTCGGCCAAGGGCATCATCAACCAGTTTGCCATCAAGTATGTGGACAAGAACCGCAAGTCCATCTCCAAGCAGTTCAAGACGGTCAAGGACTTTGACCGAGGCTTCGAGGTGAGCGACGAGATGATGCGCGACCTCATCGCCATGGGCGAGAACGACAGCATCAAGTATGACGAGGAGAAATTCCGCACTAGCCAGCAGTTGCTCAAGGCCATCGCCAAGGGACTGATTGCCCGCGACGTCTATGGCGACTCGGGCGCCTACAGCATCATCATCAACCACCGCAACCATGACGTTCAGGCCGCCTATGACGTCCTGAACGACCGCGAGCGCTACGACCGCCTCCTGCGCGAGGGCAACCCCGACTACGAGCGCCTCGTCAAGAAAAACGAGAAATAAAAGCTATAGGAACTATAGTCACTATAGCCACTATAGAAAGCACAACACTCCTCCGGCATCAGGCCAGAGGAGTGTTATTGTTATTGTCATTGCGGCTGCCAGGCAACGGGGGCGGCATAGGCGAGCGATGGCTGCCGGGAACGGGCGGTGGCGTCATGCGCGCCTGGTCCTGCTGCTGCAGGTCGCCGATGCGGCGCATGGTGCTCTTATAGACCCGCCAGATGAGCAGCACGAACAGGATATTGAGCACGACCGACAGGGCCGGGGCGGCCAACATCTCGCTGAAGGCCAATGCATCATAGACCCAATGGATGATGATGGGAACACCCAGGATGCACGCTGCCGTGAGGTTGCTGCGGTCACCGAAGTGGCGCTTGCTGTAGAAGTACCCCATGGCGCAGGCGATGGCAAAGTGGGCCGGTACGGCAGTGAGGCCGCGCACGATGCCGGTGCCTACCCAGTCTTCGCTCTGTAACAGGTAGAGGATGTTCTCGGCTCCGGCAAACCCCAAGCCGACACAGGCGGCATAGACGATCCCGTCGAAGTATTCGTCATAGTAGGGATTCTTGCGCAGGAAAATCCACAGCATGGTGAGCTTGGCGATTTCCTCGGGTACGGCGGCGGCAAACAGGGCGGTAGAGACCGCGCCCACATAGGAGCCCAGGTCATACACCATGATGCCCATCACCCCCATGATGGTCGTAATCACCAGGGAGAGGAATGCCGAGCCCATGCCATAGAAGAAGGCCTTGAAAAGCATCTGTGGCGGCTCGGGGCGCATGGAGTCCTTGCGATAGATCCACCAGCCCAGCAACAGAGCCGGCAACAATGCAGTGGCAATAATCAGTAGCATAATAATTGTATCGGCTTAGATGAATATCGTGGACAAAAGTAATACAAAAAACGGTATGTTCCAACAAAAGTTGCGCCCGATGAGACGAGAGCCGTCATCATCCGGGCGCAACATGTTATCACTCAGTCAGCGTGCCTGATCAGAGGGCGAGACGCAAGCCCACGTGGAAGTCGCGATACTCGGGAGCCTCGCTGTTGCGTGAGGTATTGCGGCTGTCGCGGCGGATGCTGACCCAGCTACCACCACGGATCACGCGCTCGTTGCCCATCTCGGGACCGACGGGATCGGTCTGGGACTCGGCGTTGTAGGCGCCATACCAGTCGCTGCACCACTCATACACGTTACCGGTCATGTCATACAGACCAAGTTCATTGGCCTCCTTGGAAGCAACAGCATGGGTTCCGTAGTCGGGATTCTCGCTGCCGAGAATATAGCTATTGCTGTAATACCAAGCGACGAGATCGATGTCATCGCTGCCGGCGTAGAAGGTACCTGCGCCCATGTTGCCACCCTGAGCGGCATATTCCCACTCAGCCTCGGTGGGCAGACGGAAGTTCATACCTGTCAGAGCATTGAGTTGTGTGATAAACTCCTGGCAGTCCTCCCAGCTGACATTCTCGACGGGACGCTGCAGGTCGCCGGTAAAGGTGCTGGGGTTGGTGCCCATCACGGCATTCCACAGTTCCTGGGTCACCTCGGTCTCGGCGATCGAGAACGAGGAAACGGTCACCTCGTGGGCAGGTAGCTCGTCAATGTTGGCCACACCAGCCTCATAATACTCATTGTCAACACCCATCTTGAAGGTTCCGCCCTCAACATCGACCATCTGGAAGGATACGCCATTGACGGTGTACAGACCGGGGATCGTGTCGGGAATGATGACGGTGGTGTAGTTCTGCATGCGCTCTACGAAGTTGTTGGCTGCTGCCTGCAACTCGCCCATGCAGTCCTCAACAACCGAGCTGCAGTCGAGCACGAGCATCACCAGTGCGCTGGCATAGGAGCCCTCGGGCTCGGGGATGCGGCTTGCCGAGAATTCGGTGCTGGCAGCCCATACCTCCTGGTCCTCTACCCAATACCACTCCTGGATCTTGTCCTTATTGATGCGCTCCTCGCTGTTGAGCTGGATGCCGTTGAAGACGAGGGTTACAAACATGCCGTCCTCGCTCGTTGCAGCGACGCTGTCACCGGCCATGCAGGTCATGCCATGATAGGTGATGTTGGTCAGGCTGCGGCTCTTCAGCGAGAAGACGCCCTCGATGTACACCTGAGACTCATCGACGTTCTCCTCGGTGACATCGTCGAGGGTGAAGCGGATGCGGGTACCGGTTCCCACACCGGGGAACACGAGGGTCAGATTCTCAGACATGTTGTGAGCAACCAGGTCTTCGGCAACGGTGTTGAAGCTGGCGGCAACACCGGCCATATTGTTCACCTCCATTGCCTTGGCCGAGTCACTGGCGAGGGCGTAGAGATTGGCACGGAACTGAGCCTCGTCCTTGACGGTGGGATTGAGCATACCGATGGTGTAAGCCTTGATGGGACGGCCATAGATGCGCTCGTCGGCCAGTCGGGAGCTGATGGCCTGGGCATACTCTGACTCGGTCTCATACTTGTCGGTCATCATCAGCGAACCCTGGTCCAGACCGCCCGTGAAGGTCACGACGGCCACATTCTGCAGGTTCTTGGGAAGAATTGCGTTGTTCAGTGCATCCAGGGCCTGGTCAACAGAGTAGTACAGGAGCCTACCGGGCTGCGTGGTCAATCCGTCGACAAATGCGTTGAACTCCTCGATGGTGGTCGAGTCGAGATAGGAAATCTCCTTGGTGGTCAGCGTCTGGTTGTAGCCGATCACGCCCATGTACATGCCCGTGTCAACGATCGGCAATGCCGGGCCGTTGAAGATCAGGTCGATGAGGTAGTTGATGTCGGCGATGTTGATGTCACCGTCGTGGTTCACGTCACACCTGGCGTCCCAACGGTAGCTCAAGATGGCATCGGTGACAACGTTGATGTCGGCGATGTTGACGTCACCGTCGGCATTGACATCACCCTCGATGTTACTAGAATAGTGGCGAGGGCCGGCCAACGCCACAACTGCTGACAGCAAAATCAGCGAGAAAAGAGTAGTAAATCTTGTCATGTTTGTCATTATTTTTAGGTTAAATTACATTCCATAATTAAAGCCGCACCATATACAACCTACAAAATTACATATTTTTAATCCATAGGACAAGCGTTTTGGACATAATTGTTATTAACAATGTGGTTTTTTTCTCAGAAATAGGCAGATTGCAGGGCGAGAAAAACTGAAAAGTTCTCCGAAATGGGTAATTTTTAGTACTTTTGTGGCCCTTAAATGCTTATTATACCAATGGTATCAACCATACATCTCATCGGTGTCGTGCTGACAGTGGCCCTGCTGCTGTCGGTGAGCTGGCTGTCGGGGCGCCACGTCAAGGACGCCCACAGCTTCACCACGGGCGGCAAGAGCGGGAGCTGGATGGTGTGCGGAGCGCTGCTGGGCACCCTGGCGGGCGGACAGAGCACCATCGGCACAGCCCAGCTGGCCTTCTGTTACGGTGTGTCGGCGTGGTGGTTCACCATCGGCGCCGGACTGGGGTCGCTGGTGCTCGGACTGCTGTATGCCGGCCCGTTGCGGCGCAGCGGCTGCACGACGCTGCTCGAGGTGGTGAGCCGTGAATACGGGCACAAGGCCGAGACGGTGGGCTCGCTGCTGTTCCTGATCGGCATCTTCATCAGCATCATGTCACAGGTCTTGTCTTCGTCGGCGATGATCGGCAGCCTCTTCGGCTTGTCCTCGGTGTGGGCCTGCCTCATCGGGGCGGTGCTCATCATGCTGCTGGTGCTGTTCGGCGGCATCCGCAGTGCGGGCGTGGGAGGCATCGTCAAGCTCATCCTGCTGTATGTGTGCTCGCTGGCGGCGGGAGCCGTCGTGTGGCACATCGCGGGCGGTTTCTCGGGCCTGCGCGACGGCGTGGAGTCGATCTACACTTCCCCCACCCTTGCCGGACTCAATGACCTGACTGGCGTCGAGAGCATCCATCACCGCTACGGCAGTCCCTTTGCCCGAGGGGTGTTCAAGGACCTGGGCGGCTGTCTGTCGCTCGTGCTGGGCGTGGTGTGTACCCAGAGCTACGCACAGTGCATCTGGTCGGCGGCTACCACAACCAAGGCCCGCCGCGGGGCGCTGCTGTGTTCGGTGTTCATGCCCATCATCGGCGCGGCATGCACGCTGGTGGGCATCTACATGCGCGGCCACTATGTCACGGCCGATGAACTGTCGGCCCTCAAGGCGGCGGGCGAGGCATTGCCCGCTGGCGTGGGGGTGATCGGCGACTCGGCACAGGCCTTCCCGTCATTCGTGTTGCAGCATCTGCCGGCATGGCTGGGCGGACTGATGCTGGGAACCATGCTCATCAACATCCTGGGCTGCGGCAGCGGCCTGTCGCTGGGGGCAGCGACGATTCTAGTCCGCGACGTGTACGGCAACTTCAAGCGCCGCATGGGCATCCAGTCCTCCCCCTTGTCACAGCTGGCCCAGACGCGCCTGTCCATCGCCGCGATACTCGCCATGGCCTTTCTGGCGGCCATCGCCTTCAACGGCACCTTCATCAACGACCTGGGATTCCTGTCGCTCGGCCTGCGCGCCGTGGCCATCCTGCTGCCGCTGTGCTTCGCCCTGTGGCTGCCGGGACGCTTCAAGCCCAGCGGCGTGCTGCTGTCGATGCCCCTGGGCGTCGCCGCCATGCTACTCGCCAACGCCTTCTCCCTGCCCGGCGACGCCGTGTACTACGGCCTCGGCGCATCCCTACTCCTCATCCTCTCCAGCCGCAACCACCCCTCCACGACAAACTAAAAAGGAAAACAATAAATACAATAAAAACAAATCCAACTCCCCCTCTAAGATTAGAGGGGGCCGGGGGGCGTTGATGCTACCGACAAACCCCAGCTAAGGCTGTGTCATAAATATAACCGTGCTAACGCACGGGAAATTAATCAAATTTTTAAATTAAAATTAATATTTTATTCATATTAATAAAAATTTTAAAAATAATTTGTTTAATTTCCCGCCCGCAGGGCGGTTAAAACCCACAAAACCCCAAAAATTCCCTCCCAACCATTGCCAATGCAAATTTTTCTCCCTATTTTTGTGGCAAATAACACATAAAATCCCACCGACAATGAAACAGACTACACTCCACCTCATCACCCTGCTGATACTGGCCCTGTCCAGCCTCTCGGTCACCGCCCACGACTTCTATGTCGACGGCATCTACTACAACATCAATGGCACAGAAGCCACCGTAACTTACCGAGGAACATCTTATGATCAATATAGTAATGAATACATTGGCGATGTAACCATCCCTGAGACCGTCTCCTATGGTGGAAGGACATACTCCGTCACTGCCATCGGCGGATCTGCGTTCTATGGCTGCTACAGCCTGACCAGCATCACCATCCCCAACTCAGTCACTTCCATCGGCGGGCGAGCGTTTTATGACTGCTACAGCCTGACCAGCATCACCATCCCCAACTCAGTCACTTCCATCGGCAACTCTGTCTTCTATGGCTGCAACGAACTGACCGGCGTAATCGTTGAAAGTGGAAATCCAAACTATGATTCTCGAGGCAATTGCAATGCCATCATTGAAACTGCTACTAACACGCTTATTGCTGGTTGCAAGAATACCATCATCCCAAACTCCGTCACTACCATCGGCAACTATGCGTTCTATAACTGCAGCGGACTGACAAGCATCAACATACCCAACTCCGTCACCACCATCGGCGAAAGGGCGTTCTCTGAATGCAGCTACTTGACTAGCATCACTATTCCCAACTCCGTCACTACCATCGGCGACTATGCGTTCTCTGAATGCAGCGGCCTGACTAGCATAACCATCCCCAACTACGTCACCACCATCGGCGACTATGCGTTCTCTGAATGCAGCGGCCTGACCAGCATCAACATACCCAACTACGTTACTGCAATCGGCGAATCTACGTTCAATAACTGCTACCGTCTGAAGAGCATCACCATCCCCAACTCCGTCACTTCCATCGGCGGGCGAGCGTTTTATGACTGCTACAGCCTGACCAGCGTCTCCATACCCAACTCCGTCACTTCCATCGGCGGGCGAGCGTTTTATGACTGCTACAGCCTGACCAGCGTCTCCATAC
This sequence comes from uncultured Bacteroidales bacterium, assembly GCA_902760865.1. Lineage (GTDB taxonomy): Bacteria > Bacteroidota > Bacteroidia > Bacteroidales > Muribaculaceae > Sodaliphilus. The sequence goes on along the minus strand of CACWID010000010.1, from coordinate 15,784 downwards.
CCAACTCCGTCACTTCCATCGGCGACGGTGCCTTCTCTTACTGCAGCAGTCTGACCAATATGAAAGTAGAGGATGGCAACCCAAAATTCGATTCTCGTAACAACTGCAATGCCATCATTGAAACTGCTACTAACACGCTTATTGCTGGTTGCATGAATACCATTATCCCAAACTCTGTAACTTCCGTCGGCGACAATGCGTTCTCTGGCTGCCGCGGCCTGACCAGCATCACCATTCCAAACTCAGTCACTTCCATTGGCGAGTCTGCGTTCTCTGGCTGCAGCGGACTGACCAGTATCACTATCCCTAACTCCGTTACTTCAATTGGCAACGAGGCGTTTTGGTTATGCAGCTACCTGACCAGCATTACTATCCCCAACTCAGTCACTTCCATCGGCGTGTATGCGTTCCATGGCACAACTTGGTTAGATAACCAGCCTGATGGTCTTGTATATGCTGGTTTAGTAGCATACTATTATAAAGGCAAAATGCCAACAGAAACAAGTATAACTATAGCAGAAGGCACACTAGGAATTGCTGGTGGTGCCTTCATTGGCTGCAGCGGACTGACTAGCATCAACATACCCAACTCCGTCACTTCCATCGGCGGTTATGCGTTCGAACGCTGCAGCGGTCTAACCAGCATCTCCATCCCCAACTCCGTCACTTCCATCGAATACTGTGCGTTCTCTGGTTGCCACGGCCTGACCAGCGTCACTATCCCCAACTCAGTCACTTCCATCGGCAACGATGCGTTCTATGGTTGCCGCGGCCTGACCAGCGTCATTATCCCCAACTCAGTCACTTCCATCGGCAACTATGCGTTCTCTGGCTGCAGCGGACTAACCAGCGTCACTTGTTTAGCTGTTACGCCACCGACTATCAATAGCATATGGGCTTTTGCAGCCTTCCCGAGTGCGGTCACAAGCCAAGCTACACTCTATGTCCCTAGAGAGTCTCTAACAGCTTATCAAGCGGCGGACAATTGGAAGAACTTCTCTCAGATTGTTGGGATTACAGAAATTGATGACTTTGAAGTAGATGGCATCTGGTATAGTGCTTTGACTTATAATACTGCTATAGTGATACCGAAGCCCAGTGAGGATGACTTATATCAAGGTAATGTGGTGATTCCTGATTCAGTGACTTACGAAAATGAGACTTTCAGGGTGACTGCCATAGATGCCAGTGCCTTTGAGGATTGTTATGAGCTGGCGAGTGTTGTGATTGGCGATGCGGTGGAGACGATTGGCGAGAATGTCTTCCAGGGCTGCACGGGGTTGACGGGCGTGACCATCGGCAGCAGGGTGACCAGTATCGGCGCCAAGGCGTTCAACTACTGCAATGCGCTGACGACGGTGACCTGCCGCGGCACGGTGCCGCCCGTGATGGCGAATGCGAACTGCTTCTCGAATGCCGCCTATAGCCGTGCGAAACTGCTCGTGCCACGCCAGCAGATTGAGGCCTATCAGGCTGCCGACTACTGGTACAGGTTCAGCAACATCGAGGGATGGGGCAGCTGCGGACTGGGCGACGTGAATGCCGACGGCACTATCGGCATCAGACCCCGCCCTGCTCGAGTACGGCGACCTCAACCACAACGGCCGCCTGGACATCGGCGACGTCACCAACCTCATCGTCACCCTCCTCACCCACTGACACCCCCACGCTCCCACGACAAACTAAAGGGAAAACAATAAATACAATAAAAACAAATCATCCTCCAGCTCCCCCTCTAAGATTAGACCAATGGCGCGAGCCGAACACAGAGAGCAAGCTTGCTTGTTCTCTGTTGAGGCGATGCCCATTGCCGCTGAAAGAGCGGGCCGGGGGGCGTTGACCCTGCTTCACCCCAAATAATGACCATTCATGGCCATTCATGTTCCCTCAAAAATCCCTCTCCCTCAAAAAAATTCCTCCCAAACATTGTCACTGCAAATTTTTCTCCCTATTTTTGTGGCAAATAACACATAAAATCCCACCGACAATGAAACAGACTACCCTCCACCTCATCACCCTGCTGATACTGGCCCTGACCACCCTCTCCGCCACCGCCCACGACTTCGAAGTCGACGGCATCTACTACAACATCAACGGCACAGAAGCCACCGTAACTTACCAAGGATCATCTTATGGTCAATATATTAATGAATACACAGGCGACGTAACCATCCCCGAAACCGTCACCTATGGCGCAACAACCTACTCCGTCACGTCCATCGACCACTATGCGTTCTATGAATGCCCCGATTTGACTAGCATCAACATCCCAAATTCCGTCATTGGTATCGGCAACTATGCGTTTTATAATTGCACTGGCTTGGAAAGCGTCATCATCCCTAACTCAGTTATTGGCATTGGTAGGAATGCGTTCGTCAGCTGCGGCAGACTGGTAAATATTATTCTCGGATCTTCTCTTTCTTTCATTGATGAAAGTGCATTCTTTCATTGCGACAATTTGGCCAGCATTACTAGTTTTTCTTCCGAGCCACCTTATATCTATGAACCTGTTTTCCCAATTGATGCTCTTTTATCTGCTAATCTACATATCCCTGTGAAGTCTATATCAGCATATAAACACGCAGACTATTGGGAGGATTTCTCAAATATTGTTGAAATCAGTTTTGAAATCGATGGTATCTGGTATTGTGCTCTGACTGATAATACTGCGATGGTGATTCAAAGGCCTGATGAAGACAATTCATATCATGGGGATGTGATTATTCCTGATTCGGTAACCTATCAAGGTTTTACGTTCTCGGTGTCGGCTATAGATGCCAGTGCCTTTGAAGATTGTTACGAACTGGCGAGTGTCGTGATTGGCGATGCGGTGGAGACGATCGGTGAGAATGCCTTCCAGGGCTGCACGGGGTTGACGAGCGTGACCATCGGCAGCGGGGTGGCCAGCATCGGCGCTAAGGCGTTCAACTACTGTAATGCGCTGACGACGGTGACCTGCCGTGGCACGGTGCCGCCCGTGATGGCGAACACGAACTGCTTCTCGAATGCCGCCTATAGCCGTGCGACACTGGTTGTGCCGCGCCAGCAACTTGAGGCCTATCAGGCTGCCGACTACTGGTACCGATTCAGCAACATCGATGGCTGGGGCAGCGCCGGAATGGGCGACGTGAATGCCGACGGCATTATCGGCATCAGCGACGTGACCCCGCCCTGCTCGAGTACGGCGACCTCAACCACAACGGCCGCCTGGACATCGGCGACGTCACCAACCTCATCGTCACCCTCCTCACCCACTGACACTCCCCACCCGACAACAAACAGAAAAGGAAAACAATAAATACAATAAAAACAAATCCAGCTCCCCCTCTAAGATTAGAGGGGGCCGGGGGGCGTTGATGCTACAGACAAACCCCAACTGAGGCTGTACCATAAATATAACCGTGCTGTCGCACGGGAAATTAAACAAATTATCAAATTAAAATTAATATTATATTCATATTAATAAAAATTTTATAATTAATTTGTTTAATTTCCCGCCCGCAGGGCGGTTATAATTCCAGCAATTGATTAATGACACAGCCTCCTGGGGGGAGTTGATGCTACCGAAGCACAAAGAATGATTATTCATGATCATTCATGGACATTCATGTTAATTTATTTCGCCTTTTGGCACGGGTCCAGCGCTCGCTATCGGGTGACATCCATACAACACACGGGAAGGCTTTTCACATCTTTTATAGGTGAAAAGGTTGCGGGGGTCAAAGATTGGTTGTAAATTTGGCTTTCTTTTGTGACATAGCTAATTGAGACGAGAAAATGACTGATAAGATCACCAATAAAATCACCAAGATCGTGTTGACCGGTGGCCCCTGCGCCGGCAAGACGACGGCCATGGCCCGCATCATCGAGCACTTCACCGGACTCGGTTTCCAGGTGTTTGCCATCCCCGAGGTTCCCACGATGTTCAGCAGCGCGGGCATCAACTATCTGACCCATAACAAGGCGCTCTTCTTCGAGGCCGAGAAATCAACGCTCAACATCCAGCTGGCGCTCGAGGACCACTTCTCCAAGATGGCCGCCGAGTGCACCAAGCCCGTGCTCATCGTGTGCGACCGCGGCACGATGGACATCAGCGCCTATGTCTCGCCCGAAATCTGGGAGGCGTTGACCGAGGAGATGGGCACCAACACCGTGAAACTGCGCGACGCGCGCTACGAGGCCATCCTGCACATGGTGACCGCGGCTGCCGGCGCCGAGCAGTTCTACACCAACGAGAACAACAAGTTCCGCAGCGAGGACGTGGAGATGGCTCGTGAGCTCGACCGCAAGGTGCTCAGCGCATGGACGGGACATCCCCACCTGCGCGTCATCAGCAACCACATGGACTTTGACGACAAGCTGCGCCAGGTGCTGAACGAGATCTCGACCGTGCTGGGCGTGCCCAACCCCATCGAGCAGGAGCGCAAGTACATCGTCAAGGTCATCGACGACATCCCCGAATATACCGAGAGCGAAATCACCCAGACCTACCTGCTGAGCGAGCCGGGCACCGAGATGCGCGTGCGCAAACGCGGCTGGCAGGGCAGCTACGTCTATTTCCAGACCATCAAGAAGACGGTCAGCAGCGACAAGCAGATCGAGACCGAGCGCCGCATCACCGCACAGCAGTATGTGGACCTGCTGCAGCTGGCCGACCCCAACCGCAAGCCCATCAGCAAGATGCGCAAGTGCTTCGTGTGGAAGAACCGCTACTTTGAGCTCGACACCTACATCGAGCCCAAACTGGGCATGCAGATTCTGGAACTCGAGGGCGTCCGCGAGGACGACGAGGTGGAGATGCCGCCCTTCATCCAGGTGGTCGAGGACATCACCGGCAACGAGAAGTACTATAACTACCAGCTGTCGCTCCGGTAAGACACTGGCATTCAGAAAAAAAACAATCCCTCGGACTCAGACGTCCGGGGGATTAATTTTTTGTGCTATGTCAATTCCGCTCAGTTGGCCCTGTACTTGTAGATGTCAACCAGCTTGACGTCAAACATCAGGCAACTGTAGGGAACGAGGACTTCACTGCGCTTGGTAGAGCCGTAGGCCTGCTGGTAAGGAATGATCACCGTGCAGCTGTCACCCACGTGCATGTTGGTGAGCGCCAGCATCCAGCCTTCGACATTCTGGTTGACCATCGAGCGGTAGATGCCGTTGGCGGGCGAAGTCATATAGGACGACGAATCCACGGGCGTGCCGTCACACAGGCGCAGGTAATACTTCACGTCGACAGTCGAGGTGATCAAGGGCACGAGATTGTCCTTGGTGAGCTCACGGTCGTTGTGCCAGCGCATCAGCACCTGGGCCGAGGGGTCCCATGGCGCGATGACCTTGGTGTACTGGCCCGAAGCGGCCTGCTGGCTGTACCACTCGTCATTCTTCTCGCGCCAGTTCTTGTAATCGTCATACACGTTTTTGCCCAGACAAGAGTCGAGCATCGTGACGGCCAGGACAGCCAAGATGACGGTATAGAAAAACTTCTTCATAATCATTATTAAGCTGTTAGCTTTTAGCCTTTAGCCATTAGCTTAGATGAATAAATAATTACATCAGTTTGCGCAGGACGTTGTTAAGGCTGCACTCGCGGGCGAGGATGGCAGGCAGGTCGGCGATGGCGACGCGCTCCTGCTGCATGGTGTCGCGGTCGCGCAGGGTGACGGTGTTGTCCTCCAGCGTCTGGCCGTCCACGGTGATGCAATAGGGGGTGCCGATGGCATCCTGGCGGCGGTAGCGCTTGCCGACGGTGTCCTTGTCCTCGTAGTGGCATGCGAAGTCAAACTTCAGCATGTTCATGATCTCGTGGGCCTTCTCGGGCATGCCGTCCTTCTTGACGAGCGGCAGGATGGCACACTTGATGGGAGCCAGGGCCTTGGGCAGGTGGAGCACCACGCGGGTGTCGCCGCCATCAAGCTGCTGCTCCTCGTAGCTGGAGCACATCACCGAGAGGAACATGCGGTCCACGCCGATCGAGGTCTCGATGACGTAGGGGGTGTAGCTCTCGTTGAGCTCGGCGTCAAAGTACTGGATCTTCTTGCCCGAGAATTTGGCGTGCTGGCTCAGGTCGAAGTCGGTGCGGCTGTGGATACCCTCCACTTCCTTGAAGCCGAACGGCATCTTGAACTCGATGTCGGTGGCGGCGTTGGCATAGTGGGCCAGCTTCTCGTGGTCGTGGAAGCGGTACTTCTCGTCACCCAGGCCCAGGGCCTTGTGCCAGCGCAGGCGGGTCTCACGCCAGAAGTCGAACCACTTCAGCTCCTCGCCGGGACGTACAAAGAATTGCATCTCCATCTGCTCGAACTCGCGCATGCGGAAGATGAACTGACGGGCTACAATCTCGTTGCGGAAGGCCTTGCCGATCTGCGCGATGCCGAAGGGGATGCGCATGCGGCCGGTCTTCTGCACATTCAGGAAGTTCACAAAGATACCCTGTGCGGTCTCGGGACGCAGATAGACGTCCATCGTCGAGTCGGCACTGCTGCCCATCTGGGTCTTGAACATGAGGTTGAACTGGCGCACGTCGGTCCAGTTTTTGGTGCCGCTGACGGGATCCACGATCTCGTAGTCCACGATGATCTGCTTCAGCTCGGCCAGGTCGTTGTCGTTCATGGCCTTCTCGTAGCGGGCGTGCAGCTCGTCACGCTTCTTCTGGTTCTCGAGCACGCGCGGGTTGGTGGCGCGGAACATCGCCTCGTCGAACTTGTCGCCGAAGCGCTTGGCGGCCTTCTCACACTCCTTGTTCATCTTCTCCTCGATCTTGGCGATCTCGTCCTCGATGAGCACGTCGGCGCGGTAGCGCTTCTTGCTGTCGCGGTTGTCGATCAAGGGGTCGTTGAACGCGTCAACGTGGCCCGAGGCCTTCCAGATCGTGGGGTGCATGAAGATGGCGCTGTCGATGCCCACGATGTTCTCGTGCAGCAGGGTCATCGCCTCCCACCAGTAACGCTTGATATTGTTCTTCAGCTCAACGCCGTTCTGTGCATAGTCATACACTGCGCCGAGGCCGTCATAGATTTCACTCGAAGGGAACACAAAGCCATATTCCTTGGCATGCGACACGATTTTCTTGAAAACGTCTTCCTGTTTTGCCATTGTTCTTTATATATTGTTTTGATAGATATTTTTCTCGTAATCAAACCGCAAAATTAGTAAAATTCCCCCAATGAACCAACAATCAGGCAATAAATCCCGATTTCGGAGTAAAACGACAGCCCTCCGTGCCGGTATTGCCACTAAAAAACGAGGGGCGCCTCGTTATGTCGGGGCGTCCCTCGGTATGCTGTCATGTCAGGATGACGGGGTATTTACCTCACGCGGCCCTGATAGCTGCCGTCGCGGGTGTCCACCTCGATAATCTCGTCGGTGTCGATGAACAGAGGCACGCGAACGGTGGCGCCGGTCTCGACGGTAGCGGGCTTGAGGGTGTTGGTGGCGGTGTCGCCTTTCACGCCAGGCTCGGTATAGGTAATCTTGAGCTGAGTCTTGATGGGCATCTCGGCAAAGAGAACCGTCTCGGTCGAAGCGTCGCTGACAACCTCAACGACGTCGCCTTCCTTCATATAGTCGGCACCAGTGATCAGGTCCTTGCTGATGGGGATCTGCTCATAAGTCTCATTGTTCATGAACATGGCGTCCTGGCCGTCCATGTACAGGAACTGATAGGGGCGACGCTCTACGCGCACGTCCTCGAGCTTCTCACCGATGTTGAAGCGGCGCTCCAATACACGTCCGTCAACGACGTTTTTCAGCTTGGTGCGCATGAAGGTGTTGCCCTTACCGGGTTTTACATGAAGGAATTCGATGCAGAAATACAGATCGCCATCCATGCGGATGCACGTTCCGTTCTTGATGTCTTGAGCATTAATCATAATTGTTCTGTTATGCTATTGTTTTATGTAAATATTGTTTAATGTCAGTCTTTTGTGGGTGCAAAAGTAGTGATTTTGAGAAAAAAAACAAAAACTTTTCCGCAAAAATGCGTTTAGATTTGTGTAATTTGAAAAAAAGGACTAATTTTGCACCGCATTTTGCGAAAAATTTTCGGAACAACTAAAAAACAGAGATAAGAAATGAAAAGAACATTCCAACCCTCGAACCGCAAGAAAGCCAACAAGCATGGCTTCCGTAGTCGCATGCGCACCGCCGACGGCCGCAAGGTTCTTGCCCGTCGTCGTGCCAAGGGTCGTTACAGCCTCACCGTCAGCGACACTGTTTACAAGTAATCCCCTGTAAAGGGTTGCCGCCACCCCGGCGGCACTTCAAACGCATCAAGCCGTTATGGTCCCCCGGGACCGTAACGGCATTTGTTGCATCCTATATCTTCTTGATGACACGGCAAGGATTGCCGACTGCAACGCAGCCCGAGGGTATGTCGCGCGTCACCACCGAGCCGGCACCGATCGTCACATTGTCACCGATGGTCACACCAGCCAGGATAGTCACCGAGCCACCGATCCACACATTGTCACCGATGGTCACCGGCAACGCCCACTCGCGCCGCGTGTTACGCTCCACCGGGTCCGTGCTGTGGCAAGCCGTGTAGATACCCACGTTGGGACCGATAAAACAGTCATCGCCGATGGTCACCAACGCCTCGTCAAGCACCGTGAAATTGAAGTTGGCGAAGAACCTCTTCCCCACCCTGATGTGCTTGCCATAGTCGCAATAGAAAGGCTGGTTGATCAAGATATTGTCATCCCCCACGTGACCAAGCAGCGACTTGAGCATCGCAGTGCGCTCCGCCCGCAACGACGGCAGCAGCTCATTATAGCGATGTACAACATCCTTGCACTCATTCAATTCCTTCAACAGCTGCACGTCAACAGCGCTATAGGGCAATCCAGCCAGCATTTTCTCTTTCTCGGTCATAGTCATGTATAGAAGTAGATTATCTGTGACAAAAATACTAATAATTCCCCATTTCCCACAAGCGCGCCCCAAAAAATAAATCAGCACTACTCTCCCGAGCCATGCTGACAATCATGTTTAACCCTAAAAAACCTCCAAAAATTATGAGTTCGAACCTATATCTGCAATTACCGTGCCAAACTTAAAACAGGCTTAAGTTGCTCAATAATAGCAGATTACAAAGCAGATTCTTGATGAAATATCTGAGAATTGTACAAGAAATGTGCTCAAAATACGCCAAAAATGGGCTAAAAACAGCCCTAAAAACACTACTGAAAATAGTTATTTTTCCGCAAAATTCTTCTACAATTATGAGCACAACAAAACAACAATTCTTTAGTGAGATTAAAATGCGCTTTTACTTGCGAAATCCCTATTCCTCAAGGCCTTGCATGATCTTTGTTGGGACCAATATTGGTGGTAAATTTTATAGGGCCAGCGCCCAAGTGAAGGTTTATCCTTCTCACTGGGACTCAAAACAGCAACTTGCTGTTGTATCAAATGTCCAGAGCAAACAGGATAATCGCAACAACAAGATTGTGAATGATCAATTATCAAAGCTGAGACGCTATTTTTCAGAATTTATTGAGTACATTTGCAACAACGATGTCGATGACATTGGCGAAACGTTAAAACTATTTATCTATCGAGATATGGCTAAGAAAAGGAAATTAAACCTCAAGCAGGTCATTGCTGAAGCTCTGGAGTATTATCATAAATACGTGAAGCCATCAATTAAGGACAGCACGAAACGGCAGAATGAATCTCTCTTGAGTGAGTTTGGTCGCTTCGTTGACAGTTTACCTGAAAAAGATAAGACAATGCAGATCTTTAGTCAAAAAGGTCTGAATCGCTACAAGAAATATCTGATTGATAAGATGGAACGGAGCAAGACAGATGACAAAATGAGGAACTTTGGCGTCGGCATGTTGAACCGTTGTGGAGCCATCATTGCCTTGCTGATTAACCGAGTGTTAGTTGAGAAAGAAGACGATATTAATCCAGTCGTATGGAATAAGGTGGATGATCCACGTCGAGAGGACCAAAAGGGACATGTCCCACTCCTCGACAATGAAATTGCAGCAATTGAGGCTTGTGAAGGACTAACCGCCGTAGAAAAAGAATATCGCGATATATTCTTACTTCAGATTGAGTGTGGACCAAGGGTTTCAGACTTGGCTAGGATACTTACAGGAGAATATGTGATTGGACAAGTAGATGGATGCGAATGCATTCTCTTATCGACTAAGAAAGAGAACGTTCCTGCCGTCGTTGATTTGACACCTAGGGTTAGGATGTTGATGGAAAGGATTAAGGCCCACAAACTTGTGGATCCTCAAGAGTTCAAAGAAAAGACCGAAGGTAAAGGCAATAATACATATAATGAAGCAATTAGAAGGATAGCGAAAAAAACTGGACTGAATAGGGTTATTGTTAAAATTGATTCAAACCAAATAGAAGAGAAGAGGCCATTATATGAGGTAATAACAAACCATGATGCTCGCAGCACTTTCATAACAAACAAAATTAAAGAAGGAGTGCCGCCCGATAAGTTGTGTATTATGACTGGTCATGCAAGTGATGAAATGATCAACAGGGTCTATGCACAGCTCACGATTGAGGACAAAATTAGAAGTATTACGCCCTATTTGTCTAGTGGCAAGAATGAGAAAGATGCTGATTCCCCCATTGATTCAACATCGAAAAATCCAAACGAATCAGAAGCTAAAGCTCATAATGAAACGCCAAATGAATCGGATGTGCACTCCCCCATGAATAAAGGCGTAACAAATGTTGATTATTCGCAGCAGTTCAGTTTAGAGAGTTATATTAATGGCTTAAATGATGTTGTTGACGCCTCAATAAATGAATCAGAGTGTTTGCTTAATAAACAACAACAGTTGACATCAGAAATGCATACATTATATAAATCAATGTATGATGATATTAAGACTCAAATAGGAGAGGGAATTTGCTCAAAGGATGACATAATAAAAGGATGGAATGATTTGTCAGATTTGTGTGAAAGAATGGATAGCAGTATGCCAGAAAATCAAAGGGGCTTTATGGACGGAAACAAATATCTTTTCATACGTGCATGGATGGACATTTGTAAAGAAAAGCACCTTGGAGATGATTTGATAAAGACCCTAGACAGACTGTATCAAGAGCTAAATGAAGAGAATCCGACAGTTTGCTGGGCATTTAAAATGATCAATTTATATAACGGAGTATTACAGGCCTATATAGTGTTAAATGGATCTTTTAAGGCTTTTTCTTACATCTTCATCAATCGTCCAAGAGTAGCAAATTCACTGATAGATGGGAACGATTGTTGCTTTTCGTTGAATAAATTCCCAAACTGGGCTTTGATACATAGAGAATTAAAAAGGATACCAGCTATAGAATTAGAGGCTATAATCCAAAAATCAGATTGTGATTATGACATAAGAACTAAATTGTATCAGTCAATTGTCACAGATAATTTAGAGATGTTTACCGAATGTATCAAACCATTAGATCGGGAGTTCTGTGGATTGATTGAGTTTGCATACATGATGGGCTTTATCAACAGTTTTATTGCTGAATTTAATAAATTCTTCAACAATGATTCAAATCCAATTGACGCTTTTGCAGATTTAGACGTATTCTTATTATTGAATAATCCATTTTCTGACTTGGATGTCAACATGTCCACGATCATGGATAATTCTTCTTCTGAAGAATATATCTTTTCACAATTAAATCGTTGCTTGGAAATGCTTGAGTTTTTTAGTGACAATTCTCTTACAGCAGAAAAAAAAGTGTTAAACAAGTTATTAAAACTTATTGATAACTATCCTGAACTTAAAGAAGCATACGATGAGTTCAAAGCCAAGCAAAATGCAGCATCTGACGCTGAACAACCAAAAGGGCAAGCTAAGGTTCCCGAAGACAAAAAGGAAGAGAATCCAGAAGAACAGAAAAAGCAAACTATAGTGCCAAATTTTCTCCCAGACAGAACTAATAATATCGATATTGATGAGCTTGTCAGATTGCTGACCCAGAAGGATAAACTAAACAATAATCATATTTTTGTTACGCTTGTAGAGTGCAATCCAGTGAATGCAGATGTTACTTCTTGCCTTAAACATTTTTTGGGACAAACTTCTACAACACCTTTATCGTTCACTTTAAGATGGAACGATAAAAACAAGGTGAGTTTGAAATTTCTGATTAGGCTTTTATTTAACACAAATGGCAAAGCAACCAAAAGAACCGTTATTGAAAAAGATGCGAAAAAAGCATACGACGGTATTTCTGACAAAGTTTCAACTGGACAAGGAGGACTTCCTATTTGGCCATCTGTTATTGAAGTCTTTGAAAACTGCCCAAAATCTATTGAGCAAGCAGGACTTGGAGATGAAGGTTCAGATGCCAGGGAATATAATCTAAAACAATTACGAACAATCGCTAAGATGTACTTCGCTTGTCGGAAAGATTCATCCAAGAAGACTTGATAATTTAGACCGATTCAAAAGGGCAAAGAACTCTTATAGATATAGACAACGTATTTAACGCTTGGACCTATGGACTGCCGACCAAAATGAGAGGAGTCGGCGGGGAGGTCTGAGATACAATATAAAGATATACGATGGATAAGGACTCGCTGTGTGAAGAGCAAGCGGGAAAACCACCATCACGGACGTTGACCCGTTGGTATGAACCGTAACCTAAAGACGTTACTCCTTCATATCAATGGCGAGCCCGGTCGAAGTGCGATATCAGTGCCGAAGAGGCGTTGGTGTCGCTCTTCTTTTTTTTTCGGTTCCACGGGTGGGAATTTTGTTTTTTAGTTGTAAATGAGTAAATTTGCAGCCGATGAATGGGACAGAACACATTATTATCCAGGATCGGCTGACGGGAGTTAGCGCCTATGTCGGCTATCTGTGCCACGCCTATTGCCATCAGGGGGCATGCACATTTGAGTTTAATAACGGCACATATCGCATGACGGCTGGGGATTGCCTGCCAGCCTCGCCGACATGGGCATCATGCTTGCCGATGACACCATCAAGGCTATCGCAGACTCTACCGTCATCACTCCTGGCTGCTGCAAGCGCCTGACTCCCGACGAAATCGAGCAAATCCTCAGAGAATGCCGATAACCACCAGCAAATAAAGAAGCGGCCCCCTGGCGAGGTCGCTTCTTTCACAGTTCTCTCAATGCCCTATTTACCTTGAAAGGTACTGCTTGACGTCGATGGCGGCACGGCAGCCGGCTGCGGCAGCGGCAATAGCCTGGCGGTAGTGCGGGTCGGCCACGTCGCCGGCGGCAAACACGCCCTCGACGTTGGTCGCTGTATTATGCCCCTTGAGCTTGATGTAGCCCTGTTCGTCAAGGTCGATCTGCCCGCCCAGGAACTCGGTGTTGGGACGGTGGCCGATGGCCAGGAAGAAACCGTCGATGGCGATGTCAAACAGTTCCTCCTTGTCGGTGCCCTTGAAGCGCACGAGGTGGGCGCCTTCCACGCCGTTCTCGCCATAGAGGCCCACGGTGTTGGTGTTGAACAGGATCTCGATCTTGTCGTTCTCCTGGACGCGCAGCTGCATAGCCTCGCTGGCACGCAGGTAGTCCTTGCGCACGATCAGATAGACCTTGTTGGCCAGGTGGCTCAGGTAGTCGGCTTCCTCACAGGCAGTGTCACCTCCACCCACGACGGCAACGACCTTCTTGCGGTAGAAAAAGCCGTCACAGGTTGCACAGGCCGATACGCCCTGCCCGGCATACTTCGTCTCGTCGGGCAGGCCCAGGTATTTGGCCGTGGCACCCGTGGCCACGATGATGGTGTCGGCTGTGAGTTGCTCACCGCCATCCAGAGTAACGAGAAAGGGGCGCTGGCTCATATCGATAGCCGTCACGAGGCCTGACTTCATTTTCGCTCCTAAGTTCACGGCCTGCTGGCGCATGTTGTCCATCAACTGGAAACCGTCGATGCCCTCGGGAAAACCCGGGAAGTTCTCGATGGTCGTCGTCTGAGTCAACTGGCCACCCACCTGCAAGCCCTCGATGAGCAAGCAGTCGATAGCCGAGCGCACCAGGTAAATCGCAGCAGTGTATCCGGCAGGGCCGGATCCGATAATCAATGATTGGGTATGGTTCATTTGTTGTAAGTTGTAAGTTGTTGTGTGGATCGTGGCTGAGCCACGGTTTAATAAAACTACTTTAACACTTCATCCAGGAAGTCGTAGAAAGTGGGATCCTCGCCTAATATAATGCGTGTTATTTTACCCTCGGGGGTTAATGAATACCGATAATAGTTTTTTCATTTTTGCTGTTGATAATCTATAAATGACGTTTTTGATGAAATTCGGGTGGTTTATTACCCTCCACCCGAATCTCCAATATGAACATCACTTGAATTTATGAAAAAACTTATTATTCATTTCCGAAGAGTTCGGCGAGTTTTTGAGCAAGGAACTCCCCACGGGCATATTCTCCCGACTCGATAACGGTGAGGGTTTCGGCATCAATAAGGAACATGGCCGGAATAGAACGCACCTTGTAAGCATCGGCAGCGCCCATAGTGTCCAGGAAATTGGGCCATTGCAACTGTTCCTGCTGGAGGGCTTTGCGCCATGCAGCCTCGTTCTTGTCGATGCTGATGCTCACGACCTCAAATCCCTTATCCTTGTAGAGATCGTAGAGTTTTTTGACATTGGGAATTTCCTTGCGGCAGGGTCCACACCACGATGCCCAGAAGTCGATAAGCAACAACTTTTTGCCCTGTGCCAGGTCTTCAAGTGTCAGTTCCTTGCCGTCATCGCCTTTTACGGTCAATTGCTTGGCTTTCTGGCCAGTATCACCGGCTGGCATGATCTCGTCAATCATCTTCTTGCCGTACCAGCTCTGCTGTGCCTCGGGCGATAGAGATTCATAGAGAGGCTTATCATTGGCTGAAAAATAGGTCCACAGATAGATGGCCATCATCGGGCCCCAATAAGTATCCTTGTTCTCATCGACGATGCCCTTGTAGGTCTCCTCTACCTTGGCAAAGAAATCCTTCTCAGCTTTATCGAAGGCCTTGTATTCCTCGGTCTCCATAATCTGTTTCTCTCGGGCACTGTCCTTAGCCATTCGGGCTTCGTTAACCTGTTGGATAATCTGGGCGTGCTGCTCGTGATAGTCATTGAAGAGCTTGTCGAGATCGGCGCGACGCTGCTTGTAAACATTGAACTTGTCGGTCAGCCTTGGTGGCCTTGCCCTCAATAGTGATATCTCCCTTCTCGAGCATAAAGGTCTCGACACCATACGAGTCTTTGACCATGAGGTTGACACAAATGGGCATCGGCAGGCTGTCGCCAATCTCACCCTTGAAGGTAAATTTACCGCCATTGACTGTAGCCTCGGCAATAGGCGATTCATTGTCGTGACTCATAGGCACGAGTTGCACAATGGTGCCATCGTCAAGTCCGGCAACATTACCCTCGACCTTATACTGACGGGAATTACAACTGCACACGAGCATGCACAACAGGCATGCGAATAATACGTTCTTCATTACTCTATAATCATTTAACGTTCAACATTCTGGGTTACGGTACCATTGCCTGAATTAGTTACAGCACCCATGGGGAAGGGCATTACCCACATGTGACTGTTGGGCGAGAGCGAGTAGTTCTTGCCACCCTCGACCTTGGTCAAGGTGCGGGCATGAGCCGGCTCAAGGTTTAAGCGACGAGCGTCACAGAAAGGGATGATCGTCTGTACCAAGGCATCATCCTTGACCTTGACGATCAAGTCGATAGCGGCATCGGCACTGGCAGCGGTCAAGTCTTGGTAGAACTCGGGAAGGATGCGTTTCTGGCGCACCTTGTTGAGCACCTCCATCGC
>CACWID010000009.1 GCA_902760865.1 uncultured Bacteroidales bacterium | reverse complement strand
TTTCTGTTGATGAGATGTCTAAGGATCACATTGGTTTCAGTACAACCCATGGCTATCAGTTCAAGCCGTGGCTATTCATCGGTGCTGGCGTGGGCATGAAATACATCCACAAAAAGCATCTCAAGGCCCCACCATTTGATCTATATTCATCGGTTACGGCCTCGATCTATGGCGATTATGTTGCTGCTGTTAATGCCTACATGAGTAAAAAATCTGACTTCTATATCTTTCCTGTGTTCGCAGACATCAGGCTTGACCTTCTAAAAAGCAGATTTTCTCCTTTTTTAGATTGCCGAGTGGGCTATACCTTCGGTGGCAAAGCATTCGGCATTATGCTTAACCCCTCGTTGGGCTGCCGCGTCGGCCTAACCGACAGATTGGCCATCAATGCCACGATAGGATATAGCATGCAGAGCACTGATATCCAAGTCTTCTCTTATGATAAAACCGCCATCTGGCACCATGAAGGCGGCGATGAGCAGAACAATCCCTACCATTGCCTGTCCTTTAAACTAGGCATCGAGTTCTAAGAGAAAGAAAACGACAATGGCCATGAATGAATGAGCCGATAAACTTTGCAAACCAGAATAATACTAAAACCGATTAATCAGTTACGGAGATGAAAAAGATAATAATTATATTGACTCTGTGCCTGCTGGGAGGCATGGTCGTCCAGGCGCAAACGCAGAACAAAAAAGAGAAAGCTGCAGACCATCTACTGGGACCGCATCAAGCAGATCACCAAGGAGGACTGGAAGCCGCAGCAGACGTTGGGCAGCGACTTCACCCCCGGCCAGGGCCCGCAGAAGGGTTACCGCGCCTTCGTCGACCTGGAGTACTACAAATCCATCGACGCCATTTCCGAGGACCACTTCGGCTTCAGTACTGTTCATGGCTATCAATTCAAGCCCTGGCTGTTCGCCGGTGCCGGTGCAGGGATGAAAATCAGCCACAACAAGCATAGTAAACCTGATTTTGCCAAAAAAACTGATTTTTACATGTTTCCCGTGTTTGCCGACGTTCGCTTCGACCTGTTGAAGGGCAAATTCTCGCCTTATCTGGATTGCCGCATAGGCTACACCTTGGGAAACAAAGCCTATGGACTCATGTTCAACCCCTCGCTGGGATGCCGAATGGGCCTGACAGACAAGCTCGCCATCAACGCATCACTGGGCTACAGCATGCAGAGTACCGACATTGCTGTCGTTACAATCAACAACACCGCCATCTGGCACCACAAGGGCAGCAACGAGCAAAACAACCCCTACCACTGCCTCTCCATCAAACTAGGCATCGAGTTCTAGAGCACAAATCGCCAGAAAAGGAATTAACGCGAATGACCACGAATGACCATTAAATATATGATCATTCGTGGCCATTTGTGTTGATTAATTTTTGATGCTCTGGAGATTATGTCGTACCTTTGCGGGTATGGCAACGATGAGTACATTGCTGATATTTGCTGCCGCTATCGTGGTGATGGCCATCGCCGTCATCACCCTCGCTGCTGCCATCCTGCTTTAATTTAACGAAGAAGGACTTATATTCCCAAATTTTAGTAATTTTGCTGCAACAACAATACTAACCATAAAAAGCTGAAAGACGATGAAAAAGACCGGATTAATAGTAGTGATGCTCACTCTGCTGTGTTGCTTGCCGGCACAGGCTCAATTTGGCGGCATCATCAAGAAAGCCAAGGAGACCAAAGAAAAGGTTGAGAAAAAGGTCAAACAGGCCAAAGGTGACCACGATTTCTATTATAGGGATGAACATCGGGGCTCCTACAATAGCAAGAAACATTTAATTACCCTTGACGAACTCTACACAGATGGAGAACTGGCGGGTCAGAACATAACCTACACCATTACGGACAACGGCGAGGTCATCAGGAATGACGGTAAAAAGGTCGCCGAACTGCTGAACAATGGTGTTGTCAACTGCCGCGGCTGCACCCCCTACCTCACCGTCGGTCTGGATGGTGACGTGGTGATGGATGGCGAGGTCATCGCACATGTTGACAACACTTCTGGCCTTGTGACGATGGAACGGTTCAGAATTGCCAATGTCAAAGGCATCGATAGGCAGATAGCCGCATTCATGACCTTCGGCATCATGAATACCAAGGAGCAAGTCGCCGACCTCTTGGCCTATTGCAAGAAGGAAAGAAAGCGTGTGGATGAAGAGCGCAGGCAAGCCGCGGCTCAACGTGAAGCAGAAAGAAAATCACAGGAATGGACTATCGAGAAAAACGGCAACAGAGGCTACGTTGACGGCACTGGCGCGGTCTATAATTGGGCCCACAAAAAGATCGGACAATTGCCCGAAGGCGGCAGTGGTGATATCAAGGACGCTTCGGGCTTCACGATTGGCCGGATCAATATGGGTGACATCTATGACCGCAATGGCAATAAGCTGGCTACGGTATCGTCAGGAGGCACGATTTATGCTCCCGGATCAATCAACCCTGTCGCTGATGTGAAGGGTGGAGGGCGCATTGACATGACAAAGGACTCCAAGACGCTCGGCTATTGCGATGCCCGCCCCTATGAATGGGCTGTAGCCATCATCTACTGCGACTTCTTCAGGTTCTAAGGCCTCGTCACAAACCAGAAATAATGTGCCATTACGTCAGTCACAGATGTAATGGCACGTTTCTTGCTATGGAATATAACATTATCGGGCTTTGTCCGTTAAGAATATGACAACACAACAATATAACAAGAATACAACACTATGAACGGAAAAGTTTATACCCGCACCGGCGATGCCGGCATGACGTCGCTCGTGAGCGGCAACCGTGTGAGCAAGGATGACGTGAGAGTCGAGGCCTATGGCACCGTCGATGAACTCAACAGCAACATCGGCGTGCTGCTCCACAGCACCAAACTCGATGACCAGGACGTGATCGCCCTGCTGCGCAAGGCTCAGAACAAGCTCTTCAACATCGGCGCCTATCTGGCCAACGACCGCGAGGACGCCTCGCTCTATGGCCTCACCCAGGACGATGTGACGGCACTGGAGCAAAAGATGGACAAGATGAGCGTCGAACTGCCGCCCATGCGCGGATTCATCCTGCCCGGCGGCTCACGCCTGTCGGCCCAAGCCGACCGCTGCCGCACCATCACACGCCGCGCCGAGCGCCGCGTCGTGACACTCGCCCGGACAGCACATGTCGAGCCCCTGGTGCTCGAATATCTCAACAGATTGAGCGATTTCTTCTTTGTTTTTGCAAGATTTAACAATATACAGAACCAAGTAGAGGAAATTTATTGGGATAAAGACGCCTAACATTAAATTTTTGTATTACTTTTGCGCAATTTTTAAAACACAGGATACTTCATAAAAAATTTAGACCACTAGAAAAAACTATGTATTGGACACTTGAATTGGCAACAAAGCTCGAGGATGCTCCCTGGCCCGCTACCAAGGCCGAGCTCATCGACTATGCCGTGCGCAGCGGCGCACCTCTCGAAGTGATAGAGAACCTGCAGGAGATCGAGGACGAAGGCGACACCTACGAGTCCATCGAGGACATCTGGCCCGACTACCCGACTAACGACGATGACTTCTTTTTCGACCCTGACGAGTACTAAACAGCATCACAGATTGAAACAAATATGGCAGCCGACCCCGCTGAAACGGGCGGCTGCTTTTTATCTTCCATGAGGGGAAAAATAGACGGCACGGTTTTTGCAGTGTTTTGACGATAGCGTAAGATGCATTAACTTTGCAAAGCAATAACGATAACGATTATGATATACACCTGTCCAAAATGCGGCAAGAAGATGGAACTCAGCACCGAGGTGCTCATCAACAATGACTACAAGGTCATCTGCCCTCAGTGCCTCTGCCAACTGCAGATCATCGGCGACTATGCCTATGTCCCGCAGGAGTCGCTCGAGCTGGACACGACAGTGGAGCGCTCACGCACCATCAACTGCCCCAAGTGCGGTCACGAGGCCAGCACGGGCGCACACTTCTGCCCCAAGTGCGGTCACGAGGCCAGCACGGGCGCACACTTCTGCCCCACCTGCGGCACCAGCTTTGACACCCCGGCGCGCGACGTCGAAGCCGAGGATGTCACCGTCCTGCCGCCTCCCGTCCCCAACTGCGACCCGCTCTACAACGAAGCCGTGCAATTCCTGAGAGGCTGCACCGCCATCACGCCGATGATGCTGCGCGACCGCTTCCACATCACCGACGAGCGGGCGGCCGAGCTGATACGCCAGCTTGAGGCCGGCGGGGTCATCGGACCCTACAACAACGGCGGGCCGCGACAGATCCTCATCCCCCACCGCAGCATCTACATCAGCACGCCCACGACAGATATGAGACGGGGCAGAATTCCTAACATGGGCACGCCGCAACCCCACCGATCGGGTTGCATCCCCACCCTGGTGATTACCATCATCATCATGTTCATCGTGTGGACCTGCACCGGATAACTTAACGTGAGCTCAACGAAAATAAAGTACTGATACTCAGTTCCTCCCCTATCTTAGGGGAGGTGGCGCGTAGCGCCAGAGGAGTATGATTCACCCTCAAAGCATTTACTCATGGGGAATCAACGCCCCCCAGCCCCCTCTAATCTTAGAGGGGGAGTTGCTAACGCACTGATTGACAATCAATAATTTCGCAGAACTCACGGTAACTTATAGGCTACCGACACCCTACTACATACAACGACAAGGGCTTAGAGCAAACACTCCAAGCCCTTGTCGTTAAATCGGTCAATAGGAACTACTTGCCCAGGTTGTCAATCTGCTGCTTGGCCCATTCCTTGGCCATGCGGATAGCTTCGGTGGCCATCTGGTTCATCATCGAGTCCATGCCCTCGGGCACCTCAATGCCCATGATGCTGTCGGGCAGCAAGCCCGGGTCTGGCATGACGTCATCTTCGTCTTGAGGCTCGTCGTCCTCATCATATTGAGGATCAGGAGCCGGGGGAATCAGGTTAGGGTGCTTGGCTTCATAGTCGTCCATCGCCTGGGTCCATGCCCGCTCGATGTCTTCCTTGCCGAAGGTGAACACGTGGCCAAAGGCGCCCAGCGACACCATCTTCGACTCACCGTTGCCAACGTTCATGCGGCCCACGGAGCACACCACATAATTCTTGACGTCCAGGTAGTTAGAGATAACCTTATCGGTGCCGAAACCCGTCAACTCCTTGATCGCCTTGTTGATCAGTTCACCGATGGGGCCATTGATGCCCGTGATGTTACCCATATTCTCGTCCACCTTGTCGTCGACCCATGACTTGGTCACCTCCTGGATGGCAGCCTTGTGATCATCGGCGTCAGGGCAGGTGAACACCATCGTGCCAAACAGGATGACAAGTATCAGGGCAGCAATCAGCCACGGCGTGCAGCCGCTCTTCTTCGGCTCTTCGACCGACGGGTAACGCGGCGGCACCTGGGGCGGGGCCTGGGAGGGAGCTACCGGCGGGTCGTAGGGCGGATCATAGGGCAAGCCCATCGTCGCACGGTTCTCGGCAGCGCGGGCAGCGGCCTGCGAAGCCTCAAACTCGGCTCGTTGCAGTACTGCGGTCAGTTCAGGCACATCACCTGCCTGCATCCAGTCACTCATGCCGGGTGCCCACACTTGGCTCTCGGGGTTAACGCCCCGCTGAGCCAATTCTTCGACGGAAAACGGGCCTTCCTGTTTTCCGTTCACATTCAGATGAAATTCCATAACTTTGTCTATTTCTGCAAATATTAAAAATCACATTTCAACACCGTCACTGCAAATGTCGTGCCTAACACGCCGTCATGCCATTGCAGCAACCGCCATTTCCCGCTTGACCGACCCTTTACCGGGCGTTGATGAAGTCCTGGAAGGCCTGCTTGTAGCTGTCGCCGATGGGGATATAGACGTCGCCGAAGACGATGCGGTTGCGCTCGATCTCGCGGATTTTGCTCTTCTGCACGATAAACGAGCGGTGCACCCTGATGAAGCGCGAGGCGGGCAACATCTGCTCGATGGCCTTCATGTTCATCAGTGACAGGATGGGGTGAGGCGACTGCTCGGTATAGATCTTCACATAGTCCTTCAGGCCCTCAATGTAGCGGATGTCGTCCAGGTTGATTTGCAGCAGCTTGTACTCGCTCTTGACAAAAATGCTGCGCGGCTCCTCTTCGGCAGCGGGCGCATGGGGCTGCTCGCTCTGCTGAACCAGCTGGAACCACTGCAGCGCCTTGTTGCACGCCTCCATGAAGTCGGCATAGCTGATGGGCTTCAGCAGGTAGTCCAACGCATTGACACGGAAACCGTCAACCGCATACTGGTTGAATGCGGTGGTGAACACGATGCGCGTGTTCTCGGGTATCATCTTGCTCAGCTCCAGACCGTTCAGCTCCGGCATCTGGATGTCCAGGAACAGCAGGTCAACGGGATTCTCGCCGATGCCGTGCAGGGCATCGGTAGCGTTACTGTACTTGCCGCACAATTCCAGGAACGGTATCTTATTCGCATAGCTCGCCAGCAGTTCCACCGCCAGCGGCTCATCGTCAACAATAGCACACTTGATAATCATGTCAGTCGTTCAGTTTGCAGTTGTCAGTTTTCAGTTGTCAGCTAAAGGCTAATGGCTAATGGCTAAAGGCTAAAAGCTAAAAACTAATTCTTCTTAATCGTGATTTTAGAATAATACTCCTTGCCGTCCTCGGTCATGCCCTTTTCCCACGTGTAGCGGTCAGGGTACATGAGTTCCAGGCGACGGCTCACCTGCTCCAGCCCAATGCCCGATCCGCTCTTGTCGTTCTCGCGCTTGGGGTAGCAAGTGTTGTGTATCTCACAGGTGATGTTTCCGTCCACCTGACTGAGGTCTATCTTGATTTCGCCCTTGCCCTGCGGCGAGATGCCGTGCTTAAAGGCGTTCTCGATGAGCGAGATGAAAATCAGCGGCGCCACGGGAGTGGAATCATCGGGACGCACATTGATGTTGGCGTCAATCTTCACATTATCGGTCACGCGTATCTTCATCAGCTCGATATAGTTGCGCATGAAGTCGGCCTCCTTGTACAGGGGCACATAGTCCTGCTGGTTCTCGTAAAGCACATGCCTCAACAACTTGCTCAACTCGCCCACGGCCGTCTGGGCTTTCTCCTGGTCAAAGGCGATGAGCGCATAGATGTTGTTCAGCGTGTTCAACAGGAAGTGGGGGTTCATCTGGTTGCGCAGGTTGCTCAACTCGGCCTCGGCACGAGCGGCCTCGGCCTCACGACGTGCCTCCTCGATGTGCTGCCAGCGCTGAATCATGCGCACAGCCACAGCCAACGCGATAATCAGGATGAGCGTTAAGATGGCCCAGAAGTAGCGCGGGAATGGCACATAAGGCCGCTGCGGCCCATTGTTGGGAAGCTCAGGCAGCAGCCGCACAACCAACAAATGCCACACATCAATCGCACACAGGCCAACCATGATAACGAGCAGGTTGAGCAACACGAACATCTTCCAGTCTCTTTTCTTGAGCAGGAAACGTGGCACTACCCACAGGTAGTTGAGATAGAACACCAGAATATCGGCCAACGGATTGCCCAGCCAGCGCAGGTAACGGTTCATCACCACTGCCCAACCGTCGCCGGAGCTATGGAAAAACATCGGCACAACAATAATCACTGCCCAGCACAGCAGGTGCAGCACCAGGTAGCGATATTTAGGTTTGGGTTCAACCAGAGTAGAAGCCATTTTAGTACAATCGTTTTTAAGGATTTATCTATTTGCAAAGGTAAGCAACCCGCTCGACACCAACAAATATTATAGACGAAATTATTATTCCCCTAGACCAAAAAAAGCATTCATTACAGATTTGTTTCTAAAACGCATCATCATCCCTTGCAAGCACGAGGGTCAACGGCTGTGACGACACCCCACTCCCCGATTACGCCACCACAACCGCCCGGACGGTACGCCACCACCGCAACCGCGGCAGCCTTGCCCATGACCCGCAGAGACTGCAATCTAACATTTTTTAACACCGCATTATTAGGGTATTGGGGCAAAAGGCACTAATTTTGCTATTTAATGGAATAATGAACCCATTTTTAAAAAACAGAAACGACAATAGAATGAAGAATATGAGACGATTACCGTCATGGTTGCTCTGCCTGTGCGTGATAGCGGTGGGGCTCACGGCCTGCGGTGGCCACGGCAAGTTGGACAAGGCCGTGCGCTCAGTGCTTGTCAGCGGTGACACGACCCGTGCTGCCTATGACTCGTTATGCTCGATAGTGACCGACAACCCCGGCAAGTACAGTGACCTGGTCACTGGCGACGGACAGGTGGACCACAAGCGGATGTATGAACTCATCCAGGAAATCGGCTCCAAACTGCGTCCTCCCATGCACTGGGACACTCGCCCCTATGGCGGCGTGCAGGAGCTCTCGCTGACCATCTACTTTGAGCGCAGCGGCTCGATGGTCCCCTATGACCAGCGTGGCGGCGGCGGACAGCTCAAGAAGGCCGTCAACGACCTGATCAACCACTTCCCTGCCACCAGCAAGGTGGAAATCAACATCGTGAACGACGGCATCTATCCCTACCAGCACACGGTGGACGAGTTCCTCAAGGACCGAGACATCTACCAGAGCACAGCCGGCATCGGAGACGCTTCCTATACCGACTTCCAGCTCATCTTCAACAAAATTCTGGAGGCTCAGAAGCCCGGCAACGTCAGCGTCCTCGTGAGCGACCTCATCTACTCGCCCCGCGACACCCATGGCGTCAGCCTGGACAAGATTTTCAACGAGGAGAACAGCCTCGCCACTCGCGTGTTTGCCCGCTACAAGGGCAAGAGCGTGGTGGTACAGCAGATGATGGGTGACTACAGTGGCAACTACTACCCCTACAACGGCCAGCCCTTCAACTACACCGGCAAGCGCCCCTTCTACCTGGTCATCATCGCCGACAGCGACGTGATCGACCAGCTGGCACAGGACACGCGCTACCGCGGCGTGCTTGACGCCCCGACGGTGACCAACAGCTATCGCTTCAACCAGGGCGCCAGCGAGGTCGAGTGCCGCGTGCTGCCCGAGTGGGAGAACAACGCCGGACGCTTCCGCGTCAGGCACGGCGACGGCATCGTGCTGACCAAGTGCCAGGGAGACCGCGAGACCGGCAAGCTGTGTTTCTCGATGGCCGTGAACCTGGGCGGACTGCTCAAGGATGACGCCCTGCTGACCAACGCCGACAACTATGAGGTGCAGAGCATCGACGGCTACACCCTCTCCATCCAGCCCATCGACCCCAGCATGGTCACTGCCAACAACAAGGAGTACCTGGACGGCATGACACACCTGATGACCCTGCTGGGCGACTTCAAGAGTCCCCGCGACGAAGTCCACATCTCGCTGCGCAACGAGCTGCCCCAGTGGGTACGCCAGTCATCATGCAGCAGCGACACCTCGACAGGCGGCTCCTTCTCGACCACCACATTGGGTCTGGAGCAGCTGCTGGGCGGCATGTTCGACGCGATGCGCGGCAGCAACAACCTCTTCGACGTGACCATCAAGATTCAACGATAATTAAGTATCAACAACCAAATAAAGCAGACAACTAAAAACTAGAATATGAAACATTTCATCTATCTGATCATCGGGATTGTATTGACAGCGTTGTTTTTCGTCTTCGCATGCTCTGACGGGTTCAACATCTACGAACAGATGTACTTCAGCCAGGGTTTCAACGACAAGATGTTCAACCTGAATGTATATCCCGTCATTGCCGCCCTCACCATCCTCGTCTCGTGGGGAGGTGCCGCGACCTATTACTACGCCATCAACTCGGTGAAGTTCGACCGCTGGTACCACTGGCTCGCTGTCTTGGGTGCAGTAGCAGTGCTGGCCCCCGTCATTTGCTACATCTACAACGACACGGTATTCTCCACCCATGGCGTGATGTACGTCGGCGAATCCATCCAGTTTGAGATGCAGACGGTACTCTTTGCCGCAGCACTCTTTGTCATCGCTTCCTTCTCGATGAGATGGTGGAGCAGCAACTGCCGCCACACTCCCATCCCGCAGTAAAGTGTTAACTAGTTCAGAAAACTGACAACTGAAAACTGACAACTAACAACTAAATATGAGACTTTTCCTTTTCGCTATCGGTGGTACCGGTTCTAGAGTATTGAAGTCACTGCTCATGCTCTCGGCTGCCGGCGTGCGTCCTCTGGACGAAAACGGCAAGCCGGTCAAGGACCTGGAGATTGTGCCCGTCATCATCGACCCGCACAAGGCCAACGAGGACCTCAAGCGCACCGAGGCTCTGCTCAACGACTACCGTGACATCAGGCGCAAGCTCTACGGCAACGATCCCAATGCCGACGGCTTCTTTGCCAACCGCATCGTGACACTGCGCGAGATCATGAGCAACTCCAGCGTCACCCTGGGCGACACCTTCATCTTCAACCTCGGTGCCGTCGAGAATGCCAAGTTCCGCGAGTTCATCGGCTATGACACGATGAACGAGGCCAACCAGGCGCTCACCTCGCTCCTGTTTGCCAACTACCAGCTCGAGAACAAGATGAACATCGGCTTCGTCGGCAGTCCCAACATCGGCAGCGTGGCCCTCAACGAGATCAAGGACAGCAACGAGTTCAAGGCCTTCAGCAACATCTTCCGCCAGGGCGACCGCATCTTCTTCATCAGCTCCATCTTCGGCGGAACCGGTGCCTCGGGCTTCCCCATCATGGTCAAGAACATCCGCCAGGCGGCCAACCTCGAGGGCATCGAGAACCGCGACGCGCTCAGCCGCGCCCCCATCGGCGGACTGACAGTGCTCCCCTACTTCACCCTGGAGGGCAACAAGCAGGACCAGCGCATCGCCACCAGCGACTTTATCGTCAAGACCCAGAGCGCCCTATACTACTACAAGAACACGCTCACCGGTGCCAACGACAGCAACGTCAACAGCATCTACTACCTGGGCGACCAGGTGAGGAGCAAGCCCTACCTGTATGACCCGGGTGAGCACGGACAGCGCAACAACGCCCACCTCATCGAGCTCATCGGCGCTCTCGCCCCGCTGGACTTCATCGGCAAGCCCGAGAACAAGCTCAGCGACCCCGACGGCTACCCCCTGCCCACCACGGCCTATGAGTATGCCCTCGACAAGGATGACCTGAGCCTGAACTTCCTCTCGCTGGGACACCACACCCGCCGGCTCATCTATGAGCCTATGAGCAAGTTCCACCTGCTGTTCCTGTTCCTGACAACAGGTTTCAAGAACATGATCGGTCAGGGTTTCACCGAGGATGTCCCCAAGATCAAGAGCGACTTCCTGACCTCGCAGTTCTACCGCACCCTGGTGGACCAGTTCCTGCTGGGCTACGCACAATGGCTCACCGAGATGAACGACAACATGCGCAGCGTGGCACTGTTCAAGCCCGGCGAAATCGACATGGCACATGCCATCGAGGGCGTGGGCGTACGCAAGCGCCTGCTGGGACACTACAAAGTGGACAATGACGTCTTCAAGGCCGAGATGAACAAGCTGAGCAAGAACAACCCGTCCTACAGCGAACGGACGGTCGAGTTCAAGCTGATGGACCTCTTCAACAAGGCCGCCCACAACATCTTCACCGAGCGCTACGAGAACATCAACTAAATCATATATATCTAGAGCATCTAGACTATCTAGACCATCTAGGATATCTAGAATATCTAGAAAAAGAAGAATATGAGCGAGATTCTATCATACAGCAACAACACGACCAAGAACGGCGAGGAGGACTGGATTGCCCATGCCCCCTATACCGACGACGACATAGCGCGCATCAAGGACCCCGACGGCGGACTGAGCGAGAACCCGCGCACCGCCATCCCCAGCCCCCTGGCGCAGCTCGACCTGGTCAAGAATGCTTTCAAGCAACTGGCCAACGACCACCTGCGGGGAGCACGCATGAACGAGCGACTGGTGTCCAATGCACTGGATGTCGCACAGCTGTTCTTTGACTACGAGAACCATAAGGACTATCTCCGCATCATCCGCTGGAACCGCGAGGAGTGCATCGAGCAGCTCAAGGCGAACCCCAAGCACAAGCTCTACGGCGAGACGCTGGACCTGTTCCTGCGCAGCGACAAGGTCTATAACTTCGACATGCTCAAGGACTGGTACATCCTCATGTGGGACCGCAAGGTGCTCGGCGGCACATCGCCGGCTTCGGTAGTGATGGCGGCGCCTGCATTAGGTACCATCGACGCCATCAAGGTGGAACAGGGCGTGAGCCTCTTCGGCGAGACGCGTCACCTGTGGCAGCGCGACGAGGACTTCGTCTATTACTTCTACCTGCTGATGAACGCCTACCCCAACCTGCGCATCCACTGCGGCGAGGTATATGCCTACATGCAGAAGAACCTGGAGCCCATGCGGCAGAACCGTTCCGACCTGTATCGCCGTCTCACCACGGTCATTCCCAACCTGGACGCCCTCGACGAGGGACGTGCCGGCACCGTGCTGGAGCAGCTGGAGCACAGCTACGACCCCTTCGGCGGCGGCATCGACGTCAGTGTGCTCGGAGCGAGGTTCTACCACAAGCGCGTCCTCGACATCCGCACGGCGGCCAGTGAGAGCGACTTTGTCATCACCCCGACGCTGCCCCAGGAGAAGAGCGAGCTGCCTCTGGTGCTCGTCAACGGCTTCAACGGCAGCGTAGAGCACTTCCGCTACATCGACAAGGAGTGGGACAGCGCCACTCAGGTCTTTGCGGGGAACACCCCCTTGAGCGACCGCAAGTTGCCCGACACGTCGATACAATACCCCTTTGTCACCACCGACGACTTCCTGACCGACACCATCGTCCGCCTGGGAAGCGGCTGCATCATCGACACGGACCACTTCTTCGACGGCAACCTCAAGCCGCGCACGCCGCAGCCCACCTGCGGCTACCTGCTGCCCTTGAAACCCTTGCTGTTCACCTATTTTGATACCGACTACCTCAAGGGTACCATTGCCGGCAGGCACGTCCTCGACATCGAGGAGTTTGCCGACGGCAGCGTGATGGTGACCCTGCGCATCCGCGTCAAGAAGGGGGAGAACCGCTACATCGAGCTCTCTCGCAAGTATTTCCCCATCAACGACCACACGTGGACCTTCGATGAGCGGCGCGGCACCGGCCGTGTCATGGGCATCACCCTGTCCACCTCGATATTCCCGTTTGTCAAGACCGACGCCAACGACGACTACACCGTCGAACTCTTCACCATGATCGAGAACGGCGGCGCGACACTGCGTTTCTACAAGAACGGCATCAAGACCGATGGTCTGAACGTGCGCGACGCCATACGCTCCCACTCGGGCTACAGCACGACCTACTATGACGTGGACGGCTCGTTTGACTATATGGAGGTCAGCGTCCAGAACCACCTGGGCCGTTGCACTGGCGTCATCATTCCGCAATGGAAGCCCTATGCCCCCAGTGCCAAGGAGCTCATCTTTGCCGTGGACTTCGGCACGACCAACACCCACCTCGAGTGGGCCGAGCGGGGACAGCCCTCACAGCCCTTCACCTTTGAGTACGGCTCGCAGCAGGTGCTCGTCGCCTCGCTGCACAAGCCCCACTCGCTGGAGTATGCCGAGCAGGTGCAGCGCGTCGAGTTCGTGCCCCGCGAGATCGACAACGTCTATGGCTTCCCGCTGCGTTCCACCCTGGCGCGCAACGAGAACAGCGGCATGGGCAGCAACCTGTTCAGCGACGTGAACATCCCGTTCCTGTACGAGCGTCGTTACTTCCACGGCTACGAGGTGACAACCAACCTCAAGTGGAAAGGCGACACCGACCTGGCCAAGGCCTTCCTGCGCGAGCTGACGTTGCTCATCAAGGCCAAAGCCCTGCTCGAGAACGCCGACCTGCGGCGCACCGAGGTCGTTTACTTCTACCCCGTCAGCATGGGCGGCGCCGACCGTGACACGCTCGAGCGCACCTGGACGGAACTGTTCAACACCTACATCGGAGCCGACAGCGACCGCCTGCGCTCCTACCCCGAGAGCCTCGCGCCCGCCTACTACTACAGCGGTGCCGAGGTGGCCGGCAGCAGCTACGTCTCGATCGACATCGGCGGCGGCACCTGCGACACGGTGATCTATCAGCCCACCAGCGACCGCATGAGCAGCAAACCGGTGGCCATCTCGTCGTTCCGCTTTGCCGGCAATGCCATCTTCGGTGACGGCTTCACCGACAAGGATGCCGACAACAACCCGCTGCTGCAGCACTACACCCGCTACTTCAAGCAGCTCATCGAGAACGACAAGGGCAACAACATCGCCTACCTGGGCAGCATCCTGGCCGACATCATGGCACAGAAGCGCAGTGAGGACATCAACGCGTTCCTGTTCTCCATCGAGAACGTCGAGGAGCTGAGAACCCTGCGCGAGATCGACCGCAACCTGTATAGCTACAACGCACTGCTGCGCAACGACGGACAGCGCAGGCTCATCTTCATGTACTTCTACTCGGCCATCATCTACTACATCGCCCAGGCGATGAAGCAGCGCGACTACGAGATGCCCAAGCAGATCTACTTCTCGGGAACCGGCAGCAAGATCCTGAACATTCTCGGGTCCATGAGCCGCATCAACAGGCTCACCCAGATGATTGTCGAGCGCGTCTATGGCAAGCAGTACACCGAGCTGTTCGAAATCAAGATTGAGGACAAGTGCCCCAAGCAGATCACCTGCCGCGGCGGCATCAAGCTCGAGAACAAGCGGCTTGAGGGCCAGGCCGACGTCGCACGCTACAACGCCACCAGCGTCAAGCGCATGCGATACTGCTGCTCGATGCTCGGCGAGGACGACCTCACGATGGCTCAGGTTGAGTCCATCGAGGTGCGCGACAAGCTGGTCGAGAAGGTCAAAGAGTTCAACCAGTTCTTTGTGGACCTGTGCGACGCTACGGTCAAGGACGAGTTCGGCATCGAGAACAATGTGCTGCGCCTCTTCGAGAGCGTGCTCAGCGACAACCTCGCCAACTACCTCACGGCCGGCATCAACACCTTCCTGAAGGGAAGATACAATGCCACCGACATCGTCGAGGACGTGCCCTTCTTCTATCCCGTCATCGGCGTCATCAGGCACAATCTGCTCAAGAATATGCGCAACGACGTTATCAGCAAGTTTAATCAATAATAATAATTAGTTGTAAGTCATCAGTTGTCAGTTTTCAGCGGCAGCCGCAGAATCTGACAACCGAAAACTGAAAACTGAAAACTTTTCAAAAGTTATGAAACGCATCACTTTTATCATGGCAGCCATCATCTGCCTCGCCATCTCGGCAATGGCGCAACAACCGCAACCGCAACAACTGAATGCCGACCAACCGCTGGCACCCGCTCTGTGGAAGCAGGGCATCGCCACCTGTGCCCACTTCACGGCTTGTGACCGACGCTTCGGCAAGAAGATCGAGGAAATCAAGTCGCAGTTCCCGCAGGGCTACACGCTGGAAAACCTCAACGAGGTCTATGGCGGTCAGGGCCGCAAGTGGGAAAAAATCTACAACGAGTTCAAGAAGGAAGAAGGCCGTGGCGGCAGCATCAACGACCTCAAGGAACTGGTGTCGCCCCAGATCTGGAAACTCGTTGAGCCCGAATTCCAGGCTTACATCACCGAGCATCCTGAAATGGCCAATGCTGTTCCCGAGACGAATCCTCAAGATGGCGGCAATAACGATGCCGTCAATGAGGGCGAGAATGAGAATGGCAACGAAGGGGCTACCGGCACCGCAGTCGCCAAGAAGGACAGCGGCATGTCATGCAGCGCCAACCTGCCCCTGTGGCTGGGCATCCTCGGCTCGCTGCTGGGCCTCTGCGCACTGCTCACCGCGCTGAGCAATCGCGGCAAGATCAAGGAGATGCAACGCTCCTTCGCCCGTGAGATTGAGCGCACCAACGTCAACCTGCAGGAGTTCTCGACCGATGCCGCCAACCAGATGAAGGCGCTCTCCATTCGCCTGACCGGCAAAACCGGAATCCCGGGAATCGAGGCTGACCCCATCACCGAGGAGGCTCCCCAAATTGAGGAAGAGGAAGTTCCCGCCGACGGCAACGAAGAGGGCGAAGTGCTGAACCTGTTCACCAGCAAGCCAGACGACAACGACGACTTCACTCGCGTCAGCGACTCCTTCGAGCCCGGCAACAGCATCTATGTGCTCACCACGTTTGACGGCAAGCATGGCCAGTTCGAGGTCATCGACAAGCCCGAGGTGCACAGCTTCGCGCTGATGATGCCCGCCGAGAACCTGATTCGTGCCTGCTCCGGCAATGCCATCCAGATTCCCAGCGGCACTCGCATCGTGACCGACCGTCCCGGTGAAGCCGAGTTCATCGACGGCAAGTGGCACGTTGTTGTCAAGGCCATCATCCACTACGAGGGATAAAACAAACCTTAGGTTTTAGGCTTTAGGTTTTAGGTTACAAATGTTCAATACCGTTTTTAACCTATTTCCTAAAGCCTAACACCTAATGGCTAAAGGCTAACAGCTAACGGCTAATGGCTAATGGCTAATGGCTAATGGCTAATGGCTAAAAAAACAAATGCGCTGGACCTGTCCCAAATGCGGCAAAAAGCTCGACATCAGCAATGAGCAACTCATTGCCAATGACGGTGTCATCATCTGCCCGCAGTGCTTGCTGCAGGCCCGACAGCCAGTGCCCAATGCCCGCGTTGCCGCCCGTTATGACAAGGCCGACGCCGACGCTACCGCATCCTCGTCCACCCCGCCCCCTCCCAAGCGGACCAAGACCACATCTACCCCTCCCCCACCCAAGACACGCATGAAGCAGGCATCCACATCCTATCGCTACACCGGCCTCTCAGGCAACAGCGACACCAAGAAGAAGCCCAAAAAGAAATCCAAGAAAAAGAAGAGCCAGCAGGGCATGAGCGCCCTGGGCTGCCTGGGCCGCACCATCATCTTCACCCTCGTCCTGTTCGCCGCCTACGTCTTCTTCGGCCTCCTCCTCGAAGCCTTGCAATAGGACCCATCGGTCTTTCTGCCTGTTGAACGACATCACAAAAAGCCTAAGGATTTAGCAATACCTAAGACTGCATCATGCTACTACTGAATGTTTCCTTTGGAATTTTTGCTTTCCTGCCACAGGGTTGGGTATTCATGATACTGATTATCCTGCTCGAAGCGTGGCTAATGTCTAAACGGCTGTGCAAGAAGCGCCTGGACCGGCACATTACCGGCGCAGCATTCCTGAGCAACTTCGTCAGTGGACTGGCGGGCATCATCACAACCTTGATACTTAACGGTGGCTGGATTCTGGTGGTGTGGTTTCCATGGGTAAGCACCCACGAGATTGACATCAGTTCCCGCGATGGCCTGCTAGGGTTCTGCCTGATTTACCTCATCGCTTTTGTGCTGTCGGTGCTGATCGAGGCTCTCATCAACTGGCTCATGCTGCGCAAGCGTTACTCAAACCGCCAAATCATGAAATCCACCCTGCTTGCCAATGTCGCCAGTTACCTCTTTGGCAGCCTCATCCTTTATGCATTCTCTTTCGGCCCCCTGTTTTGACTGTGTTCATCTTGAATCAAGAATAACACTATTTAAGGATTATTCGCGTGGTGATGTGGGGTAAAAATTGTATCTTTGCGGGACATTTTTTGAGGTGGTCCTGAGAGGGACCCCATGAGCGGCAATTAATCTACACAACATAATGGAATTTCTATCGACATATCACCTGCAGGGGCTGGTTCTAGGCCTGTGCTCGTTTTTGATTATCGGCATCTGCCACCCCCTCGTCATCAAGGGAGAATACCACTTCGGACAAGGCTTCAAGTGGGTGTTTCTGGCTGCCGGCATTTTGCTGTGCCTCGGTTCACTGCTAGTCAATAACGTGCTGCTATCGGCACTGATGGGCGTGGGAGCATTCTCGTGCTTCTGGGGCATCAAGGAGATGGCCCAGCAGCAGGAGCGCGTGCGCAAGGGCTGGTTCCCCCGCAACCCCAAGCGCACCTACCCCTGGGACAAAAACAACGAAACTGAAGACAAATAATGATAATACCCAAGGTGACATCCCTGACAATGCTGCTCGTGCTCATGGGCACGGCATGGTGTGCTGCTCAGAACCTGAGCGGCACCATCACCTGCGACGGTCAGGGTATTGCCGGGGTCCCCGTCAGCGACGGTTATATGGTGGTTCTCACCGATGCTTCAGGGCACTATTCCATGAACAGCGGCAAGGAGAACGGCTACGTCTTCTACACCCTACCCGGGGGCTATGAGCCCCTGCTTGCCGATGGCTTCAATCCCCAGTTCTGGGCACCGCTTTCCTCCAGCGACGTCTCCGTTGCCGAGGTGCACGACTTCCAGCTGCGCCGCGTGGACAACGACAGGCACATCGTCATCTTTGGAGCCGACACCCATCTGGCACGACGCATGAGCGACCGGGCCTTCTTCAAGAAAGGCTTTTTGGCCAGCCTCAACAACGAGGTAGCGATTGCCGACGGCACGCCCATCTATTCCGTCCTGCTGGGCGACCTCACCTGGGACGTCTTCTGGTACCAGAACGACTACGACCTCACCGACTTCATGGCCGATATGCGCCACTTCGGCTATCCCATGCCGCTGTGGCCCGTCATCGGCAACCATGACCACGACCCGAGCGTCCCGGCAGGCAGCGACACCGACTGGAAGTCGTCACAGCTGTGGCGCGACGCCGTCTGCCCCTCTTACTACAGTTTCAACCTGGGCAAGGTGCACTATGTGGTGCTCGACGATGTCGTTTACCTGAACCAGGCCTATCCCGGCGAGGATTACTCCGAGGGGATTGCCGGCAGCCGCAACTATCAGGGACGCATCACCTCCGAGCAGATGACCTGGCTGGCCAAGGACCTGACTTTCGTGGACTACCACACGCCAGTAGTCGTGTGTCTCCACATTCCCGTCTGGAGCATTTCGTCCTCCTTCAGCTACTACGCACGCCTGGACAACTCTTCCGCCCTGTGCTCCAAGCTCAACAAGTATGACAACGTCCACATCATGAGCGGACACACCCATGGCAACTACGTGGCCAGGCCTCAAGGCTACAGCCACATCACCGAGCACAACATCGCCACCGTCAGCGGCAACCTGTGGAACACGGGCGCCGCCAGCGGTCATCACATCAACCAGGACGGCAGCCCGGCCGGCTACTTGCGCTGGACGGTCGATGGCGAGGACACCCGGTGGACCTACCAGTCCATCCATGCGGGCGAGAGCCAGATGCGCCTCTACGACATGAACACGGTCAGCCACTTCTACCGCACCAACACCACGATGCGCGCCATCCTCAACGAGTATCCGTCACGCGTGGACTATGCCACGCTCGACAGCAATGTGGTGATGTTCAACGTGTTCTCCTATGACCCCAGGTGGCAGGTGAGCATCTGTGAGGGCAACCGGCAGTTGCCGTGCCAGCGCATCTACACCGAGGATCCCTTCCACACCCTGGCCTATGATGTGACACGCTACAGCATCTCCGGCTACTACACTTACTACTACGCCACGACACCCAACACCCACATGTTCAAGGCCCAGGCCTCGACTTCACGTGAGCCGATCACGGTGAGGGTGATTGACAATTTCGGCAACATCTACCTCAAGGCCATCGAGCGCCCCCACGCCTATAGCCTGGCGATGGAAAAGAAGGAGAAGGACCTCATGGTGGGCGACCTGAACATGGACAACGAGGTCACCATCGCCGACATCAACCTCATCATCAACATGATGCTGGGCACAGGCCCGTCAACATGTCCTCCCATCGTGGCCGACTGTAACGGCGACAACGAGGTCAACATTGCCGATGTGAACACAATCATACAACTGATATACAACCGATAAACTGATTATGATGAGAATAGATATACTCACCGTGATGCCCGACGCGCTCGAGTCGCCGCTACACACCTCCATCCTGCAACGCGCCCAGGACAAGGGGCTGGTGGAAATCCACGTCCACAACCTGCGCGACTGGAGTCTGCGCAAGCACCGCAAGGTCGATGACTACCCCTTCGGCGGTGAGGCGGGCATGGTCATGCAGATAGAACCCGTCTTTCGCTGCATGGAGGAGCTGAAGAGCCAGCGCGACTATGACGAGATCATCTTCACCTCGCCCGACGGCGAGCAACTCGACCAGCCCATGGCCAACGCCCTGTCGCTCAAGGAGAACCTGATGATTCTCTGCGGCCATTACAAGGGCGTGGACTACCGCATTCGCGAGCACCTGATCACTAAGGAGATTACTATCGGCGACTATGTCCTCACCGGGGGCGAGTTGCCTGCTGCCGTCATTGCCGATGCCGTCGTGAGGCTGCTGCCCGGTGCCATCGGCGACGAGCAGAGCGCCCTGAGCGACTCTTTCCAGGACGGACTCATCGAGGCACCGGTCTATACCCGCCCCGAGGTCTTCAACGGATGGCACGTGCCCGAAATCCTGCTGAGCGGCCATGCGGCAAAAATCGCCGAGTGGAAGATGCAGCAATCGCTGGAGCGCACACGACGCCTTCGTCCCAACCTGCTGAATGATTTAAACAACTAATAATAACGATAATACTCAGATAATTATGTCACTTTTCAACTGGAAACGCCCCAAATGGATTCCCCGCTGGGTCAATGTGCCCCTGCTCATCTTCGTCGGCTTCGTCCTGGTGCTGATTTTCGCCGGCGAGAACAGCTTCGTGCGCACCACCGAGTACCAAAAACAGATCAACGAGCTCAAGAGCCAGATCAAGAACCTTGAGGACTCGGCCAGCATGTACGAGAGCAAGGTCAAGGAACTCAGCACCGACAAGGAGACGCTCGAGCACCTCGTGCGTGAGAAATACGGCATGAAGCGCGTCAACGAGGAAGTTTACATCACCGATATCCCCTGATAAGATGGAACAAGAAAAACTGAACAAATGGGCCGACATCCTGGTCATTATCGGACTGCTCATCATGGCTGTGATGGCGCTGCTCCCGCTGCTCAACATCAACCTGATGTGGATGAGATGGGCTTTTGCCGCCGGTGCGCTCATCGTCCTGGTGGCACGCATCATGGGCTCTTACCGCGGACCGTCGCTGCGCATCAAGCGTCTGCACCGCATCCTCATTTCCAGCGCATTTCTCTACTGCGCCAGCGCCCTGATGATGTTCCTCTCGAGAGGAACCAACGACTGGATCGCATTCCTGTTGGCAGGACTGATGATGCAGATGTATGCCTCGTGGATGATTGACCGCGAGACCAAGAAAAATCAGCAATAGGATTTAACTCCTGATTATTTTTTGTTAATATCAAGGATTTGAGTAATTTTGCAGGTTAATGAAAGGTAATCTCACTATAGACAACGGCAACACCTCGGTCAAGGTGGCTTTCTTCATCGGCACTCAGGTCGTTGCCACTAACCGTTTCATCCGCCGCGACACGCGCCTGCTGGAACGGTTCATCAGCACTTACAAACCCGACTCTGCCATCGTCTGCAGCACAGCTTCGAGCCCTGCGGCACAGCGCATTGAGCAAGTAGCAGAACAGCGCTGCCGGCGCATGATCCACCTCTCCCACGAGACGCCGATGCCAATCCGGCTGGACTACCGCACGCCACAGACGCTGGGACGCGACCGCATCGCCACCGCTGTCGGGGCGTGGAACATCGCCAGACGGCTCGAGTCTGACAGCGACGTCCTCGTCATCGATGCCGGAACGGCCATCACCTATGACCTGGTGACTGCCGACGGCGCCTTTGTCGGCGGCAACATCGCTCCGGGACTGTCCCTGCGGTTCAAGTCGCTCCATGAGCACACGGGGCTGCTGCCGCTCGTCCAGCCCCAGGGTGACACGCCCGTCGTGGGATATGACACCGACACGGCCATTCGCAGCGGTGTACTGCTGGGATTGCTGGGTGAGGTGAAAAGCTACATCCACGACCTCAGGCTCTCCCACCCCAACCTGATGGTCTTCCTCACCGGCGGTGACGGCAGGCTGCTGCAGTCCCGGTTGGAGGACAAGACCATCATCTACAGTGAACATCTGGCGGCTGAAGGACTCAACCGCATCCTATTATACAACCAAGCCAATGAGAATCGATAAGAAAATCATAGCGACACTCGTGCTGACCGCTGTCGCATGCTGCGTAACAGCTTTTGCACAAACAGCCTACACGCCCTACTCCAAGATGGGCTACGGAATGCTCAACGACAACGTGTCGAGCATTCAGCGCTCGATGGGTGGCGTGGGATATGCCATGAGGGGCGGACGCATCGTCAACGTGATGAACCCTGCTTCTTACGCCGATGTGGACTCGCTCACGTTCCTCTGGGACGTCGGCATCGACCTGACCAACCTCTGGAGCAAGGAGAACGGCAAAAAGGGATACAGTTTCGGTGGAGGTCTGGATTACCTCACGGGACATTTCAAAGTGGCCAAGGGCCTCGGTGCTTCCTTCGGACTGCTGCCCTACTCCTCGGTGGGCTATGCCTATGGCGGCGACATCAAGGGCGGCTCGGAGTCGCGCAGCGGCAACGGTGGGTTCAACCAGCTCTACCTCGGTGTGGGCTACTCACCCGTCAAGAACCTGAACATCGGCTTCAACATCGCCTACCTGTTCGGTTCGACGATCAACACGACGCTCATCAACTCGACCTCGTCCAGCTACTTCACCCGCAACATGCAGGTGCGGGACTGGAACACGCAGATCGGTCTCCAGTACTCCCTGCCGATTTCCAAGGGACGCGACCTCCTCACCGTGGGCGCCACCTTCCAGCCCAAGAAGTCATTCCACGGCAACACTTGGGGAACGGTATTTGACAGCCAGGACAGCAAGGTGGACACCATCGGCTACACCTCGATGAAGGGCAACTACGAGCAGCCGACGACAATCGGTGTCGGACTAAGCTACAACTGGGACCGCCGACTCACCATCGAGGGAGACTACACGTTCCAGAAGTGGAGCGGTGCCAAGTACCTGCCCATCGGCGGATTTGAGTCACAGACCATGCAGTTCGACGACCGCTGGAAGGCCGCACTCGGCGTCCAGTACACCCCCAACCGTCGCGGCAGCTTCGCTGGTGCCATGTCCTTCCGTGCCGGCGCCTTCTATAACCACGACTACTTGAACTACAGCGGCAACAACGTGCGCGACTACGGCGCCAGCATCGGTGTCGGACTGCCCGCCCTCGGCACCAAGACGACCATCAACCTGGGACTGGAGTGGAGGCACCGCGAGAGCAGCCCGGTAAAACTCATCACCGAGAACTACCTCAACATCACCCTGGGCGTGAACTTCAACGAGCTGTGGTTCTGGAAGAGCCGCATCCGCTAAGGTATCTGGCGTGAGACAACTGCTCTACATAGCGTTGGCTGCCGCCATGGTGTCGGCTTTCACGGGATGCAAGAACGACTCCACCACCGTCGTGAGCCATGCCACCAACCCCGAGGTCGTGCCCACGATGACCACCACCGACGTGCAGACGGTCATCAGCGACTCGGGACACACCCGATACCGCATCGCCTCGCCGTTGTGGAACATGTTTGAAGAGGCCAGCCAGCCACACTGGACCTTCCCCAAAGGGGTGACCTGCGAGGAACTGGACAACAACTACAGAACGGTGTCCACCATCAGGTGCGACTCGGCCTACTTCGACAAGATGCAGTCGCTATGGACGCTGACCGGCAACGTGCGCATCACCAACACCTCGGGGGACATCGTCCTCACCGACGAACTCATGTGGAACCAGCACGAGCACCGCCTCTACAGCAACGCCTTCATCCACATCGAGAAACAGGGGCGCGTCATCGAGGGCTACGGCTACGAGTCCAACGAGCGGCTCACGACCTACAAGCTGCGTCAGGTCGAAGCTATCTTCCCCATCGACGAGAAACGCATGCCTCACCCGGGAAGCGGCAACACCGCGCCGGCCACGCCTCAACTCTCCCGACCCGCCCAGCCGGCACGACCCGCTAGATAACAACCATATTATATATATAGAATAGTACCGCTTTGGATCCCAGTTACTCATCTCCGCTGATTATCGCGCTCATCGCGCTGCTGTGCTCGGCCTTCTTCTCGGGCATGGAAATCGCTTTTGTCTCGTCCAACAAGGTCAGGGCCGAAATCGAGATGGCGCGTGGAGGCATCATCAACCGCATCCTCAACGTCTATTACAGCAACCGCGAGATGTTCATCTCAACGCTGCTCATCGGCAACAACATCGCCAACATCGTCTATTCCATGGCGATGGCCCAGCTGCTGACCATCCCCCTGCAGGGACAGATCAGCAACGAGGCCGTCCTGCTGTTCGTGCAGACGCTCATCGCGACGCTCATCATCCTCATCTTCGGCGAGTTTGTACCCAAGACCATCTTCCGCATCAACCCCAACGCATCGATTCGCACGGCGTCGATCCCCCTCTACATGGTCTATTGCCTGCTCTACCCCATCTCGCGCTTCACCGAGTGGCTCTCGGCCTTGCTCATGAAGGCCTTCGGCATCAAGATCGACACCACGCGCATGCGGCTGCTCACCGTCGATGAGCTCGACGCTTACCTGCAGGAGAACATCGACAAGCACGAGGACGAGAACAAGACGGTCGAACGCGAGGTCAAGATCTTTGAGAACGCCCTCGACTTCAGCGACACGCGACTCAGGGACTGCATGGTGCCCCGCAACGAAATCGTCACCGTCGATGTCGCCGACACCACGCGCGACGACCTCGTCAAGCTCTTCACCAGCTCGGGACTGTCCAAGATTGTCGTCTATAAGGACAACATCGACGACGTCATCGGATTCATCCAGGTGAGCGAACTCTTCGTCACCGACATCGACTGGAAGACCCGCATCAAGCCCGTACTCTTCGCCCCCGAGACCCTGCTCGCCCGCAAGATGATGCAGCAACTCATGGACCAGAAGCGGTCCATGGCCATCGTCCTCGACGAGTTCGGCGGCACCAGCGGCATGGTGACGCTCGAGGACCTGGTAGAAGAAATCTTCGGTGAAATCGAGGACGAGCACGACCGCAACAATCTCGTGGCAAGGCAACTCAGCGAGAACAGCTACGAGTTTGCCGGACGAATGGAAATCGAGGAAATCAACGAGCGCTTCCACCTCGACATCCCCGAGAGCGACGACTACCAGACACTGGCTGGGTACCTGCTCAACGAGGAAGAAGCCATCCCCAACGTCGGCGACGTCATCGAGCTGCCGCCCTACCGGTTCACCATCGAGCGGAAAACAGCCGCGCGCATCGAGCTCATCAGGGTCGATGTCATCGACAAATAGGCGCCAGCAACTCGCTTTTACAAAAAAATGAGCCCATTTGATGAAAAAATGGCTCAAATATTTGCAACATTAAAAACATTTGTATTAACTTTGCGCCACATTTCGCAAGAAATGCAACATGGTGTGTTAGTTCAGTTGGTTAGAATACCTGCCTGTCACGCAGGGGGTCGCGTGTTCGAGTCACGTACACACCGCAGCGGGAGACGCTCTCAGGATTGAGAAAGCGTCTCCCGCTAGCTTTATCCCCCCATCCGCCCGCTCCTCCGTGCCGCGACTCAGTCGCCGCCCCCCATCCGCCCAGTCACCATCCGCCCGGTCCCCCGTGCCGCGACTCAGTCGCGGCCCCCTCCTCCCTGCAGAAAAGCAGAAAAAAACGCCCGGAACGCTTTCTGTCAAATAAAATCATTATCTTTGTAATCCTCTAAACAACTATCCATAAGTATAGAAAAAGTCATAACTCATTAACAACCAACTTATTAAAAATTACAGCGTTATGAAGAAATTATTATCACTACTCATGGTAGCCCTGTTGCTGCCGCTGACCTCAGGTGCTGTGGACCTCGAGCCCAACCAGCGACTGATGGGTCACTACACGACCGATGACCTGGCCACTTCCGGTTGGGGAAATACCAGCTTTGAGGGCCTCTGCACTGTCGCTACCGACATCACAGCCGACGAACTTGCAGCATTCGGCAACGGCGAAATCGTCGCCTTCAGGGTGGGCCTGTGCCTGTCCACTCCCATCAGCCGCGTGTTTGTCATCCCGGTGATGCCTAACGGCAATGTCCTGATGGACCAGACGACCGAATGGCCCTGCGAAGCATCAGCCCAGGGCTGGAACATGATCCAGCTGGCGACACCCTATCAGCTCAGGGATTTGCCCGCGGGCTATAGCCTGAGAATCGGCTTTGACTACATGCAGGAAACCAAGTTTGCCAAACCTCTCTCGGTCCTCAGGGTGGGTACCACCTATCCGAGTTATCACTATGTGGACGGCATCTGGAAGCAGGTCATCTTGTCCAGCAAGGGTAACCTGAGCCTGCAGTGCGTCGTTCAGAACGACAACTTCCCGAAGTACGTCATCAGGGTACGCAACGTCGAGCACAAATCGATGATAAAAGTTGGCAATGACTTGAACGTGTCGTTTGAAACCTACAATCTGGGCTCGACTGATATCGGCCCTGGCAACTGCACCTATAACATCGCTGTCGATGGCGTGCTGGTCAACACCCTGACCAATCCTGTCGCCTTGACCAGCGCCCCAATCACGATGAACTTCGATCTCAACACCGAGGAACTTGAAGTTGGAGGCCACACACTGACCATCACACCCGCTACAGTCAACGGTGAGACCTTGGATCCCGTGGTATTCACGAGCACATTTGCAATCTTTGAACATGGCTTCGATCGTCAGATGCACCTTGTCGAGCAGTTCACCTCGACCGGTTGCACATGGTGTCCTGTCGGCACAGCTAATGTTGTGGATCTGATAAATATGCGCGATGACGTGGCATGGGTGGCTGTCCATGTCCTTTTCGGTTCTCCGATAGATCCATTCTCCACCAACCAAAGCGAAGCCATCGCCACCTATCAGGGTATTAACAGCTATCCCACTGGCACATTCGATCGCACGACGGGCATCAGCGCTGCCAACCAGCTTTATGGTGTACTCTCTGGTCTGTCAGCCTCTACGATGAGCTCGTTCTTCGACTATGTGGAGAACCAGAGTCCCTCCTGGGCCACGGTATTTATCAACAGTACCTTTGACGCCGACAGCCGCCAGGCAGTAGTCACCATCAACGGAGACCTGGTTCCTGGCTTTGAGGCTATTATGGGCGAGGACGCCAAGCTCAACGTCTATCTCACCGAGGACGGCCTTGTGGCTCCGCAGATCAACCAGGGCAATCTGGAAAACAACTACGTGCACAACAACGTGCTGCGCCAGGCCCTCGGTTCTGCCATTGGTGTCAACCTCAACAAGACCAGCGATGTGACCTACAAGAACACGTTCACCGTTGACATCCCTGCCGACTGGAACACCGACAAGATGCACATCGTGGCCTTCATCAGCCGCCCCCTGGGCAACCCGCTCAACGACATCTTTATCACCAACACCAATATGCGCACGTTCGGTGAATCTGACGCTCCCGAAGTCACCCCCGGCGACGTGGACGGCGACGGCAAGATCAACATCGATGACGTCACGACTCTCATCCGCATGCTCCTCAGCGGCGAGTCCACGACTCCCGGTGCCGATGTGAACAGCGAC
The DNA here is from genome assembly GCA_902760865.1 of uncultured Bacteroidales bacterium. Taxonomy (GTDB): domain Bacteria; phylum Bacteroidota; class Bacteroidia; order Bacteroidales; family Muribaculaceae; genus Sodaliphilus. Next base: position 55,705 of record CACWID010000009.1, on the reverse strand, counting down.
GGCAAGATCAACATCGACGACGTGACCACCCTGATTGATAAGCTCCTGCGCGGAATCTGATTTCTCGCTTAACTGATAAAAAATGCTGGCAATCAAGTTTTTATACTTGACTGCCAGCGTTTTTTCTCTCCTCGGTCGGGGTACCTGGATTCGAACCAGGGACTTCCTGCTCCCAAAGCAGGCGCGCTAACCGGACTGCGCTACACCCCGAACTAGACTCATTTTGAGCGGTGCAAAGGTACTGCTTTTTTTAAACCTGGCAAGGAAAAGCAGTCGTTTTTCGATTTTTTTGAAGCTAAGTGCTACAATTATGGGGAGAATGTAGTAACTTTGTATGTTTAAATCGTCTAAAAAACCAAACAATATATCTATAATACAAACAGACAATGTACAGAACCAAGACTAACGGCGAACTTCGTCTGGCCAATGTGGGCGAAGTCGTCACTCTGGCAGGCTGGGTACAGCGCACTCGCAAAATGGGCGGCATGACCTTTGTGGACCTGCGCGACCGTTATGGCATTACCCAGATCGTGTTTAACAATGAGGTCAACGCTGAACTCTGTGATCGGGCCAACCACCTGGGACGTGAATATGTCATCCAGGTTGTCGGCACCGTGGCCGAGCGCTCCAGCAAGAACGCCAACATCCCCACCGGCGAGATCGAGATCATCGCCAGCGAGCTGAACATCCTCAGCGAGAGCATCACCCCGCCCTTCACCATCGAGGACAACACCGACGGCGGCGACGACCTGAGGATGAAGTACCGCTACCTGGACCTGCGCCGCAACGCCGTGCGCAAGAACCTCGAGCTGCGCCACGACATGGCGATCCTCATCCGCAACTATCTCGATGACCTGGGCTTCCTCGAGGTCGAGACCCCCATCCTGATCGGTTCCACCCCCGAGGGCGCTCGCGACTTCATCGTGCCTTCACGCATGAACCCGGGCCAGTTCTACGCCCTGCCCCAGAGCCCCCAGACCCTGAAGCAGCTGCTGATGGTTGCCGGCTTTGACCGCTACTTCCAGATTGCCAAATGCTTCCGCGACGAGGACCTGCGCGCCGACCGTCAGCCCGAGTTCACCCAGATCGACTGCGAGATGAGCTTTGTCGATCAGGAGGATGTGCTCGAGGTCTTCGAGGGTCTCGCACGCCACCTGTTCAAGAAGGTGCGTGGTGTGGACCTGCCCGAGAAGCTCGACCAGATGACCTGGCACGAGGCCATGCGCCTCTACGGCAGTGACAAGCCCGACCGCCGCTTCGGCATGACCTTTGTCGAGGTGGACGACGTGCTCAAGGGCACAGGCACCTTCCCCGTGTTCAACGAGGCCAACTATATCGGTGCCATCTGCGCTCCCGGCTGCGCCGACTATACCCGCAAGCAGCTCGACGGACTGGTAGAGTTCGTGAAGCGTCCCCAAGTGGGCGCCAAGGGACTGGTTTACGTCAAGTTCAACACCGACGGCACCGTCAAGAGCAGCATCGACAAGTTCTACGAGCCTGAGGTTTGGCAGCGTCTCAAGGAGAAGATGGGCGCCAACGACGGCGACCTCGTGCTCATCATGAGCGGCGACAATGCCAACAAGACACGCGTGCAGCTCTGCACCCTGCGCCTGGAGATGGGCGACCGCCTGGGCCTCAGGGACAAGAGCAAGTTCGAGTGCCTGTGGATCGTCGATTTCCCCCTGTTCGAGTGGAGCGACGAGGAGCAACGCCTGATGGCAACCCATCACCCGTTCACCATGCCCAACCCCGACGACATCCCCTTGCTCGACGAGCATCCCGAGAAGGTGCGCGCCGTGGCCTACGACTTCGTGTGCAACGGCATCGAGGTGGGTGGCGGCAGCCTGCGTATCCATGACGGCAAGCTGCAGGCCAAGATGTTTGACATCCTGGGCTTCACCCCCGAACGTGCCATGGCCCAGTTCGGCTTCCTGATCAACGCCTTCAAGTACGGTGCACCTCCCCATGCCGGTCTGGCCTTCGGATTCGACCGCTTCGTCTCGATCATGGCCGGTCTCGACAGCATCCGCGACTGCATCGCCTACCCGAAGAACAACAGCGGCCGCGACGTCATGCTCGACGCTCCCAGCCCCGTGGACCAGAAGCAGCTCGACGAGCTCTACATCAACGTGGACAACGAGCGCCTCAAGGCCGACGGCAAAATCTAAAACAACAATTAGCCCCTTCTACTAGAGAATCTAGAATATCTAGAATATCTAGAATATCTAGAGCATCTAGAACGTCTAGAGCATCTAGTTTCTCTAGTCACCAGGGCCAACAACCACTAGGTTAATGATTATCCGAGACATCACCGACGCCATCGAGCAGTACGCCCCGCTCAGGCTGCAGGAGGAATGGGACAATGCGGGCATCCAGGTGGGCGACCCCGAGGCAGAGGTCACCGGAGTGCTCCTGTGCACCGACGCTACCGAGGCTGTCGTCAGCGAGGCCATCGACCGTGGCTTCAACCTCGTCATCTCGCACCACCCGCTCATCTTCCGGGGCCTGAAGAAGATCATGGGCCGCACGCCCGTGGAGCGCACCGTGGCCATGGCCATCAAGCACGACATCACCATCTACAGCGCCCATACCAACATGGACAGCGCCTGGCAGGGGGTGTCCTTCCGCATGGCCGACAAGATAGGGATGACGGGAGTCACCTTCCTCGACGACAACCGTGTGGACCCCTACGGCGACGGTGACAGCACGCAGGCGGGATGCGGCGTCATCGGCGACATCGAGCCCATGACGGCACGCGAGGTGCTCAAGCGCGTCAAGGAGGCCTTCGAGGTCGGTGCCGTGCGCTACAGCGGCAATGCCGACACCATGGTCAGCCGCGTAGCCCTGTGCGGCGGAGCAGGCGGTTTCCTGCTCGACAAAGCCGTCCAGCTCGGAGCCCAGCTCTATGTCACCGCCGACATGCGATACCACGATTTCCTGGACAACAGCCAGCGCATCGTCGTCGCCGACATCGGGCACTACGAGAGCGAGCATTTCACAAAAGAGATTTTTTTAGAGATTATTCAGAAAAAAAATCCTACCTTTGCAGTCGCTTTTGCAAAAAACGAGACAAACCAAGTGAATTATCTATAAATAGTTCTCAGTTGTCAGTCGTCAGTTGACAGCGGCTTCCGCAATCAACTGAAAACTGAAAACTGGAAACTGAAAACAAAAAATTATGGCAACACAGAAGAAAGAACTCACCGTTGAAGAAAAACTCAAGGCACTCTATGACCTGCAGCAGAAACTCTCCGAGATTGACGCCATCAAGACGCTCAGAGGTGAACTGCCTCAGGAAGTACAGGACCTCGAGGACGAGATCGCCGGTCTCCAGACGCGCGTGGCCAAGTACGAGGACGAGGTAGCTGTGCAGCAGCAGGAACTGGCTAACAACCGCGACATCAAGGCCAAATCCGAGGAACTGATCGACAAGTACACCGCCGACCAGGACAACGTGCGCAACAACCGTGAGTACGACTACCTGACCAAGGAGATCGAGTACCAGACCCTGAACATCGAGCTCGCCGAGAAGAAGATGAACGAGGCAGCACGACGCATCGACGCCCTCAAGGCCGAGATCGGCAAGGCAAGGGATATGGTAGCCGACCGCGAGCATGCCCTCGAGGAGAAGAAGAGCGAGCTCAACGAGATCGTCTCCGAGAACAAGCAGAAGGAGGAAACCCTCCGCGAGAAGGCCAAGAAGCAGGAGAACAAGATCGAGGAGCGACTTCTCACCGCCTTCAAGCGCATCCGCAAGAACACCCGCAACGGTCTGGGTATCGTCGTCGTGCAGCGCAACGCTTGCGGCGGCTGCTTCAACCGCATCCCCGCTCAGCGACAGATGGAGATCAAGATGCACAAGAAGGTGATCGTCTGTGAGTACTGCGGACGCATCCTCATCGACCCCGAGCTGGTCGGCATCTCCACCGAGAGCGCTAAGAACAAATAACTCTAGCACCGCCCTAGAGCGTTAGCGGACTGGACTCAGAGGCCATCAACTACACACGCGAGGCCTTAGTATCGAGATCCAACCACTACGAGACACCGCAATGGCAGCGAGCCCCCTGTGGCAAGCCGTCATTGCGCTTTTTTACCCCCAGCCCGTCCCTGTGCCACCCCGTCGAGGCATGAGGATGTGCCACAATTCATTCGCTGCAGATTGAGTCGCGCTTCGCCCGAAGAAACAATAATGTCGTCTTGTTTAATTTTTTAAAAATTTTTTTTTAATTTCTCGGCCGTTAGGCCGATTAAAAATTCCAAGGCGAATGATGACACTGCCACCAATCGGTGTTAATAACTTTTTTGTTGCGAAACTTGTGGGCGATTGGCAGGAAAACAGTAACTTTGTTGTCGGTCCCGCTCAGAGCGGACCTGTTTTAGCAACAACTTGACAACGAGCATTTTATCATAGCATTGACATGAACGGAATAGGGAAATTATACTTCAGATACGGCACGATGGGGTCCGCCAAGACCGCCATGCTGCTCACCCAGGCCTACAACTTCGAGGAGCGAGGCATGCAATACCTGTGCATGAAGCCCATCATCGACGACCGCGAGAACGACAACGTCATACGCTCACGCATCGGCATCGAGCGCAAGTGCTCATGGATTTACCCCGAGAGTGACCTCTACGTCATGCTCAAGGAGATGTTCGACACCACCCTCGTCGTCAAGGACTGGATCCTCATCGACGAGGCCCAGTTCCTCTCCGCTCCGCAGATCGACCAGCTCGCACGCATCGTCGATGACTACGGGGTCAATGTCGTGTGCTACGGACTGAGGACCGACTTCCAGTCCCACATGTTCGAGGGCTCGCGGCGCCTGTTCGAACTCGCCGACACCATCGAGGAGATCAAGTCCACCTGCTCCTGCGGACGCAAGACCATCATCAACGCCCGCATCGACGCCCAGGGCAACATCGTCACCGACGGTAACCAGGTCGAGATTGGCGGCGACGACAAGTACGTCTCCCTGTGCCGCCGCTGCTGGCGCAACCGCCGCATCGAGAGCACCAACCGCAACGCCATCAAGTTCGAGGGCGAATAAGACACATCAAACTACGAATTACGCCAATTAAACGAATCGGTATCCACTGAGTGGGGCCATCGTTTAATTGGCGTAATTCGCATTTTCACAACGAGTGCAAACACCCGCTAATCCCTTAAAGTCTAATGTCTAAAGTCTAAAACCTACTTCTTCTTTTTCGCAGGGAAGAACACATGCAGCAGCCAGTTCACCAGCGTCAACACTATGCTGAAAGCCAATGCCCACCAGAAGTTGGCCACCATGAAGTGCGGGCCCACAATCCACGAGCACAGCATCACCATCAGGGCATTGATGACTAGCGTGAACAAGCCAAGCGTCAGCATGTTGATCGGCAACGCCAGCAACTTCACCAGCGGACGGATGCACGAGTTGATAAACCCGAGTACAATGGCGATAATCACAGCCCACCACCAGGGCTCTACAGTCACGCCATCCAGCGTCAGAGCGGTAACCAGTACCGCCAGACCCGAAATAATCAATCTTGTAATCATTGTGTCTAATCTTTAATAAATTGATATCTTTTTGCCCATAAAGGTACAAATGTTTTTCTCAACCGACCCAAACTTCGACCAGAAATCTCAAGAAACAAGACCAAAAACTTGCTTTTGCCCCTCTAAAGCCTTAACTTTGCAACTCAGACAAGAAAAACGCCCCACCGTTTTTCCCAACCAACCCACGACAACATCAACAACAAATAAAAACATCCCACCCAATGAAAACCCTCCTCAACAATTCCATCCTAAGAGCCAGCCTCCTCATAGCGGCCCCGTGGATTGAATAAACGGGGTTGAGGTGAGCGGTTTCAGTTTTTTTGAGTAATTTTGTAGGCTGAAAAAATAATCAATTGATATGACTGACAAGACAAGAAAAACCCTTAACTTCGTGAAGGACTACGTGATGATCACGTTGGGCCTGTTCACTTATGCGTTCGGTTTCACCGCGTTTATCCTGCCTGAGAAGATCGTAATCGGCAGCGTGACGGGTCTGTCGTCGTTGATCCACTACTGGCTGGGGTGGAACGTGGCAGTGACCTACTACGTCATCAACATCATCCTGCTGTGCATCGCCTTCCGCAGTGTGGGCAAGCAGTTCGTGCTGAGGACCATCATCGGTGCAACGATATCGACGATCTGCATCGGATTCCTCCAGCCGATGTTCCCGACCCCGATTGTCGAGGGGCAGCCGTTCATGAACGTCATCCTGGGCGCCGTCTTGTGCGGCCTGGGCCTGGGCGTGGTGTTCACCCACGGCGGCAGCACCGGCGGCACCGACATCATTGCCGCGATGGTCGCCAAGCACAGCACCATCTCGTTCGGCCGCACGATGATGTACTGCGACGTGCTCATCATCTGCTCCTCGTGGCTGCTGTTCCACTCCATCGACAAGATCGTGTATGGTCTTATCTTCATGGTCATCTACTCGGTGGCTGCCGACCGCGTGATCAACAACACGCGCCAGAGCGTCCAATTCATGATCATCAGCAAGAAGTGGAAGGAGATTGCCGACAACGTCATCTCTGAGGCGCACCGCGGCTGCACCATCCTGGACGGCACCGGCTGGTACACCAAGGACAACGTGAAGATTGTCATGGTGATGTGCCGCAAGCACGAGAGCGTGAACATCTTCCGCATCATCAAGGAGACCGACCGCGGGGCTATCATCACCCAGAGCAACGTCAACAGTGTCTATGGATTCGGCTTTGACGAACTCAAGGTGCGCGTCCACAGCAAGAAGGAACAGGCCCAAGAACAAGACCAGTCCACTACCGACTGAAACGGCATCATCCTGCGATAAAAAAATCGCAGTTTTCCGACATTTTTCATTACAAAGTTTAATTTTTGGAGCAGAAGACCTTCATTTTCTGCTCCAAAAATTGCATATTTTCAAAAAACCTTATATTTTTGCAAACCCAATCACTATTGTGATGCTTATCTAATTAACAATAATATCAACATTAACACTTAGAAATGAAGAAATTAACATTCCTAGCCTCTCTTCTATGCGCCATTGCGACAGCACTGGCGGCCCCAGTGACACCAAGCCAGGCCCTGCAGACGGCCAGTAAGTTCATGCAAGAGCACCGTGCAAGCGTAAGGCTGCAATCTGTTCCCGTAAGCCAGACCCCAAGACTGAACGCCAATGGCCAGCAGGCAGCATCACAGTCCTGCAGTTACTACATCTTTAATACTACCGGCAATCAGGGCTACATCATCGTCTCGGGTGACGACCGCACGACGCCTATCCTGGGCTACGTCGACAACGGCAACTTCGACCCCAACCACGTGCCCGCCAACATGAAGTCATGGCTCGAGGGCTATGCCCAGCAGATTTCCCAGCTGGACATGCTCGGCATCACGGGCAATGAGGGCTTCAACTCGCCACGTCCCACTCACAACAGCATCTCGCCGCTGATCTCCAGCCACTGGGACCAGGGTGCCCCTTATTGGGACCAATGCCCTGAGTTCATGGACATCGACGAGAACGGGGACACTATCGGCGAAATGGCTTACACGGGTTGCGTTGCCACTTCGATGGCACAGATCATGAACTACTATAAGCACCCCATAGCTTGCAGCCAAGTGATACCTTCCTATTTAGTGACTTACTATTGGCAAGAAGAGTATGGTGCTTTTGACACCGACCCGCTATATCCCATCTACTTTGACTGGGATAACATGCGCGACAACTACACCGGCGGCGAGACGCAGGCCGAGAAGGATGCCGTGGCATGGCTCATGCTCTATGCCGGCTGTGCTGCCCACATGCAGTATGGTGTCAATGCCTCTAGCACAAGCGACCCCTATATCCCCACTGCACTGAACGATTACTTCAACTACGATGCCAAGCTGGTTTACCGCAGCGACTATGAGCAGGACACCTGGGAAGACATGATCTATCAGGAACTGGCCGAGGGCCGTCCCTTGATTTATAACGGCCGCTCCGGCTCGGGAGGTGGACACTCCTTCATCTGCGACGGCTATGCCTACGGCGACCTGTTCCACATCAACTGGGGATGGGGCGGACTTGGTGACGGCTACTTCGTCCTGTCAATTCTCAACCCCTATGCTGGCGGTGGCGTTGCTTCGGTAACGAGCGCCGAGGGCTACAACATCGACCAAACCGCCATCATCGGTATCCAGCCTGGTTACAGCGGACAGCCCGAAGAGGTGGACCACCGATTGACCGTGTTCAACATGTACTACACGGGAACACGCACCTTTGAGCGCAGCGACGACGGCGCCTTCAAGCTCAACAAGCGCCGCTACATCAAGGTTACCGCCGAGGACCACATCGATGACGGCACCAAGTACCTGCGCGGTATTGCCCTCTATGACAGCAACGACAATTTCGTGGACATCATTGCCCAGACTTATTATGGTACAAGCTACCTGTCCATCACCGACAGCTGGCCCGAGAATCAGTCTTCAGTGACCTATCCCTTCGGACAGGGTATCACCAGCGGCACCTACAAGATTGTTCCTGTCAGCTCAATCCCCGGCTCTAACGTCTGGGATCCCATGATCGAGAGCGACCGCTACTACATCAAAGCCACCTTCGACGGCAACTGGGTAACCTTTGAGGACCATCCCGTCCTTGACCTCCAGTCCACCAACTTTGAGTTTACTGGTGGCGAGAAGGTGGGTGCAGCCGAGCAGTGCAACGTTACTGTGAAGAACAACAGCGATGACCGTTTCAGCGGCAGGCTCTTCCTGTATGTGAGCAATGAGCAGCTTGACGAGTACAGCCAGTACACCTCGGTGGTCGAGGCCGAGATTCCCGCCGGCGGCACCAAGGTGGTAACCTTCAACTTCACGCCGAAGAATGCTGGCGCCAAGACTGCCTACCTCTCAGCATACGACTCCGACTGGAATCCGTCTATTCCCGGCACGGGCTCAGTAAACATCGCCGGCAGTGTGGTCTATCCCATGAACCTGAGCGTCGACATCAATGCCTTGAATGCCGATGAGAACATGATCATCTATGACAGCCACATCAAATTCAAGGTGGATGTAACCAACAACAACACCGAGGGCGAATACAACCGCTATATCCTGGCCCCGCTGTTCATCGTCGACGAGAACGGCCACGGCTCGATGATTACCTATCTGAGCAAGAACGTCATTATCCCCGCTGGCGAAACTCAGACGTTCTACTTCGAGTTTGATAACCTGGCCTACGGCTCGGTCTATGCGCTCAACATCTACGGCCGCAACGAGAACGAGGTGACTACCAACCTTGTCAAGCCGGGTGAGTCTAAGTACTACACCATTGACCGCGGTATGGTGGTCTGGGACGGTCACGGTAACCGCGTCGGCTACAAGGCCTATAACGGCATCCGCGTTCCTGACAACGCTGTGGCAGTGAGCCTTGAGGGCCTCAACTTGACATCGTTGATTCCTAACGAGAATCCCAATACATTGTTCTATATCGGCCAGGGCTCGAAATATGTTCCTGCCGGCCTTGAAAGCAAGAATGTCATCCAGAATAACGTAGCAGTGCGCGACATCGTGCTCTATCACGGCTATGACTTCTTCGCTCCTTACCGCTTCAGAGCCGAGAACATCAGCTATGAGCGCAAGTTCACCAACGGCCGCCACGCCGGGCAAGAAGGTGGCTGGAACACGATGGTGCTGCCCTTTGCAGCAACCAGCGTAACAGCCGACGGCGCACCCATCGACTGGATGCACAGCAAGGACGACGCCAAGGGCCTGTGGATCTGTAGCTTCAATGAGGAAGAGGACACCGAGGACGATGCCATGCTGCTCGCCGACTACATGGGCAACACCCTGGAGGCCAATGTGCCCTACTTCGTGGCACCCTATGACGGCGCCAACGGCACCGACATGCGCGGTAAGACCTTCGTGTTCAGTGCCGCCAACGTGACCGTGAAGCCCGATCCCACAGCAATCACCAGCGGCACCTACCACATGACCGTCGGCGAATTTGTCCACAAGGACATCCAGGACGCTTACTTCCTGAATGCAGACGGCAGCCACTTCGTCAAGGCCGCCAGCGGCACGGTGAACGCATTTGAAGCCTACGCAGACGATGTTACCACCAGCAACGCCACCATGCTGCAGATTGTTCTTGACGAGAACGCCGAGGAGGGTCCCACCAGCACCCGTGGCGATGTGAACAGGGACGGTAATATCAACATCAACGATATCACCACACTGATCAACTACATACTCTCGCAAGATGCCACCGACATTGACCTGACAGCAGCCGACTGTGACCCGGACGGCATCATCAACATCGGTGATGTCACCAAGCTGATCAACTACCTGCTCTCCCAGGCTTGGTAAGTTGAAGAGAGATACACTTGATTCACACATAATTAAAAAATGGGATTGGATTATCACAAATCCAATCCCATTTTTTTAATACCAGCATGCAGGGCTGTTATAATCAATGTGAACTCGACGAAATTATAAATTATCAATCAGTACGTTAGCAACTCACCCTCTAAGATTAGAGCGGGCCAGGGGGCGTTGATGCTCGCGTCGCTCGCAGATTAGAGATTAGTGATTAGAGATTAGTGATTAGAGATTAGTGAAGCATCCGCGTTCCAGTTTGGCAGGAGCGTGGATTTCTTGTGTTATCTTTACGTGAATTATCACGAATGATCATTAATTAATTCATGATCAATTGGCTGCGCCGAGCTAAAGGTTCACGGTAATTATATGTAAAATAAACCGAGTGCGTCAACCTTAGCATAATTCGTAGTTTAAAATTGCAGAGTCAATTCGTATAATTCGAAATAATAAGAATGCGGATGCCAATTAGTTCAATTCGTGTAATTCGTAGTTCATATTCCGTCGCAGTCCGGATGGCCTTGTCATTATTGTATTTATTGTTTTCTTGTTAGTTTTTAGCGCCTTAGCGTGAGACCAAGGATGCGGATGCCATCAGAAAAATCAGATTAATCAGTTGTTTTAAAAGACTTAGCGTGAGACCAAGGATTGTGAAACTTGGAGACAAAGCGTGTGGAGAATTGTCAGAACTGGAAGTAGATGAACTGGGTACCCCGGTCGAGGCTGGCCAGAGCGATGCCCAGCAGCAGGCCCCAATAGACGGTCCATCGCAGCACCGTGGGCATCGGCAACCGCTCGATGGGGAATTCCTGACGGCGGCCTAGCCACTCGATGAGGAAGAAGGGAACGATATAGTAGATGCAGTCCCAGAAGTCGGGCACCAACTGCCAGGAGCCGTTGAGCATCACGCCGCAGATTTCGCCCAGGCTGTGAATGCCCTCGGCACGGAAGGCGATGAACACCATCGCAAAGATGAAGAACGTCAACAGGCATCGCGGGATGTCGCGCCTCGTGGCATGGTCGGACAACTGGCGGCGAGGCATGAAGATGAACGGCAACAACAGCAGGCCGTTGACGGTACCCCACACGACAAACGTCCAGTTGGCTCCATGCCACAGTCCCGACAGCGAGAAAACGATCATCGTGTTCAACGCGGTGCGCCAGCGCCCACGACGGGAGCCGCCCAAGGGGAAATAGACGTAATGGCGGAACCACGTCATCAACGAGATGTGCCACCGCTGCCACAGTTCCTTCATGTTCCGCGAGAAGAAAGGGTAGCGGAAGTTGGGCTGCAGCCGGATATTGAGCAGCCTGGCCGAGCCGATGGCAATGTCGCTGTAACCCGAGAAGTCGGCATAGATCTGCACGGCGAACAGGATGCCGGCCCAGACCATGCTGGTCGCTGAATAGTAGCAGGGATTATCAAACAACTGGTCCACACAACGCCCCATCGTGTCGGCGATGATGACCTTCTTGGCCAGGCCCCACAGGATCTGCCTCATGCCCGTCACAGCGGTGTCGTAGTCGAACGACTTCTTGCGCAGGAACTGAGGCAACAGGTTGGTGGCACGCTCGATGGGGCCTGCTACCAACTGTGGAAAGAACGCGATAAACACGCTGAAGGCCAACACGTTGCGAGTAGCCTTAATTTGGCCGCGATACACGTCGATGGTGTAGCTGATGGCCTGGAAGGTGTAGAACGAGATGCCCACAGGCAGCAGGACATTGATCGTGGCCCAGTCAGGATTCACGCCGAAGAGTCCCAGGAATTGGACAAAACTCTTGCGGAAGAAGTCCAAATACTTGAACGCGCACAAGATGCCCAGGTTGAGCACGATATTGGCTGTGGCACATGCCTTGTCGCGGCCAGAGCGGTCGCCGCGCATCATCAGCGCCGAGCCCCATGTCGTCACCGTCGTGAGCACAATCAGGCCCAGCATACGCCAGTCCCACCAGCCATAGAACACATAGCTGGCGCACAGCAGGAACAGGTTCTGCAACTTGAGACGGTTCCTCAGCCCCCAATAGACAAAGAACACCAGAGGCAGGAACAAGGCATAGGTATATGTGTCAAATTGCATAGCCAGACGCCGTTAAGATTGGACTGCAAAGGTAATGAAAAAACCGGTCCATAGCGATGCCAAGTCGGGAAACAGGAGAGAAAATTGTGATGATTGATGAAAATTGTTGTACCTTTGCGGTTCAATAGAAAAATAACCAACTATATAAGATATTACTGAAACGATGAATTTTGTAGAAGAACTGAAATGGCGCGGGATGATCAATGACATCATGCCTGGTGCCGAGGAGCAACTCAACAAGGAAATGACCAGCGGCTACGTGGGCATCGACCCGACGGCCGACTCGCTTCACATCGGCCACCTGGTGGGCGTGATGATGCTCAAGCACCTGCAGCGCGCTGGACACCGTCCCATCGCCCTCATCGGCGGTGCAACGGGCATGATCGGCGACCCCTCGATGAAGTCGCAGGAGCGCAAGCTCATCGACGAGGAGACGCTGCGCCACAATCAGGAGTGCATCCGCAAGCAGCTGGCCAAGTTCCTGGACTTTGACAGCGACGCCCCCAACCACGCCATCGTGGTGAACAACTATGACTGGATGAAGAATTTCACCTTCCTGAGCTTCATCCGCGACATCGGCAAGCACATCACTGTCAACTACATGATGGCCAAGGACAGCGTGAAGAAGCGTCTGGCCGCCAACGCCGACCACGGCATGTCGTTCACCGAGTTCTCCTACCAGCTGCTGCAGGGTTACGACTTCCTGTACCTCTATGAGCACGAGGGCTGCAGGCTGCAGATGGGCGGCAGCGACCAGTGGGGCAACATCACCACGGGTACCGAGCTCATCCGCCGCATCAACGGCGGTGAGGCCTATGCCATCACCTGCCCGCTCATCACCAAGAGCGACGGCACCAAGTTCGGCAAGACCGAGGGCGGCAACGTGTGGCTCGATCCGAAGCGCACCTCGCCCTACAAGTTCTACCAGTTCTGGATCAACGTCAGCGACGAGGACGCCAAGAAGTACATCAAGATCTTCACCGCCCTGCCCCAGGACGAGATCGAAGAGCTGATCGCCGAGCAGGAGAAGGATCCCGGCCTGCGCCCGCTGCAGAAGCGCCTTGCCAAGGAGATCACCACCATGGTACACAGCGCCGAGGACTATGAGATGGCCGTCGAGGCTTCACAGATCCTGTTCTCGAACAAGGCCAAGGACATCCTCCACAAAATCGACGAGCAGACGCTCCTCAACGTGTTTGAGGGTGTGCCCCAGTTCGAGGTGCCCCGCAGCGCCATCGACGAGGGAACTCCGATGATTTCGCTGCTGACCGACGTGGCTGCCGTCTTCCCCAGCAAGGGCGAAATGCGCAAGCTGACCCAGGGCGGCGGTGTGAGCGTCAACAAGGAAAAGCTCACCGACCCCAACATGCCTGCCAGCGCCGACATGCTGCTCAACGACAAGTACATTCTGGCCCAGAAGGGAAAGAAGAACTATTATCTGCTCATTGTTAAGTAATTATAGCCCGATTACCAATAGAGATTTCAAAAAAATCTTGCTAAACGGGTTGTAATTCAAAAAAAAGCAGTAATTTTGCACCGCATTTGCGGCGGGCAACCGTCCAGATGACATAAGGATTGCCTTGTAGTGTAATGGTAACACAACGGTTTTTGGTGCCGCATTTCCTGGTTCGAGTCCGGGCAAGGCAACCAAAGGAAAAGGAGATGAACGCAATGTCCATCTCCTTTTTCTTGTCTCGGCACCGCATATGGCAGTGCTGTCCAGTATGCAGCGATGCCATCGCTGCCCTCTCAAGGAACAGCAGCCACAGCTCCAAGCCATAATTACACAAGTCAAAGCGTTAACACACAAGTAGTGTGCATTAACGCTTTGTGGCGGTAGCCCATAGCAGAATCGAACTGCTCTTTCAAGAATGAAAATCTTGCGTCCTAGCCGATAGACGAATGGGCCATACCTTAGCTGAACAGCGACACCCCGGGGGGGCACCGCATAAGCCAAATCAATGATTAGGCCTTGTTCAGCTTGTTGATGTGCTGAGCGAGCTTGGACTTGAGGTTAGCAGCCTTGTTCTTGCTGATCACGTTCTTGCCAGCAAGCTTGTCAAGCATAGCGGTCACGCGGGGCATAGCCTCGGCGGCTTCCTTGGCGTCGGTCATCTTGCGGATGTTGCGCACGGCATTGCGCATGGTCTTGCTGTAATAACGGTTGCGAAGACGGCGGGTCTCGCTCTGACGGATTCTCTTAATAGCTGATTTATGGTTTGCCATAATTTAAATATAAAACTTTGATTTTTAGTTGATAATAGTAGCCCATAGCAGAATCGAACTGCTCTTTCAAGAATGAAAATCTTGCGTCCTAGCCGATAGACGAATGGGCCGAATTGCGGCATTTTTCCGCAAAAGCGACTGCAAAATTAGAACTATTTTTTGAATTGACAAAATTTAACCTCGCGAAAAGCGCAAAAAGTTGCGATTTTTCGTCATTATTTAGTCGCTGATTGCCGAATAATGAGTAAATTAGCGGCATGTATGAGAAACTGAGGGGCATTGTGCTCAACACCATCCGCTACAGCGACAAACACAACATCGTGCACATCTATACCGATGGGCGCGGGCTGATGTCGTTTGCCGTTCCGCTGGGCAAGACCCAGGCGGCGCGCATGCGCAACGCCCTGCTGATGCCCCTGTCGCTGATCGACCTGGAGGCCAATGTGCACAGCGGCCGCGACCTGGCATCCCTGCGGGAACTGCGTCGCAACTACCCGCTGACAACGCTCTACAGCGACCCGGTGAAGAATGCCATCGCACTGTTCATCAGCGAACTGCTGACGCACGTCATCCAGGAGCCCGAGGGCAACGAGCCGCTGTTCCGCTACATCGAGCAGTCGGTGCAGCTGTTGGAACAGATGCCGGACCACATCGCCAACTTCCACATCTGCTTCCTCTATCACCTGGGGGCACACCTGGGCATCCAGCCCAATGTCGAGAGCTACCGCCAGGGCTACTGGTTCGACATGATCGACGGCGTGTTTGTCCCGTCGGCCGTGCGGGGGCACATGCACCTGAAGCCCGACGAGGCCCAGGTCATCCACCTGCTGTCGCGCATGACGTTCAGCAACATGGTCGTCTTCCGCTTCAATCGCGAGGAGCGCAACCGCATGCTCGACCTCATCATCAGCTACTACCGCCTGCATAATGCCGCCCTGGGCACCCTCCGCTCCCCCGACATCCTCAAGCAACTGTTTGTGTAAAACAAGTTCCAAAAGCTAAACACTTTTGGAACTTATGATTAATGATTAAAGAGCTAAAGGCTAAAGGCTAACAGCTAACAGCTAATGGCTAATAGCTAACGGCTAAAGGCTAACAGCTAATAGCTAAAGGCTAAAAATCACCAACTTCCGCCGCCACCGCCGCCGCCGAAGGAGCCTCCACCGAAGCCGCCCCAGCCTCCGCCGCCACCGAAGGAACCACCGCCGCCCCATGAGGAGCCGCCGCGGCCCCAGTCGCTGCCGCTGGTGAAGATGATGGGTCCGCCCCAGGTGCCAGTGTCACGGTTGTTGCGGTTGCCGCCGTTACCGTTGCTCTTGTGGGCAAGATACAAGAAGAGGGCAAAGATGAGGATGAACATGATCAGAGCGAACAAGGCGTCATCGCCGTCACCCTGATTGGCATAGTCCTCCTCGTTATACTCGCCAATAGCCAGATCACGGACGACCTGCGCTCCGGCCCACACGCCACCCAGATAGTCATTCTCCTTGAAGTAGGGAATCATCTCCTGATTGACAATGCGAGTGCTGGTGGCATCGGTAATGGCGCCCTCCAGGCCATAGCCAGCAGCGATAAAGGCCTCACCCTTGCTGTGTTCGGTCTTGGGCTTGATGAGGATGACAACGCCGTTGTTGTTACCCTTCTTGCCGACGCCCCACTGCTCGCCGATGCTGTAGGCCATCATGGCCTTGTCATAGCCGCCGAAGTCGTCCATGGTGACGACACAAATCTGGTTGCTGGTCTCCATGGCGATGCGCTCCAGCGAATCTTCCAGCCACTGGCAGTCGCCCAGGATGCCGGCAAAGTCATTGACCAGGCGCGGCGGGTCGGGCCGTTGCGGCACTTGTGCCACAGCGCTCCAGGCCGTGAGGCAGACCAGCAAGACTACCGTCAGGCGGGCCAGTGATTTATTCCATGTTACCATATTCGTCATTGTGATCATCATCGATTTCGTCGTCGTCAAGGTCATCGAAGGAAACCTCGTTGCTCAACTCGTTCTCATCATCGCGTTCGCCGGGGAAATACTGCGACAAGCGCTCGCCCATGTGGGCGATGACTTCGCAGAGTCCATCAACGGGCCGACCCGCCTTGAGGTAACGGGTCAGTTCCTCGACCTCGCCGTCCCAGAAACCCTCGGGCACGACATCGTTGATACCCGTATCACCCAGAATCGCCAACTTGCGGGCCTCATAGGCGATAAAGATCAACACGGCGTTGCGACGCTTGGTGGTGTAGAGGTGCAGTCGGTTGAACGTCCTGGTGGCACGTTTCATCACGTTGCCGCGACACCGCGGCGTCACATGGACGCAGATTTCGCCCGTCGTGTGGCGCTCGGCAGCGGTGATTGCGGCAGCGATGCGGCGCTGGCCCTCACTGGGTATGAAATCGGCCAGTGCCATCGTTTACTTCTTCTCGCTGGTGCCAAAGTCCACCTTGGGAGCAACGTCAGCACCCGGCTGAGCCTGGAAGTAAGGCTTGTCGCCAAAGCCGAAGATGCCGGCAATGATGTTGGTGGGGAAGGTACGGCGCTTGGTATTGTACTCCTTAGCCACCTCGTTGAACTTGTTGCGCTCAACGGTGATGCGGTTCTCGGTTCCCTCTAACTGGCTCTGCAGCTCCAGGAAGTTCTGGTTGGCCTTCAGGTCGGGATAGGCCTCGGCTACAGCGATCAGCTTGCTCAATGCGTTGGTCACATCGCCCTGCGCAGCCTGATACTTCTGCAGGTCCTCGGGAGTCATGTTAGTCGGGTCGATGGTGACCTTGGTGGCGTTGGCGCGAGCCTCGATCACGCCTTCGAGCGTCTCCTGCTCGTGCTTGGCATAGCCCTTGACGGTCTCCACCAGGTTGGGGATGAGGTCAGCACGGCGCTGATACACGTTTTCAACTTGGGACCAAGCAGCCTCAACGCTCTCCTGTGATTTCACAAGTCCGTTGTAGCCGTTCTTTACCCAGCCAAACAAAGCGAGGGCGATAATGCCCAGGACGATAAGTCCGATACATCCTTTTTTCATTGTCTTATAAATATTCTAAGGTGAATAATTTTTTCTACAAATGGCAAATTTAGTAATAACCCTGCAAATAACTGCAAGACTCGTGCCACTTTTTTCACAAAATCAGTTTTTTGCCGTTTTCAAGACTGCTTTTCCTCTATCACAAAAAAGCTGACGAGAAACAGTTCCCGTCAGCTTGATTGGTGTAAAGTTGAATGCAATCTAGTCGCTCAGGGCCAGGCGCAGGCCGATGCCATAGCTCCGGTAGGAGGGCGAAACGCCGTTGCGGAAGGACACACGGCAGAACCACTCGTCAAAGTACCAGCTGCCACCACGATAGACGCGCATCGTCCCGCTTGCGGGACCGGCCGGGTCAGCCTGTGCCTCCGAACTATAGTTTCCATACCAGTCCTGGCACCACTCGTGCACATTGCCGCTCATGTCGAACAGCAACAGCTCGTTGGGGTTGCGTGTAGCGACAGGATGTGTGCCATAGGCGCCCGTCCCCTTCGATTCCCAGGAGTCGTTACCGGAGTACCATGCCACCGAGGATAGGCTATTGCTGCCGGCGTACTTGTACCCGCAACTCATGTTGCCGCCGCGAGCGGCAAATTCCCACTCGGCCTCGGTCGGCAAGCGGAACTGCCTGCCGGTCAGCCCGTTCAATGCAGCAATAAACGTCTGGCAGTCCTCCCAGGAAACTTGTTCAACGGGCAAATCGCCGCCGTTGAAGTAACTGGGTGTTTCTCCCGTCACCGCTTGCCACAGGGCTTGAGTCACCTCGGTCTGCCCGATGTAGAACGAGGAAAGCACCACCTGGTGGACTGGTTTCTCACGGTCGATGGCATCACTGCCCTGCTCTGCCGTGGCCCCCATCATGAAGGAACCCCCTTCTACCGGAATCATGTAGAAGCTGACGCCGCCCACGGTGAATTCCTCGGGGTCGGCCGCAATGGGGAGCAGCTCACTGCCGCTCAAGAGGTGGTTGATCAGGGCGGTAACGTCGGCAATGTTCACCGTGCCGTCGGCATTGACATCGGCGACGTCGCCCAGCCCCCCGGCGTTGCCGACGAGCAGGCCGTTGATCAGCGACGTGACGTCGGCAATGGTCACCTTGCCGTCGCCATTGACATCGCCACGCAGGGCGGCGGCCACAGCGTTGAGCGGCCAGAGGGCCGACATCAGCAGTGCCAGCGACAGCACTATCAAGTATTGATGATGATTACGTCTCATAGTAGCGGCATTGGGGCTTAATTGGCACGGATAAACTTCTTGGCAGTGGAGTTGTTGTCGCTATCGGTCGTCACCTCGATGTTCACGCCGTCAAACGGGGTGTTGCTCTGAAGGCCGCCCAGATTGTAATAGCGCACGCGGGGTTTCCCGTCGGGAGCCGACTCAGGGGCAGGCGTCACATTGACCTCCTCCACTTCGGTCAGCGGGTCATAGAACTCGTCATAGATGGGCTCGAGGTAGAACGAGCGCAGGGGCTCATAACCCAGTTCCTCCATGAGGGCGTCCCAGTCGGCCGGCAGCTCAACGGCGACGGTGGACATGCCACCGCCGGGCATGGTCTGTATCTTGTTGCGCGAGGGGTCGCCGGTGATCAGGAATGCCGTCGCGCCCTTTTCCATCGTGGGGATGGTCAGCATCTGGGCCGCGTCGCTGGCATACCACTCGGGCGTATTGGTCATCTCGGCGTTCTCCTCTTCCTGCAATCGGGCCATATACTGCTCCAGCGAGGTGTGGTCCGGGTCGATGGCACTGCCGGGATTGGCATAGTAGTGGGCATAAGCACGCTCATAGAGCGGGCGACGGGCCGTGGCGATGAGCTGGTTCTCCAGGTTATCGACGGTGCCGTAGGTCTCCTTGAGATGGGCGGCCACCTCCTCGGTCATCAGGATGGCACGGTTGGTATATTGCACGCCGCTGCCCAATGCCAGCTGGCACCGCTCGGTGATGTCCCAGGCAAGGAGCTGCATGATTTTCTCGCCGTCGGTAGTAGCGGGCGGCATATTGTTGCCCCACAGCAGGGTGGATGCTGCAGTTATCGCACTCTCGTTCAGGTCGATGCCCTGGCGCACGTGATAGGGGTTCCACCCCACCCTCAGGCACGCCTCGTCATCCTCGGCCAAGCACCACGAGACAGGGTAGCCGAAGGTGCCCATGCGGTCCTGCTTGACGTAGTAGCCTGCCAGGTTGAGCATCGCCAGGTTCAGGAATCGCCCGATGGCGACGTTGGCTGCCTCGTTGATCTGTCCCTGACCGTGGTCCAGGCCCAACTGGCGCGCCACGGGGCCGTTGGCCCAGCAGTAGGGGACCCACGCGTGGGTGCTGCCCAGGGTGCGGCGGAATTCGCCCGAGGTCATGGCCTTGGTCAAGGCTATCAGCAGTGGCATGTGTTCGGGTTTGCAGCCGGCCATCACGCCGTTGACGGCGACATGCCACACGAGGCTCTGACGGTAGGACGGCGACAGCACGGCGATGGTGCGGTTCCAGCGATAGTCGGTATATTTCATGAACTCCTCGACACGGTCCCTTGTGGGTGGAATGATGGGCATACCGTCGCTCCACATCATGTCGCGGAAGAATTCGTTCACTTCGTCGATTGTGCCGCTGAAGACGGGCGCCTGGGGATCGGCTGGCTCGGGATGAGCGTTCTCATCGACTTCTTCCTGGGTAAGCGTCTCGGTAAGCATAGCCTCAATCTGGGGCCACAGCACATTGCGCGTGTTTTCCTTCAGCTGCTCTTCGGTATGAGAGGCAAACGCGCCGGGATAAACCGCAACACGCAACACGGGCACGCCGTTATTATAGGCTGTCGTTTTGGCCTGGGTGTCAAAGCCGGGGGCCGCAATCATCACCGACGGGATACCGATATACTCGGCGGCAATGCAGTTGCCTGTCTCCTTGGGCGTGCAGATGCCGCAGCCGCCGTTGCCCGACACCACTGCATCAACGCCATATTCCAGCAGGCGCTGCTGGAATCGCTCGACCTGGGGTTTGCGGGTGTTGGGGCCAGGGAACAGTCCGGCCGAACCGATCTCGCTCAGCAAATAGACGGTAGCGGTGGGGTATTTCTCAAGGATGAGACGCTTGAGCTCAACGTGGGTCACGCTGGCCATGAACGAGCCGCCCACCAGGGCGATGGTCTTGCCCTCAAGCGTCTCCAGCCGGTCGGCCATCTCAATCATCTCCACGGCCGACTGCCCCATCGGCGACAGCACGTCATAGTTGCCTGGAATCGTGTCACCGCCACAGTCACCGCTGGGATCACACGTCTGCCCGCTGGCCACAGTAAACAAAAAAAAGAACATGCTGAAAAACAGCAAAAGTCGTTTCATTTCATTCCATCTCATAAGCACGGTTTATTAGAGTTTATGTACGTTTTAATGATGCTTGAGAGGGGCAAAAGTTAAATACCCACCACAAAAAGCACTTGTGAAGTTTAACTTTTACCTTAATTTTGCATCTTGATTATGAGTATGGCAGCAATGACCGATGACAGCACGTTTCAACTGATGCTCCAGGATCCAATGCGCCGCAATGAGGGGTTCAAAAGGCTAATGAAGCAGTATGGGCAAATGCTTTACTGGCACATTCGCCGAATCGTTGTGGGGCATGACGATGCCGAAGACGTCTTGCAGGACACATGCATCAGGATTCTGGACAAGATCGACTCGTTTAGGGGCGACGGGCCGTTGCAGACCTGGCTCTACCGCATTGCCACCAACGAGGCCCTGCAGCACCTGCGACGGCAGACACGCCTGTTCCAGAGCATAGACTCGCTCGAAGATACGTTGGCAGCGAAGCTCCAGGCCGAGGCCTCAATCGACGGTCATGAACTGGAAACCCTGTTCCAACAGGCACTGCTCACACTGCCCACCCAGCAGCGCATCGCCTTCAATCTGCGCTACTACGACGAGATGAGCTATGATGAGATTGCCCACATCACGGGCAAGACCGTTCAATCGCTGAAGACCAATTATCATTATGCGACACAAAAGGTTAAAAACTACATTAAAGAACACTCGACAAGATGAACGAGCAACTAGATGACATAGGGAAGAGACTTCCTTACACTGAGAGTGAGGAGTATCTGAACGACCTGATTGATACAATGACCGAAAACGCCATCCTGCAACAGGCCCGGGCAAAAAAGAAACGGCACTGGGGCATGATGATGGCAGCATCGGCTGCAGCAGTGGCGTTGCTCATACTGGGAATCGGATTGTCGGTTATCCACCAGAGCAGCAAGACCGAAACCATCACCTTGCAGACTGAGGGGCCTATCGACGAGTTCCTGAGCAGCCTGAGCGACGAGGAAGCGGCCCAGTTACCTTACTATGAGATAGAAGAGATTCCTGAATACTAAACCCGATAATGATATGGAAAAGATAAAGAAGATATGCATCATCCTGCTGCTGAGCGTCATCAGCATGACGGCCATGGCCCAGGGCGACAAGGGTACAACGCTCAATGAGCGGCTCTATAAAGCCAAGGTGCGCGAACTCGTGTACCGCCTCCATATCACCGAGGCCCAGCAGAAGAAATTCGAGCCGATCTATCGCGCCTATTGCCAAGAAATGACCGCCCTGTGGGCCGAACGCAAGCGCCCCATCAAGCCCTGCACAAGCAGTGATGCTGCAGCGATCGAGAAGCGCAAGATTGAAATGCAACAACGCGCTCAGAGCATCCGCATGAAGTATATCGACAAGTTTGCTACGGTGCTCACCCCCAATCAGGTCGAACGCTTCTATGAAGTGGAAAGCATCATCCAGCAGAAACTCAAGGAACGGCGTGACCAAGCACGCAATCAATAAGTACAAATACTCTATACATGCCAATGGCGGCCAGGAAGTCCACTCCTCGCCGCCATTGTTAATCGCAATAGCTCCAAACCATCTAAGGTCTAAAGCCTAAAGTCTAAGGTCTAAAGCCTAAAATCAATAATTCTCGGCCTTGATCTGGAAGTAGGCCTGCGGATGGTTGCACACGGGGCACATCTCGGGAGCCTTCTTGCCGATAACCACGTGACCGCAGTTGCTGCACTGCCAGATGGTGTCACCGTCGCGTGAGAACACGATACCCTCCTTGATGTTGTTCAACAGCTTGAGGTAGCGCTCCTCGTGCAGTTTCTCGATGGCGGCAACGCCTTCCATCTGCTCGGCGATCTCGATGAAACCTTCCTCGCGGGCCTCCTCGGCCATGCGCTTGTACATGTCGGTCCACTCGAAGTTCTCACCGGCGGCGGCATCCTCCAGATTCTCGATAGTACCCTTCACGGCGCCACCCTGCAGGTGCTTGAACCACAGCTTGGCGTGCTCCTTCTCCTGGTTGGCGGTCTCCTCAAAGATGGCAGCAATCTGCACATAGCCGTCCTTCTTAGCCTTAGAGGCATAGTAGGTGTACTTGTTACGGGCCTGGCTCTCGCCTGCAAAGGCTTCCATCAGGTTCTTCTCGGTCTTGGTTCCTTTCAATTCCTTCATTGTGATAGTAATAAGTTTAGTTATTAATTGATGTTCGTTAATGATTCGTTCTGAAATACAAAATTAGTAACAAAATCACATTCCCCCAAATCCCCAGCCCATTTTTACCGAAAAACTTCTTCCACATCACCCAGCCCACCCTAAAAAATGAAAACAAATCTTTTTATCCTTGACAAACACCTCCCGACACAATACCTTTGACAGAAAATAATCAACAAGCCATGACCACATTCCACCTAGTCAGACACGTAATAACACTCCCAGCTGCCCGCACCGTCCAGTATTGCGCGTTGCCAACGCGCACCAATTTTCAACGAAAAATCTAATCTATTGAGGTCCAACTAATTAACGAAAATTTAACAGTATTTTAACACACCCCCCCCGCTTTTTTCGACCAAAACCCCTCAAGCCTCCTCTCGATTTCGGTAGCCTCATCAACCGACCAAATGGATGCCATAATAAAAAGAAACCTCATGACCCAACGTGAGGAAATGACAAAAACTCACTGATATTCAGGACGATGGAAGTAGTTATTGCGCTGGGACTCGAAGGCGTCAGGGTCAGCTTTCAAGCGGGCGGTGTCAGCCAGGATGTCGTAGCTGGCAGCGATTCCATCAAGGGTTACCTGTGCCGCGCCTGTGGCGGGGCAGTTAATCGTCGGGACAGGAATATCCCAGCCGTAGAAATCATTCAAGGCCTCGAGCATCATGGCGGTGCCGCGCTGCTTGCCCTCAGCGCTGTAGCCGGCGATATGGGGTGTGGCGACAATGGCTTTCTCAAGCAATTCGCGGGAAATGTCGGGTTCGTTCTCCCAACAGTCGAGGCCGACATCGCCGTGCCAAGCCAGCAGGGCGGCATTATCGGCAATAGGGCCGCGGGCAGCATCAAGAATCAGGCGGCAATGGTCCAGACCGTCGAGGAACGCCTGGTCACACAGGTGCCACGTAGGCCACTGGCCGTCACGGGTGATGGGCGTGTGGAAGGTGATGATGTCACAACGGCGCTGTAACTCCTCTAACGGGAGAAAAACCGTATCAAAAGTCATCCCCGTTTTCTCCGCTATCACCCTAGGGGGGTCGTTGAGAAGGACGGTGAAGCCGAGTGCCCTACCCCAGCGGGCGACGATAGAGCCGATGTGGCCCACGCCGACGATGCCTAGGGTGAGGCCGGCGGGAGAGGTAATATGGCGCTGACGCATCCAGGCAGCAATGGCGCAGAAGACCCACTGGGCAACGGCCGGAGCGTTGCAGCCGGGGGCGTTGTGAACGGTGATGCCGTGGGCAGCGCAGTAGTCGAGGTCAATGTGGTCGGTGCCGATGGTGGCCGACCCGATGAAGCGAACGCAGCTGCCGTCGAGCAGGGCGGCGTCGCAGCGGGTGCGGGTGCGGATGATGAGCGCATCGGCATCGCGCACAGCCTCACGGTTGATATCGCCAGGCTCTAGATACAGCACCTCGGCATAGGGCTCAATCACTCCCCGGATGTGAGGTATGTGGCTATCAACGATGACTTTCATGACGGTATCATCAGGTTAGCGGCGGCCGAAGCGATACAGGCCGCGATGAACAGTAGCAGGAAAACGTAGCGATAGCGCCTCGAGGTGCGCAACGTGTGAGCCTGAGCCACCTGGACCGACACCATCAGCCCAAGCAGGGGCAGGAACACCGCCACGTCACGGCAGTCGAGGCACATGGCGATGACCGACATGGCGAGCGTGATGACAAAGAATGCGTTATAGACACGCGTCTGCATCCTGTAGTTCATGATGGTGGGCAGATTCATCACGGCGAGTACGATGCCGAGCAGGGCAGTCACAGCCGCCACAATCAGCAGCACATTGGGCCAGATACCGCCAGCAAGTTGCCAGACTCCGCTGATGGCAGGAGCGACAAAGTCGGCAGGCGTCGCGATGCCGAGTCCCAGGACAATCCAAAACGGCGTCACCAGGCCGAAAAGGATCGCCAGCAGGCCCTTGAGGTTAAGCACTCCCATATTGAGGAAGCCCAGGAAGAAGGCAGGCATCAGCACCAAAAAACCATAATGGAACATACTGCCAGCCGCTGCCAGCGCAAAAATCAGGAAGATGCTGCGCTGAGCATGCCCGTCCTGGAAGGAGGCAAACAGCGGCAACGTGGCAATGGCCGCCACCAGGCACAGCAGCGTGCCAGGATTGAGGGCGACCAGGGCCTGCGGATTTGCCATCTGCAGCAGGAAGAAGGCTGAGACAAACAAGTGAGTCATCGACCTCACATAGGTGAACACCTTGTTCAGCGCCAGCATGATGCCCCCGGTGGCCAGCAGGCACAACACATTTACCGAGGCCGACAGCGTACTGGGCTCAAAGAGGCTGCCGCCGAATGAGAAAAAGGCGCCATTCTCCCCCACCGATGGCGGCGGACAGCCCATCGACAAGGCCAGAGCTGCCGTCACAACAAGCATGACGGCGCTCAACACCATGAACGCCCGTCCGTTGAAATACTCATTGATATGTTCGCTCCCGGTCATCCGTGCTGGCTTGAAAAGACAAGAAAGACAAAAAAGACAAAGGTAAATCGTTTTGTCCTTCTTGCCTTTCCTGTGTTCAATTGTTTACTCGTTGTTGTCGGTGGGAGTGTTGTCGGTGTTCTCGTCCAGGTCACGGCGTTTCCAGCTCTTGCGGCGACCGTGGATGATGGGCACCTCCTTGTCGGCACCGAGTGTCGGCTTGCGGTCGCGCAGGATGCGCTTGGCGAACGTGGAGGTGTGGCGGAACTCCTGATCGAAGTCGTCATCATAGCGTCCCTTCCTGTCGCGGTTGTCCACATCGGCCATCATGCGGCGGTCACGTTCGATCGCGCCACGACGCCTGCGCTCCTCGTCGCTGACGGGCTTGTCGTCACGGCGGTCATCGTCGAAACGACGCCTCGGTCCACCGCGGCGGCCTCCGTCATCACGGCGGCGGTCTCCACGACGGTCACCGTCGAAACGGCGCTGAGGACGGTCCTCGCTGCCCTCAACCCGGCGGGAATGGTAGTTGCCCTTGCTGCGCTCGCTGGCCCGGAAGCCCTCGTTGCGGATGTGCTCACCACGCTCACGCATCTCGTCATAGCGTCCGTCGAAGATGACATACTGGAGCAGTTCGCAGTCCAGACCACCGTTGTTGAGCTTGTAGCGCACCGACGGTTTGAGGCCCACATTATGAGCCAGCTCGTCATTGTTGCAGATGAGCCAGATGTTATAACCCTTGAAGGTGTGTTTGAACTTATAGCCCATGTCCTGGTAGAGCGAAACGATGTCATCTACGTTGAGGCGCTCGCCGTAGGGGGGATTGCTGATGAGCGTGCCGCCCTCAGGCACCAGCGCGATGTCGTTGATGTCGCGTCGTTCCAGCTCGATGTACTTGTTCAGGCCGGCATTCTTTACATTGGCACGTGCTATGGCGATGGCCTTGCCCTCGATGTCGCTGCCATAGATCTTGTGGGTGAACTCACGCTCTGCGCTGTCGTCGTTATAAATCTTGTCAAACAGCTCCTCGTCATAATCGGGCCACTGCTGGAAGGCATAGCCGTCACGATAGACGCCCGGCGCGATGTTGGCACCGATGAGCGCCGCCTCGATGAGGAAGGTACCCGAACCGCACATGGGGTCCACGAGGTCGGTCTTGCCGTCCCAGCCGCTCAGCAGGATGATGCCGGCAGCCAGCACCTCGTTGATGGGGGCATCGGTCTGTGCCACGCGCCATCCGCGCTTGAACAGCGGATCACCGCTACTGTCGAGCGACAGGGTCACGTCACGACCCGAGATGTGTACGTCAAGACGAATTTCGGGATTGTCAAGTCGGATGCTGGGACGCTTGCCGTACTTGTCATTGAAGAAGTCGGCGATGGCATCCTTGACACGATAGGTGACAAATCGCGAGTTGGTGAAGTCCTCGCTATAGACAGTGGCATCGATGGCAAAAGTGGTCTTTACGCTCATGAGCTGTTCCCAGTCAAAGGTTTTGAGCTGCTCATAGAGGTCATCGGCGCCGTCGGAGCGGAGCGTCAGGAACGGCTTGAGTACACGGACCGCCGTACGGCAGGCGAAGTTCGCCCGATAGAGCATCTCCTTGTCGCCCTTGAAAAACACCACGCGGTTACCCTCGGTAACATCCTCGGCGCCCAGTGCGCGCAACTCGTCGGCGAGCACGCCTTCCAGACCCAGGAAGGTCTTCGCCACCATATCAAATTTATCAGTCATCATGTTCAATTTACCTTTTCTCGCCACAAAGGTAGTACTTTTTTTTCAGTTGACAGGTTTTAGTACTAAGGTTTTAAATTTTGTCACCCGGGGCAACTGCCCAATCCATAAAAACAAGCAAGGGCGCGCCATCGTCGGCGGGCCCTTGATAATGCAAAGAGTTATAAATGATTATTCTTAGTGTTGGTTCTTAATTTGGTGACCTTGACGGTCGTTCATTCCCGCATTAAAGCAGGTGGCTACTGCCAACATTTATGTTGTCAGGGCCATGACACAGTCCACTCTGTCACAACAAACAGGGTGAACATCAAGAGATGTGTCAACATTGGTTTCATAACCACAGTAAATAAAAACCTTTTTATATCTTAGCAAGCAATCTCAAACATGCGGTTTTTCCGGCAAAATCCACAGCCTGTCAATTGTTTGGCCATCGAGGGTATATCCTGTCTCGTTGCATGAACGGTCGCAATCAGCGGGAGCTACCCCTCAGCATCGCCAAACGGCTGTTGATTTCTAGCGCACAAAGGTAGGTTGAATTTTTAATAATGCAAGAATATTCATCAATAATTTGCAGTTTTTTCTACGAATCGGCCTTTTTTATAGGTAAAACGAGCAGCTCCTTACCATGATAATCCATCCCAAATTCTGCATATCAGAGAAGCGGGAAGGCAGCCTTGTGCTTGTGATCATTCTGCCAAACGAAGCTCACACCAAGCCGCTAAGTGTTTAATTTTCAATTACATAATAACCAATCATTGACAAACGATATTTGACATATTGAACTTCGACACAGCCCTAAATAACTTTAAAACAAGCACTTATCGCATCATGGGCATAGAGCGAAGCCAATTCGCTGAATGGCTACTTCACGTTTAATTCGCTTAATTCGCCATTTAAGAGCCGAAAAGTGAAAACTTCTTTGTATCTTTGTACCCACAATTGACTAATAACAAACATTTAAAACTTAACAACACAAAAAGAATGGCTAAAATCGAAGCAGGAAAATATGTTGAGCTCGTGTATGAGATCTTTGTTGTCAACGGCGAGGAGCAGACGAGCGTGTTCAAGTTCACCAAGGAGCATCCCGACGCATTCGTATTCGGGCTTGATGTGGCTCTGCTGGAAGAGTTCCAGAACCAGATTATGGGTCTGGAGCAGGGCGACCATTTTGACTTCACGCTCGAGCCCGAGAAGGCTTTCGGCATGAAGAACCCCGACCTCATCTATGAACTTGACAAGGAAATCTTCCACGTTGAGGGCAAGTTTGACGCCGAGCACATCCGTCCCGGTGCCATCGTGCCGATGATGACCCAAGAGGGCATGAGACTCGACGGCATGGTCATGCGCGTGACCGATGACAAGGTCTTCATGGACTTCAACCACCAGCTCGCCGGCGAGACCGTGCGCTACTGCGGAGAGGTGCAACTCGTGCGCGACGCCACTCCCGAGGAGCTCCAACCCCGCCACCATCACGGCTGCGGATGCGGCTGTGACGACTGCGGCGGAGGCGACTGCGGTCACGAGCACGGCGACGGCTGCGACTGTGGCTGCGGCGGCTGCTAACCGATTTCTCTGAAGATTTAATCGTGTATTAAAGTCGGCGGATTTAACGGATTAAAAGGATTTCCTATTGATGCGGTAAAGCCGTAGATTCGCCTACCAAAATGCAGCAAACGAGTGCTAAAAAAGTATAACGAGGCTATAATTACGGAAAAATTTCTTTAATTAGCGTTGCACATTATAAAATAATGAGTACTTTTGCACCGATTTTTAAAACAGGAATTTCGTAAAACATTTATATTTAAAGATTTATTATGGCTAGATTTGATAAGGCTATCTTAGCAGAAAAGTATGGTATCACTGGTGTTACCGAGGTACAGTACAACCCTACTTATGAGGTGTTGTTCAACGAGGAGATGAGGCCCGAGCTCGAGGGCTATGACAAGGGTCAGGAGACCGAGCTGGGTGCCATCAACGTGATGACCGGTATCTACACCGGCCGTTCGCCCAAAGACAAATTCATCGTTGACGATGCCAACAGCCATGACAAGGTGTGGTGGACCACTCCCGGTTACCCCAACGACAACAAGCCCGTGACCGAGGCCACTTGGGCAGCCCTGAAGGACCTCGCCGTGAAGCAGTTGAGCGGCAAGCGCCTGTTCGTAGTTGACGGCTTCTGCGGTGCCAACAAGGACACCCGCATGAAGGTTCGCTTCATCATGGAGGTGGCATGGCAGGCCCACTTCGTGACCAACATGTTCATCCGTCCCCAGAACGAGGAGGAGTTTGACCAGGAGCCCGACTTCACCGTTTATTGCGCCAGCAAGGCCAAGGTGGACAACTACAAGGAGCTGGGTCTGAACAGCGACACCGCCGTTGTCTTCAACGTGACCAGCAACGAGCAGGTCATCCTCAACACCTGGTACGGTGGTGAGATGAAGAAGGGTATGTTCTCGATGATGAATTACTTCCTGCCGCTGAAGGGCATTGCCGCCATGCACTGCTCGGCCAACTGCGACATGAACGGCGAGAACACCGCTATCTTCTTCGGTCTGTCCGGCACCGGCAAGACCACCCTGAGCACCGACCCGAACCGCAAACTCATCGGCGACGACGAGCACGGCTGGGACGACAACGGTATCTTCAACTTCGAGGGTGGCTGCTATGCCAAGGTCATCAACCTTGACAAGGAGGCTGAGCCCGACATCTACAACGCTATCCGCCGCGACGCATTGCTCGAGAACGTCACCGTCGATGAGAACGGCAAGATCGACTTCGCCGACAAGAGCGTGACTGAGAATACCCGCGTGAGCTACCCCATCTACCACATCAAGAACATCGTGCGCCCCATCAGCCACGCTCCCGCTGCCAAGCAGGTGATTTTCTTGAGTGCTGACGCCTTCGGCGTACTGCCTCCCGTATCGATTCTCGACTCGGAGCAGACCAAGTACTACTTCCTGAGCGGTTTCACCGCCAAGCTCGCAGGTACCGAGCGCGGCATCACCGAGCCCACCCCCACCTTCAGCGCTTGCTTCGGCCAGGCATTCCTGGAGCTGCATCCCACGAAGTATGCCGAGGAGCTCGTTAAGCGCATGGAAGCCAGCGGTGCCAAGGCTTATCTGGTGAACACCGGTTGGAACGGCACTGGCAAGCGCATCTCCATTCAGGATACCCGCGGTATCATCAACGCTATCCTGAACCACAGCATCGACAACGCTCCCACCAAGGTGATTCCTTACTTCAACTTCACTGTGCCCACCGTGCTTGAGGGCGTTGACACCGGCATCCTCGACCCGCGCGACACCTACGCCGACGCATCACAGTGGGAAGAGAAGGCCAAGGATCTGGCAAGCCGCTTCATCAAGAACTTCGTCAAGTACGAGGACAACGAGGCAGGCAAGGCTCTGGTAGCCGCAGGTCCCCAGCTCTAAACTAGGGCAATAATAAAACAAATTCTATAGTTTTGAGAGCGGTTCTCGTTTGGGAGCCGCTCTTTTTATCGCCTGATTTACAGAGCTAAGACCTAATATTACAGAAAAAAGTTACATCCATGTAACTTACATCCATGTAACTTTTTGTACTTTTGTAATAATCATTGTTGGTTTTCAAGAAATAATAGCACATGAATCCAGTCACACAAGCCATCATACTGTCGGCATCCACAATTAGGATGTTGCCGCACATTGTTCTGTTCCTGATGCATCGAGACAAGTTGAGGAACGACTTGCTCAAGGTTCAGGACTGCAATGACTCGGTGCTGAATTTCATCAAGGCCTGCACCAGGGAAAGGACATTCCGCAACCTGTTCTATTACCGCATGGGCGAATATCGCTCGGTGTTCATCTCGTGGCTGATGCCCCCTGAGCGGACGATGCACATCTGGTGTCCAAGTATCGGTGAAGGAGCCCACTTTGAGCACAGCTATGCCACCTATCTCAATGCCCGCTCCATCGGCCGCGATTTCTACTGCCTGCAACTGGTGACGCTGGGAAATGGCAAGAACGGGGCGCCCGTGATTGGTGACAATGTGCGCATCATGACGGGAGCGACATTGTTTGGAGGCATCACCATTGGCGACAACGTCACCATTGGTGCTAATACGGTTGTCAATAAGGATGTTCCGTCGGGTTGTACGGTGGTGGGCAATCCCGCCAGAATCGTAAAACAAGGTGGAGAGAGGGTTGACTTAGCATTATAGTTCTCACCATGCATGTACTGATTGTCAATACTGCCGAGCGCACAGGAGGAGCGGCCATCGCCGCCAACCGGCTGCTGCATGCCTTGAACCACAACGGGGTCGAGGCGCGGATGCTCGTGCGCGACCGCAAGAGCGAGGCCCCCGAGGTCTCTACAATCCCCCAGTCCTGGCGCCTGAAGGCCAAGTTCCTGTGGGAGCGCGGCGTCATCTGGCTAGCCAACGGGCTGAGCCGCAAGAATCTCTTCCAG
This sequence comes from uncultured Bacteroidales bacterium, assembly GCA_902760865.1. Classification (GTDB taxonomy): domain Bacteria; phylum Bacteroidota; class Bacteroidia; order Bacteroidales; family Muribaculaceae; genus Sodaliphilus. The sequence continues at coordinate 23,895 of CACWID010000009.1, read as the reverse complement.
GTTGATATCGCCAATGCCGGCTCTGATATCACCACGCTGGACGAGTTCCGCTGGGCCGACGTCATCCACCTGCATTGGGTCAACCAGGGCTACCTGTCGCTGAACGACCTGGAACGCATCCTCGCCTCGGGCAAGCCCGTGGTGATCACGCTGCACGACCAGTGGTATTTCACGGGTATCTGCCACTACTCGGGCGAGTGTGACAAGTATCAATCCCAGTGCCTGAAATGCCCGATGCTGAAAAACGTCGGCGTGGATTGGGCCCGCCGTGTATTTGATCGCAAGCGGGCGATGTATCAGGGCCGTAACGTGACCTTTGTGGGCTGCAGCCGATGGATGGCCGACCTGGCTCGACAGAGCGTCCTGACCCGGGGCCACACGGTCACCAACATTCCCAATGCCATCGACACCGACGTGTTTACTCCCATGGATAAGACAGCAGCCCGCAAGAAGTTCAACCTGCCCCAAGACATGCGGCTCCTGTTGTTCGGTGCCCAGCGCATCACCGATGAGCGCAAGGGGTTCCGCTACCTGGCTGAAGCCTGCGAGCACATCAGCATGCATCACCCCACGCTGCCAGACAAATTGGGTGTTGCTGTGCTCGGCGGTGACGCTGTGAGCGTCAAAGAGGCCCTGCCGCTACCTGTCTATCCCATCAATTACCTGAGTAACGAAGCCGAAATCGCTCAACTGTACAACGCCGCCGACCTGTTTGTCACGCCCTCATTGCAGGATAACCTGCCCAACACCATCGTCGAGGCAATGGCCTGCGGCGTGCCCTGTGTGGGCTTTAACGTCGGTGGCATCCCCGAGATGATCAACCACAAGCAGGACGGTTATGTGGCCGATTATTGCGACAGCATCGATTTTGCACAGGGCATCGCCTGGTGCCTGGACGACGCCCGGCTGCCCGCCCTGAGCCAAGCAGCCAGAGCCTACGCCCTGGCCACCTATAGCGAATCGGTCGCCGCCCAACGATACACGGCCGTCTATCAAGCCGCCCTCTCTAATTAATAATCAAAAAGTGCCGCAAATTGCGGCACTTTTTCTTTTATACGTTCCAGTTGATGGCGGTAGCCAGTTTCTGGTTATAGTAGCGACGAAGGTCGGTCCAGCGGTAGTAGGGGCCCGTGACGGGCTTGACGGGCAGCTTGGCCTCATGCTCGTTGAGCAGGACTTTGACCAGGATATCATCGGGATTGTTACCGCCTGTTCCCTTAAGGCGGTAGAAGACCATCTGGATGTTGCAAGCCTTGGGAATGGTGTTGTAGTCCTGCCAGTGCTCATGTAGCGTCTCGAGGTCGTCACAACTATAGTTCACGCTGTCCAGCTCCATGAGGCATGCCAGCGGCAGCACACAGGTCTCGTGGCCGAAGCGCAGCGACGCACCGCGCTCGCCAGTGCGGATTGCCTCGTCGGCCTTCTCAATCATGTCGCGCAGCAGAGCGCGCTCGATGAAGGGCATGCGGTTGCCGTTCTGGGGAGCGTTGGCCCAATGGATGTACCAGTAGATGTTCTTCAAGCGCCAGAGCTCGAAAATCTCGCTGTTGCTGAAGTAGTGGTACAGATTAATCTCGTCAAAAAAGTTGTGTCCCTGGAGCGACCCGGCCACGTCGAACACGTCACGCATGAGTTGACGGCCATTGAGGTTGGCGGCAGCCCATGCGGTGTCATTTACCAACTGAGCAATGAAGCGCTTGGGGTCCAGGTGCTTGACGTACATGTCGTCAGAAATGGGATCCACGCTCTTGCGCAGGTCATTGGCCAGCGTATCCTCACCGTAGCCCCAGCCCATGTAATACATGTCGTGGTAGCTGGCATCGGTGGTGATGCGCAGGCTCGGATTGAGTGAGCGCAGACGCATGGTCTCGTTCTGCATCGACAGGATGCAGCGGATGATGACGGTCGAGCGGGCATCCACGCGCGCATCGCCGGCGAACACCTCGGGGAAGTTATCGAACATGCGCTGGGCGATTTCCTGATGCTGCACGGCACCCTCGTCGCTCAAGTCGCCCGCACGGTGACGCGAGGTCTCGTAGACCATGGTCAGTTGCCGGCGCAAGAGTTCGCCTTGCAGGTTGAGCATACCCGCCTCCTTGGCCTTGGCGAGTTCCTTGCAGGGACGCTCATAATATTTGGCATTGGTCAGCCATCGGCTGCCGTGACGGCCATAGTGGTCGATATAGAACGGTTCATAACCAGCCGGGGCAGCGCTGAGCTCGGGCACCTTCAGGTCTGTGCCGTAGGGATAAGCATAATGGTTGCTCGCCGAGCGGTCAAAGTTACCGATGACCTGATTTCTAGGAGATTGTGCGCTGAGGGTCAAGCCGACCAGCGCTACCATAATCAAATATAAGGAGATGCGTTTCATTTCTGCGTGGTGATGAAGGGTTGGCGTGAAAGTTTGTCGATAAAGTAGTCGCGCACGTCACTCCAGTGGTAATAGGGAGCGACATCGGTCTGGACAGGCAAGGTGGCCTCGCGCTCGTTGAGCAGCGGGAGCATCAGGATGTCATCGCTGCCGGCCTTGCGGAAATAGACGAACTGGATGTTGGTGGCCATGGGGAAGATTTTGTAGGTCTGCCAGTGCTGGTCCAGCGTCTCGAGGTCGGTGGTGCGGTAGTCGGCGCCATTCAGGCCCATGAGGCAGCACAGCGGCAGCACCACGCTCTCGTGGCCGAAGCGCAGCGATGCGCCCGGAGCCGCCAGTCCGCTGGTGATGGCACGGTCGGCATCCTCGATGAAGTTGCGCAGCAGGTTGGCTTCCATATAGTCCACGCGGCACTGCGTCAGCGGCGTCTCACCAGAGTTGATATACCAGTAGGCATTGTTGTAGCGCCACACATTATAAATTTCATCAGCACTGAACAGGTCATACATGTTCACGTTCTCGAACATGTGGTGGCTCTGCATGTTGCCCACGATCTCGAACAGGCCGAGCATCCCGGTGCGGGCCTCGTCGTCGCTGATGTTAGCTTTCACCCAACGCTGGTCATTGAAGAGTTTCTTCATCAGGCCCTTGGGGTTGACCCACTTCTCGCGGTATTTCTTGAGCTCAGGCATCATCGTGGCCCGCAGGGCCCTGGCCACGCTGTCGCGGTAGTTCATGTAGTACATCGTCGCCTCGCTGGCGTCGGTGGTGATGTGCAGTCGCGGGTTGAGCGAGGCGAGCACATCGACCTCGTTCTGCATCGACAGAATGCAACGGATGACCACGGTCGATCGTGCTACCACGGGTGCTCCGTCCTGGAACACCTGCGGGAAATTCTGGTACATGCGTCGCGCGATGCCCTGGTGCTGCTCGTGCCCGATGTCACTCAGCTCGCCCAGGCGTCCCTGGCTGGCATCAAGGACCTGGCGCAGAATCTGGAGTACCTCCTCGCCACGTCGCGTGAGTTTGCCTTCGCTCTGTGCTTTCTCCATGATTTCGACGGGCCACGAGTACGTTTTGCCGTGGATGAGCCAGCGGCTGCCGTGGCGGCCATAGTGGTTGATGAAGAAAGGCTCATAGCCCTCAGGGGCCGCCGTGATGGCGGGAAATCCGCTTGTGGGATAGGCCTGGTAGTTGTTGGCGCTCAACTTAGGGTTCGCCTTGAAATCCTCGCGCACCCCGGCCATGAGGGTCATCACCCCCACCAGCGTCAAGCAGATAAAGAAGAAAATTCGTCTCATAATAATGTGTCACTTGGTTATTCAGTGTCGCAAATTTACAAAATATTTGTGCAAGTGGGTCTAAACAGACAGAGTTGTTTAGCTGAAACTCCGTCAAAACGCTTTTCGTGGTGCAGAAGTGGACTTTTATAACACACTGATAATCAAGTATCTCTTATTTTTCGACTCAAAAAAATTCGGGGGGGATTCCTAAAAAATGTTAAATGCTGTATTTGGGATGGAGTTGCCAAGACAAAGATAGTGGATGGGAGAGCTGTTCACTAAGACAAAAAGGTTTTTGCTTCTTGGGCATCCGCGCATTGCCTCACGCCAAGGCGCTAAGCCGCTAAGAACTAAAAAGAAAACAATAAGTACAATAATTACAAGGCCATCCGGACTGCAACGGAATATGAACTACGAATTACACGAATTGAACTAATTGGCATCCGCATTCTTATTATTTCGAATTACACGAATTGACTCTGCAATTTTAAACTACGAATTATGCTAAGGTTGACCCATTCGGTTTATTTTACATATAATTTCCGTGAACCTTTAGCGGCGAAGCCAATTGATCATGAATGAATTAATTAATGATAATTCGCGATAATTCACGTAAAGAAAACACAACTGGCATCCGTGCTCGATTGCCTCACGCTAAGGCGCTAAGACGCTAAGAACTAAAAAGAAAACAATAAGGACAATAAGGACAAGGCCATCCGGGCAGTAACGGAATTCTTTTTCTGTCGGCGAATTATACGGATTAAACAGATTAGGCATCCGCATTCCTGATTTTTGATACGCGAATTACGCGGATTACATGAATTTCATTAAAATAATTAGCGATAATCAGCGTAATCAGCGTTTATTAGTCTCTGTGGGGTTAAAAACCAAAGAGCGAGACTACTCACGCAGCCTCGCTCTTGGCGCTTCTTCTTGGACTTGAACCAAGGACCCCCTGATTAACAGTCAGATGCTCTAACCAACTGAGCTAAAGAAGCAATCCTCTCTCTTCTTAAAATATCTCTTGCGCTTCTTCTTGGACTTGAACCAAGGACCCCCTGATTAACAGTCAGATGCTCTAACCAACTGAGCTAAAGAAGCGTTTCAGCATCTCAACGGCATCACCTGCCGAAAAATGCGGTGCAAAGATACTGCCAATAATTGAACTGTGCAATATTTTTTTGAAAAAACTTGCTTTTTTTCATCACATCATGGATTTTTAGGGCCATAAAACGGCTGAAATTCGGGGAATAGTAGTATTTTCGCAGCCAGATTTAGTTTTCAGTTGGCAGCTGCCAGCTTCCGGTTTTTTTGCTGGCATCGGGTCCCATCACTGAAAACCCTGATATTACATTTTATTAGATGATAGAATGAAAAAGACGCTGAAATATCTTGCCTGGGCGTGTCTGGTGTCAGCCCTGGCAGTTCCTGCCGCCCTTGCCGACGAAGACAAGGCGGTCAACGACGATGGCGCCGTGGCGCGCAGCCTCGACATCTTCAACACGCTCTACAAGGAGCTGAACACGTTCTATGTCGATACCATCGACGCCCAGAAGAGCATCGAGAACGCGATCAACGCCATGCTCGACGACATCGACCCGTACACCGAATACATTCCCGCCAAGGAGACCGATGACTTCATGACCATCAGCACCGGCGAGTATGGCGGCATCGGCAGCTACCTGATGGAGCGCACCGTCAACGGCAAGAAGGGGGTCTATATCAGCGGCCCCTATGAGGGGAGCCCCGCGGCTCGTGCCGGCCTCCGTTCCGGCGACCGTATCATCATGATCGACGGCGACAGCACAGCCAACTGGACGAGCGACCAGGTGAGCAAGCGGCTGAAGGGCCAGGCCAACACCCACCTGACGGTGACCGTCGTGCGCCCCTATGACGAGGACAGCGTGAAGACCTTCTCGTTCAACCGCGAGACCATCAGCGTCAATCCAGTGCCTTACTATGGCGTGACGCGCGGCAACATCGGCTATATCAACCTGACCACCTTTAACGACAAGTCGGCCCAGCAGGTGCGTGACGCCCTGATTGAGCTCAAGAAGGACCCGCGCGTGGAGAACATCGTGCTCGACCTGCGCAGCAATGGCGGCGGCATCGTCGAGGGTGCCATCCAGATCGTGGGCTACTTTGTACCCAAGGGCACGCAGGTGCTGCAGATGCGCGGCCGCGACAAGACGAGCGAGCGCATCTACAAGACCACCGTTGACCCCGTGGACACCGACATCCCGCTTGCCGTGCTCATCGACGGCGGTTCGGCCAGCGCCAGTGAGATCACCGCCGGCGCCCTTCAGGACCTGGACCGCGCCGTGATCATCGGCAACCGCTCCTTCGGCAAGGGTCTGGTTCAGTCCACCCGCTCGCTGCCCTACGACGGAATGCTCAAGGTCACCATCGCCAAGTATTACATCCCCAGCGGACGCCTGATCCAGGAAGTGGACTACGGCAACCGCAACGCCGACGGCTCCTACAAGAAGACGACCACCGACAGCACGGCCCGCGTCTTCCACACCGCACACGGGCGTGAGGTGAGAGAGGGCGGCGGCATCATGCCCGACATCAAGATCGAGCCGCGCGAACTCAAGCGCATCGTCTATAACATCATGCGCGACCACTGGGACTTTGACTTCGCCACGCGCTATGTGGCCCAGCATCAGGGCGAGATACCCGGTCCAGCCAACTTTGAGGTGACCGACACCATCTTCAACGAGTTCAAGGCCTTTATCAATCCCGAGAAATTCGAGTATGACAAGGTGTGCGAGCAGCAGCTGGCCGCCCTGCGCAAGACCGCGACTGCCGAGGGCTACATGAACGACTCGACAGCGGCCCAGTTTGACCGCCTCGAGGCCATGCTCAAGCACGACCTGGACCACGACCTGGACCTGCATCGCCGCGACATCGCCTATCTGCTGGGACAGGAGCTCATGGACCGCGTCTACTATACCCGCGGGCAGGTCGAGAACTCCATCAAGGACGACGACACCCTCGACAAGGCCAAGGAGATGTTTGACAAGCCCGGCGAGTATGAACGCATCCTCAACATCAAGGCCAAGAAGGCCAAGAAGACCGGTTCTTCCAAGAAGAAAAAGAAATAATCCCGCCCTATCGTTTGCCCCCCCTCCAAAAAGCGGCATCACGACAGCTAAGATGACGACAACGACGACATGATGAGATTCTATATTGTTGACGCTTTCACGAGCCAAGCCTTCGGCGGAAATCCGGCAGGAGTAGTCCTGCTGGGCATGGACGGAGCGTTCCCCAGCGACCGTCTGATGCAGCAGGTGGCCGCCGAGCTGCGCTACAGCGAGACCGCCTTTGTGCAACAGAACGGCCCGACGGAGTTTACCGTACGCTACTTCACCCCCGAGGGCGAGGTGGACCTGTGCGGCCACGCGACCATCGCCACCTTCGGCGTGCTGCGCCAGGAGGGCATGCTGCCCGATGGGGCCGCCTGCATGAACCACACCCTGGCCGGCGACCTGGAGGTCGTGATCGGCGAGCAGGTGATGATGCAGATGGCCTCGCCGCGCGTCATCGACAAGAAAGTGGACATCGACCGGCTGCACGCCATCATGGCCGCCACCGCCGAGTGGCCCGAACTGCCCGTCGAAATCGTCTCCACCGGCCTGCCCGACATCATCATGCCGATGGCCAGCCAGGAGGCCCTGCAGGCCATGCGTCCCGACATGGAGGCACTGGCCGCATTCAGCCTGGAGCTCGACGTGGTCGGAGTACACGCCTTTGCCCTCACGGCCGACGGCTACACGGCCCACGTGCGCAACTTCGGTCCCCGCTATGGCATCCCCGAGGAATCGGCCACGGGCACCGCGAATGCCGCCTTGACCCACTACCTGCAGTGCAGGGGGCTCATCACCCCACCCGCCACCTGCCGTTTCCTTCAGGGCGAAGCCATGCAACGCCCGTCGGTCATCGTCACGACAGCCGGGGCCGACGGCATCGTCCGCGTGGGCGGACAATGCCGCATCATCGGGCAGGGAGACCTCAGGGTGTAACGCAAATATCAGGAAAAAATCAATTCTCTACCAGGTCTTTGCGGGCCCCATCAGGACATCAGTCAAGAAAAATTTACCGATTTCGGCAGAAAAAAGCCCCTTTTTCCGCCTTTTTGGCTTAAAATAAATAAGGTATAAATTAAAAACTTGAAAAAATTATGCCTTACGTTAAGAAAATGATGTATATTTGCAGGCCGAAAAAGCCAAGTGAATCGAAAATTAACAAAATTTAATTAAATAATTCACAATTCAAACAAATGCAAACTAAAGGTTTTATTAGAGTCCTTACAGTTGCACTGGCGCTGATTTGCGCATTCTATCTGTCATTCACGTTTGTGAGCAATCACTACCAGAATAAGGCAGAGCAGAAGGCCCTCGCTGCCGCCGGTATCAAGAGTGTTGATACCAGCAACGCGAAGTACAATGCAGCGCTGAACGAGTGTCTGGACTCCCTCGCCAACGAGAAGGTGTACCTTGGTTACTACACCTTCCAGCAGGTTCGTGAGAAAGAGTTGGGCCTTGGCCTCGACTTGAAGGGTGGTATGAATGTGACACTGCAGATTTCAGTGCCCGACATCTTGCGCGCTCTCGCGAACAACAATCCTGACAAGAAGTTTAACCAGGCCATCGATAACGTGGCAAAGAACCAGACCGCACAGGACGACTTTGTGGGCTCCTTCTGCAAGGAGTACAAGAAGCTCGCTCCCGAGGGTAACCTGGCACAGATCTTCCGCAACATCGAGCGCATCAAGGAGAAGCCCAATGCCAACGACAATGAGGTGGAGAGCATCCTGAAGGACGAGGTCAACGGCATGGTTGACAACTCGTATAAGGTGCTTCGCAACCGTATTGACCGCTTCGGTGTGGTACAGCCCAACATCCAGAAGCTGCAGAGCACAGGCCGCATCCTGCTGGAGCTCCCCGGTGTGAAAGAGCCCGAGCGCGTTCGCAAGCTGTTGCAGGGCGCTGCCAACCTGGAGTTCTACCAGACCTATACGCTCAACGATATCGCCGGTGCGCTGCGTCAGCTCAGTGACCAGGCCAAGGCCAACACCACTGTTGCTGCCGACAGCACCCAGACCGCAGAGACGGCTGCCGCTACCGATAGCACCAAGGCTGCAGAGACCAAGGCTGCTCCCGCCGCTAAGGAAGACGAGATGACCCTTGCCCAGCTCACCAGCTTTGAGGCACTGGCTGCCGGCCAGGGCGCTTCGCCCGTAGTGGGCTATGTTCCCGTTTCCGACACCGCTGCTGTCAACGCCATCATCCACTCCCCGATCGCCAAGGCTATCCTGCCCGCTGACCTGAAGCTGGCATGGACCGTTAAGCCCGAGAAGCTGCAGGGCGGACACGAGGCATTCCAGCTCGTTGCACTGCAGACCGTGAACAAGCAGCCCGTGCTCACCGGCGACGTGGTGACCCGCGCCACCAGCGAGTATGACAACCTGCAGGGCCAGGTGGTATCGATGACCATGAACGATGAGGGCGCCCGCCAGTGGAGCCGCATCACCGGTCAGAACATCGGTAAGGCCATCGCCATCGTCCTCGACGACCAGGTTTACTCGTTCCCCAACGTTAACAGCCGCATCGACGGTGGCCGTTCGCAGATCAGTGGCCGCTTCACCGTAGAGGAGGCTGGTGACCTTGCCAACGTGCTCGAGTCCGGTAAGATGGTAGCACGCGTTAACGTGGCCAGCGAGAGCGTTATCGGCCCGTCTCTGGGTAAGGAGTCGATCAACAAGGGTCTGAGGTCGTTCATCATCGCCCTGATCCTGTTGATGATCTTCATGATGTGCACCTATGGCCTGCAGGCCGGCAACATTGCCAACCTGGGTCTGATTCTGAACCTGTTCTTCACGATGGGTATCCTCGCGTCCTTCCAGAGCGTGCTGACGCTGCCTGGTATCGCCGGTATCGTGCTGACGCTCGGTATGGCTGTGGACGCCAACGTGCTTATCTTTGAACGATGCAAGGAGGAGCTGCGCGCCGGCAAGGGCCTGAAGGCCGCTGTCAGCGACGGTTACAAGAACGCCTTCTCGGCCATCTTCGACTCCAACTTGACCACTATCATCACCGGTATCATCCTGATCCTCTTGGGTTCTGGTCCCATCCGCGGTTTTGCCGTTACCCTGGTAATCGGTATCTGCTGCTCATTCTTCACCGCCGTGTTTGCTACACGCCTCGTGATGGAGCACTTCGTGAACAAGGGCACCTTCGACAAGATGACCTTCACCACTCCGCTGACCCGCAACCTGATGGAGAACGTACAGTTCAACTTCATGGGTGCTGCCAAGAAGACTTCGGTCATCGTTCTGGCACTGCTCGCCATCATGGCAATCCTGTTCGGTGTTCGCGGTCTGAACCGTGGTATCGACTTCTCGGGTGGTCGCAACTTCGTTGTGCAATTTGACCATCCCGTCAAGACCCAGGCCCTGGATGCACAGCTCGAGGAGCAGTTCCCCGGTGCCAACACTTCGGTCATTACCATCGACAACGACACCAAGGTTCGCGTTTCGACCAACTACAAGATCGACGATCCCAGCGAGGGTGTTGACGACGAGATCATGGCTAAGCTTTATGAGGGTATGAAGAGCGACCTGGGCAACATGACCAAGGAAGACTTCAGCATGTCAAACGAGAGCGTGGGCGTCGTATCGAGCGAGACCGTCGGCCCGAGCATCGCAAGCGACATGACCCGTCAGGCCATCTGGGCAGTGCTCTTCTCACTGCTGGCAATGGCACTGTACATCCTGATCCGCTTCCGCAACATCGCCTTCTCGATTGGCGCACTTGCTGCAGTTGCCTTCACATCGTTCATCGTTATCGGCTTCTACAACCTGCACGGCCTGCTGCCCTTCTCCATGGAGATTGACCAGACCTTCATCGCCGCTATCCTGACCGTTATCGGTTATCAGGTGAACGATACCGTGGTTGTATTTGACCGTGTGCGTGAGTACCGCACTCTGTATCCCAAGCAGGACCTGTACACGACCTTCAACAAGGCACTGTGCAGCACGCTGTCACGAACCATGATGACTTCTATCACGACGCTGCTCGTGCTGTTGATCATGTTGTTCTTCGGCGGTGAGAGCATCCGCAGCTTCATCTTCGCGATGATCCTCGGTGTCATCATCGGTACCTGCTCGTCTCTGTTCATCGCTTCGCCCGTGGCTTACTGGATTGCCCGTCGCAGCGACAAGAAGGAGGCTGCCCTTGCCACCGCAAGGAAGTAACTGAAAAACTAAGCATCGGCAGGCATGTCCTGCATGCCCGCCGATGTCTTGATGCTCCTGTAGTTCAATGGATAGAATGGAGGTTTCCTAAACCTTAGATTTGGGTTCGATTCCCAGCGGGAGTACAACGAAATTTTGCTAACTATCTAATTTATAGGTAGTTAGCTTATTTTTTGTATCTACAAAAAGGAGAAAAGTTTCACAAAAGTAGTGTTGGTCTATAAGCTGAACCATTTTATATTATAAACTATATTGTTACACCATCGACGCAGGTATCATATATCCTAGTTGTTCATTAAGACTGATTCGCCCAGGGGAGAAAGAATTACACACGACAGCAGACAACATCTATTGATGCACACGATGAAAGCACCGTTACTGGTTTCGGTGTGACCTGATCGACATAGACGCACACTGGCCGATGTCCGTAGTCGCTTGCAGTCAAATTTCCTAAGATAGCCCCCCTACACCCCCAAACGGAGAAATTTCCCGGTAATGTGATTCTTTGCCGAGATTTTTTAATTTTTTCAATTTTCACGATTTACCATGATAGTACCCCCCACTAAAAAACCGCCCGACAGGGAAGCCCGCCCGGCGGTGTCGATGGTCACACGCAAATCACAATCAAATAGCGGGAGTCTCCCGCATGACACAAAGATACTAAATTACCATGATACCTGCAAGCGACAGCGGCATCAAGTACAAAACACACTAAAATTTTTCTTATTTACCGATTACACTTGAAAGCACTGGAAATGAAAAATAAAAGTGCGGCATTGTTTCCACTCAAACTATTGCAAGCAGGTAGAGCCATTTCTACCTTTGCATCGAATTAAAATTTTTTGTATCTATGAAAATACTAGTTTTAACAAAGGAACGTGAAGCCGCCCGTACTGAAATACAGCGCGATGAAGCGGCATTGCGTGTAGCGGTTAGCAGACTGCACAGCATCGAAGAACTGACCATACCGACAAGCCTAGAGGACATTGCCTCGGTGTCATGGGTGCGTGAGCAGCTGAACGGACGTATAGCACTGGTGAGGTCTGACAAGTCGCTGACAGCCGCAGAGCGAGAGCAGAGGATTTTGCCCTGGAAGTCGCTCAAAGTAAAAGCAGAGCGAGCAATAACGAAAGTGTCGGAAATCATTGAACGGTGGCCGGGGCTGTCCTGGCTCCCCGATGAGGACGGCAAAAACTTTCATTTGGATCAGCCGCAAGTCGATGAACTGGCGACGGAACGAGCAACGCGTGAAGTGCCAGCAGCAGCCGAGGAACACTGGCGGCTTATTACTGCAATGCGTGAAGCTGTCGAGGCTCTGAGGAGTTTTGAGCAGCAGCACCAAGTCAAAGATATGCCGTTGCTATTCCTAAGTCGCTTCGATGAAAACCGACTCTATACGGAGTGGATAACAGGAAACATCCTAATCGCACATCGCGTTATCGCTGGCAGGGATGTCACAGCACAAAAGATTAATTCACTTTATTACTAACACTATATTTTTTTTCAACGATGAACGAGATTGAACAACTACAAGAACAACTTGCGAATATTACCGCAGAACGTGACGCGCTCAAACTTGAACTTGACGCAATCAAGCACGGCTCTTTTGATGTTGAGGAATATATCAGGCAGTTTGAGGAAAAGCGCGTGAGGGACGAGCAGGCAGCCAAAGAACTTGAATCACGATTCCTTTAAAACTACGGCGCGATGATTACACGAAATCGAAGAATCAACAACGGCTCAAGGGAAATCATGTTTTCGTTGTCCTTTGGCCTGCCAGACCTCCGACGGCTGGTAAAAGACATTCTAGACTATCACTATCGTCAACTCGATGAGGATCCCGATTTTGATTGGAAGCGCGATGCGAACAGGCATCAACACACCGAGGCTGAATTGCGGGAGTGTTTTGCACATCCACGCGCTTCGACATCTTTGTTACCCGCTAAGATGCGTGAAGCGGTTGCGCAATGGGCTTTTGCTCAATTACTTGCACAAGGTTTCGTGAGTGAAAGAGTAGGACAGCCAGGAACATATTTTTTTACGGAAAAAGCATTTTCAGTCATGGAGAAAAAAGCAGATTACAGCTAAAAACCTAGTTTTAGGGCTAATCGAGAAGAATTATTTGGCACTTTATCGGTATTTTGGCGGTTTTTCTAACAAATTATCACAAAACCGAAAAACAAACGGTTACTAATCAGGGGGTGCGGCAGTACCCACCCCCATAAAAACGACAAGTTATGTCATACAAGACACATCAACAGCCAGTAGTTTACTACACAATCTCTGCCGAAGATTTGCCCGGCTTTGTGTCCTCACTGATTGAGCAGTACCAAGCCACCCAGCAGGCCACACCCATAGAGAGCAAGCAAGAACAGCGGGATTTAATGACCGTTGACGAGGTTTGCAACCTCTTGCACGTCACACCCGCCACGCTTCACAACTGGCACCGAGTAGGCTATCTTACAAAAGTGAAAATCGGTAGGCGAGTACTCTATCATCGTCAAGATGTGGAAGCCATCGCCAACCCTCACAAATCAAATTAACTATGGAAGATACAAAAAAAGCGACCCAGGAGGCCGCCATCAAGAAGAACGGCACAAATTTAGCAAATACTTTTGAGACGACAAAAGAAATCGGTAACGGAAATTTGTCTTTTTCTCCAACCTCGGAGAATACCGTTACACACACTAACAACGGCCAGGCAAAACCAGGTAGGGCGATAGGTATGCCGCAGCGGGTAATGGTCAATGTTCTCAATAAACCAAAAGAAGAAACATGGAAGCCAGGAGGAGCAACAGCACCGCCAGCGGATGATCTAAAAACATTCCCAATTTGGGGGCTGCCTGAAGATTTGCAACAAGTAATAAGAGCAGTTTCAAATGGCTACCAGTGTGACCCAAGCATCGTGACCGCAGCGATTTTTAGTGCAGCGGGTACTGCCTTAGGTAAAAGTGTCGTAGGCATATCGGATAACTATCGCAATTATCCCGCTTTGTGGTTTGTGATTGTCGGTAAAGCTGGCGTTGCGGGTAAGACAACACCGATAGAGTGGATTTTCAAGCCATTAACGGAATGTGACAAAAGGGCATACGATAACTACCTGAATGAAAAAGCAGCCTACAACCTACAACCTAAGGACAAGCGAGGAGAGCCGCCCAGGTTGCGCTCTAAGATAGCATCTCAAATAACGGATGAAAGACTGCTCTATAAACTTGCAGACAATAATGGCGCGCTGTGCTGGAAGCATGATGAATTAGCAACGCTCCTGGGTGGCATGGGCAAGTATTCCGGTGGTGGAGCGGGTATGATTGTAGGTAATTTACTAACAATCTTCAGTGGTGTTTCTTTCACCAAAGAATCAGTAAGCGGTGAGCCTATAATGATTGACTCTCCCGCGCTCAACGTCATAACCACAACGCAGCCCGCAACATTAAAACGATTGATGACACCATATCTGCAAAACGGATTCTTTGAGCGGTTTGTTTACATCAACATCGCTGGCAATGTCCCCGAATACAAGCCAGTCATTATTGCTGATGAAACAAGACACACATGGACGGAATATATAGACCGTTTGATCAGGAATAATGTTGGCGTACTTAGGGAACAACCAAAGGCTTACGAAACCCATGTAGCAGCAATGAATCGTTGGAGAAACGAGGAACGGGTATTGATGATGATGGATAGCGGTGACTTGATGGACGATGTTAGTTGCTCTATCCTTGAAAAAACCAACTATCAGTTGTGCCGATTGAGTATTATTGCGGCAATGCTCAATGGCGATAACATCATTTCTCCCACTGTGATGGATTATGCCGTAAATTGCTGTGATTACTTTATCAAACAACAAAAGGATGCGCTTTCTCAAGTATTGCACGGCAACCGCAGGGGTGAGCCGACTCTTGTGGATGTGCTTAGACAACTATATCGGTGCAAACCCGACCTTAACCAGTCAGAACTTGCACGTTCCCTGGGTACGTCTCAGCAATACGTTAATAAAATCTTGAATCAAAAGTAGTCGGTTGTATGGTTGTGGGTTGTAGTCAACATAACACACTGGTTATTAGATTGCTAGTCCACAACCAGCCCACAACCACGAAAATAGTATGTTTTTTAATGTTGGTTGTATAGGAGTTGTAGCACAAACGATTGATATATAGCAAATTGCGATAGGTACAACCTACAACCTAACAACAACACTATATAAAATGAACATCGAAGAAATTACCGACGAGGATTTGATGACGTTTTGCAAGTGGTACACTGGTTTTCATGGATGCAAGCCAGTAGCCGCAACGGTGCTAACTACCTGCTTATGTGGCTATTTCGCAACATACGCAAAAGCAGCCGATAAACTACTCGCAAGGCTAAAACGGCTGAATCTAGTACAAGTGAAAGGCACTGAGGTTTTTGTTTCATGTTAATGGCAAAGGGAGTTACCGAAATGGTAGCCCCCTTTGTTTGTCTAGTCCTGATTGGTGGAATTATCGTACTTGTCAGTTCGCGAGTGGCTTGCGAGAGAAACAACCGCTCATGCGCAGCCACTCGTGATTAGACAGCCGATGCAGTTCCATTAAGCACTGGGCAATAATCTCGGTTTCTTCCTCGCTGATTGGCTTGCCCAGGCTGTAGCCAGTTAGCGCGTTAAATGCGTCACACAGCATCATCTGAAGCTGATAAAACTCCTTGTCGCTGTTGATGGCAAATGTACCATCGTGTTTAGTTCTCGCTGTTGTGGCAACTTTGTCGGCAAACCTCTTGTCGCTCATTAGTCGACCTGTAATCATTTCCGCTTGTGCGGATAAGTTCGTTTTTGCTTCCATAATGTTTTGAAATTAGTTGTTCGTATCAATGTTAATTAACTCGCTTCTCCATTTCTTCAAACTGCTTCATCATGCGCTCGGCATTCTCGTCCTCGGTCACTTTGATATAGCTTAAGAATGCCCTTTCGGTTGAATGTCCTGTTATCCTCATAATCATAAGAGTGGGGAAATTCCGCAGATACATATTTGTTGCAAAACTTCTTCTTGCAGTGTGGACTTTAACGCACTCCCACTGCTTATATCTTCTCACTACTCGTTGAACTTTACCGTTCTTTTTCTCGGTGTGGGCAATCTTGACTTCTCCATCAAGCCCAGCCAGTTTTGCCACTTCCTTGATATATTCGTTTAGCTTCTGGTCGCTCATGGGCTTAGGTACGATGTAGTTGTATTTCTCCAGGATGGAACGCACGACAGGAAAGACCGGGATGGTCGGTGTGGCTTGTGTCTTCTGCTGTTCAATCTTGAAATATTCCCTGCCGTTCCTGGTAACGATATTATCCTTGTTCAGTTTGTTCAAGTCGCTATATCGACAACCAGTCCAACACAATAGGAGAAACTGATCCCTCGCCTTATCAAGATGTCCTGATAACTCCAAGTTAGCTATCTTTGAGAGTTCGTCTTCGGTCAAGTAGATGTTGGCAACATCTTCTTTTTCTTTCTTGCATTCCTTATCGTGAAGCAGTTCACATGATGCGCGCTGGGTAAAGGGTAAAGAGTTGAGTACGGCTTTTAGATTCTTAATAAAGTAACCTACAGTATTTCGCTTGTAACCTTTATTGTAAAGGAAATTCACAAACTCATAATAGAATGTCCTGTCTAACTCGTTTGTTTCTTTGTCCTTGCCATTCAGGAACTCGCACAACTGGGTGTTTAATTGCCCATACTGAAACCTAGTGCGCTTGGCTATATTCCTAACCTCAGCGGCTTCAATGTAGGCTTTAACGGCTTCCATGAGCGTCTTTGGCTTCTCCACCTTTGGCGCATACTTCTCAGGATAGAGAAACATATCTATCTCTTTCTTTAACCACTCCTTTGTAATCTCTTCTTCGATGGTTCCGGCTGCTTTGAGAATAATCTCGCCACGCAGGTCTCTCAGCTTCTTATTAGTGAGTTCCATATCCATCTTGTCCTTTGGAGAAATAAACTTGCTTGTGGTCTTCATTTCTCCTTTATCATCGTCCCAGTAGGCACGTACGACAGGAATGCCACGTACCTTGCTTTGCACTTTCTTTGCGTTGCTGATAGTCAGCTTGAGTGTCACTTCGGGACGATCCCCGCCGCGCTTTCCGATAATGTAAGTGATTGTTGCCATAATAGTAGGATTTATTGATGTTGTTTATTACACCACAAAGGTACAAAAAGTTTCACAAACGAGAAACATTTTTTTGATTTTATTTGATGTTGCTTTATTCTATTTTAACTTGAATTTAGTTTAATAGACTGTGTTTCAGTAGATAAAAACAAAACAAACTGAATAGGACACAAAATCGGTTACTCCCAGCGGGGGTACGGTTTGAGCGCCGACAGTCACAATGACTGCCGGCGCTTACTGTATCTCATTATAGGGTTGTACTCCCGCCGGGAATCGAGCGGTAAAGAGTATTATGGGCTTGGCATTTGCCTCGTAGAGGCAGGTCGGGTTGAAGACTCGACTTTTATGGAAAACACCATGCAAGCTCATCGAAGATGAGCGCAGCTTGGTGGTAGCCATATCAAGTGGAAAGTGCGTCGTAGACGAACTTCTACATCCGCCAAAAGCTTGTCAATCACAAAGTTCCTCTTCGAGGCACTTGCAATGTTCAGCTAATGGACCAAGCTGCGAACCTCTACGAGGTTCTTGCATGGTCTTTCTCATTGAAATCGGTTCTTCGAACCGCTAACATCTTCGATGCTTCCCTGGACACGAATGGTTAACAACAAGAAAAACGGTCGCCAGCGAGGGACGTCCTCATCTGGCGACCGTTTATTCGGTCAAGTATTGCGGCTGTGCTTACTTCTTGAAGAAGCGGTTGTACAGGCCGGTGAAGCCCTGGCCGTGGCGGGCCTCGTCGCGGGCCATCTCGTGAACGGTATCGTGGATGGCGTCAAGGTTCTGGGCCTTGGCGAGCTTGGCGATGCGGAACTTGTCCTCACATGCGCCTGCCTCGGCGGCCATACGTTTCTCGAGGTTGGTCTTGGTGTCCCAAACGACCTCACCCAGGAGCTCGGCGAACTTGGCGGCGTGCTCGGCCTCTTCAAAGGCGTAGCGCTTGAAGGCCTCAGCTACCTCGGGATAGCCCTCACGGTCGGCCTGACGCGACATGGCGAGGTACATGCCGACCTCGGAGCATTCGCCATCGAAGTGTGCCTTGAGTCCGGCGAGGATTTCGGGGTCAACGCCCTTGGCGACGCCGATGACGTGCTCGGCGGCATAGGTTACTTCCTCGTCTTCCTTGAGTTCCTTGAACTTCTCGGCGGGTTGTTTACACTGCGGACATTTCTCGGGTGGGGTGTCACCTTCATGCACATAACCGCACACGGTGCAGATCCATTTCTTAGCCATAATGATGATTTAGTTGTTAGTTGATAGTTTTAAGTTGTTAGTTATCGGTTGATAGATGATGATGTTTTTGAGTTCTCTGAGTGTCCTATGGTCTAGAGCTTACTCGGTCACTTCCTCAAAGTCCTCGGGGCCTACGCCGCACAGGGGGCACTCTTCGGGCGGTGTGTCACCCTCATGGATGTAACCGCACACTACGCATTTCCATTTCTTCATTGTCGTGAATTGTTTTAGATGGTTAATAAAAAACGATTTATTGCTTACAAAGTTACACCATAGTCGGGCAACAATCCAAATATTTTATTGTTTTTTTTGAAAAAAATCCCCTCAGGGCGGGTTGCCCTAAGGGGAGTGTTCGGGTTCAACAGAGCTGGCAGATTAGCCGTTGTGCTTCTTCATGACCTTGATGAGGTCGAGCATCTTGTGGCTGTAGCCAATCTCGTTGTCGTACCAGGAAACCACCTTGACGAACTTGTCGGTCAGGTAAACACCTGCGTCGGCGTCGAAGATGGAGGTCAGGGGGCAACCCAGGAAGTCGCTGCTGACAACCTTGTCCTCGGTGTAACCCAGAATACCCTTGAGTTCACCCTCGCTGGCCTTCTTCATGGCAGCGCAGATGTCCTCCTTGGTAGCGGGGTTCTTCAGGTTAACGGTGAGGTCAACAACCGATACGTCGAGGGTGGGGACACGCATCGAGATACCGGTGAGCTTGCCGTCGAGCTCGGGGATCACCTTGCCCACAGCCTTGGCAGCGCCGGTGGAGCTGGGGATGATGTTGCCGCAAGCGGCACGGCCACCGCGCCAATCCTTAGCGCTGGGACCGTCAACGGTGCGCTGGGTAGCGGTTACCGAGTGAACGGTGGTCATCAGACCGCTCTCGATGCCGAAGCTGTCGTTGAGGACCTTAGCGATGGGAGCCAAGCAGTTGGTGGTGCAGCTGGCGTTGCTGACGATGGTCTGGCCGGCATACTTGTCGGTGTTAACGCCGCAAACGAACATGGGAGCCTGGCGACCGTCGTCACCCTTCTTGCTGGGAGCAGACAGAACCACGTACTTGGCACCAGCCTTCAGGTGCTGCTCTGCGCGGTCCATGGTCAGGTAGAAACCGGTGGATTCAACGATGTACTCGGCACCAATCTCCCCCCAGGGGATGTTCTGGGCTTCCTTCTCTGCATAGACGTGGATGTGCTGACCGTTGACGATGAGTTCCTTCTTGTCGAGGTCATAATCTACAGTACCGTCGAAACGGCCATGCATGGTGTCATACTTGAGCATGTAGGCCATGTAGTCAACGTCAAGCAGGTCATTGATACCTACAACCTCGATGTCGTTAACGTTCTCGGGTTCAAAAGCTGAACGGAACACAAAACGGCCAATACGTCCGAATCCATTAATACCGATTTTAATCTTCTCCATTTTTTAATGATTTTTTAATAAATAAAATAGATATATAACTTTAGTTTGAATTTTTTACTATCTTTGCAATGGCGTTAGCCACAGAAGCAGCCGCCTTGCGGCTGCAAAATTAACAAAAATATTGATACGACATTGAGTTCGAGTGGCAAAAAGCTATAATATTGACTCATTTAAGAATGTTTAATAAATTCGTTTTCATAATATTAATTTTAAAAAGTTGAGAAATTATGGGTTTTATTAAAGAATTTAAGGAGTTTGCGATGCGTGGCAACGTGATGGACATGGCTGTCGGTGTTATCATCGGTGGTGCTTTCGGCAAGATTGTCACTTCGCTTGTTGATGACGTGCTGATGCCTTTTATCGGCCTGCTCACCGGCAACGTTGACTTATCCAGCCTGGAGTACAAGATCAAACCCGTTAGCAAGCTTGTTGAGGATGCCGCAAGCACTGTTGGCGCCGATGGTGCCGTCGAGGCTGTGGCCGATGCCGCTAACAATGCAGCTGCAGCTGCAGGTATCGCTGGCGAGGCCACTGGCGCCGTTATCAAGTACGGTCTGTTCCTGCAGAACATTATCGACTTCCTGATTATCGCCTTCTGTATCTTCTTGATGATCAAGGCCATGAACAAGCTCATGCCCAAGAAGGAAGAGCCCGAGGCTCCCGCTGGTCCCACCCAGGAAGAGCTGCTCGGCGAAATCCGCGACCTGCTCAAGGAGAAGAAGTAAACCCCGCTGCTCTCGCTGTGGTCTTGACCACAGTGTGACATGACCCAACAGACACGCCCGCAAAGCCCACAAGAGGAGCCGCGGGCGTGTTTTTTGCACTTTTTTTTCATTTTTTCGCCGAAAACTGAAACTTTTTGCCCCCCTCGTGCGTCTAACCATTGTAACGAACAAATCAGAACATAAAATAAAGAGAAAAATGAAAAGGAGTATTTTTTTGACCCTAGTGGTTATGATGGCCGTGACGATGACGTCATGCCTGAGTGTGAACCTCAACAACAACAGCGGTGACTATGACACCACACCGACCCTCGTGCCCAATGCCGGTGTTGACACGCACATGCAGCCGTTTGACCAGGTGTCGGTGGCCAATGCCTTCAAGGTCATCTATGCCCAGGGTGACAACTACAGCGTGCGCATCGACGCCAGCGAGCAGGCCCTCAAGGAAATGACCGTCTATGTCAAGGACGGCGAGCTGCGCATCCGCAAGGCCGTCAAGAAGCTCTCGCCCGATGTGGTGCTGAGCAATGTCAAGGTCTATGTCACCTCGCCCGACATCAAGTTGATTGACCTGGCCGGTTCGGGCATCTTCACCGCCAGCCAGCCCATCAGTGTCGAGCATGACCTGACCATGGACATCGCCGGCAGCGGCAAGGTGCTGCTGGTGGCTGTGAACTGCCGCACCAGCAACATGGAGATTGCCGGATCGGGCAACATCGAGATCGGTAACTTGGGCGCCACCGACGTCAAGGCCGACATCGCCGGATCGGGCGACATCAGACTGGGCGCCATGACGTGCAACAAGTTTGACATCGATATTGCCGGCAGCGGCGACGTGAACTGCGACAACATCAATGCCGAGAACGTCAATGTCGACATCGCCGGCAGCGGCGACGTGAACCTCAAGGGCACGGTCAAGCACCACACCAAGGACATCGCCGGCAGCGGCAAGGTGAACATCTTGCCACTGGAGTAAGGAGGTCCTGAAACGACTCAATGCCACCCCACCCCGCCGTCAACCCGATCGGCATGGGCGGGGTGGCATTTTATCTGGCGGCGGATTTGTGGGGCAGAGAGAATTTTCATATCTTTGCCACAAAACAGAATTGCATCATTCAGAGGATATGTTAGCCAGAACGATTGCTGCCGCCGTGCAGGGCATTGATGCCATCAAGGTCGAGGTCGAGGTGACCGTCGATTGGGGATCAGGATTCATGATTATCGGGCTCCCGGACACTGCCGTCAAGGAAAGTGCCGAGAGGGTGAGATGTGCCATCCAGCAGACGGGTATCGAATTCCCGGGCAAGAAGGTGATGATCAACATGACGCCCGCCGACATCAAGAAGGAGGGGTCGGCCTATGACCTGCCGCTGGCCGTCGGCATACTGGCGGGCGACGAGAAGATTGTCCCCGACAGGCTGGGGCGCTACATGCTCATGGGGGAACTGTCGCTCGACGGCACGCTACGGCCCATCAAGGGGGCGTTGCCCATGGCCATACTGGCCAGGCAGCTGCAGCTGGACGGATTCGTCGTTCCGCGCGCCAACGCACTCGAGTCGGCAGTGGTCAACAACCTTGACATCATCGCCGCGGACAACCTCGTCGAGGTGATACAGTTCCTCAACGGCGACATCGACATCGAGCCCACCGTGGTGGACACGCGCGCCGAGTTCGCAAGGGCACAGGGCGTGTTCCCATACGACTTTGCCGACGTCAAGGGACAGGAGAACGTCAAGCGCGCCTTTGAGGTCGCCTGTGCCGGCGGGCACAACATCCTGCTGGTGGGCAGCCCCGGCTCGGGCAAATCGATGATGGCTAAGCGACTGCCGTCCATCATGCCGCCGCTCACACTCAGCGAGGCCCTCGAGACCACCAAGATACACAGCGTGGCGGGCAAACTGCCGCAGGGCACGACGCTGATGACCGTGCGCCCCTTCCGCAGCCCACACCACACCATCTCGCCAGTCGCCCTCGTCGGCGGCGGCTCCTACCCCATGCCCGGCGAAATCAGCCTCGCGCACAATGGGGTGCTCTTTCTTGACGAGCTGCCAGAATTTTCGAGAAACGTGCTGGAAGTGATGCGGCAGCCGTTGGAGGACAGGATTATTTCGATTTCGAGGGCGAAGTACTCGACCGAGTATCCCGCGTCGTTTATGCTCGTGGCGAGCATGAATCCGTGCCCGTGCGGGTACTATGGGCATCCCAAGAAAAAGTGCGTCTGCAACGAGTATCAGCGCACGCACTACATGAGCAAGATTTCGGGCCCGCTATTGGACCGCATCGACCTGCAGATCGAGGTCCAACCCGTCGATTTTGACCAGATGTCATCCAAAGCCCCAGGCGAACCCAGCGCCGCCATCCGCCAGCGCGTCATCGCCGCCAGAATGCTGCAGGAACGCCGCTTCAAGGACGAACCCGGCATCCACTGCAACGCCCAGATGACCCCGTCCCTGCTGCACAAATACGCCGAGCCTAACGCCGCCGGCCTGGAAAAACTTCGACCACCACATCATGGAAGCCATCGCCTACCGCAACCTCGACCGCCCCACCTACCAGGGCACCAGCCTGTAGTTTTTTACCACCTGCAAGAGCAGATGCGATATTTGCATTGAGAGACAATTAATTAACACGCTTTCAGTTGTCAAATAGTATTTGACAACTGAAATACATATTGGTTGTTTAGTAAAGCAGATTCATCTTAATGAGTTCTTGTTTGGTCGGGAACCGAAGCCAAAACCAATGTAACCAGTTACAGACTTCAGCACCATTTTTCTCCACTTGTGTCTTCACCTTTTTATCAATAAAGCGTTGATTAATATCACGAATACCATCTAATCCACGATCATACGTGGTTTCTCTTATCGGAAATGGCCTATGGCAGATAGAAGCAAGGGCGAAATCTAATAGTGAGAGTATTTCAGAAGACTGGCTAGAGACTTTTACAAATTCAGCAACGTCTTTAGCATTCTCATCTCCGAATTTAGAAATTGCGTCTAAAAAAGCTTCTGCTATCACTTTCTGTTGGTCCAAATTGTGTTCAACAAGGAAACGTATTACATCGCTATTGCTATTAAACCTGATATTTGTCATTTCTCATATAGTTATAAAATGGCTTTCAGTGAAAATGCCATATCAAAGCGGATCATTTGACCACTGTCAACATACGTTTGCCAAGCTTCTTCGTTATGGCTAATCTCAGAAATTTTTGTTGAGTTTTCTGATTTAAAACGCTGATAAATGGTCTCCAAAATATTGAGTTCGTCTTCGGTGAATTCAGCAAGGTCGGGAGAAAGGGTAGATGTAAGTTTCGTACCTTCAACACCAGAATCAAAATGGATAATCTCTGGCTGAATTTCGTCATAGAAACTATATATCCGATCCCAACGCATTGGTACAGGCCCATGCTGAATGGCTTTATAGGACAAACCACTCAACCCCTTACCCGTGGTTTTATAACTATAAAAATCAGTATAGAACAATAGT
>CACWID010000008.1 GCA_902760865.1 uncultured Bacteroidales bacterium | reverse complement strand
TGGACCTGCAGACCGACTACCTGAAGAAGGCCCTCGACGTGCAGAAGATGGCCTGGTACCCCACCCTGAGCGGTAGTGCCAGCATGATGTGGCACTCGATGAACAACGGCAGCCCGTTCTCCGGACTGCGCTGGAGCCGCGCATCGAACGTGGGCTTGACGCTCGCCTTCCCCATCTTCCAGGGCGGCCAGCGCTACTACAAGCAGAAACAGGCCCAGATTGCCGTCGACGAGATGAAGTGGCAGCGCGAGAATCTGGAGCGCAGCCTCCACATGCAGGTTGCCACCCAGAACGACGCAATCGTCAAGAACCTGAAACAGATCGAGAGCAACGAGAACGGTGTCATGATGGCCGAGAAAGCCAACGACATCATGCAGAAGAGCTTCAAGATCGGCGCCGCATCGTTCATCCAGCTGCGCGACACCGAGGATGCCCTGATGGCAGCCCGCCTGGCCTATTACCAAGCCATCTACAACTACTTGGTGGCCGAGAGCGACCTGGAGTTTGTGCTGGGCAACACCCACTATGTGAGATAGTAATTATAGTAACTATAGTGACTATAGGAACTATAGAACAAGGATAATAACAAAAACAATAATATCAAATCAAAAATGAAGACAAGAAGACTTTTACCGATTGCATTGCTCGTCCTCGCGCTGGCATCCTGTGGCAGCAAAAAAGATGAGAAAAAAGCTACCGACATGAAGGAAGAACTGCCCATCGTGGAGGTGGTCACCATCGGCGCTGAAGCTGTCAAGCAGACCAGCGAGTACACGGGTACCGTCGAGGCGTTCAAGACCAACAACATCTCGTCGAACAACGGCGCTCGCATCAAGCGCATCCTCGTTGACGTGGGTTCGCACGTGGCCCGCGGCCAGCGTCTCGTCATCCTGGACGACGTGAACATCGCCCAGCAGCAGATTGCCCTTAACAATCTCAAGCGCGAACTGGACCGCGCCCGCGAACTGGTGAACATCGGCGGCGGCACCCAGCAGGCCGTTGACCAGCTGCAGGCACAGTATGACGCCAACGCCCGCGCCATCCGCACCATGCAGGAGAACACCGTGCTGACCTCCCCCGTGAGCGGCGTGGTGACCGCCAAGAACTATGACGCCGGAGACCTGCCCGCAGGTCTGCCCATCCTGACCATCGAGCAGCAGCAGCCGCTGAAGGTCATCGTCAACGTCAACGAGAGCGAGTACCCCAATGTGAAGCGCGGCATGCCCGTGACGGTGAAGTTTGACACTTATGGCGACGAGACTTTCCAGGGCCAGGTTTACCTGATCCATCCCACCGTTGACGCCACGAGCCGCACCTTCCAGGTCGAGGTGACCATCACCAACCGCAACGACAAGGTGCGCACCGGCATGTTTGCCCGCGTGAACTTCAACTACGGCACTGCCACCAGCGTTGTCGTTCCTGACCGCGCCGTGCAGAAGCAGGTAGGTTCGGGCGTGCGCTACGTCTGGGTTTACCAGGGTGGAGAAGTCGAGCTGCGTGAGGTTGAGCTGGGTCAGCGCCTGGAGGACCGCTATGAGGTCAAGGGCGGACTGGTGCCCGGTGCCCAGGTGGTTATTGCCGGTGCTTCTCGCCTGCAGGACGGTGCCAAAGTTCAACTCAAGAAGTAAATCAAGTTTTGCTGGTCGCGAAGCTTGATGATTAGTGATTAGAGATTAGTGAAGTTTTCATTTAGTGACTTATTTACTCTGATTATCAAGTTGAAACGGCCATCGGAACTTAAACAGTAGATTCAATTATGAGTTTATATTCCAGTTCAGTAAAACGACCAGTAACCACGATTCTGATTTTCGTGGCGCTGATTGTACTGGGTCTGTTCTCCCTGAGAAGTCTGCCCATCGACCTGTTCCCCGACGTGGAGACCAACACCATCATGGTGATGACGAGCTACGCGGGAACCAGCGCGTCGGACATTGAGCAGAACGTGACCCGCCCGCTTGAGAACACCCTCAACTCGGTGGAGCACCTCAAGCACATCACGTCGAACAGCCGAGAGAATATCTCGATTGTTACCCTGGAGTTTGAATACGGCTATGACATCGAAGCGTTGACCAACGACGTGCGCGACAAACTCGACATGGTGTCGAGCATGTTGCCCGACGATGCCAACACGCCCATCATCTTCAAGTTCAGCAGCGACATGATCCCCATCGTGCTGCTGTCGGTGCAGGCAGGACAGAGTATGCCGGGCCTGTACAAGATTCTGGATGAGAACGTTGCCAACCCGCTGGCACGTGTCGATGGTGTGGGCTCGGTGTCCATCGCCGGTGCCCCCAAGCGCGAGATCCACATCTATCTGGACCCCCTGCGCATGGAGGCCTATAACCTGAGTGTCGAGACCGTTGCCGCCCTCGTCGGTGCCGAGAACCGCAACATCCCGGGTGGTACCTTCGACATCGGTAACGAGACCTACCCCCTGCGTGTGCAGGGTGAGTTCACCGACCCGCAGCAGATGGGCGCCATGGTCGTGGGCATGTCCCCGACTGGCGGCGTTGTCCACCTGCGTGACGTAGCTCGCATTGACGACTCGCTCGAGGAGCGTGCCCAGGAGAGCTACAACAACGGCCATAAGGGCGCGATGATCATCGTGCAGAAGCAGTCAGGTGCCAACTCGGTGCAGATTTCGGAGAAGATTGCCAAGGAGTTGCCCAAGATCCAGAAGAACCTGCCCAGCGACATCAAGTTGGGTTACATCGTCGATACGAGCGACAACATCCGCAGCACCATCTCCTCGCTGGTCGAGACCGTGCTGTTCGCCCTGTTGTTCGTGGGTATCGTGGTATTCGTCTTCCTGGGTCGCTGGCGTGCCACCGTCATCGTGCTGGTGACCATCCCCATCTCGCTGATTGCCTCGTTCATCTACCTGTATGTGACGGGCAACTCATTGAACATCGTGTCACTGTCGGCATTGTCCATCGCCATCGGTATGGTGGTCGATGACGCCATTGTGGTGCTCGAGAACGTCACGACCCACATCGAGCGCGGCTCGGCACCCATGCAGGCCGCCGTCAACGGTACCAACGAGGTGGCCCTCTCGGTAATGGCCTCTACCCTGACGCTGATTGCCGTGTTCTTCCCGCTGACCCTGGTCAAGGGTATGACCGGTGTGCTGTTCAAGCAGCTGGGTTGGATGGTGACCATCATGATGGTGCTGTCACTGATCTGCGCCTTGATGTTGACCCCCATGCTGTGTTCGCGCCTGCTGCGCCTCAACGTGGGTGACACCAAGATTTTCCAGAAGGTGTATGGTCCCATCCTCAAGGTGCTCGACAAGATTGACGACTTCTATGCCAAGGTGCTTGACAAGTGCGTCGCCCACCGCTGGATCACTGCAGCAACGGCACTGGGTATCTTTGTATTCTCGATTTTCCTGATGAAGTTCGTCGGCACCGAGTTCTTCCCGACCAACGATAACGGCCGTCTGGGCGTCTCGCTGGAGCTGCCCATCGGCTCACGCGTGGATCTGGCCAAGGACGTCAGCCAGCGCATCTACAAGGAGTGGACCGAAAAGTATCCCGAAATCCAGTCCTTCAACTACACCGTCGGCCAGGCCAGCAGCGACAACATGTATGCCTCGATGCAGAGCAACGGTAGCCACATCATCTCGATGAACATCATGCTCAACAAGGCCAATGAGCGCAAGCGCGGCATCGTTGAGATTGCCGGTATGATGCGTGAAGACCTCAAGCACTATCCCGAACTGAAGCGCGCCATGGTTAACGTGGGAGGCGGTCGTGGTGGCGGCATGAGCGGCCAGAACACGCTGAACTATGAGATCTACGGCTACGACTTCACCAAGACCGATAGCGTGGCACAG
Organism: uncultured Bacteroidales bacterium; assembly: GCA_902760865.1. Taxonomy (GTDB): domain Bacteria; phylum Bacteroidota; class Bacteroidia; order Bacteroidales; family Muribaculaceae; genus Sodaliphilus. Next base: position 93,224 of record CACWID010000008.1, on the reverse strand, counting down.
CGCCTGAAGCGCATCCTGGAAAAGGTGCCCGGAACCGCCGATATCAACATCAGCCGTAGCGACTATCAGCCCGAGTATCACGTGGACTTTGACCGTGAGAAACTGGCGCTGTACGGTCTGAACCTGAGCACCGCGGCTACGGCCCTGCGTAACCGCATCAACGGTACGACGGCGAGCTACTTCCGCGAGGACGGTATGGAGTATGACATCAAGGTGATGTATGATCCCGAGCACCGCCGCAGCATCAGCGACATCGAGAACATCATGCTCTATAACGCCATGGGCACGGGCGTCCGCCTCAAGGAGGTGGGTACCGTGACCGAGCAGTTCTACCCGCCCACCATCGAGCGTAAGGACCGCGAGCGCATCATCACCGTCTCGACCGTCGTCCAGGACCGCGCGATGAGTGAGATCATTGCGGACGCCCAGCCGCTCATCGACAAGATGGACAAGCCCGGCGACGTGATGATCCAGCTGAGCGGTAGCTACGAGGACCAGCAAGACTCGTTCGGCGACCTTGCCGTGCTGGGTCTGCTCATCATCCTGCTCGTTTACATCGTGATGGCCAGCCAGTTTGAGTCATTCACCTATCCCGGTATCATCATGACCTCAATCCTGTTCGCCTTCTCGGGTATTGTGCTCATCCTGCTGTTGACGGGTACTAACCTGAACATCATGTCGATGATCGGTGGTATCATGCTGATCGGTATCGTAGTGAAAAACGGTATCGTGCTCATCGACTACATCAACCTGAACCGCGAACGCGGCATGAGCATCCGCCGTGCCGTGATCCACGGTGGCCACTCGCGTCTGCGTCCTGTGCTGATGACCTCACTGACGACCATCCTGGGTATGGTGCCCATGGCCATCGGTACCGGCGTCGGCAGTGAGATGTGGCGCCCGATGGGTATTGCCGTGATCGGTGGTCTGACCATGTCCACGCTGATGACCCTGCTGTTCGTGCCGACGATGTACACCATCTTTGCACTGACCGGCATCCGCCGCACCCGCAAGAAAATCCATAAAGGAAATAAAAGTTAAAAGCCTGCTTCTCTAGACCTTCTAGATAATCTAGATATTCTAGATTTTCTAGAAGGGACTAGGGACTAAAAACCAAGATAAAAAATGAAAGCGATATTCATTGCCTTTGACGAGGCCTACTACGACCGCATCGTCGAGATGCTGAACCTGCTCAACTGCCGCGGCTTCACCGGCTGGCGCGAGGTCAAGGGACGTGGCAGCAAGACGGGCGAGCCCCACTATGCCACCCACGCATGGCCCTCGATTGCCTCGGCTATCCTGACCGTGGTTGACGACAGCCGCGTGGACGTCGTCCTCGACGAGTTACACAAGATGGACCTGGCGACCCCAAAACTGGGTTTGCGCGCCTTTGTCCTCCCTGTGGAGCGCACCATCTGACCCTCTTACCCTAAACTTGTTATATAACGATCACATATCGGCAAGTGAAACGCAACGCATCGGTTACATCGATGCGTTGCGGGGTTTCACGATGTTCCTTGTCGTGCTCGAGCACGTGGCATCGATGTGCTGGGGCATCGTGGGCAAGGGTATCTCGGTGCACGACTACCTGATGCAGGTGAGGATGCCGATGTTCTTCTTCATCAGCGGATTTGTGCTCTACAAGGCGGGCGTGGTGTGGGACGCACGGCACATCGTGCGGTTCTTCAAGAAGAAGATCCCCGTGCAGCTCATCAGCCCGTTCATCTTCATGGCCGTGTTCCTGCACGTGAACCACACTCCCCTGCTCGACGGGCTGCTCGACAAGTACAAGGCCGGATACTGGTTCACGCTGGCTCTGCTGGAATTCTATGTAATTTATGCCGTCACGAGGTTTGCCGTGCGCAGCCGCTGGTACAAGCCGTTGCTTGTCGTTATCGGCCTGCTGCTGTATTACTGTTGCTGGCCGTCGATGAGTACCGGCATCCAGCGCGTTGACAACGTGATGCAGTTGCTCAGTGTTCACCAGTTGAGGTTCTTCATCTTCTTTGTCGCGGGAGCACTGGCCAGGGAACACTTCACCACCGTGGAGCGGTGGCTTGACAGCAAGTGGTTGATTCCCGTGTGCATTGCTTTCTATCTGCTGGTCAACGCCTTCGGCGACGTGCTGCCCGTCAAGGCCATTCCCGTGCGGCTGCTGCTGTCGCTGTCAGGGCTGGTGGTGCTGTTTGCATTCTTCCGCAACAAGAGCAACGTGTTCTCGCGCGAGACGGTATTGGGCCGCACGATGCAATATGTGGGCCGCCGCACGCTCGACATCTACCTGATCCACTACTTCCTGGTCCCGATGGGGCTGAGCTGCGTGACGGTGTTTACCAGCCATCCGGTGCCTGTGGTTGAGGTCTTTGTTTCATCGGCGATCGCCCTGCTGATCATGGCAATGAGCCTGCTCATCAGCAACATCATCAGGCTCAGTCCCACGCTGGCCCACTGGTTATTCGGTGCCAAAGTGAAAAACTGAAAACCGAAAAACCGAAAAACTGAAAACTTATCACTACCTTTGCAAGCATGAAACCGACGAGATGGGTCATATTAGTATTGATGGCTGTTGCAACGATGAATGTCGCTGTGGCACAATTCACACAGGAAAGAGAGCCCAAGACCACCAAGTCCAAGAAGCAGCACGTGGAGCCGTCGGTGGCATGGAGCGTGAGCGAGCCGCTGGGCCTGCACTACCCATCGACCATCGACACCATCCATCTGGACTACCACCGCACGATGGTGCCGTCGCTGGTGAGCGACGCCTGGCTGACGACGGGCAACTACGGAGCGCCGGGACAGAACCAGATCTTCATGGAGCGGCCCATGACGAGCGACTTCTTCTTTGAGGACGCCATCGAGGCGTGGATGCACAACACCGGCACGATGCGTTACTACAACACGCGCATCCCCATGACGCTGCTCAGCCACTCGACGGGCGGCGACAAGTACAGCAACCTGGACCGCACCAAGCTGGAATTCTCGGGCAATGTGAACCGCAAGACCCAGCTGGGCGGCGGCATCGACTACATCTACAGCAAGGGCTCCTATGACGTGCAGGCCGATAAGGACTTCACATGGCGCCTGTTCGGGTCGCACATGGGTGACCGCTACGAGATGCAGACGTTCTTCAACCACTACAACTACACCACCAAGGAGAGCGGCGGCATTACCGACGACCGCTACATCACCGACCCCGCCGAGGTGCAGGGCGGACAGACCCGCGTGGACAACAAGAGCATCCCCAGCCTGCTGAACAACGCCCATAGCCACCTGGAGGGCAGCCACCTGTGGCTGAACCAGCGCTACAAGGTGGGCTTCTACCGCTATCGTCGCGACAGCATCACCGACACCATCATCGACCGCACCTATGTGCCCGTGACGAGTTTCATCTGGACGCTCGACTTCAAGCAAGCCAAGCACCAGTTCCTGAACAAGTCGGGAGCGGAGGACGCCACCTTCTTTGACAACACCTATCTGCTGCTGAGCGGCACCGACGACAAGACGAGCTACTGGCGCCTGCGCAACACCATCGGCGTGTCGATGCTTGAGGGCTTCAACAAGTACGCCAAGTTCGGTTTTTCCGTCTATGGCACCCACGAGGTGAGGCGCTACACCCAGACCATCGACAGCATCAGCGGCACGGTCCTGCCCGAAGGCCTTGAAGCGCTGCCTGTTGTTGTCCCGCACCGTGTGATCCAGAACCTGCTGTGGCTGGGCGGCCAGTTGACCAAGCAGCGCGGCTCGTTGCTGCGCTACAACGCCACGGCCCAGTTCGGCGTACTGGGCGATGCCGCCGGCGAGATAGACATCACGGGCGACGTGACCACGCGCTTCAAGATGCTGGGCGACTCGGTGAGCATCAAGGGCTACGGCTACTTCAAGAACCTGGCGGTGCCCTATCTGCTCAAGAATTTCATCTCTAACCACTTCGCCTGGGAGAACGACTTCTCCAAGACCAAGCGCGTGCGCGTGGGCGGCGAACTGGACATCCCCTTCTCGTGGACCAACGTCAACGTGGGCTACGAGACCCTGACCGACTATATCTATTGGAATGCCGAGGGGATGCCGGCACAGCACAGCGGCGCCATCCACGTGTTCAGTGCCAGGTGGCGCCAAGGCCTGCATTTCAAGGCCTTCAACTGGGACAACAGCGTGACGCTGCAGACGAGCAGCAACGAGGAGGTGCTGCCGTTGCCCAAGTTCGCCATCTACAGCAACCTGTATGCCACCTTCACCATCGCCCGCGTGCTGCACGTGCAGATGGGCGTGGACGGCAACTACTACACCAAGTACTATGCCCCGGCCTACAACCCCGCGACGATGACCTTCTACAGCCAGCGGGAAATGGAGTGCGGCAACTTCGCCATCATGAACCTGTATGCCAACTTCAAGATGAAGCAGGCCCGGTTCTTCGTCGCCTGGACCCACATCAACCAGAAGATCCACAGCGGCGACGCCTACTTCGCAACGCCCCACTACCCCCTCAACCCCGCCCGCCTGCAAGTCGGCGTCTCGGTCAACTTCGTCAACTAAGGCCTCTTAAACATCCATTGGTATGAGTGACATCAAGAACAATGCCGACGAATCACCTCGCATAGTAAAGTCTCACGATATTCACATTGATGCTGGCTACGCCAAGTGGATTGCCGATGTAAAACACCGCTACCGTTCGGCACAAGTGAAAGCGGCTGTCCGGGTCAATGCCGAAAAACTGCTGTTCAACTGGCAGCTCGGCCGAGACTTAGTCCAAAAGAAAGCCGAGGAACGATGGGGAGCAGGAGTGGTCGAGCAGGTAAGTCTTGACCTGAAGCGGGAGTTCCCTGATGCCGGAGGATTTTCCACGTCCAACTTGTGGTTTATGAAACGCTGGTATTTGTTCTACACACAAGGGGATGCCCAAATTCTTCAACAAGTAGGTAAAGAATTACAGCTACTTGAAAATCAGTATAAATCAAAACTCTACCAAGTTGGTAAAGAATTGGAAGGAGAAAAACTTTACCAAGATGGTAAAGAATTTCCATTACCTTTTGCCCTTGTGCCATGGAGACACCATATCGAGATTTTATACAGATGTAAATCCATTGATGAAGCGTTGTTCTATATCGCCAAAACGATTGAGCAGGGATTGAGTCGCGATGCCCTCATCAATTGCATAAAAGCGAATCTGTATGAGCATCAAGGGAAGATAGTCAACAACTTTGCCGACCACCTGCCTGATACGCAGAGCAAACTTGTTCAAGAGGTGCTGAAAGAGAACTACGATTTTGGATTTGCATCGGTCGAACATGAGGTTTATGATGAAGCTGAACTGGAAGAGGCTCTCTCGCAAAACATAACCGATTTGCTATTGGAAATGGGATCTGGATTTGCTTTCTTGGGCCGACAACAGCAATTGGTCGTTGGAGGGCGTACCCGCAAGATTGATCTCTTGTTCTACCACATCCGCCTGCGCTGTTACATCGTCTGCGAACTGAAAGCCAAGCCATTTGAACCTGAGTATGCTGGAAAACTGAACTACTATGTCAATGCAGTTGACGAGTTGTTGAAGACCAAAGAAGAGAACCCTACTATAGGACTGCTTGTCTGCTCCGATATGAACAAAACAGAGGTCCAGTGGTCTTTCCGAGGTATCAGCACTCCGATGGGAGTAGCAACCTACAACAATATTCAAATCAAAGATGCACTGCCCTCCCAAGAGCAACTGGCAGAACGCGTACAACTTCTGCAAAAAGAATTGCAAGAGACCAAACGGTTAATGAATAAGACCAAATCACACGAGTAACTCACTCAAATTTCACCATTTTCCTGCCCGCCTGCAGGTCGGCGTCTCGGTCAACTTCGTCAACTAAAAACAATCCATCGAGATAAAAGGAAAACAATAAATACAATAAGCACAAATAGCTGATTTCCACTAATTTGTTTTTATTGTATTTATTGTTTTCCTTTTCTGCCGAATCGTTGTTTGAACTTGAATCGTCTCTAGCTATTGGGGATTTTGGGAGTTATTGGGTAATAATTTTGGGGTGTTACAGTTTTTTGTGTAATTTTGCCGGCAAATAAAGAGAATACTTCAATATATCATTAACAAATACAATTCAAAGACGTAATTATGCCTAAACTATCAGAACGCAGCGTGAAGATGCCGGCTTCGCCCATCCGCAAGTTGGCTCCGTTTGCCGCCGAAGCAAAAAAGCGTGGTATCAAAGTTTATCATCTGAACATCGGTCAGCCCGACATCCACACCCCCGAGGAGGGTCTGGAAGCAATCAAGCACGTGGACCGCAAGGTGCTGGAATACTCGCCCTCTCAGGGCATTCCCAGCTATGTGGAGAAACTGGTGGGCTACTACAAGCGCTATGACATCAACCTGAGTGTTGACGACATCATCGTGACCTGCGGTGGCAGTGAGGCCGTACAGATGGCCTTCATGGTGTGCCTGAACCCTGGTGACGAAGTCATCATCCCCGAGCCCGCCTACGCTAACTATATGGGCTTTGCATGTGAGACCGGTGCTGTGGTTCGCACCATCACCACCCACATCGAGGACGGCTTCGCATTGCCTCCCGTCGAGGAGTTTGAGAAGGTCATCAACGAGCGCACCCGCGCCATCATGATCTGCAACCCCAACAACCCGACCGGTACGCTCTACAGCCGCGAGGAGCTGATGCGCCTGCGCGACCTGGTAAAGAAATATGACCTGTTCCTGTTTGCCGACGAGGTTTACCGCGAGTTCATCTACAGTGACGCTCCCTACACCAGCGCCATGCACCTCGAGGGTATCGAGAACAACGTGATCATGATCGACAGCGTGTCGAAGCGCTACAGCGAGTGCGGCATCCGCATCGGTGCCTTCATCACCCGCAACAAGGAAGTGCGTGCCGCCGCCATGAAGTTGGCCCAGGCCCGTCTGAGTCCTCCCCTGATCGGCCAGCTCATTGCCGAGGCATCGCTCGATGCACCCCAGGCCTATCACAAGGGCGTGTATGACGAGTATATCGCTCGCCGCAACTGCCTGGTCGAGGGTCTGAACAAGATTCCCGGCGTCTACACTCCGATGCCCATGGGTGCCTTCTACACCGTTGCCAAGTTGCCGGTCAAGGACATTGACGACTTCTGCCGCTGGTGTCTTGAAGAGTTCAACTACGAGGGTGAGACCGTGATGATGGCTCCGGCCAGCGGTTTCTATGCTACCCCCGGCCTGGGCAAGGACGAGGTGCGCATGGCCTACGTGCTCAAGATCGATGATCTGAAGCGTGCCCTGGTAGTGCTCGAGAAGGCTCTCGAGGCCTACAACGCCCGCTAAGCCCTACCGGCCTCTATTTACACAACATCACTACTGCCGGGTCTCTTAAAACCAGAGACTCGGCAGTAGCTTTGATATAATGCGGAATTCTTGGAGCGTTACTTCAGATTTTCACTGATTTTTTGAAGTACCACTTCAGATTTTCTGCATTTTTCTTGCTCATTTCCACTTCATACTTTACCTTTGCGGTCACAAAAGTGAACTGCGATGTTAGAAAGGATATTAAAATTAGAAGAAATCAAGGATGACAGTCTGTTCCTCTGGGGATCCAGACAGACAGGAAAAAGTACCTTATTGAAAATGCTTTTCCCCGAGGCTCCCATATATGACTTGTTGAAGAGTGATGTGCGCATGGCACTGCAGATGCGTCCTGCTTTGCTGCGAGAGGAATGTGAGCTACTCGATGACGGCGAATTAGTTATCATCGATGAGGTTCAGAAAGTACCTGCATTGCTTGACGAAGTTCATTGGCTCATCGAGAACAAGGGCCTGAGATTCATCCTCAGTGGTTCCAGTGCACGCAAATTGCGGCGTAGCGGTGCCAACTTGCTTGGAGGCAGAGCTTTGCGACAGACCTTGTTTCCTCTTGTGAGCGCCGAAATTCCAGACTTTGACCTCAATCGAGCATTGAATCATGGCATGCTACCACATCACTATCTCATGGAGAATCCCACGATGCGGCTTCAAGCCTATATTGGCGATTATCTGCAACAGGAGATTGTAGAGGAAGCCATTGTCAGAAAACTTGACTCCTTCACCCGTTTCCTGCAAGTGGCAGCCCTGAGCAATAGCGAGATTGTCAACTATACCAATATCGCTCAAGATTGCGGGATTTCTTCTAAGACGGTCAAGGAATACTTCACCATTCTCGAAGAAACAATGTTGGGCTTCTACCTGCCGTCATACACAAGTGTCGTCAAGCGCAGGGTTATTCAGTCGCCTAAATTCTATTTCTTTGATGTGGCTATACCCAACCACCTGTTGCGGCGCGTTCCGTTGCAACAAGGGACCGACATTTACGGGCACGCACTGGAGCATCTGGTCATTCAGGAATTAAGAGCATATCTGTCCTATCGACATAACGACAAGTCATTTTCTTATTGGCATACCCTGGATAATAAATACGAAGTTGACGCAGTCATCGGCCAAGCCGAGGTGGGCATTGAAATAAAATCGTCCAGGAACGTATCATCTCGAGATACTAAAGGTTTGAAAGCTTTCGGTGAAGAGTACCCGACTGCAAAACTATATCTACTCTCACTGGAAGAACGTCCCCGCAAACTAAATAATGTCGAAGTGTGGCCAATCGAGCAGTTCCTAAAACGCCTCTGGGCCGAAAAAATCATCTGACCGCACTCTAAACTGAAGCAGCTCGAGAAGGCTCTCGAGGCATACAACGCCCGCTGAATGACATAAGCTATCATAAAACAGCCGCCGGTGTAAGAACTGGCGGCTGTTTCTTGTAGGCAAGAGTCCGGCAAGGTCTAAGATTGTCTGGAAAAAAGGCCTTGCAGGAATGACAATATTTTAGTATCTTTGCACTCCAATAAACAAAACGATGGCAATGAGAAGACAACAACAACCCGCCAAGCGGGGACAGATGATACTCTATCTGGCGTTACTCGCCGTGGTGATTGCGTGCATGGTGGGCCTGAGCCTGTGCGACCGCCCCACCCTGTCCGCCAACTCGATGCCCAGTGGCGGAGACACGCTGGATGTCGCCATCGAGTACTCGCCGGTGACCTATTATACCTATGACGACACGCTGGGCGGATATAACTACGACCTGCTACGGCTCATGTCAGCCAAGACCGGCTGCCCGATGAAGTTCCACCCCGTGGTGACGCTCGAGAAGGCCATTGCCGGACTGAAGGACGGCCACTATGACATCGTGGTCGCCCAGTTCCCCATGACGGCCCATGATACCGCCCGCTTTGCTTTCACCGAGCCCATCTACATCGACCAGCAGGTGCTTGTGCAGCGCCGCGGCAGCCATGCGGTCCATTCGCAGCTCGAGCTAGCCGGCGACACGGTGTGGGTAGTCAAGGGGTCCCCGATGGTGGGACGCATCGCGAGCCTGAGCCGCGAGATCGGCGACACCATCTATGTGCATGTGGACGAGATCTACGGCCCCGAGCAGCTGATGATGATGGTATCGGCCGGCGAAATCCGCTACGCCGTCGTCAACCGTTCCATCGCCCGCGCTATGGCGCCACGCCTGCCCAACCTGGACCGCTCAGTGGCCATCAGCCTGTCGCAGTTCCAGGCATGGATGGCCGACAAGAGCCGCAAGAGCCTGTGTGACAGCCTCAACCGCTGGCACAACGAGGTAAAACGCGACACGGCAGCCTACCTGAGCCTGCAGCGTCGCTACTTCGGCGGCACCTTCCCCACCTTGGCACGATAATTGCAGTGTTCCAGTACATTTTACCCATCCACACCAACCCATAACACATCGATCACACTATGCTCCTTAGGAAAAAACAAGAATCTGTCACCAAGGACTTTGAGCGATTCCTCAAAGACTATAATTGCACCCATACGGCAAAGAAGGATGAGGATGGCACCAACATCATCAACTTTGACTTCCAGGCAGGACATTTCATCGCCACCATCCGCAAGCAGGACGATTGTGTCGAGGTGACCTTTCCCGTCATCGCCTCGGCCCCGATGACCCAGCTCGACCTGGTGCGCTCGAAGTGCAACGAGCGCAACAATGCCAACATCCTGTTCAAGTACACCTACTCGATTGATGACGAGGCCAACGAGGTCAATGTGCATCTGTCCTTCTTCAACAACCAGGTGAAGCCCGAAATCATGGCCCACCAGCTGAAGGCGGCCTTCCACTTCCAGCGCGAGTGGCAGCGCGACTTTGACGAGGCGGCTGCAACCATCAAGGACTATGACTCGGCCGACCTGGAGAGCGAGATCTACAAGCATCATCGCGAGATGTTCATGCTGCGCCGCCTCGAGATGCAGCACCAGATGGGCAACAGCCTTGCCCACACATGGTCAGGCACCGAAGCGTTGACCCTGTGGAAGATGCTGACCACCGTGGCGCCGATCGGCGTTGTCGACATGCTCTTCATGACCGTGAACACCGTCAGCGGGCAGCAGCGAATCACCGACGAACAGGCCATCCGCGACTTTGACCTGCGCCGCGCGCTGGTCGAGGGCGAGGGCCATGAGGCACGCCTGACGCGCGACTATGCCACGCTAGACCTGCACTACAAGCATCTGCTCGAGGAGAAACCCATGATGACATCCATCGCCATCACCGCCGAGGGCGAAGACGACCACTCGATATACTCTCGCGTGACCATCACCCACGTGCCGCGCAACGCCAGCCGCATGAACTCGATGAGCAACGAGGAACGGCAGCCCCACAGCGTGAGCGTGCTCATCGCCCTGGACCGCAACGACGACAAGAAGCGCCAGCAGGAGTTCAACTACATGTGGACCGATGCCTTGCTCAAGATCAAGAACGGCGAGCAGGAGAGCCTAACCGAGGACCAGGTCATGCTCGGCCAAGTGCATACCGCCGACGTGGCCTACAACTTGTACTGGGGACAGCAGATGTTTAATTCCGAGCGCTACTACGAGGCCATCCTGCACTTCGAGAACGTGTTCAACAGCTACCGGGCCCAATTCTTTGAGATGAATGCCGAACACAAGCGGACCTTCATGGAGACGGCCTACAAGCTGGGCTTCTGCTACAATGAGCTGGGACTGCCCAAGCTGGCATTCTACTACCTTGACCTCATGGCCACTGACGGCAACATCCGCCACACCATGGAGTTGATCAACGCGATGGCCAACAGCAAGGACCTGCGCCTGTTCAGCTACACCGAGGGCATCTTTGACGAGGTGAAGCGCAACTTCCCTGACATCGAAGAGATGCCGGACAACATCAGGTCGTTCCTGAACTTCGTGCGCCGTCGCCGCGGCTATGCCTACATCGACTTCAACCAGCTGGACGAAGCCGAGAAAATCTTCACCAAGATGCTCGATGAGGAAGAGAATGCCGACTATGCCATCAACGAGCTGGCCCACATCAGGAAGCTGCGCTTGGAGCGCGGAGAGCTTCCCACCCAGACCGACGAGAACGGTAAGCCGGACACCGAGCCACCCTTCTGACCCAGGCCACATACCAGAAACAAGGGAAACCAGGAATAATGATTGTTATTCCTGGTTTTCTTCGCTTTGTGGATAATATGAATTCTGAAAGGTAGTTTTAGGACTTGTGGTGGAGAGCCGTGCCGAAGTAACGCGGAATGGGCGTCTCAAACTCCATTGCCTCGCCCGTCACGGGGTGATGGAATGCCAGGCGGAAGGCATGCAGACACATGCGGCTGCCCGGGTCATCCTGACCACCATACTTGCCGTCACCCACCACGGGATGGCCGATGTCAGCCATGTGGACGCGTATCTGGTTCTTGCGGCCCGTGAGCAGGTGCAGGAACAGCAGCGCCCGCTCCGGAGCCTGCTCCACGAGTTCCCACTCGGTGGCGGCCCACTTGCCGCCGTCATCCACGGGGCTGCTGACGACGACCATCCGGTCAGTGTCATGCAGCCAGCTTTCGACCTTGCCGTGAGGCTGCTCCATGACACCCTCGACCACAGCGACATAGCGGCGGTCGATGATTGTGGAGTGCCAGTCGGCAGTCATCTGTTGCTGCACGTCCACGCTTTTGGCATAGACCATGAGCCCCGAGGTGCGGGCATCCAGGCGGTGCACCACATGGGCGGTGCAGCGCTGACGCGTCTCGGTAAAATGGCGGTCCAGCAAGGTCTTCATGTTCAGGCTGCCAGCCCCCACAGGCATCGACAGCACTCCTTGCTGCTTGTCAACAACGACGACCCACTGGTCCTCATAGACTATCTTGTAGTGCGGGTTATTCATCGATGAGAGCCTTGCATGTCGCCTAATCGTGACGATGCAGCCCGGATCCAACGGGTAGTCCACATGAGTCTGCACCCGGTCATCGACAGTGACTCCGCCGTAGCCGAGGATGGACTTGGCCTTGTTGCGGCTGATGCCGTCAAGGGTTTGCATTACAAATTCAAGCAGCTTGCAGGGCTGCTTTACCTCGCGCACCACGGCTTTGTCGTCGTTGCGCGGGACTCGGTGGTCGTGTCGTCGGTTTGCCATAATAGTTATATCTATAAAGTTATTAAGGACCTTAAAGTCTTTAAAGTCCTTAATGTGGTTTTAATCAAAGATGTGATGCAGACGCGAGAAGATGCGGTTCTTGTCGCTGTCGCTGGGTTTGACATGCTCGCCGTTGTTCTGCAGCATGCTGATGGCCTCTTTTTCCTTGTCATTGAGTTTCTCGGGAATATAGACCATGACATTGATGAGCAGGTCACCCATGCCGTAACGGTCGGGCGAGGGCAAGCCCTTGCCGCGCAGGCGCAATATGCTGCCGGGTTGCGTACCGGGCTTGATGGTCACGCGTGCCTTGCCGTCGACGGTGGGCACTTCGACCTTGCCACCGAGCACAGCGGTGGGGATGTCAAGCATGAGGTTATAGATGAGGTCGTTGCCGTCGCGCACGAGCTGGGCGTCACGCACCTCCTCGATGACCACTTGCAGGTCGCCGGGAATGCCTCCGCCAGGCGCATCGTTGCCCTGGCGCGTCAGACGCAGGGTCATGCCGTCGGCCACGCCGGCAGGTATGCTGATGCTCACCACTTCCTCCTTGCGGACCAGGCCCTTGCCACCGCAATGCGGGCAGGTCTCCTTGATGCGCTTGCCGCTGCCGCCACAGGTGTGGCAGACACTCTGGGCCTGCATCGTGCCGAACATCGTGCGCTGCATGCGCACCTCCACGCCGCTACCATGGCAGGTGGGGCAGGTCTCCAGGGCCGTACCGTCCTTGGCTCCCGTGCCGTGGCAATGGTCACAGGACTTCATGCGGGGAATGCGAAGCTTCTTCTCTGAACCCTTGGCAATCTCGCTGAGCGTCATCTTGACGCGCACGCGCAGGTCAGTGCCGCGATTCACGCGCTGTGACTGACCGCCACCGCCGCCAAAGATGTCGCCGAAGCCGCCAAAGGCACCGCCGAAGCCGCCGAACAGGTCACCGAACTGCCTGAGGATGTCCTCCATCGACATGCCGCCGCCATAACCGCCGCCGCCCATCTGCTCGCCAGCAAAACCGAACTGGTCGTAACGGGCGCGCTTGTCGGGGTCGCTGAGCACGTTATAGGCCTCGGCCGCCTCCTTGAATTTCTCCTCGGCCGCTTTTTTCTCGGCATCGCTCTTGCCCTGCTGTTTATCGGGATGGTACTGGATGGCCAGTTTGCGGTAGGCCTTCTTCAGGTCATCGGCCGTGGCATTCTTGTCCACTCCCAGCACCTCGTAGTAATCTCTCTTCTGAGCCATTGTTATCTTGAAATCTCTCTAATCACTAATCTAAAATCACCAATCTGCGCTTTGCGCTTCGATCAACTGCCGACAACCACCTTGGCGTGGCGCAGCACCTTGTCATTAATCATGTAACCCTTGATGGTCGTGTCGATGACCTTGCCCTTCATCTCCGGGTCAGGAGCAGGGAACATGGTCACCACCTCGTGCACATCGGTGTCAAAATCCTTGCCCGTAGAGTCGATAGCAGTGACGTGCTGACTCTGCAGGTATTTCACAAACTTATTGTAGATGAGGTCTACACCCTCCTTGAGGCTCTCCAGGTCACCGCTCTTGTTGATGGCGTCGAGCGCGCGCTCCAGGTCATCAACGACGGGCAGCAGGTCGCGCATCGCATTCTCGGCCCCGTTCTTGACGAGGTCCTGCTTCTCCTTGGCTGTGCGGCGACGGAAGTTCTCAAAATCAGCCATCAGGAAGAGGTATTCCTTCTTCTCATGCTCGAGCTGTTCCTCCAGTTGCGCAATCTTCTCGGCAGGGTCGACTTGCTGTTCGGTCACCTGCTCCTGAGCCTGCTGTTCAACTTTGTTCTGCTCTTCAACATTCTGTGCGGCTTTTGCTTCGTCGCTCTGGTTCTTTTTGTTCTTTTTTGCCATATCGTAGTTGTGTTTATAATCCTTTTTGTTATACCTTCTAGATTACTGCAAATACCAGTCCAAAGCCGCAGTACTACAGCCGAAGGACAAAGGTGGCGCAATCGGTAAAAGTGTCAGCCGCTTGTTCTGCCAGTTTGTCACTATTGAAAATACCAAAAATGGTCGAACCTGACCCCGACATCGCGGCATAGGCAGCACCGGCATCCAGCAGACGGGCCTTAATGAGCCACAACTGGGGCAGGGCGGCAAACACACTGGGCTCAAAGTCATTGACCAGCAAGCCATCCCATGACCCGACGGGCATCGAGATGACCCGGGACAGGTCTTGGGTGGAGGGTGAAGGAACGACGCGGCTGTAGGCCGTGCGCGTGTCCACTCCGACGGGAGGCTTGACCAGCAACAGGATCAGGCCCTTGAGGTCCACACGGACAGGCGACATCACGTCGCCGATACCCGTCGCCAGCATCGGGCGGTTATAGACGAAAAAGGCGCAGTCGGCACCCAGTGTCGCCGCCATCGCTGTCAGGTCACCCTCGGAAAAGCCCAGCTTGAACATCGTGTTGAGCATCACCAGCGCATGGGCGGCATCACTCGAGCCGCCGCCCAGTCCGGCCCCGTCGGGGATGCGCTTGTACAGGTGCATCTCGACCGGCGGCAGGCCGCAACGCTGCTCCAGTAGCCTGTAGGCACGCATGACCAGGTTCTTCTCGACCGGGCAATCGACGGCATTGCCGTGGCACGTGAGTGAGGTCTCGTCAGCAGGGACGATCTCGAGCACATCGGTCAGGGGGACAGGGTAAAACACGGTCTCGATGTTGTGGTAGCCGTCGGGGCGGCGTTCCACGATGTTGAGGCCCAAATTGATTTTAGCGTTTGGGAAGGTAATCATGTCATTGAGTGATATTACAAGATGGGGCTGATCAGACGGACGACGGATTCAAGGGCTTTCTGCGACAAGGGACGCTGTTTCCACTTGCTCAACACCAGGCGCGAGCATTGCTCCATGTCGGCCACAAAGATGTCCTTCATCTTCTGGTTTAATTCCTTGCTGTAAATCAAGGCGTTGAACTCAAAGTTGTGCTCAAAGCTGCGGAAGTCGAAGTTGGTAGAACCTGTCGTGACAAACTCGTCATCGACAATGACCACCTTGGCATGCAGGACCGTGGGCTCATAGAGGTAAATCTTGATGCCTGAGAGCAGGCATTCCTTCATGTAGGAGCCCGTGGCAAGGCGAAGCATCGACGAGTCGGACTGACGGGGAATCATCAGCCGCACGTCAACGCCGGCAAGCGCAGCACTCTGCAGGGCCTTGAGCAGCGAGTCGCTGGGGAGGAAATAGGGCGTCTGGATATAGACGCAATGTTTGGCCAGGGTGATGGCCTTGAGGAATACAAACGAGATGTTGTTCCATCGGTTTGCTGGGCCACTGGCCATCATCTGCATCATGTAGTCGGGCGACGCCGGCTCGGCTGTATAATGCATCGTTGGCGAAGTAAGCAGTTCGTGGGTAGTGAAATCCCAGTCGATAGCGAACGAATACTGCATCGCAGCCACTGCCTCGCCCGAGATGCGCAGGTGGGTATCACGCCACGGCAGCCACTTCTTGTCGCCGATGACATAACGGTCGGCAATGTTCATGCCGCCCACATAGCCCACCTTGCCGTCGATGACCACAATCTTGCGGTGGTTGCGCCAGTTCACACGGAAGGCAAACGTCATGAGTGTCAACTCAAGGAAGGCGTGTACCTCGATGCCGGCTTCACGCATCTGCTTCAATACCTTGGGGCGCATGTAGAAAGAGCCCACATAATCATAGAGCACCCTCACCTTCACACCCTCTCTCGCCTTGGCGATGAGCAGGTTGATCAACTCCATGCCCGTCGCGTCCTCCTCGATGATAAAGTACTGGACATGGATATAATCCTGGGCGGCCTGGATGTCGCGCTTCAATGCGTCGAACTTGTCCTGACCTGTCGTGAACACCTCAACGCCGTTGCCCACAAAAAGATGGGGAACAGCCAGCTTTCCCGCCAACGAGATGAGCTGATGCGAATCCTCGGACAAGTCACCGGCCGACTCCACCTCGCTAGAATAGTCACCCAGGCGGCGCAGTTCCCTCAGGTGTGACCTCGATATCAGGCTCATACCTTTCAGGTTGCGGCCAAAGATCAGGTAGATGACCAATCCCACCACAGGCAGCAGCACGAGCACAAGTACCCATGCCATCGACTTCACCGGGTTACGGTTCTCGCTGAGTACCAGCACGATCACTGCAAGCACAGTGAGGAAATACAACACCAGGATGACGTTGTACACGACGTTGGCATATGGGAATAACTCGGCGAGAAACATAATCTCATTTCTTAAAACAATAACGGACGTGACAACGTCACGCCCATTTCTCTATTCTCTATAAAAAGGGGGATGTGCTTTGCATGGAAGGGATTCACCCTCAGCGCACAACCACCTTGCGAGACCACTGGTTGCTGCACTTCACGATATAGAACCCCTTGGGGAACTCTACCGTCGTGCGCTGATCGGCGCTCACACGCACCACCTTGACAAGCTGACCAGTGATGGAATAGACGCTGAACGCGGCATCGGTGCTGCCCGCGATGAAGACGATGCGCCCCTCGGCACCATGTGCTGCAGGGCCCGTCGCAGTGCTCTCGACACGCTGCGGCAGGAAGTTGTCGGGCACGGGAGCGGCAACAGCTGCACCCAGAGCCAACAGGCAAACAACTATGTAAAGCAATCGTTTCATCTCACGTCTTTACTCTTTTTCAATCTGCAAAATTACAACATTTTGCTGAAAGTCCAAACTTTTTACTCCATTTTTTAACAATTAGACTATGGAAACGCCCAAAAGTTACATCACCTTTCTAAGAATTTTTCATCAATTAAGCCACCCGTTGCATCAGCGACAGACGGTCCTTTTCAGCCAAGTCATCACACGGGAGACTTCACTTTCTTGCGGTCCTTATAGGCCACAACGGGAACGATGCAGATGACCAAAGCCATAATCACTGCCACCACCTGCACCACAGGATTTGACGGGATAAACAAGAGGAGCCAGCCGACCAACACCTCATGAAAAACAGCAAAATACAGCATCTGGAACAGGAATATCTCATAGGAGTAACGCCCCAGCTTTTTCATGTAGCCGTTCCATGCAGCGAAGACACCGGTCTTTTCATCTACCCACTTCAGCATCCACATCATCAAGTAAGCGATGTAAAAATAGCATACCCAATGACAGGGCCTCCACGAATAAGTGTCATAGATGAACGGACTCAAACTGATGTCAGAATACACCAAGAACAAGGTTGCGGCGATACTCAAGACAGACAACGAGATGGTCCGCCACGACAACAGATAGCCCTTGAAGGTCAACTCATAACCCAAGTAGATCAGGAACACGTATCGCAGGAAAAGTAATCGATAGAGCCACACGGGCATTGCCGTCACACTGCACAGCACCTCGATCAACTCGCACACCAGAATGAAGGCCACGGCAAGCCAGACCCTTTTTATCCGCTTGAACAACGGCACTAGGAGCGGGAGTAGAATCGCAAACTGAACATATATCCACGTGAAATAGGCCCCAGGACCAAACCCGGCATTCGTCACCATCAGTTGAGTGAAGTAGGACCAATTGCAACCGCCAAGGGCCGTTGCCATGGCCCAAAGGAGTACGACGATGACAAGTTCAGTAATCAGGAATGGCTTGACAATGCGCTGCCATAACTTCCTGTAGTTCGTCCGGGCCGTATCAAGACCTTTTTTATAGGCATGAAAAACCTGGATGATCAGGAACAAGGGAACAGCGGGGCGGCCCCACAGAGGGAACAGAATGAAGTCTTGAACATTTTCTGGCAAGCAATGGGTCAATACCACCAATATAATACAAACCCCTTTCATGAAATCTATGAAGGGGTCATATCCGTCACGCCTTAATATCAGCAAAGCCTTATCTGCTTGCATCAAAGGGTTCTGCATTGTCTTGTCCGAGGGTCAATCCATCAACAAATCTTCATGCGCTGTTTTTTAAACACCAACCAAACGGCCCGATGAAAAAGCCACGGTCAACAAAAAACTTAATCCCTATCAGTGGATCATCCTGCCGATTTTACCTACCACTTTCTCGCCCAGCAGTTTACGGGCCATCTTCTTGATAGATCCGGAGCCATCGGTCATTGCAGCGCGCAGCAGATGTATGGCATCGCTCTCGTCATCGCTGTCGGTAAACACCTCAAAGATGACAGAATGCTCCTTCGGCTGCGGGCTGAAGAACTCGTCACACACGGCAAGAAATTCCTCCTTGTTGCTAGCCGTCATGTATTCATAGCCCAGGTCTTGGGCATAATGCTTCACCAGTTCGGGGGACTTGTTGCCGAAGTGACCGGCGGCAGCGACGAACGGGTCGCCATCAGGTCCAAATTTTGAAGCGGGGTGGTCCGAGTTATGGAATTCCGTGCCTCGACCGTTGTTGATGAGCATGATGCGCACATTGTTCCCGACATGCCTGTTGCCCAGCACATTCAGATCATAGAAGAATGCCAGGTCGCCGACGATTGCAAAATAGAGTTTCTCAGGATGGACCAGCGAGGCCCCGATGAGTGTCGAGACATCACCGTCAATGCCAAATCCGCCGACGTTGCATGCGGTAGTGATATTCTTGGGCGGCACAAAGAAGTTCCAGCTGCGCAGTGAGTTCAGAATGCCCACATGCAAGGTTGACCCTGCAGGCAGCTTGTCGCCACAGTGCTGAGCAATCCACACGTTGGAGAACGGCAACTCAGGAAGCACCTCCAACGCCTGCTGATGATACATCAGGCAGGCATCAAGGTAATCAGTGCGGGGTTTGCTGTCTGTCACATAATGCTTGAAGAACGTGATTTCTTCCATCTCGAACACATGACTCAGGCGCCTGAAGCGGTCCCTGAGCTCACCATCCGGACTGACGCGCCACAACTTCTTCGGCACCAGCAGGTTCATCGAGTCATCGCCGCTCACTTCACCGATGTGTATCAACAGGTCAGGACGAATCGGGGCTTCGTTCCAGTTGAATTGCAGTGTAATCAATGTCTGATGGAACTCATACTTGCCGTGATAGCCGCTGGTCATGTCACAGAAGACGACAGCGTCGTGACTCGCACAGAAATCATCTACCGCCTGAGTCAACTCGGGGCTGAACGGCTGATGGCTACCGACGAAGACAGCGATTTTACCCTCCTGGGGCAACGGGGGGAACTGGTCGTGAGGCATGATGTGATGAATCTGCCTGGTGGGCGGCAGCTCGCGCAATGAGAAATTCTGGTTATAAGCCGTCTCGAGATTGATGTGAACCGGCCCGCCGCCATGACGGCGCAGAGCTATCAGCGCCTTATTGGCCTTGACTTCGCAGTTCCACTCATCGTCCGATGACCTGACCATGCCCAGAAGGACGCTCTCGACAACCATGTCGCCCAACTGCTGTGAGCGGTCTATCACCTGAGGCATCAGGTGCCCAACGCGTATCGGATTCTGGGTCGATGTGACGGCCAGAACCGGCAGCTTGCGGTAATAAGCCTCGGTGAGACCCGATACATAATTGCGTGACGCAGTGGCTCCCGTGCAGCTCAGCACCACAGGTTCGCCGCTCTCGCTGGCAATGCCGCAGGCCAAATATGCCGCCGAGCGCTCATCCACCGACGAGAAAACCTTGAAGAACGGGTCGTTCTGCACGCTGATCACAAAGTTGATATTTGTTGTGCCCGGCGACGCAATCACATAGCGGATGCCGTGGGCCTTGAGCAGTGCAACCAAGATCTGCACGTTACGCTCAGCAGAATAAAAAAGTTCCATAATATCCTGGTTTATACACTATTATCAATTAAGTTCCATTCATGGAAAGAATATCTGTAATTCATTTTTTCCATCTAGCATTGACTGTTCGGGCATTATTGCAAGTTATAATCTGTCCAGAAATACTACTAGACACATCCGACAGCAGAAATGCAGCCAGTTCAGCTACCTCAAGTGGAAGATAAACCCTCCCCACAGGACTTGTATTGCTAAATAAATCTTCGTCAGGATTGAAACCAGTCATTGCTGTTGCTGTCACGCCTGGCGCTATGATATTTATTCGAATACCATCTGATGCATAGGCATAGGCTAGCCCTTGTGCTAAACTGTTTACCGCAGCTTTAGTCAACCCGTATGGACGAATATCTGCAGTTTCTCCAGCCTCTGAAGATATAAATAACACATTGCCCTTGATGCCATTATCCACAAAATAACGCAATGCGCGTTGTGTCAAGAAAAACGGGCCACGTAGATTTGTGTTGAATTGCACATCAAACCCTTCAGCATCCACGTCAAAGAACGATTCATGCAACGAGATACCCGTGCTATTAACAAGAGTATCAAAACCCTTAAGTAGATCAATTGCTTGTGAAAAGAAATCGGCAAATGACTCTACCATCACGACATCAAGCGTTAATGACTTACATCCAATTTCATGAGAAATCTGTCTCAGTTTTGACTCATTCCTGCCTGTGATTAGAACATCAGCCCCTTCTTCCACAAAGCGTTTTGCCATTGCTTGACCTATTCCTCCAGTACCGCCTGTGACAATAATTTTCCTGCCCTTTAATCTCGCACTGGGTGAAAGGCAGGAAATGTTTGCATAGACAGGCGCTTGCCTTAGCAACTCTTTTATTGTATTTATTACCGACATTAGTATTACTTCTTTTATGATATCTAAACACCCCTCTAATGGATAAATCTAGCTATGCTTTATATGAACTTAATGGTCCATACTAAGTAAGCCTGATCCACCAGTAATCATTATCGTATCACCTACAATACTGGTGCCAAGATTACTTGCCAAAAATACCGCCAAATTAGCAATCTCCTCAGGAGTCTCAGCACGACGCAGAGGGTTATAATAAGCCAAATTATCCGTATCATCCATAAAATGAGAAGCCATCGGGGTCATTGTAACCCCTGGAGCCAGACCATTGACAGTAATTCCGTGGGGGGCTAGTTTATGGGCAAAACCCAGTGTCATTCCGTTCAAAGCTCGTTTTGACAATTGATAAGGTCCCCAACCTGGTCGCATTGATGATGACGAACTGATGTTGAGAATATGGCCTTGAATCTGATTTTTTATCATGTGCTTTGCCAATGTCTGGCACATGAAATATGCAGCTTTTAAGTTTGTATTCATGACCAAATCGAAATGGTCAGGAGTCCTTTCAAGCCACCTTTCCTTATCTATCACACCAGCACTGTTTACGAGAATGTCAATTTTCTTATCAGCAATAAACTCAGTAATCTTAGAAATCATTGCTTGGGTATCTGTCAGGTCTAATACTAAGTACCCACACCCCAATTCCTTAGCAATATTCTCAGTCTTTACAGCTTCACGGCCAACAATTGTAACATCTGCTCCACTTGCAATCATTTTCTTGGCTATTGCTAAGCCAATCCCACTAGTGCCCCCAGTGACGATTGCATGTTTATTCTCTAATATATGGTCAAAATCGACATCATTAATAATTACAGGAGTTTTCTTAAAAAACCTTGAGTACATTGTTGACTTATTACTCCTGAAGAAATTTGATAACAACTGCTTAATCAACCACATAATCTCTCTTTTTCAATCAAAACAATCAAATCACTTACGCCTCAGAACTGATTGAAGCATCCGTTTAATGCTCGCTCGTTCAATAGCATCCATACCCACCCAATAGATGACAACTCCGCTGAAGACAAGACTTACCAGCCACACCAGTATGAAGCGGAAAATCGTAGGAGGCATTGTCAGATAGATGGCCAACGGCGGGATAATAGCGATCAAAGCAACTATAGCGCCCCTGACGAGCACCTCCTTGACATACCTGACCCAAGACAGCTGGATCATGTCTTTGACCAGATAGATACGCACGAACACCAGCAAGAAATACACGGCACTATACACAATATAGGTCCATGACGGGTCGCCTCCAACCTTGAACGCCAACCAAGTGAGCGGGAAAACCCAAGCGCCGACAAGGGAAACGACAATCTGATACCGCTTGATGTCTCCGGTGGCATACTGGGCTGTCACCAGGGTGTGTCCCAACAATGTGCAAATCGACGCGATGAAAGACAGTCTGACAAACAACACCGTATATTCAGGAACGACTCCGAGCCAAAGAGACAACAATTTCTCGGTCTCAAGACAGCATGGAATGCCGAAAAATAGCATCATGAAGAATGCGAAGCGGGCGCCACGACATACCAGCGTGTGCATATTAGACAAGTCTCCTGCGGCATAAAGTTTGGTAATCTGAGGGTCCATCGCAACCATAAAGTTGTTGACGAATGTCGTTGCAAGTCCTTCGACTTGGGAAGCGATACCACGCGCAGCGTTCAAGGTGACACCAAAGAACATATTAATCAGGATGCTGACACCCTGGGTATTCAATACCCATGCGCCGTTGCCAAAGAAACTCCATCCGGCAAACTTGGTCATATCCTTGATTAACTGCCTGTCGTACACAAACTTGTAGCGGCACTCTTCAAACTTCCTCCGACAGTAACAGATGTATATATAGGACATCAGTACCGAAACCGACAACAGCAGTACGGCATAGGTTTTCAGTTTATCGATAGGCGAGAAATAGAGAGAGAACGAGACTAACAGCTTCATCGTCCCGTCAAGAATGCTCAGATAGGCATACATGTCCATCTTCTCATGAGACACGACAGCGGCTCCAAACGGCACACAGATCAACCCTATTGCTGATGACAAGATACAGCTGACCAGCATCCAGTTGGCGGCATCCATTCGACCATCCGGGACGTTCATCTTGTAATTCAAGAAGAACCACCCGGCAGTTCCCGCTACCACAATGATGAAAATAGCTATGGCAAGCTGAATGTTTATCGACGTGGAGAACACGACCTTAAGACGGTCCTTGTCTCCACGGCCAAGTGAATAGGTCAAATAACGGCTGACGGCAGTTGACAATGAACTTGTCACGATGTGGAACATGCCGATGATGCCACCCACCGCATTATAAAGGCCATAGTCACTCACTCCCAGGGTCTGCAGGACGATTCGGCTCGTGTACAGGCCGATTCCCGTCATCAGGATCATGCGGATGTAAAGTGCGATCGTGTTCTTGGCAATACGACGATTGCTCAAGATGCCACTATCACCTGCATCGACTGCACTGGGTGCATCCGACGCATTAACCTGATCCGCAGGCTGAGTTTCCTGCTGGTTATCGAGTGACTGAATATTTTCAGAATCCGATTCGCTAGACATTGAGTTTAAAAGGACTTATGCATCTAGTGGGCAAAATCAAATACATGAGCAAAATCTTCAAGAGTGCTGACAATGAGCGAGCGCTTGCGGTCGTGGGGTGAAATGGACCACGTGCCGACAATGGCACTTGCCTGGCACTGCAAATCATCATCACCGGTAGCAGCAAACATGAAGGCGAGCTGCCAAGCCCGTTGCGTGTCGCTCTTGACCCTTGCCAGAATTTGACGGCAGCGGGAGAGCCACAGCTCGGCGTTGTCTCTGTCCTCAAGGGCGACAAAACTCATCAGCATCAACGTAGCGTGCTGGCTGGCAATATTGACGGTCGGCGGCTGCAACTTCTCAAATCGTCCCACAAAGACGGTCAGAGCAGCAATGTCATCGGTCGTCAGGCCCTTGTCACGGCAATGGTGCAACGCCTGAATGGCGCGAGGCAGATGGGATTCAAAGATGCGGTACGGGTGACGGTTCCCCTTGCCGAACTGCAGGATGCGGATGTGCTGAGGCCCCAGATCGGGGGTGGCTATCAGAAACAGATTCCCCACGGCCACGAGCACCTTGCCGCTTTTGCGGCCCTGGCTGCATTGCAACGTGCCACACATGCCGTCGAACTCGCCACCGACAATCTCCACCTTGTCTCCCTCATCCAGGTCCACCCTGTCGATGGGGTAGCACGGCAATTCGTTGGCATAGGCTCTTGCTGCAATCATGAAGTTAGACATCTCGGCATCGCTGATGGTCATGTAGCGATGACCTG
Source organism: uncultured Bacteroidales bacterium (assembly GCA_902760865.1). GTDB lineage: Bacteria > Bacteroidota > Bacteroidia > Bacteroidales > Muribaculaceae > Sodaliphilus. The sequence goes on along the minus strand of CACWID010000008.1, from coordinate 68,843 downwards.
CAGGGTCACGGTCAGGGTGCGGCAGTAGCCACAGCGCGCCCATCGACTCCTTGATTTCCAACACATTGGAATAGCTGTCGCGGATGAATACATAATTCCCCATCAGTTTCTTGCGTCTAATTGCGGGCACTCCGAACAACGAGGTGTGGTGGACACACGTCGGCAGGAAATACTCCACAGGCAGCATCCCACGTCGCTGACGCAACGAGGAAACGGCCTTGAACTGCATTTCAAGGCTCTCGATGCTGTCTTTTGCACTGAGGACATACCAATGAGGGCTTTCAGTATCTCTCGCTTCCACTAGATATATCAAACCATGACGAGGAGTAAATAACTCCTTATCAATCAGATAAATAAACAAATTGGCACAGCCGACTTGGGAAAAATAGATACAATTCCCTGTGCTATGCTCCGTCCCGCTCAGCCAAAGATATCGGCAGGACTTATCGCACAAAGGTAGCAACACTCGTGCACATAACAAAATATTTTATACAAAAATTAAAGTTGTGGACGTGCCGACTGGCACGTCCACAACGATAGCAATTGTGAGTTGAGAGGATTGGTTTATCGGCTTACCACTTGCCGCTCAACAGGTAGTTGATGAGTTCGGTCACGTCGGAAATGGATACCACGCCGTCGCCCGTGCAGTCGGCAACCCGGATGTCCAGAGCATCTGCACCATCCGAGAGCAGGGCCTTAATCAGTTCAGTGACATCTACGATGGACACATTGCCGTCGCCGTCAATGTCGCCAAGCACTACATCACCGCCCTCGGCGAGGAGAACCTCTCTGGTATTGCTCCAGAGGCTCTCGGTGCCGTTCACGTAGATGGCCTTCACACGATACAGATAGGGAGTTGCAGGCTTCAGACCGTTGACGGTGTAGAACTTGTCGGGGGTGATGCCCTCGATGAGACGGAACAGCTCGTCGCCGGTCTCGCTGGCACCCCTGAGCATGAAGGGCTCGGGATCGGTCACCTCGCCGCCGAAGACCTTGACGGTCTGAATCTCGGGATAGTTACCGGTAACCAACTTGACATAGCCACGGTCGCCGACGGGCAGCACAACCAGATAAGTGTCGATTTCCTTGGCCAGAACGATGGTCTTAGATGCCTCATCGGTCTCGATGGTCAGCGTGGTGGCGCCGCCATTCATGTAGTTCTTGGCACGGAGGATGACGCTCACCATGCTGTAGCCAGTCAGGTCGCAACCGGGTTGGATGACACTGTTGCGGCTGGCCGAGATGAAGCCGCCGTCCAGATAGAAGTTGGTACCCGTGAAGGTCCAGCCCTCAGGCAGGTAGTTGGTGGCATCGCTGGCATGGTTGACGCTCTCGCTGGGCACGTCGCTCCAGTCGCCCTCAGCCAGCAGGCATACGTCGGGTTTCTCCTTCACCTCGAGGGTGTAGCTGACCACATTCTCGGCGGGCGTGTTGTCAGTCCACTCGGCACGGAACGAGGTGGCGGTCACGCTCTGCTCGTCCAGGGGTTCCATGACGGGACGGTACAGCTCATAGGCCGAAGTTCCCACCAGTGAGATAACGATATCATTGACACCAGGAGCGCTGCAGGTGATGGTTGCGGTATAGGTGCCCTCAGCCTTGGGTGCATAGGTGACAGCGATGGTCTTGTCGACCTTGCCGGCCTCATCGGGAGTAACGGCAGTCTCGCTGATGCTGAACACGTCATTGTCGTCGTTGAGGGTCAGCGTCACGTCACCCTCCAGGTTGCTACCCTTGAGGGTGAAGGCAACCGTCGAAGTCTGGTTCTTGAAGCACTCCATCGACAGGCTGGTAGCATCGGCCTTGAGGCGCGGAACCTTCATCGGCGGCTGGATACCGATAACCATCTGCTGGTCCTGATTGTAGCCGTCAAAGGCGTTGAGCGCATAGTAGTCGTTGGACGTTCCGCTCCAGCCGAAGTTGATGTGATATTTTTTGCTAGTGGCGTCATAGCCGTCCACATTGAAGGCATGGCCACCACCGAAGAAGCCGCCCGAGACAGCACAGAACACGATGGGACGACCCTCGGACAATTCTTCCTGGATGAGGCCTCCCCAAACCTCGTTACTGGCATTGGAACCGGTCTTGCGCACCAGGCGGACTGTCTCCTCGTCATAGCCGAAGAACTTGTACATGTCCACGATGAGCGACACACTGTCGGTCGAGATACCGCTACCGCCGGCAGCGCTCGTACCATACTCCATGCGTTCGGCCTGGCCGACATAACGCATCAGCGTTGCCACGGCATTGGCCTGAGTACTATTGTAACCGCCAGAGTAACGGTCCAGCATATTGTCCCAGTCAAATGTCACGGGAGGCAGAGCATCCACATTGACATAGGTGGACGAATAGTAACCGGTATAGAGATGGCATTTGTAGGCCGGAACCTGATCGGTCTCAAAGTCGGGATACTTCCAGTAGTGCATCACCATTGCGGCCGAGGTTGCAGGGCAACCCGTCAGACACTGCTGGTTATTGATCTTGCACATGTTCCAATAGGGTGCTTCCTGGTCCCACAGGGCCGTCAGCAGCGGTTCCACGCTCGGTATCCTGGACGGGGCATTGAACGAGGAACGATCCACCTTCAGGTCAGGATGTGCCTGCAGGTATTCAATCTGCTCCTTGTAGGTGTCAAGCCATGCGCGCATGTTGCAAGGGATGGTGTTGAAGTCAAGCGGAGCATCACCATAGCCCAGAATCTCCTCGGCACGGTCATCACCCGAGACAATCACATAGCCATTGTCGCTATTGAAGATGTAATAGACAGCACGGTCAAACATCTTGGAGTTCATCTCGGCGTGAGCCAGACGCAACTCACCACGGAGGGGCGCATTCAAGCGACCGCCATAGTTTTTCTGCTGAACAAAGGCTTGTGCCTTGTGTTGGGCCGCACGCAAGTCGACGGGCCCTGCCGACAGTTGAATCGCCGCAAGCAGAACAGCGGCAAACAATAAAACTCTTCTCATACAAATAAATGATTGATTATTAGATAATTATGATGTTAACTTCTCAGCTTCAGTAGTCGTTAATGTTGATAACAAGCGTCGCTGCAAGAAGCAACAACGCCAAAAACCGTTGCAAAATTAAGTCAAAAACGATAATAAAACAACTTTTTCGGGCAAAAAACTAATAAAAATCAAGTCCCCGAAGGAGCCTTCCCTCGGGAACCTGATTATTTCAAGAGTTGTCAGCGGCTACAAACCGTAACTGCAGGCGCCTCAATCTGAGAGCGACAACAGGTAGTTGATCAGCGTGGTTACGTCGGCGATGGTCACACTGCCGTCGCCAGTCATGTCACCGCAGATGGCACAACCGTCGCCCTCGCCATTGGTCAACAGGTAGTTGATCAGAGCAGTCACGTCAGAGATGTTCAGCTTACCGTCGTGGTTCACGTCGCCCACTACATAGCCGTGGCCATTCGCGAACAAGGTAACTTCCTCCTCGTTGCTCCACTCGCTCTCGGTGCCGTCAATGTAGATAGCCTTTACCTTGTAGAGGAAGGTGCCCTCGGCAGTCAGGTCCTCAACGGTGAAGAACTTCTCGGTGATACCCTCAATCAGGCGATAGTCGGGATCGACGTCCTTGGTAGCGTTGAGGGTGGCAGCAGTAGCGTCACCAGCATAAACCTCGATCAGGGCGATGTCGGGTGAATACTGAGCATCGGGAGTGGTGATGTCAATCTTCTCACCGCTGCTTGCCGTAACCACCCAAGTATAGGTCTGTGAAGGCGTGAAGTAGTGGGTCACACCAGCGGTCTGCGGCGTGGAAACAGTCAAGTTACCGACAGCCTCCTCAGTACTTGTGCCTGAGGTAATCTTCACTGTGAAGGTAGCATTCTCATAACCTGCAGGAATAGTGTAGGAGATGTTACCATAGATACCATCATTATCATAATTGTTCCTGAAGTAGATGATTTCATTATTGTGGCCACGCACATTGGTACCACTCCAGGGAGCAGTCAAGTTGACAACATAATAGCCGCTACCCGAGTAGCTCGTACCAGAGAGCGAAGCAATCAGTTCAGGCTCGGGCTCAGGCACGGCAGGCTTGCCGTTCACCTCAAGAGTGTAGCTTGCTACATTGGCATCGGGAGTGGCATCGGTCCAGTCGGCACGGAACTTGGTCAGGTTGATATATGCCTCGTCGGCAGGCAGCATGACGGGAGCATACTTCACGAGGTTGGCCTGACCGTTCAGGGTAACGGTCACATCCTCGGCACCGGCACTACTCAGCGTTATCGTGGCAGTGTTACCGCCGAAGGCCGTGGGGCTATAGGTAACGGTAACGTCCTTGCCGTTCATGGCCTCTGCCGCGCTGATGGTTGTCGGCGTGATGCTGTAAACACCGTCGGCATCGGTCAGCGCCAGAGTCACATCGCCAGTGAGATTAGCACCGCCCACGTTGATGGTGGCCGTGGTGGGCTCGCCGACTGTGGTCGTCATGTTCAGGGCAGAGGGACTCACGGTGATTGTGGGATTGCTATTCTCCAAGAGGGTCACTTGTTCAATGTTGCTATCGCCGATACCGCCATTGATGTAGTTGGCCACAACATAGAAGTTGAAGGTGCCGCCCGCGGTGAGGCCGGTCACGGTGTAACTCTTGCTGGTGATACCGGTAATGACGCGATAGGTCTCGTCGCCGGTTTCGTTGGCCTTGAGCTGCATCGTATTGGTGAGATCGCCGGCATAAACCTTCACATACCTCATGTCGGGCATGCCGCTGGTAGTAATCTTAACATAGTCGCTGCTGGCGCAATTCAGAACGAAGGTGTACCAGTTGAACGAGCTGCCAGACATGCTAACGGTCTTGTTCTGGGCACTGGTTGCCACAGTCATCGAGTTGTTGCCTTGATAAGGCTCAGAGTAAACCATCACGGTCACCTTGTCATAACCCGTGAGATCGTAGGTCTTGGTCTGCACATAGCCGCCGTCGCTCAGGTAGCTTGCGCTATTGGAACTCCAATAATTCAGACCGCTTTGCGTCCAGCCAGAAGGTACGTTGTTGTTACTACTCCAGTCGACGCTGTCAAGCAGAGCATAGGGAGGACGGAACGGCTTGTCGCTCACATAGAGGGTGTAGCTCTCCACGTTGGCAGCAGGGGTCTCGTCGGTCCAGGCAGCGGTAAACGAGGTGGATGTGATATTGCGGGCATCGAGCATCACGGGTTTATAGGTCTCCAGGTCGGCAGTACCGTTAATCTTGAGCGTCACGGCCTCGGCCTCGGCGCTGGTCAACGTAACGGTGGCCTCATCGGTGCCTGACACTGTGGGGTTATAGGTCACAGTGACAGTCACTTCGTTAGCGGCCTGGGCAGCGCTGATGCTGGTGGTGCTCAGCGAGAAAGCGTTACTACCGCTGAGGGCCAGATTCACCCTGTCGGTGAGGTTGTAACCGGTAACGGTGAAGGTGGCGGTGACAGGATTGCCCACAATAGCGTTCATTATGAGCGAGGTGGGGTTAACCTTAATCCTGGGAGTGTTGAGGGCTCCTGCGGGAGGCTCGATACCGATAATCATGGCCTCGCCATACTTGAAGACGTAGGCGCCAGCCTGACCCGTTGCACCAGTAGCGGTGGTGAAGTTGTGCAGCGTGCAATAGCCGTTGCTGTCGCCGCTCCAGCCCCAGTTCACGTAGTACTGGCCACTGGCATTGCAGCCAAACACATTGAAGGCGTGACCCGAAACGTTATAGCCATTCTGGATATCATAAGCCAGATACTCGATGGGACGGCCGTTGTGCAGCTCGTTCAACATAAATTCGTTCCACTCGGCGTCGGTATACTGCTGCGGGCCATTGGTGTAGGTCCAACCCGAACTCTCGAGCTCGGTGAGCAGGAGGTACTGTGCATCAGTATAACCCATGTTTTTACAGCCCTGGAAGATCTCGGGGTCGTTGGCACCGCTGGCACTGGTGCTGTACTGGTAATCGGGAATTGACTGGCCTGCATAGCGCATCAGCCATGCCACAGCGTCCTTCTGTTCACTTGTGGAAGTATAGTTGGTCGGACCAGTGTACTCGTCGATGATGTTAGCCCAGTCGGCTGCACGTTCAGGCAGAGCAGCGGCACTGAGGCCGCCAGTACCCGAGAGTGCTGCTACTGCGGGATAGGTCTCGGGCCATTTCCACTTGTAGTAGCACATGGCCAACGAAGTGGCCGGGCAACCCGTGACAGCGTGACTGCCGCCACTGGAGGGGCACTGGTTGTTATAAGGTGCGCTCTGGTCCCAGTTGGCGTTTACCAGCGGTGCAACGGGTGTGGTGGCAAACTTGGGGAGCTTCACCGGCACCATGGTACCAGCCTTGAGGCCGTCGATCTGATATTTGTACTTGTTGAGTAACCACTGCATGCCGGGAGGGATGTTGTTCAAGTCGAGAGAACCCTCCTCACCGTACATCAGGATTTGGGGTGCCAAGTCATCACCGGAAACTACCACATAGGATTTAGCCGAATTGAAGATGTAGTAGTCCACGGCCGTGGGTTTAGCCACCGAGGCTTCAGACTTGACAAGTTGCAGGTTAGATACTGCCGAGGCTTTAAGATGACCTGCGGCTACCTGTTTTCTAAGAAACGCATTGGCTGCGGCCTGTGCCTGCGAGGCAGTGACGTCGCCAGCCGACATTTGAAGGGCCATAAGAACGGCCACAACAAGCAATAGAATTTTCTTCATAAGCACTGAATTTTGATAATTATAAAACGAAAAAAAGATGTTTCTTGAATACGCCGCAAAATAACAAAAACCAATAATAACAACCAAATATTTGTTCTAATAAATTATTCAGAAAAACCATTTTTTTACACGAAAATGACATCGTGGCGGGCCGCAGGGCTTCAAAATGACACCTGGCGCAACGCCAGGCCGATGGACATCCAGCTCGTGTAAAGACAGAGTATCAGCTGAGAATGAATGCGTTAACAACACCCCTTCTTGACCAATAGGGAGCACCTGTCAGGGCGCGGGCGTTCGTGCTACTGCAGCTAACGACTTTCATCGGTAGCATCGACGCCTGCCCGGCCCCCTTAGAGGGGGAGTTGCTGACGCATTGATTCCCAAACGATATATTTGTAGGACTGGTATTAATGTAAAAACAAGTTCCCGAAGGGAGATTTCCCTCGGGAACCTGATTATTTCAAGAGTTGTCGGTTGTTACAAACCGTAACTGCCGCGCGCCTTAATTTGAGTGCGTCAACAGGTAGTTGATCAGCGCGGTCACGTCGGCGATGGTCACATTGCCGTCGCCTGTCATGTCACCGCAGATGGCACATCCGTCGCCCTCGCCATTGGTCAACAGATAGTTGGTCAGAGCAGTCACGTCAGAGATGTTCAGCTTGCCGTCGTGGTTCACGTCGCCCACTTCATAGCCGTGGCCATTCTCAAACAGCGTAACCTCCTCGATGTTGCTCCACTCGCTCTCGGTGCCGTCGATGTAGATAGCCTTCACCTTGTAGAGGAAGGTGCCCTCGGCAGTCAGGTCCTCAACGGTGAAGAACTTCTCGGTGATACCCTCAATCAGGCGATAGTCGGGATCGACGTCCCTGGTAGCGTTGAGGGTGGCAGCAGTAGCGTCACCGGCATAAACCTCGATCAGGGCGATGTCGGGTGAGTACTGATTCTCGGGCGAAGTGACGGTAATCACCTCACCGCTGTTGCCGGTCACGAGCCAGCTGTGAGTCTCGGTCGCACTCATGTTGTACTCAACGGCTGCCGTCTGGTTCGAGCCCACTACAAACCTGCCGCTGCCATACTGACCGCTGGCCGTGGTAATCTTCACGGTGAAGGTCTGGTTCTGGTAGCCTGCGGGGATGGTGAACTTGATGTAGCCATCGGTGGTTGCCGACTGGTGGGTAGCGTTGCGGAAGTAGATGGCTCCATAGCCGCCATAGACGTTGTTGCCCGACCAGGGAGCAGAGAGCGTCACTGCCTGATAGCTCTGGTTGGTGTAAGAAGTACCGTCGATGGAGCCGAGCAATTCAACCACCTCGGGCTTGCCGTTCACCTCGAGGGTGTAGCTGGCCACATTCTCATCGGGGGTAGCATCGGTCCAGTCGGCACGGAACTTGGTCAGGTTGATGTATTCCTCGTTGGCAGGCAGCATCACGGGAACGGCCTTCACGATGTCGGCGACACCGTTGAGGGCAACAGTCACGTCAGCACAGTCGGCGCTGGTGATGGTCACGGTACCGGTGTGAGTGCCGGCGACAGTCGGGAAATAGGTAACGGTGACCACGGCGCCCGCACTGGCGTTGGCCTTGTCCACGTGGGTCTTGTTGATCGTGAATTCAGCGCCGCTGACCGACAGGTCAACATCGCCCGTCAGGTTCAGGCCAGTGAGCATGAACGACTGGGTGACGGGGGTGCCCATCACGGTGTTGAAGTTCAGCGTCGAGGGATCGGCAACGAGCTTGGGAACGCTGGTTGCGGTACCCGTTACGGTGACGGTTTTGTCCTCGGCAGCACTGCTCGAGATGGTAATCGTGCCGTTCTGGGTGCCCGCTGTCGTCGGGATGTAGGTGACAGTCACCGTGGCGCCGGCTGCCGCCTGGGCGGCAGTGATCGTAGTGGGCGATACGGCAAAGACACCGCTGTTGGACGAAACGTTCACATCACCGCGCAGGTCAGTACCCGTCACGGTAAAGGTCTTGGTATAGGTCTCACCTGTCTGGCCGGTAAAGCTCAGCGAAGTGGGATTGACAGTCAGTTCGGGAGTAGCGGTTGAGGGCGGCTGGATGCCGATAATCATCTGCTGATAAGTATTGAAATTATAAGATGTGCTCCACCAGCCCGAGGATGTGGTATATCCGAAAGCATTCAGTGCGCACCAATCATTTCCCTCGCCACTCCAGCCGAAGTTGATGTGGTACTTGTTGTCGCTGCTGCGGTAGCCATCGACGTTGAAGGCATGACCACCATTACTCAAGTCCACTGCCATGAACACGATGGGGCGGCCGGCAGCCATCTCCTCCTGAATCATGGCAGCCCACTGTGCATCGGTATAGATGCGGCCCGACACGTTGCCAGAATTGTCCATTTTCTCATACTGCTTCACAAGGCGGGTTGTGGTGGCATCATAACCGAAACGGATGAACATGTCGGCCACATGCTGAGCGTCATCGACACTGATGCCGCTGCCGTTGGGACCATATATCATCTGCTCGGCCTGGCCCACATAGCGCATCAGCGTTGCCACGGCATTACCCTCAGCAGTGGTGTATTCGCCGGTATAATCATCCCTCATGTTGGCCCAGTCAAATGTGGTGGACGACAGGGCAGGATAGGTAAAACTGACCTCATTAGAGGTATAACCGCTTGAGAGGTCGAGGTATCCTTGATAGGAATCAAGATTTCCGGTCGGAGTAGTCGGGTACTTCCAGAAGTACAGCACCATCGAGGCCGAGGTGGCAGGGCAGCCCGTCAAGCACTGATAGTTCCGGTTGTTGTACTTGAACACGCACTGGTTGTAATAGGGTTCTTGCTGGTCCCAGTTGGCGGTCAGCAGCGGGCCGACATTCGTTGCACGCAGCATGGGTGTATTCTCAGGGCTGACAATGGGAGCCACCTTCAAATTAGGATTCTCTTGCAAGAATGAAATCTCCTCCTTGTACTGACGGAGCATGTCCAGCATGCCCGGCGGCAGGTTGTTGACGTCCTTCAGGGGACGATCGCCGATCATGAGGATTTCCTCGGCACGGTCATCACCGGCAATAACGAGAAAAGTCGTGGATGTGTTGTAAATGTAATAGACAGGCTGATTAATTTTGGCACTTCCCATCTCGGTCTTGACAAGAACAGGGTTGAGGGCCGAGGCCGACATGGTTTTCCCGGCATACATGTGTTGTGTCAGAAAGCTCTTTGCCTTACGTTGTGCCGTCGCTTGATCAACGGGAGCCGACGACAATGACATGGCCGTAATGGCCGCTGTCAATAACAATAGGAATTTCTTCATAAGCCTTACAGATTTAATTTTAATTAGATGTTAATAAAGTCACGTTATAACTAATTTATAGCTTGCTAAGTAAAATTATTTCAAATGAATTTGCAACTATTTTCAGCGAATAGACGAAAAACAATTACAAATACACAATAAAAAAACTCCCGGCTACAGGCTCCAAGTGTCAGCCGTCGGAGCCCATAGCCGGAAGTATGGATTCTACTGCGTCAGCAGGCGGTTGATCAGGGCAGTGACATCGGCGATGTTGATGATGCCATCGTGATTGACGTCGGCACAGGTCTGACAGGGAACAATCTGGGTCAACAGTGCATTGATCAATGCGGTCACGTCGGCGATGTTCAACTTGCCGTCGTGGTTCAGATCACCGGTCTGGAAGTTGTGGGTGTTCTCAGTAAGGGTCACCATTTGGGTATTACTCCACTCGCTCTCGCTGCCATCAGTATAGAGCGCCTTGACCTTGTAGAAGAAGACGCCACCGGCTGTGAGATTTTCGACGGTATAGGCCTTGCCGGTGATACCGGTAATCAGGCGGTAACCGGCATCGCCTTGCTCGGTGTCCCTGAGCGACACCAGCCCGCTGGCATCGCCGGCATAGATACGGATGGCCTGGATCATCGGGTAATAGCCTGCCGTGAAACGGACCTTGTCGGTCTCGGCACAGTCGAGGACCACAGCGGTCTCAGCATAAGAGAACGGCAAAGCAATCGTCTCGCTGGCGAGGCTGGTCGCGATGGTCAGCTCTGACGGGTCACCCCACGAGCCATAACTGCGCGCCGTCACCACGACCGTCACCTTGTCATAGCCTGTCAGATTGAGGTCATCGGTGGTGATGACACTATTGCGGCGAGGCATGACGCAGCCTCCCTCCAGGTTGAACTCCGAACCGCTGAAGGTCCAGCCGTCGGGCAGATAATCGGTGGCGTGTGAGGCCTGGTTGGTGGGCGACATGCGAAGCAGGTCGCTGAAGTCGGCCTCCTCGAGCAGACTATAGGCGGGTTTGGCCTGCACCTCGAGGGTGTAGCCGGCGACATTGGCGGCCGGCGTCGAATCGGTCCAGACGGCCTGGAATGAGGTCAGGTTGATGCTGGCCTCGGCAGCGGGCAGCATCACGGGAGCATACACCTCAAGCGGTGCCGTGCCTGTAAGCGTGACGGTCACCGGATCGGCATCGGGGCTCTCCAGCCTCAAGGTAGCGCTGTGGGTGCCCACTGCGGTGGGAGTATAGGTCACCGTGATGTCGTGACCACCCTCGGCGACATCCCTGGCCAGTGTAGTAGCGTCAATGGCGAACACGCCATCCGGGTCATCGAGCGTGAGGGTCACGTCACCCGTCAGGTTAGTGCCTTTCAGGCTCACCGTCCCGACGGCCGTCTGATTGATGTAGCACTGCAGGGCGAGGGACATGGGATAAGCCTGCAGACGAGGCATCTGATAGTCCTCGGGCGGCTGAATGCCGATGACCATCTGCTGGCCGGTGCCGAAGGTGTAGCCTTCATAGGTGAAGGCGTTCAAGGCAAAGTGGCCGTTGCCACGGCCGTTCCAACCCCAATTGATATGGTAACCGCCATTGCCGTCATATCCATCGACGTTGAAGGCGTGGCCCGCACCCGTGTAGTTGTCATAGGCACAATAGACAATCGGGCGGCCTGCCTCGAGTTCGGCCTGGATCAATGCGGCCCACTGGGCATCGCTATAGTTGTCATAGCCCAAGTCGTCGGTCTTGAACAGCAGCTGGGCGTCTTGGTCATACTCGAAGTGCTTCACGGCACGCAGGACGTCCTTGCCATAGGCACCACTGCCCGAGATGGTGTAGTCCATCTGTTCCACCTGGCCGATGTAACGCATCAGGTGGGCTACGGCCGATGCCTCGGCAGCGGTGTAAGCGCCGGTGTAGTTATCGAGCATATTGTCCCAGTCGAAGGTCGTGGGCGGCAGCTCGGGCAATACCACGCCATAGGTCGGTATCATATAGGACGGGGCGGCGGGCGTCTGCTGCCGCGGATACCGCCAGTAATGGAACACCATCGAGAGTGACGTGGCAGGGCAGCCCGTGTAGCAGGTGTCACTGCCGAAGACGGGACACTCGTTCCAGTAAGGTGTGGCCTGGCTCCAGTTGGCCGTGAGCAAGGGGTTCACCACCTGGCCGGCACGCTGTGGAGCAGAAACCTGAACATCGGGATGGGCCAGCAAGTACTCCAGCTGACGCTTGTAAGTGTCAAGCCAGTACTGCATGTTGTCGGGCACACGGGCCATGTCAAGCGCCTGGTCACCCCACGCCAGCACTTCCCTGGCGCGGTCGTCACCAGCCACTACGACAAAGGCGTCGGCGGCATTGAAGATGTAATAGACAGGCATCGCGCCAGCCGTGGTGCTCACCTCGGCATGGGCGAGTCGCAAACCACCCTGGGCGGGAGCCCGCAGGCGGCCGTCTGCGGCCAGGCCGGACAGGAAACGTCCGGCCGTGGCACGTGCAGCCGTTTCATTGACATGTGCAGCCCTGGTCCATGTCGCCATCAGCAGGGCTGCCAACAAGAATAATACGATTCGTTTCACCATGAATTCGGTTGACGACGATATTCACTGTGTTTGAATCAATTTGATGTCGTGAGCAACATATTGATCAGATAGGTCACATCCGAGATATTCACGGTGCTGTCGCCATTGACGTTGGCCTCGGCGGGAGCTTCGGCCTGGGTGAGCAGCATGTTGACCAGAGCGGTAACATCCGAGATGTTCAACTTGCCGTCGTGGTTCACGTCACCGAGCTGATAGGCGGGCGCATAATCGAACAGGGTCACCAGTTCGACGTTGCTCCAGGGGCTCTCGGTGCCGTTGGCACTCACGGCCTTCACCCTGAACTCATACTCATCGGTGAGCAGGCCGGTCACAGTGTAGCTCGTCGTCTCGATGCCGGTGATCAGGCGCTGGGTGTCGCCGCCTTCCTTGACAGGCACGGTAAAGCGCATTCCCGTTGCGCCCTCGACAGCACTGTAGATGTCAACCTGGGTAACCACGACACGCTTGCCGCCGGTCGTCGTGGCAATGGTCACCTTCTGTCCCTCGGCTTCCTCGCAATCCAGGACAACGGTATAGGTAGCCTCGGTGCTGACCGTTACTTCAACGATGGAGTTGCCGCAAGAGAAGGCGACAGGCACATCGGTATCGCTGCTGTAGGGCTTCATGGTGGCCTTGACAGTCATCTTGCCGCCGCTCTGGGTCATGTCCAAGTCTGGAGTGACGATGCGGCCCACCTGTGAGGCCGAACCCAGGCGAATGCCGCCCTTGGCCTCATAGCCGTTGGTTCCTGTCCAGCCAGGGTTCTGGCAGAAGTTATCATATCTGGTGATAGGCGAGGGGCCATTGCTCTGGCAGTAAGGGAATGACTCACTGAACACTTTCTCGTACACACCCGTCGGCGGCTGTTCGCCGGAACCGGCCTTGTACACATCGAGGGTATAGGTGGCGGCTCCCTCGACTGCGGTCCACTGGGCCGTGAACGAGGTAGCGGTCACTTGGGTCGTGTCGGCGGGTTGCAGCACGGGAGCGTCAAGGGGAGCCGGGGGCTCGATGCCCATGACCATCAGCTGGCCGATATTGTAGGTATTGCCTTGGTTGCTGAATGCATTGAACGCAAAGTGTCCGTTACCGGTGCCACTCCATCCCCAGTTGATGTGGTAGAAGCCATTGGCGTCAATTCCGTCAACATTGAAGGCATGACCGTAGTATTTCTCATAGCCGGTGTTGTAAGCGTAAGCGCAATACACAACGGGGCGTCCGGCAGCCAGCTCTTCCTGGAGCATGACTTCCCATTCTGCATCGGTGTAGTAAACGATCTCGACATACTCATTGTTGAGGAAGCTCTTGTAGGAGATGTGGGCATCATTATAGCCAAACAGCTTGCAGGCCCTCAAGACATCTTCCTCCCATGCCTCGCTACCCTCGTTGGTATAGTCCATCTCCTCGGCCTGGCCGATGTAACGCATCAGCTGGGCCACGGCAGTCTTGCTGGCATTAGGGGAGAAAATCGTGTAGGTCGGCAACATGTTTTCCCAATCAAACCTGGTTGAGGGCAACGGATCAAGGACAAAGCCCCTGGTGCGTGTGGTGTAGCCGGGAACGACAGGCGTGAGATCGACGGGATATTTCCACTTGTAGAACACCTGGGCCAGCGATGTCGCGGCGCAGCCCGTCTGGGAACGGCGGTCGCCGTCCATCGGGCACTGGCCGTAGTAGGGATCACCCTGGTTCCACTCGGCCTCGAGCAGAGCCTCGATTTCACCGACTTGCGAGGCGCGCAGCTTGGAGTTATCGACCTTCATGCCAGGACGGGCCTCGAGCCATTCCATCTGCTTCTTGTAGTAGCTGAGCCAGAAGCGCATATTCTCGGGCAGCGACTTCATGTCGGCCAGGGGAGCGTCACCGTAGCCGAGCACCTGGCGGGCACGGTCATCACCGGCAACGATGACAAAGCCGCCGTCGGTGTTGACGACGTAGTAGGCCGTCTGGGCGGCGTTGGACGAATTCATTTCCTGATAGACCCACTTGACGGCAGGATTCGGAGCTTTAATACTCGGTCCGGCTGACGGTCCGGCCAGGAACTGTTGTGCAATGGACTTGGCCGCCTGCAAGTCAACATCGGCAGCTGTCACATGCAGTGCCGCCATCAGGACAGCGGCCAGCAGAAGCATCTTTTTCATAAATGATTTGGTTTTATTTGGTTAATACAATAGTGGTTAATTCGGTCAAGAATGGTATCACGTTTTGAATATCTGACAAAGGTAAATAATAATTCACAACCCCAAGACATTTATTAGGCAAAACTTGCCCCAAAACGACATTTTCTCATAAAAAACGCCGAAAAAACGAAAAAAGGCCTGAAGCGCCGTTGCGCCTCAGGCCTTCTCAGTTATCAATTTTCAAACGTCAGTTTATAGTGACTGATGTCGGCAATTCTTTAACCCTTATACACCCGCCGTGAGCAGCTTGTTGATCAGGGCGGTAACGTCTGAGATATTGATGATGTTGTCACCGTTCACGTTGGCCTCGTCGGGAGCTATAACCTGGGTGAGCAGGATGTTGATCAGGGCGGTAACGTCCTGGATGTTCACCTTGCCGTCATGGTTCACGTCACCGATCTGGTAGCCGGTACCTGCCAGGGTTACCTCCTCGACGTTGCTCCAAGCGCTCTCGGTGCCATCGGTGTAGAGGGCCTTCACCTTGTAGAGGAAGGTGCCGCCTTCAGCCAGGTTCTCAACGGTGCAGGACTTGCCGGTGATGCCCTCGATCAGGCGATAGGTCTCGCTATCAGCCTTGGTGGCACGCAGCTGCGGTGCAGCCATCTCGCCAGCATAGACCTGTACAAGCTGGAAGTAAGGATAGTAGTCAGCAATGACCCTGACTCTCTCTGTTTCACCACAATTCAGCACCAGGGTATAGTCAACGTAATCGTCGTTGTTGGTAAGCTCTACCGTCTTGGAGTCAACACTGGTTGCTACGGTGAAGCCAGAATTGCGCCAGCCGCCATAACCCATTGCACGAACGACAACGGTAATCTTATCAACACCTGTCAGATCCAGAGTGGGCGTCATGACATAGTCTTCGGTCGATAACGAAATGGAACCGCCCTTGTCAAGATACATGTCAGAGCCGCTGAATCCCCAACCCTCGGGCAGATAGTCGAGGGCATGAGATGCTTGATTGCCACTGACAATGGGCAGTTCGCTCCAGTCGGCCTCGGCAAGAAGTCCAGCGGGAGTTTCGGGCTTCTGGCTTACCTCGAGAGTGTAACTTTCAACGTTCTCGGCAACGGTCTGGTCGGTCCAGTCGGCACGGAAGGAGGTCAGCGTGATGTAGTTCTCGGCTGCGGGAAGCATGACGGGATCATAGACTACGAGAGGAGCGTTGGTGGCGACACCCTTGAGGGTGATGACCTTATCAGCGGCGCCTTCGCTGCTCAGGGTGATGGTGGCATTATGGGTACCGACAGCCTGGGGAGCATAGGTCACAGTGACAGTCGCACTAGCGGCACCGTCTTCTACAGCAATGGTGGTGACATCTACACTGAAGACGCCATTGGCATCATTAAGGGCAACCGTGATGTCCTCGCTCAGTCTCTCACCTACCACATCGAAGGTTGCAGTAGTGGTCTCACCAGTATAGCACTCCATCGTGAGTTCCTGCGGGCTGACCAGGATGCGGGGATCGGTATTCAGGCCGGGAGGCTGCACGCCAGCGAAGAAGATGGGCCAGAAGTCATAAACCATCATCCAACCATCGGTCGAGAAAGCATCGAGCGCATAGTAGGTATTCAAGTCGGGCCTCATACCGAAGTTCACGTGGTACATGTCGGTCTCGGCGTTATAACCGTCAACATTGAAGGCATGGCCAGCGAGCTGTGTTGAGTCAGACGACATGTCATAAGCACAATAAATCAGCGGACGACCGGCACGCAGCTCGGCCTGGATGGCTTCAGCCCAACCTTCATCAGTGTAATACGGTTCTTCGGTATAGGCACCAGCTGCGAGTTCTTCGGGGGTATCAGGGGAGTCACATTTCTTTACAATGCATGCGCCCTCGTCAAAACCGAAAGTGTTGATAGCAGTAAGAATCTCAGGATTTCTGGTACCGGTTTGATTGGTATTATAATCCACCTTCTCGGCCTGGCCCACATAGCGCATCAGGTAAGCGATAGCGTTCTCATTCACCTCGGGCACACGGTCAAGATCAACATTATAATAAGTATCCCACATGTTATCCCAGTCAAAGGTGTAGTTACCGGGCAGGGCAGGCACATTGATGCCCGACTCCTCACATGTGTAGGCCGGCAGGGCGGGGGCAACAGCAGGAAATTCCCAGTACCTCATCACCTGGGCCAGGGCAACAGCGGTGCAACCCACCTTGCAATAAGTATTGCCCACCTTGGGACACTGCTTGTTGTAGGGCTTGTCCTGTGCCCATGCGGTCTGCAGCATGGGTTCAACCGAGACGCCACGGGTGCCAGCAGTTTTCTTCACCACCAGTCCGGGATGGGCCTGCAGGTATTCTATCTGCTTCTGGTAGATGTTGAGGAAGTACTGCACGGCCTCGGGCAGGTCATTCACGCTCGAGAGGGAGCCTTCGCCGTAGGCGAGGACGTCCTTGGCGCGGTCGTCACCGGAAACAATGACATAACCCCTGTCGGTGTTCACGATGTAGAAAGCTGTCAGGGCGACATTGCTAGAGTTCTTCTCCTGATGAACCCACTTCACGGTAGGCTCAGAGGTCATCAGACGGCCATTAACGGCCTTGGCACGCATAAAGTCAGTGGCCTTGGCGCTAGCTGTCCTCAGATCAACACTGGCTGCAAGTGCCTGAATTGCCACCAACATCAGGGCGGCAAAGATTGTCATTTTTTTCATACGCAGAAAGATTAATATTAGTACAATAGTGGTTGTATTAAAACAGTATTTGTGATTGATATCGATACAATAGTCGGTCTATGTCAATGAGAGTTATATGCGGCAAAATTATACAACTCTTTGGAAATGTGCAAGTAATTTGCTGAAAAACTGCAATAGCAAATGCGCCCGAAAATCACGACTTCGGGAACACACTGGACAGCGGAAAATGGGAATGATTGGCCGAGGGGCTACACTACAGGCGGAAGTTGATGGGCAACACGACCCTGACGGGGACGGCATGCTTGCCCACCTTGCCGACGCTCCACTTGGGCATCTCGCCGATGACGCGGATGGCCTCGCGGTTCAGGCTCTCGTCACCGGAGCCGCGGATGACGCGCACGTCGCTCACGCGACCGTCAATGCCGACAATGAAACTGCACAGCACACGGCCCTGGATGCCCTTCTTGTAAGCATGGTAAGGATATTCACGCGTCTTGTTGATGAAGTTGATCAATCCGCGCTCGCCACCAGGGAACTGGGGCTGTATGTCCACATAGTCATACTCATAGACCTCCATATAGGACTGCTTGGACATGGGATTGACCGTCGTGACATGACGCACCTGCGCTGCCAAGGGCAATGCGGCCGAAAGTGTCATCAATGTCAACAAAACATAGCGTAATTGTCTAAGCATAGGCCATTTAGTTTATTGCGTCAATGATAAAGAAGCCGGTTGGACCTGCTTTTTATGCCGCAAATATAGAGTTACAGTTGCAAACTTCAAAACGATTTAATTTATTTTTGTAAACAATTAGCATTGTTTCAGTCTTTTTGACTAAAAGGCGCTCAATTTCAAAAAAATGTAAATATTTTCAATTTTTCAGGCCCTTATGGTAACCATCTGCCAGTTTTTATTCAAATTGAATTATTTGATTTGCATAATTCAAATTGAATAATTTGAGCTGATAAAAAGATAAAGTACTGATTCAAAATCCATTAAACCATGTAGAGACGCAAAATTTTGCGTCTCAAGGGCAGCATTTTGGTAATGTCTAACGATTGGAGACGCACAATCTTGCGTCTCTAAAGGCAACCAGGTGGCTAAACTGCTGAAATCCAGCGTGTGTCTTGGATTCCATGACCTAAAGGTTCATCGACATCACGATACAATAACCCTTCTACAGATGAGACTATTCGGGGGAAAACATACTGTCCCGCCCGTGGTCAGAACGGGGGCGGGCACTCGAGCGTGACGGGCTGTCCCGTCGCCGGATGGGTAAAGGTGATGGACTGGGCGTGCAGCATCAGGCGGGAGGCGGGCTTGCCGTAGAGGCGGTCTCCCGAGATGGGGCAGTTGAGGCCCAGGGGATGGGAGGCATGGACGCGTAGCTGGTGGGTGCGTCCCGTGAGCGGGAAAAAGGCGATGCGGGTCTTGCCGTCACAGCGCTCGAGCACGCGGTAACGGGTCACGGCGGGTTTGCCATGCTCGTAGTCCACCCGCTGGCGCGGACGGTCGTCCACATCGGGCATGATGGGCAGGTCGATGACGCCCTCATCCTGCGGCACGATGCCGTCAAGCAGGGCGCAGTAGCACTTCTGGATGGTGTGTTGCTCAAACTGCTGTTGCAGCGACTTGTGCGTCGCTTTGTCCTTGGCAAAGACCACGAGTCCTGACGTCTCCTGGTCCAGGCGATGCACCACGATGGGCCCTGTCGCCTCGGGGTGCGCGATGCGGTAGCGCGACAGCAGGCTGTCCTCCAGGGCCTTGCCCGGCACTGAGAGCATCCCCGAGGGCTTGTTCAGCGCCGTGAGCCACTCATCGTCGTACACGACATCAAGCGGCTGCACGTCGGCTATGGGTTTCTCCAGCAGATTGTCCTCGACATCAAGGCCCTGGAGCATGAACTCAAGGATGGGTTTGCACTTGCTGCGGCAGGCGGGGTAGAAGTGACCGTGATGGCGCACCTCGCCCACGGGCGATGCCCCCCACCAGAACTCCGCCATGCACACGGGCCGCAAGCCATGGTTGTAGGCATAGTTGAGCAAGCGCGGAGCGCAGCACTCCCCTGCCCCGGCCGGCGGCAATGTGCCCAACGGCTTGAACACCTCGACCAGGTCACGGCGCTCTCCCAGGGCGTTGCTCACGACAAAGAGCCTGAAAATCCTTTCCTGCAGGGCTTCGCTCATGGCCTTGCGGCGAGCCTTCAAGGTGTCTATTTCCCGACAGAATGTGCCCATTTCATCGGACAAATCGGCCAATGCCCGCTCGTGGCGCTGACGGATGCGACGCAGTTCAGCTTTCTCAAACCGGCTCTGGTCCAACAGCGCCTCCTGCTGCTCGGCGGTGAGGCCTCCGGCATCGCGCCGCTTGTCGCGCTCACGCTTGTGCTGCGCCATCATCGCTTTGAAATCGTCGATTTCATCGGACATTTGCCGATGCTGTTCGGCCAGTCGCCGACGCATGTCGGCCAGTTCGGCAGACTGCTCCAGGCGTTCCACCTCATGGTTGATGGCCGTGATTTGTGCCTCGCCGCGCTTGAACTCTCCATCAGGATCCAGCAGGTCATAGACGGGCGGGACGAAGTAGTCATGCCTCACGCTGCCCGCCAGGTTGCCCGAGAAGGCGGCCAGATAGCCCAACCGGCCCTCGTCGTCCTGTGCCACCAGCACGCCCAGCATCTTGCCGGCGCCCAATTCATCGGCCCAATCGGTGCGGGAGGCGACATAGCGCTGCACCTGCCCGGCCGCCATCAGCGCCAGCCGATGCGGCTCATAGCAGAACGGGCACGTGAACTGCCGCGGCAACTGTACGGCCGCCGTGTCAACTTCGAGAAGATGGAACTTTTCAGTCATCAAGTGCAAAATTACATTTTTTATCATCCATTATGGCCATTTAGCGCGAGAAATGTAGTACATTTGCAAAGATAAACGATTTAATAAAACTGAAATTCAATGAAATTCATCTCGTGGAACGTGAATGGCCTCAGGGCCGTGGTAGGCAAGGGCTTCAGCGACATCTTCAAGGAGCTGGACGCCGACTTCTTCTGCCTGCAGGAGACCAAGATGCAAGCCGGTCAGCTCGACCTGCAGTTTGAGGGCTACCGCTCCTACTGGAACTACGCCGAGAAAAAAGGCTATTCGGGCACGGCCATCTACAGCCGCCATGAACCGCTGTCGGTGACTTACGGACTGGGCATCGACGAGCATGACCAGGAAGGGCGAGTCATCACGCTGGAAATGCCCGACTTCTATCTCGTGACGTGCTACACGCCCAACAGCCAGGACGAACTGCGACGGCTGGACTACCGCATGACCTGGGAGGACGCCTTCCGCGACTACCTGCTCAAACTGGACAAGAAGAAACCCGTCATCGTGTGTGGCGACCTCAACGTGGCCCATCAGGAAATCGACCTGAAGAACCCCAAGACCAACCGCCGCAACGCCGGCTTCACCGACGAGGAGCGCGCCAAGATGACCCAGCTGCTCGATGCCGGCTTCACCGACACGTGGCGCTTCTTCAACCCCGATGTGGCCGACGTCTATTCCTGGTGGAGTTACCGCTTCAAGGCCCGCGAGAAGAACGCCGGCTGGCGCATCGACTACTTCCTGGTGAGCAACCGCCTGCGCGAGCAACTGACCGATGCCAAGATCCACACCGAGATCTTCGGCAGCGACCACTGCCCCGTCGAGCTAGACCTCAAGGACTAGAACAGGTCCACCGTGCTGTGACTCCGTCACAGCCCACTAAAAACTAAAAACTGGAAACTGAAAACTGAAAAACAAATAATGGCCGAACAGAAGAAATATGACTTTGACCGCGTGGTGAGGATGGTGCTTTCCCTCATTAGCGTCGTCGTTGGCGTGTGGCTCGTCAACTACCTGAGTCCCGTGCTCATGCCCTTTGTCGTGGGCTTCATCCTCGCCTACATCATCGAACCGTTGGTCGAGTGGTTGCAGCGCAAGGTGCGCATCAGGTCGCGAGGCGTCGCCGTGGTGCTCGCGCTCATCATTGTCATTGCTGTGATTGCTGGCCTGTGCTGGCTCGTCATCCCCTACCTGATTGCCGAGATTTCGACCATGTCCAAGCAACTGGCAGCCTATGCCAAGTCCTCGCTCAACGTGCCCTACATCCCCGCCGAGGTCAACGACTTCATCCAGCGTTACATCGACCTGGAGAAGTTCAACGAGATCTTCTCCAAACAGCAGTGGATGGAAATCATCAACAAGGCGGCTTCGGGCGCATGGTCGGTGGTCGGCGGCACGATGAGTGTCATCTTCAGCGTGCTGTCGTGGTTCATCGTGCTGTTGTATATGTTCTTCATCCTTCTGGATTTCAATAAGTTGTCTCACGCCTTCAAGGGCGCCATCCCCGCCCGTTACCGCCGCATGGCGTTGCGCATCTTCGGCGATGTGGCCGACACGATGAGCCGCTACTTCCGCGGCCAGGCCGCCGTGTCGTTCTTCGTGGGCGTCATCTTTGCCATCGAGTTCTATATCATCGGGTTGCCCATGGCGATAGCCTTCGGCATGTTCGTGGGCCTGCTCAATATGGTTCCCTATCTGCAGCTGATTTCCATCCCCATCGCCGCCTTCCTGTGCCTGGTGGCAACCGCTGCGACAGGAGGCAGTTTCTGGGTGATGTTCGGCTGGGTCATCCTCGCCTACATCATCTGTCAAGTCATCCAGGACATGGTGCTCATCCCCACCATCATGAAGTCGCAGATGGGCCTCAATCCCGCCATCATCTTCCTGTCACTCTCGTTGTGGGTCTATGTGCTGGGCTTTATCGGCCTGATCATCGGATTGCCGCTGACGACGCTCATCATCTCCTACTACTGCGAGTTTGTCCTCCATCAGCCCAACCCGCTGCGCAAGGGCCAGCAGAAAGACATCAAGAACCATAAATCGCCGTTGGCCCTCACCTCGTCGATTTTCTCCAGCTACCGCAACGCCGAGGAAAAAGAGAATAACAAGTAACATCTTGACCAAGACACTGATCGTCATCACGGGGCCCACAGGAGTGGGCAAGACGGCGGCAGCCATCGGGCTGGCGCAACGCCTCGGCTGCGACATCATCAACGCCGACTCGCGCCAGATCTACCGCGGCATCCCCATCTGCACCGCCGCCCCAACGCCCGAGCAACTCGCTGCCGTGCGCCACCACTTCGTCGCCGTCAAGGACCTGGACGAGACCTACAGCGCCGCCCAGTTTGAGGCCGACGTGATGGCCTTGCTGCCCTCGCTGTGGCAACAGGGCGACTGCGTCGTGATGTGCGGCGGCTCGATGCTCTATGTCGATGCCGTGTGCCGCGGCATTGACCAGCTGCCCGACATCAGCCCCGGGGTGCGCAGCGCCGTCAAGGAGAAGCTGCACACCCAGGGCCTGGAAAGCCTCGTGGCAGAGCTGGAGCAGCTGGACCCGCAGTATGCCGCGACGATTGACCGCAAGAACACCAGCCGTGTGTGCCACGGCGTAGAAATCTGCCGCCAGGCAGGCGTGCCCTACTCCACCCTGCGCACCGGCGCCGCCAAGCAGCGCGACTTCAACATCATCAAGCTGGCGCTCAACATCGAGCGCGAGCTACTGTTCGACCGCATCAACCGGCGCGTGGACCGCATGATTGAGGACGGGCTGGAACAGGAGGCCCGGAGCGTCTATCACCTGCGGCACCTCAACTCATTGAACACCGTGGGCATGAAGGAGATGTTCGCCATCTTTGACGGCTCCATGGACCGCCACACGGCCATCGAACGCATGAAGAAAAACACCCGCGTCTATGCCAAAAAGCAACTCACCTGGTACCGCCGCGACCCCGACATCACCTGGGTCACCCCCGACGACGCCGTCACGACAGCCCTCAACCTCCTGTAGCAATAATCCCTATAGTCACTATAGTTACTATAGCCACTATCAACAGATGACACCTGCCCTCAATCGCCACCCAGAATCATATCAATGATGGCGTTGACGTCGGCGATATTGACTTCGCCGTCACCGTTCACGTCACCTGACGCGTCACCCGGGCTGCCAAGAATCATGCCGACGACTGCATTGACGTCGGCGATGCTGATTTCGCCGTCACCATTGACATCGACTGCCTGGTCGAGATAGTACAGGGCGATATCGTCCACATAGGTCGCTCCCGTGCCGCCTCCAATCATCGAGATGCGGAAATAGGCCGGTTGGGTGGTAGTCAGATTCAGATACCACGAGGCAAGAATCTGGCTCCGTTCAGGCACGTCAACGGCATCAAGGTCGTCAATGGTGCGAGCAACCTGCCATGTGGTGCCATCGTCCAGAGAATATTCCAGGCGATACTTCGACACAGTCGCGGTAGGATTGAAGAATGTGGCCTGAGCCCAGATGAAGTTGTGGCTGATGGGACGGGTGGTGTAAACGGTGCTGGGTTTCTTCATCATCACCGCATTGGTGCCATAGCATTTGCCCTCGCCCGGGGCGCGCACGCCGCTCTTGTTGAAGGACCAGCTGGTGAAGCGTCCCTCGACGTTCTTGTCGCTGGTACTGTTGTTGGCGGTCATGGTCTCAAAGTCCTCGACAAGTTCCTGACAGTGAGGCAGGATATAGACCAGGGCCGAGAAATCGACAAGCCCGTCAAGGTAGCCATCATGCGTGACGATGCGGTTGCCGGTCTCGTCGTTCAGCACCAGCTCATAGAGCCCGGGCTCGGATGGTGCCGTTAGCTGCATCATGTAGGTCTTCACGGTGTTGGAAGGTACCTGTACCTCACACATCGAACTGGTAGCCACCTCGACGCCGTCCTTCAGCAAGGACAGATAGACCTTGCCTATCGGCCCGTCGATTTGCTCATCCGCAGGAAGCCCAGGGACCGTAAAGCTCACATTCACGCCCACGTCAAAGGTATCACCCATCCTGACGCCTCGTGGCACGTCAAACGATTGAACGCCATAGGTATGATACAGGAAACCATCACTCAGATAGGCCGTATCGTTGCGCACAATCATTTTGACAAACAGTTCTTTTCCACTACTGTAGTCCATCATGTAGTTCTTATGGCTCCCGCTGCTACCGAGAGGGGAATACACCTTGAAGCGATATTCGCCATCCTCGAGCGACTCGGGCAAGTCAATAAAAACGTCTGTGCTTGAGAGCGCTTCATAAGTGTCAAACACATAGTGGACAAGGAAATCTTTACTGATACGCTCCACACCATCCCGATCATACAGGCTCAGTGTCATCGGGACCTGGGTATAGTATAATATATTATCATACTCACCCATTTCATAACCGACGGTGTCGAGCATGTTGCCCTCGGCGAAAACCAAGGGATACAGGCTGATAGTACTCCCTAACGGGGCCGCTGACTTTTCGGATTCCAACAGGCCGTGGAGGTACAGCACGTCATCGACTTCATCGTCCTGCGTCTCGGGAACAAGACCAAAAATGGCATGCTGATAATTATTGAAATTATAGGAGTAAGGGGTCAGTGCCGTCAGGAGGAAAAAACCGTCCTCACGGCCGCTCCAGCCCCAGTTGATGTGATAATAGCCCTCGGTGTCAAAGCCGTCAACGACAAACTCGTGGCCCGGATGTCTGTTATCTTGTTTTCCTCCATACAGGATGGGGCGTCCCTTACTGATTTCGTCAATCAGCAATTGGTCCCACTCGTCGGCACCATAGATGTCCCGATTCAGCTTATAACCCTTGCCGCTGTAGCCGAAATAACGCTTCAACGCCATCAAAGCGTCATCCTCGCTCGCTCCGCTGTTGGAGCCGTAAGTCATGTCCATCGAGATGCCCACGTCTGACATCAGCCTGGCTACCGCATCACAGGCTTCCTCGCTGCTGTTCTCGTCGTAGGTGTCTTGCATCAGGTCCCAGCGATAGACCGACTGGCTGAAGTCGGCACCGAGTTCAACGAATTCTGTATAGTCATTGTTAATATTGCAGACATAGGAATGACTCCCCCGGCCCACGGGCGGCCACTGGTGGTAATACATCACCTGGGCCGTCGCCGTCGCCACACAACCGGTCACGGAACGCTGACCACCGCCGTAGGTGGGGCAGTAGTTGTTATAGGGGGTGCTCTGATCCCACTGTGACTTCAACAGCGGACCGACGGCCGTCGCACGAGGGACGGGATGACGGACCGGCAGGTCACCATGCGCCTGCAGGAACGCAATCTGCCGGTCCATATATTCCATCCAATACTGCAATGCCGGGGGGAGGTCCGGCGACGAGAAGTCACCCTCGGCGCCGTAGCCCAGCACCTGGGGCAAGCGGTCATCGCCCGACACGATCACAAAACCGCCGTGGACACCGCGGTCAAACACGAAGAAACGCCCCTCAGGAGCCGTATAGGCTAGGCGTATCACAGACTCACCGTCACGGGACGGTAAACGGGAAGCAGCCGACGAGAAGAAATTGTCGGCTACCTGACGGGCTGCCGTCACACTGACAGAAGCGGCATGCACGGCGCATGCCACCGTCATGGCGACAGCAAAAAAGGTAAAAAACACACGCTTCATAACATTTAGATTTTAAATAATTAGGTTAAACCATAACAGGAGTTTACAAAAGTAATGACTTTTTAATCAATACAAAGTATTTTGCAAGAAAAATAGCAAAATTACAGGAAAATTGCTACCGTTTAGCCGCACAAACTACCAGAAACAATCGCACAGGCTGAACCATGGAATGTCGCAAGAATCGGCAGCGGGCATGGTGTCAAACTGGCGACACTGGCGTTTCATGGGTAATTCTTCGGCATCGATTGAATTTTCTGGTTGATGCTGTCACAATTGTTGCTGAAATCATCACACATTGAAAACATTTCTCTATTTTTGCCCTCAGGAAACATCGCGGGTGTTCTTGTTGTTATTTACCGCTTCAGAATTGCTGATAATTCCGCTTTGTTACTCATTTCAACTCATAAAAACTCATCGAACTCACCTATTATTAACACCATCAAATTTTTCAAACCATGTCTAATAAATTATCACGACACATCATGCTGTTGATGGCTATGCTCCTGCTGAGCGCGCCCGCATGGAGCGCACCGCGCGACAAGCAAGCCATGCTGCAGTCGGCCAGGCAAGCCTTGATGACAATGAATACAGGCGGCCATCGTTTCAATGCCTCCTCGCCCCTGATCGAGTCCAGGACGACCAGTGCCTACACCCTCTATCAGACCCGTCAAGGCGACTTTGCCATGATCGCGGCCGATGACCGCCTGCCGGCAGTGCTGGCAGTGGGCAGCGGTGCATCGCCGGCCACAGCGCAGCCCAATCCGGGATTCGAGTGGTTCTGTAACAGTATCGAGCAGGTGTCACGCATCCTCACCAGTAGGGACATGACCTTCTCGACCACCCTGCCCGACCCTGCCAAGTATCCCGCCAAGGTGGATGCCCTGATCACGTCGCAATGGGGCCAGGATGCCCCTTATAGCTATTGGTGCCCGACCGGCTATGGCGAAATCTGCGACGACTACACGCCCGATGTAGTCCATTGCTGTGTGGGCTGCGTGGCCACCGCCCTGGCCCAAATCGTCAGCTACTACCGTTTTCCCGACCATGCTGCGGGCACGGCCAACTTCCTGATCGGCAACAAGGATGCCACCGCCAGCTTTGACGCGACCTTTGACTGGGACAATATGCTGGACTCCTACCCCGAGGGCCAGTACACCGAGGCCCAGGGACGCGCTGCCGCCCTGTTGTCCTATGTCTGTGGACTGGTCAGCTGGATGAACTATGCCACCAACGAGTCAGGGTCAAGTAACGAGGCGGCACTGGAGGGCGCAAAGAACTACTTCGGTTACAACAAGGACGCTACCATCGTCGTGCGCAGCGACTACAGCGAACCCGAGTGGATGGACATGGTCTATAACGAATTAAGCCATCGGCGCCCCTTGTACTATCAGGGCGTCTATGTGAACTTCGACCCGGCGGTGGGCCTGATGGCTGCCGGCCACTCATTCATCATCGATGGATACGACGAGCAGGGAATGGTCCACGTCAACTGGGGATGGTATGGCAACTACGATGGCTACTTCGACATCGCCGTGCTTGACGTGCGGGGCCTGCAGTTCAACACCTATCAAGACATGGCCATCAATTTCATGCCCGACGCCAGTCTGGTGGGCACTCCTGGGGATGTCAACGACGATGGCAAGGTCAACATCCAGGACGTGACCGAACTCATTAACTATCTGTTAAGCGGAAATACGACACCCATCAATAGGACCAATGCCGATGTGGACGGTGACGGAGCCGTCAACATCACAGACGTGACAACGCTTATCAACAACCTGCTCCGTCAGTCTTGACCACGATGCGCATTCAACGGTAATACCAACTGTCAATCAGCGCGTTAGCAACTCCCCCTCTTAGATAAGAGGGGGCCGGGGGGCGTTGATGCTACAAGAGTAAGTGCTTTGAGGGTGAATCATACTCCTCCGGCGCTACGCGCCACCTCCCCTATCTTAGGGGAGAAATTGAGTATCAGCACTTTATTATCGTCGAACTCATGGTAAACAAATGAGCAATCGACGGAAATATAAGCAACCTAGTTGACAAAAAACCTGTAGAGACGCAAAATCTTGCGTCTCTGGAATAAATACTGTATCGCCCAAAAAAAGAGACGCAAAATTTTGCGTCTCTACATTTTTAATCAGCTGATTATTAAAATTCTTTTTGTCTTATCTTGAGCTGTTACTCGCCCATGATGATGTCGATGATGGCGTTCACGTCGGCAATGTTGATTTCGCCGTCACCGTTCACGTCGCCGACGGCAGAAGCCGACTCGCTGAAGATCAGGTCGATGACTGCGTTCACGTCGCCGATGTTCACCTCGCCGTCAACGTTGACATCGCCAGCGATTGACTCATCATTATAGCGCAAGATGAAGTCGTCAACATAGGCCGCTGCCGAGCCGCCGCCGGTCATGGCAATGCGGAACAGGGCATTCTCAGTGGCCCTCAGGTTGAGCTGCCAGATGGCCTGCACAACGCTCGTTGCAGGGACATCAGCGGCAAGCTCGTCTTCGATGGTCATGGCCTTCTTCCACGTGGCGGCACCATCCACCGAGTATTCCAGAGTGAACTTCGCGTCAGTCGAGGAGTTGTTAAAGAAAGTGGCCTCGGCCATGAAGATGCGATGATTGATGGGTTCGACGCTGTAGAAAGTGCTCGGCTTCTTCATCATCACAGAATTGGTACCATGGCACTTGCCCTCACCCGGAGCGCGCACGCCACTCTTGTTGAAACTCCACTTGGTGAAAGCGCCCTGCACATTCTTCTCGCTGGTGCTGCTGTTGGCATGCATCGACTCGAAGTCCTCGACCAGGGCATCGCTCTTGGGCACGACAATGATGTTGATGGCGCCGCTTTGCTCTTCCAGGTCATACCAGCCCATCTGGGGCGTAAACGTCCTGCCGCAGTCGTCTACCACCATCAGTTCATAACGTCCCCACTGCTCAGGAGCCGTCATCTGCAGGCGATAGGTCGCCGTCGAGTCTCTAGGTATCGACGATATGGTAATCGGTTCACCGGTGGCCACCACCTTGCCGTTCTTCTGCAGGGCCAAGCGGATGTTGCCGGCGATGTCTGCCTCGGGTTGGCCGCCCGAAGGACCATATCGCCTCATGTTGGACAACGTCACTTCCGCCTCGAAGGGCTCGCCGACAAAGATGTTCTGGTCGGGTTCCATGGATTGCAGGTCATACCTGTCGGACAAGAAGCAGTCCGACACGTATACCATGTCATTGGTGACGTGCATGTTGCAATACACGTCATTGCCATAATCATCACGCACCCAGCTGCCATAATTGCCGTCTTTGTTCTCGGAATAGGCGATCTTGACCGTATAGTCTCCTTCGCCGAGGGTGATGTCGGGAACGAAGTCAATCTTAGGTGGTGTCGTGCCCCAACCCTCGATGTAAACCTTATAGTTGAATCGGCTGGACTGCCGCACCACGCCATCACGGTCAATGACGCGCAGCTCCATGGGTATCAGGTCATAAGAAGCAGGCCAGTAGCCCGAGTACTCAACGCCGGCGGTATCCACCAGGTTGCCATGGGCATAGATGTCAGAGAACTTCAGAGTCACCTTGCCGCCGCGCGTAACACTCTTCATCTCAGGATGCAGCAGGCCGCGCACGTAGAGCACGCCGGCCACTTTATCGGCATCAGGGGCCGGAACGACTCCGAAGAGGCAGTCCTGGCCATACTTGAAATTCATGCCGGAACCCGGAGCGAGCAGCGAGACCATGAAGTAGCCGTCATTGTCGCCTCCCCAGCCCCAATTGATATGGAAATACCCCCGGTCGTCCACGCCGTCAAGCACATAGGCATGACCGCTCATCGAACCTTGGGTATAAGTGTAACCGCAGTAGAGCATGGGACGGCCGGCGTTGAGCTCATCGATAAGTAACTGGTCCCACTCGTCGGCGCCGAACAGGTCACGCTCCAGCAGGTAGTGCCTGTTGCTGTAGCCGAAGTAACGGGTCAGTGCCTTCACAACGGCTGTCTCTTGAGCGCCACTGGAGGCACCATAACCCATATCGACCGAGATGCCCACATCGCTCATCAGCTTGGCGACGGCAAGACACGACTCCGCACTGCTGCTCTGGTCATAGTAGTCGAGCATATTGTCCCAATCATAGAACGACTGGCTGAAGTCAGCACTCAGTTCCACGGGGTCAGTATCATTCACATTGCAGTAATAGCTGTGGCTGCCGGTGCCTTGCAAGGGCCACTGATGGTAGTTCATAATCTGGGCCGTGGCCGTGGCTATACAGCCGGTCACGGCAAGGATGGCCTCTTCCCCTCCATAGGTGGGGCACAGCAAGTTGTAAGGCCAGCCTTGATTCCATATGGTCGTCAGCAACGGCTCGACGACATTCGCCGGCTTGACGGGATGATGCGCGACGACGCCGCTATGTGACTGCAGGTAGGCAATCTCGCGGCTCATCTCTTCCATCCAGGCCCGCATCGAGGGCGGGATGTTGCCCGTGTTGAAAACACCGGTGTCGCTGTAACCCAGCACCTGAGGCAGCCGGTCGTCACCGGCAACGACAACAAATCCGCTGCCGCTGCTGCGGTCAAAGACATAAAACCGCTCCTGCTCGGCGGTGTAGGCAAGACGCAGCGACGACTGTCCAGGACGGGCCGCTAGGCGTGCTGCCCTGGCTGTAAAGAACTGGTCGGCGACCTGACGGGCTGCAGACTCGCTGACCTGTGCAGCCTGCAGGCTGCACACTGCCGCCATCGTGATGGCAAGGATGAAAAGAAATCGCTTCTTCATTATTTTTCAAGAAATATTAAAAATCTATACCAAAAATTTTCACAAAGGTATAACAAAAGATTGAAAAACTCATCTTTTGCTGAGTATTAAAGCAATCAGGGCGTTGACATCAGCGATATTGACCTCGCCGTCTCCGTTCACGTCGGCGACAGGTATCAGGTCATCATTCAGGATCAGGTCGATAACCGCATTGATATCGGCGATATTGATTTCCCTGTCCCCGTTCACATCACCCACCACATCGATATAGTACAGGGATATATCATCAACGTAGGTTGCTCCAGAGCCGCCGTCTGCCATAACAATGCGGAAAGTAGCAGGCTGGGCGACAGGGTCAAGCCGCTTGGCAGGTCGGTGGAGAACAACGGGCAACAGCAATCAGATCACCCCTGATGCAAGCTGTCAGTCGAGCAACTGGGCGATGGTGTCCTTGACACGTCGGGCGGTGGTGTAGTCCAGAGCGGCCTCGTTGGCACCAGGACGGCCCATATAGAGGTCGGGGTTGACATATTGCATCGCGCTAGCAAAGGGTTCGCGGCCCGAGAAATGGAACTCGTGCAGCCCCGTCTGTTCACGCAACTCGCGGATGTTCTGCTCGGTCACACCGCTGCCGGCCATCAGGATGATGCGGCCTGCCGCCTGGCGGTTGAGCTTTGCCAGCAATTCTGCGCCCTGGATGGCCTTGGGCTGCTGGCCCGAGGTCAAGATGCGGTCAAAACCGAGGTCGATGATGGTTTCCAACGCCTGCTCGGGATCGGCAGCGCGGTCAAAGGCGCGGTGCATCGTCACGCTCATCCCCTTGCTGCACTCCAGCAGATAGCGGTTCTGGGCCTCATTGACGGTGCCGTCGGCATTCAGGCAACCGAACACCACGCCGTCCGCGCCCAATTCGCGGCACACGGCGATGTCTGCCGCCATACGCTCCACCTCCAGATCGGTATATAGGAAGTCTCCGCCACGGGGACGGATGATGACATGCAGGCGCGTTGTCGTCAACACGCGCCGCGCCACCTTGATTTCTCCATAACTGGGCGTCGTGCCGCCCTCGGGGATGCCGGCACACAATTCCACGCGGTCGGCCCCACCCTCCTGTGCGGCCAAGCAGGACTCCACCCCATTGGCACACACCTCTACCATAAATTCCTCTCGTCTCATGTTCTGAAAGTTATCATTTGTCGTTAAGGTCCTTAAGGACTTTATGGACCTAAAAAGCACTCCACACTTCTAACTCCTCACTCCTAACTCCTCACTCCTAACTTCTAAGAAAGTATCAGGTCGATGAGGGCATTGATGTCGGCGATATTGACCTCGCCGTCACCGTTCACGTCCCCGGGCGTGGCGTAAATGCCCGCGAGTATCAGGTTGATGACGGCGTTGACATCGGCGATGTTCACCTCGCCGTCAAGGTTCACGTCGCCCACGGCAGGCTGCTCATCGGGCGGCATGCTGGCATAGATGAGTTCCATGCCGGGAATCTTCAGGCTGTAGGGTTCATCGGTTGTCGGCGAATTATACGTGATGTAGTAGTACACCAGATGCAGCGGGAAGTTGCCCAAGTCCTGGGCGTTGCAGATGTCGGTCACCGGAGCGTCGATGGTGATTTCGCCTTCAGCAGCCGCGTTGATGGGATACTCCACGGTGATGCGCTCGCCGTAACCGCTCTCCAACAGCATCTTCAAGGACTTGAGCTGCAGGTTTCCGGGCACGATGCGCACGCGCAGGGTGTCAGGCAGGCCCCACATCCTCACGGCCTTGCTGATTTTGATGTAAGGGTTACGCGACGAGGAGCCGGTGAAGTCGATCTGCAGGCCGTTGTCAAGTGCGGTCACCACGCGGTTCTTACCGCCGCTCTGGGCGATGTCCCAGGTGGCAGGGTCGATGGGGGCGTTCTCGACGGTAGCGATGCGGCGTTTGGGATTCTCGACACTCACCAGCAGCGAGTCGGCCAGCAGGGGATGGCTGGTGCCGACAAACGTATGTCCGTCGGCCACAGCGGTGATAATACCTTGATTGTCAACGGCGCAGACACTCTCATCGGCCGAGGTCCACGCCACTACCGAAGGGTCCACCTTGTCCAGACCATAGCCGCTGACGCCGTTGATGTTGATGGCATAAGGGTGAAAACTGTCGATGACCACGCTGTCGCTCACCAGCAGCCACTGCGCCTCCATGATGGTAACGGGCTGGCTGGCGGTGATGCCGTTATAGCTCGCATACAGGTTGCCCACGGCAGGCGTGGAAACGGCATGGAAGTTACCCTCATCGTCAAAGTGACCCACCCACGGGTCGCAGGTGAAGGTGCAGCCCTGCAGGTCACGCGTCTTCAGCACGCCATACTGGTTGTACCCCCACACGTCAAAGGCCGTCGTCGCCGAGATCGACAGGTTGTAGCACCGCGGCTCGAAGTTGATGATGCCGATGGCATCGTCCTCGGGAGCAGTCGAGACGAACAGGCAGCCGTTGCCCACGGCCCTCACCGAGCCGTCGCTGGGATGGTTCATCACCTCGTCATTGACCAGGATGCACGACGAGCCGCCGCCGTCCAGATTCACGGCATTGACGGCGCCCAGGGCGTCGAAGATGCCCTTCATCTCCCACAGGGTCACGCCCGTTGAGGTCAGGTGACGGCCATCGACGACGACGAAGTAGAGGCGCGTGCTGTCGGCATTGAAGCCGATGGCCGTGCGCGGATGGCGCTCGGCCCAGTCCTCACGGAATTCGCCGTTCTGCATGATGATATGGTTGCTGCCGCCGATGAGCTGATGGATGTTGATGTCAGCTGACTCGTTGTTGAGCGTGAGCCTGAAGCTGACAGACAGTTCATCGCCCTCGTGCAGGGCCTCGGCATAGTTGGCATAGGTGCCCTTGAGCCACAGGATGGCCTTGCCGTCGGGGATGGTCGTGGAGCCCTTGGCATCGAATACCGACTCGACGACACACTGCTCCATGCCGTTGGCATTCCACTTGAAGGGGTCGCCGGCAGGGCGCAGCAGCACCATCTTGCCCGACGAGGAGGCGTCATAGGTCACGGGTCCGTAGCTGCGGGTGAACAGGATGGACTGGTTAGCCGCTATGTTCTCGTAGGCATAACGCATGCGGTTCACCAGGTTGAGAGCAAACTCCGTCTCGCCACAGGTCACCCGGCCCGTGAAGGTCAGGCGGTCGATATAGGGGCGGTTGTCGGTGTCCATCACCAGGCAGGCACGGTTGTGGCTGCTCAGGACAAGCTCGTCGTTGCGCACCTGGCCGCTCAGCGGAAGCCCCACCTCGTTGGTGGGCGAGGTCATGAAGAAGTCACCGTTGACGGCGCCCACCACCTCGTGCCCGGGCCGCGTGTTGCGTTTCGCCATGTTGACAGGCGTCTCGCTGCCCACCGACTTGTCGGCGCCCAGGCAGGTCTCCATCACGATGTAGGGATTGGTCAGGTCCATCTCGACGACGCTCACCTTGAGCGGCAACGCCGGGATGTCATATTTCGCCGCCGTCACGCCCGGGCCTGCCAGATGCGGGAAGATGAGCGTGTCCACCTCGTAGGCCCTGTCGCCGATGACCCACTGGTCACGCGACAGGCCTGTTACAGAGGTCAGCAGCAGCGCTGCGAGGCAGAAAAGCGTTCGGGCCGTTCTCATCACTTCAATATCAAGTCGATCACCGCATTGACGTCGGCGATATTGACTTCGCCGTCATGGTTCACGTCGGCAGGATCTGTTGTCCGGCCAGCGAGAATCAGGTCGATGAGCGCGTTCACGTCAGCGATGTTCACCTCGTCGTCGCCGTTCACGTCACCGGGCAGGCCGCCACCGGGCTGACCAGCGTCTACGTTGCGGCCGATCTTATAGACCGCCATGCCGTTATAGGCCTTGAAGGTGAACAGGGTCACCTCTTCATAGCCCTCGCTGTCAACGCCATATTCCACCGAGAAGCAGTGAACCCTCAGGCCGCTGTCGTTGACCTTGCCGAGGCTGTCGGCGGGAATCTTCCAGTACTTGGTCATGCCGGCCAGTGACTGGGCATCACCCAGCTCGCAGATGTTGGCCTGGCAACCGTGACCGTTACCGTTCATGTCGGCATTGACATAGACGAAGAATACCTTGTCCTCGAGCTTGAACTCGATACAGCCGTTAGGCGTGGACTGGGGCCACAGAGCGGGATCGACATCCTCAAACGAGTCGATCACCGAGCCCGAGAAGTCATACACCACCGGTGCCGTGTCAAAGCAGTCGATATAGAACATCTCGCCGCTGTAGCGCGAGTCCTCGTCGGGACCCTCGATCATCTTGATGACCGGTGCCAGCGAGAAACCCGTCTTGGTCTCGGGGTAGAAGTTGATGATGTCCATGTAGGGGTCACCGTCGAAGCCACCTTCCCAATCGCCGCCCTGGTCGGCATGCATGCGGTACAACGTCGGGAAACCGGGGTCGGCCGTCGAGCCGGACACGGTCATGATGTTGCACTCGGCCTGCTCACGCGTCAGGTCGCCCACCACGTCCAGGTAGTCGGTGCGCTGCGGTGCGTCGCCCTTGTCCAGCTCGACGATGAGCGTCAGCTCACCGGTCTCGACATCCACCTGATAGACGGGCACATACTGCTGCACCGTGCTGGTCATCGGTGCCACCCAGATGTGGTGGAAATCGTCCTTGCCGATGCTCGCAACACCCAGGAAGCGGCCATAGGGCGCGCCGTCGAGCGTCAGCGGCAGGTCGGGCAACTGGCTACCGTCAGCGGCCTTGAAGCGGTGGATGACCGACTGTGAGATGGTGTCGGTGCCGATAATCACGGCGCGCTCCTCGCTGCGGGCCACATAGATGATGCCCTGGTCCATCGTCGCCGTGCGGGCGCGCTGGTTGCAGATGTCGTTGCTCGTATAGGCCGTGCCGCTATGTACACGGTCAAAAATCCACTGGTTGACAATCTTGATGCCGTTCACTTCGGGGTAGGTCTGGCCATCGGTCACGGCCAGGGCACTGAGTGCCGCAACGGCCACCATTGCGATAAGAAGTATTGATTTTTTCATTGCTTATGAAGTTTTTTAGATAGGTTATGAAAAGAAACTACGGATTACGCTCATCCCATGAATCATCATTCCTTGAAACTCGCGCAATCCGTAGTTTTTAAATTTATTCGTTGTTATCGTGGAGGAAAGGATGGCTTAGTCGCCCAGAATCAGGTCGATCACCGCATTCACGTCGGCGATGTTCACCTCACCGTCACCGTTCACGTCGCCGACCAGGCTCTGGCTGGCGCCCAGAATCATGTCGATGAGCGCGTTGACGTCGGCAATGTTCACCTCGTTGTCGCCGTTCACGTCACCGGGCAGGCCGGGCTCTACGTCACCGCCCACGTTGGTGCCGATCTTATAGACAGCCATGCCGTTGTAGCACTTGTAGATATAGAGGGTCACTTCCTCGTTGCCCTCGCTGTCGGTGCCATACTCCACGTTCATGCTCTGCACGCGCGTTCCACCGTCGCTCACGGCACCCAGCTCGTCGGGTACCATCCAGTAGCGCTGCATGCCCTCAAGGGTCATGCTGTCACCGCCGCCCAGCTCGCAGATATAGACCTGGCAGGCCTTGT
This sequence comes from uncultured Bacteroidales bacterium, assembly GCA_902760865.1. GTDB lineage: Bacteria > Bacteroidota > Bacteroidia > Bacteroidales > Muribaculaceae > Sodaliphilus. The sequence goes on along the minus strand of CACWID010000008.1, from coordinate 32,661 downwards.
TGACCAGTGTAGCCTCGTCAACGCCCGTGTACTGGGCAGCGACAAACACGATGAAGTGACGGCCCTCGAGCGTAAACTCGCACACGCCGTTGGCGCCCACGTCCATCGGCCAGAAGGTGGGATCGACGTTCTCGAAGTTTTCTACCATCGTACCCGTCACGTCATACAGGATGGGCGACGAGGTGAAGCCGTCCACATAGAACAGCTCGCCGCTGTAGCGCGTGTCCTCGTCCTCGCCCAGGATCATCTTCACCACGGGAGCATAGCCCCACTGGGTCACCGTCTCGGGATAGAAGTCGATAATGGCCAGGTAGGGGTCGCCCTCAAAGCCGCCCTCAAAGTCACCACCCTGGTCGGCATGCCAGCGGTAAAGCAGCTCGGAGCTGGCACCCACGGTCATGATGTTACACTCGGCCTGCTCACGCGTCAGGTCACCCATCACGTCGATATAGTCGCAACGTGCCAGCGCGTCGCCCTTGTCCATCGTTGCCACGAGCGTCAGTTCGCCAGTCTCGCCGTCAAGCAGATAGACGGGCTGCTCGGTGGCCAGCTCACTGGTATAGGGAGCGATATAGAGGTGGCCGAAGTTGTCCACGCCGACGGTATTGGCGTTCAGCACAGAGTTGCCATAGATGGCGCCGTCGAGCGTCAGCGGCAGCTCCTTGACCAGGTTGCCGTTTTTGGCATCCAGTTTATAGACCACACTCTGGGAGAGTGTGTCGGTGCCTTGGATGATCGCGTTGGCATTGGTGCGGGAAATGTAGATGTAGCCGTTGGTCATCACCGACGTGCGGGCGCTGGTGTTGCAATAGGGCTGACTGGACCACACATCGCCTGTGTGGGCACGATCCTGAATCCACAGGTTCACGATCTTGATGCCGTTGACCGGCTCATAGTTCACGCCGTCGGTCACCGCCTGGGCTGTGGACACGGCTGCGGCTAACAGCAGGAAAGTGAGTAGAAATTTCTTCATAATCGGTTGGTTTTTAAGTTGTTATATTGTTATTAATTCATTCCCTATTCTTATAACTTAGCAAAGTAACACAAAATTTCTTTACTTTCAAAATGCCACCGCCAATAATTACAAAAAAAACCGCCTCACAAGTCCCTAAACAGCATGAATAAAATGACCCATTAACTCGATAACGTCAATTTATTTATTGTCACTCAGCGCGTTAGAAATTCCCCCTCTAAGATTAGAGGGGGCCAGGGGGCGTTGATGCTACCGACGGTTTCGGCTAGTAGCGTATCAAACTCTCCCAGCGCTCCGTGCTACCTCCACAGCTTTACAAGAATAGCTGATTATCAATATGCTACAACTCCGCAAAATCCTGTCAAGACGCGAGGAGGATGTCGATGAGGGCGTTGACGTCGCTGACGTTGATCTCGCCGTCGCCGTTCACGTCGGCACGGTCGGTCATCGACTCGTCGGCGGCCTCGCCCAGCGTGATGCCGATGAGCGCATTCACGTCACTGATGGTGGCCTCGCCGTCGCCGTTCACGTCACCCGGGGGAGAATCGGGGACGAAGCCCAGTTGACGGTCCATCCACGAGACGCGCCGCATGAGCCACTGCTTGAGGTAGGCAATTTCATCCTCATAGTTGGCAGGGATGTAGTAGTTGGGCCAGATGAGCATACCCCAATAGGGGTAGGCACGGCTGTTGCGCTTTTCCGCCCCGCCGGCAGTGATCACCCTGGCCAGCGAGTCCACCGTGGCCATCAGGCGGTCCATGCGCAGGTTGGTGCGGCGGTACTCGGCCCAGCGCTCCTTGAGGTGCTCCACATATTTAGCATCCTTGTTGAGCTTATACCACCAGACGGGGACCAGTTCGCGCGATTTGCCGACCAGGATATCGTTCGACTGATAGATCCAGGTGTCGGTGCGCCAGCCGTCGTGGTAGTTGGCGTTGCCATAGGCCAGGTTCATGTCCCAGAGCACCATCTTGAAGCGGCTGTCACGGCTGTCACGATGCTTGAAGAACTTGCCGCTCAAGCGATAACCGTCAACGTTATGCCCCAGCTCGATGGCCAGCTGATAATCGATGAACGACATCTCGTCGATGTAGTCACACTGCCCTGTCGTGGCATTACGGTAGCTGCGGGACACCAGCGCGTCCTCCATCCTGTCGATGGCGCCGTGAATGTAGTCAAACTGGGCGTCGGTCAGGTCCTCATAGTCCGGTATCTTGTATTTAAAGCAGATTCTGGCCGTGTTGATGACCGTGCCGTCGCTGCGCACGGGGCGGTACTTGGAGACATAGTATTCCTCGTCATCGCGCTCCACCTCCATCAGGTAACCGCCGGTCAGTTCGTCGCCCGACTCGCCGGGGTCGGCCAGGTCCAGGCGGCTGCTCCCCTTGGAGACGACCTCGGCCAGGATATACACGCCGTAATAGATTCCGTTGTAGATGAGTTCGCAGTATCGCCCTTGCGGCACATATTCCATCCACGGCCTGGAAATCTCAAAAGCCAGCAGGTCGCGCAGCATGCTCCGGTCGTTGAACGGGGCCAGCAGCGCCCACCTGTTGTCTCGGGGCATTCCCAGGAAGGACACCCGCTGCCAGGAACCGCCCTGCTCCAGCGGTCGGTTGAGGGGCCTGAATGAGAAGGGCGGCTTCAAACTCATGGAGTAGGACGAGTGGCCGCGGTAACGCAAGCCGATATAGCCCTCATAATCAACGTGCTGGTCAGGATATTTCACCGTGTCGGCATAGTTGGTCCTGCCCTGTCCGTTGTCGATGACCTTCATGTGTGCAGTGACATTGTGGTCGTGGCTGACTGTTGCATCGACCGTCAGCCACACGATGGGCATGTTGGTGTTGGTCAACTTCACATACCGGTTGGTGGGAGCATAGGCCCCCTGTCCCAGGGCATGGAAGATGCCCATCACCGCAACCCACAACAGTACCACTACACGCATAACGGCATCAAGCTATTTGAGTATCAAATCTATGACGGCGTTGATGTCGGCGATGTTGATTTCGCCGTCGCCGTTGACGTCGGCCAGCGGGCTGGCGCCATCACTGCTGCCTGACAGGATGATGTCGATGACGGCGTTGATGTCGGCGATGTTCACCTCGTTGTCACTGTTCACGTCGCCCTGGATGCCCTCACGATAGACAAAGGAGCGCACATCGCAGTAGTCGGTGTACTGCAAGGTGCTGCCCGTGGCCAGCGTGCGATAGGCATAGCGCGCCCTCACGTAGTGGGTCTTGCCGTTGGTGAGTTTGCCGGCGCCCCTGATGGCCCACAAGGGGGTCGTCTCGAAGGCGCCCTCAATGATGCCGCTGTAGGTGGTACGCGACGGGAAACTCTCTGATGCGCTGATCTGCACCCGCAGCGAGGCGGCGCCATCGACGGGCTCGACAGACACCACGTCGCGGCTGTAGAGCACGGGCACCCCTTCTCCCGGCGATATCAGGACGGGAACGGGCGGGATGACCTCGACGGTAGTGAACGACGATTTAGGGGTAACCACCTTGACGCCGCCGCTGGTGATGGTCACACGGGCATAGTAGGTGGTCGCTCCGGCAAGGCGGTATCGGGGTGTCTGCCACTGGGCCTCAGTGAGGCGGATGGTGTCGGGATTGTTCATCAGCTGAGAGGTGGACAGCTCCAGCAGGTACTGCGAACCTTCGGCACCGGCCGTCCAGGTGATGAGGGGTGTCAACGGGACTTCATCCTCACCCGTCGTGGGAGAGATGATGCGCATCCTCCCCAACGAGAAACAACGCAGCTCGCTGACGTTGTCCCACTGGCCCAGGCCGCGTGCCACCACGCGCCACCAGTAGTTCCTCTCCTGCAGGTGCGGAATACGCGACAAGGGGCAGCTCGTCGAGTCGGTCTCGACCTGCGCCACCATCGTGTTCATCTCGGCATCGGCAAATATCTGCACCACATAGTTTGACGCGTCACACTCCCACTGCAATGCTGCCAGCTCGGGCATCAAGCCGCCATCCTCGGGATAGACAAGGACCGGACGGGAGGCCTGGACGGGCACCATGCCGGGCATGACGGGGGCATACTCGTTCTCCCATCGGTCAAGGATGGACACGGCATAGCGGTAGCCTGTGCGCTTGGCCTCGGGAATGGTGTAGGAGGCCCAATAGCTCACGCCCTCGATGTACTGGGCCTGACAGCGGAAGTCCTTGTCCTCCACCTCATCGGGGATGGCATACACGACATAGCGCACATTGGGGATGCTGTCCCACGAGAGCGTGCCGTCGCTATAGGTCAGATTGGTGACGGTGGTATAGGTCTGGTCGGGTTTGAGCCATGCGGGGACGGGATTGAGGGCGATGGTCGAGTAGAGGCTGTCGCGCAGCCAGTTGCGCAGCTGGCGCACCTTGCCGTCGATGACCTCCTTCTTGTTGCGCCACGTGTAGTAGCGGAAATAGACCATGCCGGGGTTGCCGCCGGCGGCCATCGCCTCGCGCATGACGTGTCCCTGCTTGACGAACTCGTCTAGCGTCCAGCCCTCCTCGTCGGGAATCCACTGGCTGATATAGACGTGGCGGTTGAAGCGCGCTGCCATCTGGCCCCACCAGGTGGTGACGCCGGTGAAGGTGCCCGTCGTCTTCCAATAGACCTGCGGCGCCAGGAAGTCGATGGTGCCGCGTGTGAGCCACGCCATCGGGTCGCTGTAGATCTGGCTATACTGCCAGTCACTGCCCACGGGGCATGGTTCCACGCCATACTGGTCGGCCACGGCCTGGGAGGTGCAAGCCACACCTGCAGGCCCGATGCCGAAGCGCACCCACGGCTTGGTCGCCTTGACCATGTCGTTGACGTCCTTGACCATCTGGTTGACGTTCTCGCGGCGCCAGTCGCCCTGGTTCATCGTGCCTCCCGCAGCCCTGTAGGCGCTGTAGAGGTCGGCATCGAGCGAGAACGACGGGTTGTCCTGGTTGTAGAAGTAGTCGTCAAACACCAGGCCGTCAACGTCATACTTCACGAGGATGTCTTTGCAGACGTCCACCACGCGCTGACGCACCTCGGGCAGGCCGGGATTGAGCACCGTCTCATAGCTGGTCGTCAACAGCCACTCGGGATGGGTATGGATGTAGTCGAGGTCGCTTTGGCCCCACAGGTTGTCGCCGTGCCCGTAGCGGTAAGGATTGACCCAGGCATAGACCTCGATGCCGCGCTTGTGGGCCTCGTTGACGAGGTATTCAAACGGGTCGAACGCCGGGGCTACGCCACGCGTGCCCGAGACATAGCTCGACCAGGGCTCGTAGGCCGAATTATACATCGCGTCACACATCGCCCTGACGTGATAATACACCACGTTGATGTGGTTGACGAGCATGGTGTCCAGCATCTTGCGGCACGCATTCTGCATCGTGGGCGTGTTGCGCTCGGTGATGGCGCCGCTCGGCCAGTCGCTCAGGTAGGCCGTCATCCAGATGCCGCGCTGCTCGCGCTTGGGCGGAACATCGCTGGCCCAAATGACACTACCCGCGATTATTGTCACCAGCAATGCCATGATGATTAACCTCTTTTTCATAAACTCTTTTTAGCTACTAGATTCATTTATTTTAAACGCTGATTACGCTGATTATCACTGATTTTTTATTTTTATAATCCGTGATAATTCGCGTAATCAGCGTTTAAACAAAGCCAGACCTTAGAACAGGTTGGTCAGGCGCGGGTTGATGCACACGCCCAGGATCTTGTCCTTGTTGCCGTTGAAGTTATAGACCTTGCCGTCCTCGGGATTGAAGTAGTACAGACCCGAGGTGTAGGTCTTCTCGGTCGATGCGGCACGGAAGCCGAAATAGACGTAGTGGGTCTGGGCATCCACGGCGAACTGGGTCGTGTAAACGCCCTCGGCATCGGTCGTGTTGATCGGGTCGGCCTCCATGGTGATGAAGGTGATGTACTTGTCGTAGGTCACCGTCGCGTTGTCGGCCGGGATGGCATACTGCGTGAAGCCCACGCCGGGCGTGGTGCCCTTGGTCATCCACACGTAGAGGTAACCCAGGTCCTCATCGAGCGTGAAGGCGCGCGGCTGGGTGGTCTCGAGCACGATGGGATAAGGTATCTTCACTCCAGTGCCGGTCTTGCCAATGTCGGCAGTGGTGAAGCGGTAGATGCCGTTACCCGAGTAGTTCTTGCCCCACCAGAACTTGCCGCTGCGGTCCAGGTAGAGACCCGTGTGGATAGCGCCGTAGGCGATACCCTGACCGTAGTAGCTCAACTGGTTGTTGACCACAAAGTAGCCGGCCGTGCTGCTGAAGACGGTCTGCTCGGTCTCGCCGCGCGTGGAGAGCGGGATGCGGCGGATGCCTGTGTTGCGGTCAGTGTAGTAGAGGTTGGTGCCGTCGGTACAGCCCTGGAAGGGGTCGTTGAAGGCCTGGCCGCCCACATTGGTGATCATCACGTTGGTCGTCGAGCCGTCGGCACTCATGACGGTAATCTTGCCGTCGCCCAGGTTGCCGGCCTCGTCGTTGATGTAGTAGTACTGCTTGCCGCAGTCCAGGATATAGACGTTGTCCTGCTCGATGGTGGCGCTGTCGGTCACCGTCTTCTCGGTGGCAAACACCAGCGTGGTGGGCATGTTGCCCGAGCTGACGCCCATGTCAAACGGCAAATTCTTGGTCCCCGCTGGCAGCTGGCTCGGATCCACCAGCTTGACGGCCATGATGTTGCCGCCCTGGGTGGCATAGTAGAGCGTGGGCGCCGGTACCGACGAGCCCACCTGCACGTTGACGTAGCTGTCCTCCAGGCGGCGGTTCTCGCCGTTGATGTCAAACCACGTCTGCAACGTGATGCGCTGCGAACCGATGTTGCTGAACGTCAGCTTGCCGGGATTGTCGATCGAACCGTCGGCGTGGCTGTAGCCCTCAAAGGTCGTGATCACGTTGCCCTGGGAATCGCGGGTGCCGTCGGGGAAGGTCCACACATACTTGCACGTCAGGTTCTCGGGGTTCGGCAACTCGATGTCGAGCGACACATCCACGTCGTTGATGACCACGGGGGTGGCGCTCTGCTCGGCAACGCTCAGCACGGGAGCGATGTCATAGATGAGCAGCGGGTAGGTGCGGCTACCCACGCCGTCGATGGTCAGGGTCACCTGATAGATGCCCGCCTTGGCATACTTGTGCGAGGGGTTCTGGTCGGTGGAGCTTGTGCCGTCACCGAAGTCCCACGACGCCTGCCCCGAGCGGGACGAGGTGTTGGTGAACTCAATGGTAGATACCACATAGAAGTCCAGACCATAGCGGTCATCGTCCACCCTGTAGGTGAAGTCCACATCCTTGGTGGGGAAGTTGCCATAGTCGGGCGTCTTGTCAACGCACGACACGGCCATCACCGCCATCCAGATAAAGAATGCTATTTTATTGTATGTCTTCATCTTCTTTTAATTTTCTTTTTTTTAGGATTTAGGTTTTAGGATGCTGATGCCTCCTAACTTCTAACTCCTAACTCCTAACTTCTAACTTCTAACTCCTAATTAAGTGTAACTTCTTTGTTGTCGGTCGTCACACCCACCTTGCCGTCGGAGTCATACACGCGGAACTCGGGCTCCAGGAAGTAGGTGCGCGAGAAGTTCACGGTATAGGCCTTGTCCGAGGTGTTGTAGATCCACGACGTGAAGGGTATCGTCTCGAGCATGCTCTTGAAGTAGGGCATGTACTGGCGGCGGACGGTAGTGATCTTGCCGCCCGTGTCGTCGCTATAGCGCGAGAAGAGCCAGAAGGCTGACTTGTAAACCGGCTGCACGTTCACGCCGGCGGGAGCGCTGCTCTCGTCGGTAATCTCGTGATAGACGGCCTTGCCGTCCTCGCCCACGGTGATGTAGTAGTAGTGATCCACCTCATCGGTCGTGAACCAGGCGTTGGACTTGTCGGCGTTGGCGGTCTCGGTCGGGAAGTCAACGTTGTACTGTGCATTCAGTTGCGCAAACAGCTCGGCAGGGAAGTCATAGTTGATATAGACGTTGCGCAGGTCGTTGTAATAGGTGCTGTCCTTGGTCAACGCGTTGACCATATAGGCCATGAACTCCTGCTGGAACGTCGAGGGATAGTAATTGTCAAACTTCTCCTGGTCCCACTCCTCGGGATTGACCCAGGTCACGGGGGCCAGGGTGCGCGAGGTGGGGAAACTGTCGGTCAGCACATATTCGTAGCCGTCCCACTCGGCTTTGCTGTGGGGATAGGTGGCTACCATCTGGCTGGAGCGGACGGTGTCGGTCAGCGAGTAGGTCTTGGTATAGGCCAGCGAGGTTGTCAGTTTGCTGGTAGCGGCGGCACTCTGCTGACGCTTGATCAGGCACCACACCTCGCTGTGGTCGATGGCCTTCTCGCTGGTGGTGTAGTACTTGCCCTTGAACGTGGCATATCGGCCCGCCTTGACCACGGTGGAACCTTGTTCCCAGTCCACCGTGGGCAGTACCTGTCCGAGCTCGCCATTGTCGGCAAACGGGTCATGTATCGCACACGAGGTGGTGAGCAACGCTACCAGAGCTATCAGTCCATATAATTTATATCGTTTCATAGTTGTCAACTATTATCTGTTATCTATTAACTATTAACTGTACTACTCTTGAGTCAAGGAGGTGACTTCGCCATAGCTGTGGGCCCAGATCATGGGTTCCTGCAGCCACTTGTAGTTCTTGTAGGCTCCCAGGCGCTCAAGCTCGCCGCGGTTGTACTTCTCCTCGGTCTCGGTGTCATAGTTCAGGCGCTGGATCCAGGTGTTCTCCTTCTGTTCCTCGGTGAGGCCGTCGATCCAGTAGGCCGCATACAGGTTGTAGGGCCTGCGCAGGGTCGGATAGATGATTTCCTGGTTGTCACCGATGCCGTAGTGGTTGCGGTTGTTACTGTAGTGGTAACGGCGCATGTCGGTCCACTGCTCGGGCTGCAGGTACATGGCGATGTACTTCTGCTGCATCAGGTCGCTCAACGTGAACTCACTGGGATTGAAGAACCAGTGCTTGTTGCCACGGTCGGTCACCTTGTGCACGGCGGGCGTTGTGCTCGTGCCGCGGAAGTAGTCCTCATTGTCGAGGAAGGCGGCCACCTGACCGTCCCAGTACTCGGCGGCCTGATAACCGGGCTTGCCGCCGGCTACCGAGTTGCCGGGGTACTTGTTGTCGGTGTTAGGATTGTAGTTCTCGTTGGGGTAGTTGCGCAGGAAGGCGGCCAGGTGGCGCTGGATGTTCCACTTCGTGGCCTCCTTGGCCAGGGCGCACGCCTCGGTCTTGTTGCCCATCCAGTACAGGGCCTCGGCCTTGATGAAGTAGAGCTCCTCCATCGTGAAGATGGGGTTGTAGGCATCTGCCGCTCCGGCATAGGCTCCCATGTACAGGTTGGGATAGTTGGCAATCTTGTAGGATGTACCCATGCCGATGTTGTTCTCCAGGTAACGCATCTTGATGCGCTCGCTGGCTACCGAGGGGCTGGCAGGTCCCGTGCGGGCAATCATCAGCAGGCCGCAGCGCGGGTCGTTGGCAAAGCCGTCGTGGGCGCCCTCGGCATTGAACATGCCGCAGGTCATCTCGTTGTCAGGCTTACTGATACCCATCAGGTCCACCATGAAGAACTTGCTCGGGATGGCGCTGCCCAAGAGGTTGCCGCGCGACTCCCACGAGTTGATGACGGGCTGGGCGACGCTCCACACGGCGTTCTGTGTGCCCGTGCCGCCGTCCCAGTAGTAGCGCGGCTCGTTGCCGAACCACGCATCGCGGCCTCCCTGGTAGTCGAACACGTCACCCTTGCGCCACTGGTTGATGGCAGCATCGGCAGCGGCGATGATCTTCTGGCACATGGCGGGGCTGCGGTCCACGTTGGGGATGTTGCGCAGCAGCAGGCGGGCCTTGACGGCCAGCACCAGGCCCTTCCACTTCTCGAGGTCGCCGCCATAGACGCGGTCCTCCTTGGCAGTCAACGGCTGGTTGTCGGGGTTATTGACGATAGCGGGGTCCTCATACATCTTGATGAGGTCTTCACACTCCTGCATCATCCAGGCATAGATGGAGGCCTGGGTGTCGTAGGTCGGAGCGATGCTCTGGTAAGCCTCGCTGCGGGGAATGTCGCCAAAGGCGTCGGTCGTCAACTGGGTGGACATCAGCATGATGGTGCGGCCTATCAGCTCGTAGTTGGGCGAATTGATGGCCTTGGAGTTGTTGACCAGATTGACGGTGTTCTTGCCGATGTCATAGAAGTGGCGGCGCCACATCGGGTGGCGGTTCATCGTCAGCATCTCCCACTCGCACTTGTAGCTGTAGGCACCCACCGAACTCTTGCCGCCGGTGGTGAGCATCTGGGAGAAGTAGGCGTAGTATTCACTATGGTCATAGACAATCTGCTGGGCATAATAGATGATGACGGGCAGACCGTCCTTGGCTTCGATATCATGGGCCCTGTCGGGGTTGACATTCTCGTCGAGCATGTCATTGCAACTCACCGACATCAGGCCAACCAGCATCAACAATGCTAAAAACTTAATCTTTTTCATAGTCGTTGGCCTCCTGTTTAGAATGTTGCTTTAAGCGTGAAATTGAAACTGCGCGTGCTGGGCACGTTGTAATTGTCGATGCCGGCACCGCCGGTACCACCTGCTGTCGAGGCAAGCACGGCGGGGTCGTTGCCGCGATACTTGGTCAACATCAGCAGGTTACGGGCTGTAGCAGTCAATGACAAGCCCTTGACGGGCCAGGTGCGCTTGAAGTGCTTGCCGAAGTCATAGCTCAGCGTCACATAGCTCAAGCGGATGTAGGAACCGTCCTCGATAAAGTTGGATGAGACGGTCGAGTAATAGGTGTTGATAAAGTAGGAGTCAAGCACGATGGGCGTGGTGTTCTTGACATAGGTCGTCGTTCCGTCAGGACCGGGCACGGCCTGCACGCCGTTGATGATGTACTCGCGGTTGCGGTACTTGTCATAGAGGCTGCTCATGCCGTTGGTGATCTGGCTGCGGCCCGTGACGTTGACCACGTCACCGCCCTTGCGGCCGTCGAACAGGAACGACAGCGTGGCGTTCTTGTAACGCAGCGTGCTGCCGATACCCAACAGCCAGTCGGGCTCGCGGTTGCCGATGTAGATGCCCTTGGCGCTGTCGATGATGGGGTAACCGTTCTCGTCACACACGACACGGCCCTCGGGGTCACGCACGTAGTCCTTACCCGAGATACCCGTCGAGGACTCATGCAGGCGGGCGACGGGGAAGATGTCGCCATACTGCGTGCCCTGAATCTCGATGATGTCGTTGGGCAGGTAGAGCACCTTGCTGCGGTTGAACGAGAAGTTGGCCAGAGCGCTCCATGAGAAGTCGGTTGCCTTGATGAGGTCCTGATTCAACGAGATCTCCATACCGTGGTTCTTCAGGCTACCCTCGTTGCGGGTCTGAAGGATGGTACCCGAGGCGGGCGATACGCGCACGCTGACAATCTGGTTATCGACGGTGGTCGAGTAGTAGGCGATGTCGAGGCGCGTCCAGTTGCGGAAGAAGCGCAGGTCGGCGCCGATCTCCCACGACTTGGTCATCTCTGGCTCCAGGTCGATGGCTCGCGAGGTGGTGGGATCCACACCGTAGCCGGCATCGGGGAACAGGGTCCACTGCTTGTAGGTGTCGGTAAACAGGTAGCGGGGGCTGTCCTTACCCACCTTGGCCCAGTTGCCGCGCAGCTTGCCGTAGCTGAACCAGTCATTGGTCAGGTTGAACAGCTCGCTGAAGATGACACCTGCAGTGACCGAGGGGTAGAAGTAGTTGGTCTTGCTGGCCTGCTTGAAGGCTGATGAACCGTCCATGCGGCCGGTCACCGACAGCTGTGCCATGCCCTTGTAGTCAAAGCGAAGCTCGCCGAAGTGGCCATATTTGTTATACTTGCTGTGGTAGAGCGTGGGATGGTTGCTGATGAGCAGGTCGCCGTTGGTGAAGTCGGTGTTGTTGAAGCTGTAGAACTCACCGCCCAGCTGGAAGTGCTCATTATAGATGGATGACTCCAGGCCCTTGGTCTCCTTGAACTCAACGCCATAGAGGGCGCTGACGGTATAATCCTCGGCAAAGGTGTGCTGATAGGTGGCCAGCAGCTGCATGTTGAGCAGGGCACCGCGCGAGGGCTGGAAACTGTAGGAACCGTAGCGGTCCTGCATGTCCGACAGCTTGGTCTGCACGTCCTCGGCAGTGGGATCCACCAGGTCGCCGTCATACAGGCGGGGCACCGTGTAGGAGTCATACATCGAGTAGCTCTTGTCGTAGCCCATCTTGCCGGTGAACACCAGGTTCTTGATGGGCTCGTAACTGATCTGGCCGTTGATGATGAAACGGTTGCCCTCGGTCTGGCTCCAGTCCATGTAGCGGCCGAAGTAGGGCGACACGGCACCGTTGATGCGCTCGGTGTCGAGCAGGTTCTCCCAGTGGTCGTAGTAGGCCCACCAGTTCACGTGTCCCTCGAGGGTGCGGTAGTCGCTCATGTCCTTGTTGATACCCCAGTTGTAGATGGTGGACATCGAGTTGCCGAATCCGCGCGACTTGCGGTTCATGAAGTTGGCGCTCAGCTGGATGGTCACCTTGTCACTGGGCTTATAGATGCCCTTGATCAGGGCATTCACCTGCTTGCGGTAATCCTTGGGAACGATACCCTGGTTGTCGGTATAGGAGATAGAGGCATAGGACGTGAATTTCTCGGTACCGCCGCTCACGCTCACGTCATACTTCTGCAGGATGCCCGTCTTGAGGAAGTCCTTCAGGTTGTTGTAATAGGCGTCATTCTCGCCCAGGTAGGGGCCCCAGCCACCGCTGCCCATGTTTTCCTTGTACATACCCTTGGCACCAGGAATGAAGGTGCTCTGAATTCTGGGCAGGCGGGCCGGCACATTCAGCTCCAACGAGGCCGATGCGGTGACAGTGACTTCTCCGCCCTTGCCTCCGCTCTTGGTGGTGATCATGATGACACCGTTGGCACCTTCCTGACCATAGAGGGCCGATGCGGCGGCGCCCTTGAGCACGGTGATGTTCTCGATGTCGTTGGGGTTCATGTCGGCCAGTGTCGAGGCACCGCCACGGATGGCCATACCGTCAACAATCATCAGCGGCTCGTTGCTCTGGGAGTTGTTCATCGACGAGATGGCGCGGATGATGACCTGCGTCGAGGAGTTGGGCGAGCTACCGCCCGTGCTCACCTGCAGACCGGCAATCTTGCCCTGCAGAGTGTTGGCGAAGTTGGTCGAACCGCCGGCGGTCACCGCCTCCTCGTCAAGGGACTGAACGGCAAAGTTCAGTTTCTTTTTCTCTTGGGTCTGGCCCATGGCTGTCACCACGACCTCGCCCAGCACTTGAGCGTTGTCCTCAAGGGCGATGTTCACCACCGTCTGTCCGGCGGCAATCTTCACGCTCTTGGGATTCATGCCCACGTAGCTCACGTCGAGCACGTCGCCGTCGCTGGCCTCAATCGAGAAACGGCCGTCAAAGTCGGTCGCCGTGCCGCGCGTCGTGCCGTGCACCTTGACCGACGCGCCGATAATCGGCTCGCCGTCGCTCGACTGCGTCACCACGCCTGTCACCACGCGGGCCAGGCCCGGCAGCGACAAGAGGCTGAGGCAGAGTAGCAATAGTAACTGTTTTCTCATTCTTAATAGGTTTTATTGATTAGGTAAAGTGATGTTTCTGAAACGTGTTTGCGAATGAACTACAAACATACACATTTTTTTTCAATCATTTATATATAATGTACCTTTTTAACACTCAAAATCCAAATATTTTATATTTAACAACAACTTTTCAATAATTTTCACGAATTAAACAACCATACAACACACCAAAAAAGAAAACAATAAGTACAACAAATACAATTGTTTCTCAGCGGTAGGCACGCGCTGGACAGCATTGTATTTATTGTACTTATTGTCTTCCTTCTACTGTTGTGTGGCAGTTACTTGAACAGGTAGGTCGTTACGATCATTAGAAAATCACTCAAGGTCCTCAATAAAATAATATATTCCTAAAATGTCATTGAAAACGACCGTATAAGTTCCAGCACTAATAGGAATGTTGGGACCATATTCAATACCGACGCCAACTGGGAATGCTTCGCTTCCCCAGTTCATCATCCAGCTGCCATCAGCAGTAAACTTGAGTTCTGTATCGGAGCCAAAGATCATTTTCTTCTTGATCCAGTCATGGTTCTCATAGACCGTGCCCATAGGACTCATCAATGGTGCAGTAGCAGGATCCCAATCCTGATAGGCGCCAGGCATACCCATTGATGTGAAAACGTCTACAACACCTATGTATTTGGCAATTGTGACAACGTCCATATTCAAGTTGTAAGTAATCTGGTAGTAACCGTCCTCAGCAACCTCAATGCCAGCACTATAGCCATCGTTCTTCACAAGGTGGCCATCATTACCCAGACCCCATTGCTCATCCCAGCTGCCAGGCGTATGAATTAATTTAAAGCCCTTACCAGCGGGGAAATAACCAACGTAGCTCAACATATCTTTGTTGCCAGGTTGAGGGTACAGAGGAACAAGCGAGGTGCCCAAGGAATAATAGTTATTATTATCCCATGAGCCGTCACCGATGCAGCTTCCCACAAGATACCACAGGTCAGGCGTTTCCCTGATAGCCTCAAATTTGAAGGTGCGGTTGATCATGTCGAAAGTCAGACGATACTTGTCGGCACGGATGTCGGCGGGAATCTTGAAGTTGAATGCGATCTGATCGTTAGTGCCCTCCACGAAGTTACCGCTCAACCCGTTTGCGCCATTCTCGGCAAAGCCGATGAAGTCGCCATTCCAGAAACCGTCGGTACCCAGGTCCATGGTCTCCTGAGAATAGATCTTGAACCAGTTATCCTCACCGGTAGCGGGAACCACAACAGTGAATACGGGATTAGCATACACATCACCACCGCCGTTATCCAGCTTATAGGTGGGATCACAAGGAGTCCAATCATTGCTAGTGCCCACATAGTAGTAAGCCGAAGATATTTCTTGTTGACTGCCATAGAGGATATAATCAATGACATCATTCACATCAGCAATGCTCACTTCGCCATCCATATTCACATCCCAACGAAGAGTTCGACCCCTTAGCGAGACATTATCTTTGCTCGTCAGTCCGGTTTTTCCCACATTTTTTTCATTTGGGGTCACATTCTCTACATCTGACTGTTGCTCGGCATAAGCCCATCCTGGCAACGGCAAGAGACCCAACAACACGATAGAAATCCAAAAATTTTTCATTGTATTAAATATTAAAGATTAATTTATCCTCTTGCTATGATTTACTTGAACAGGTAGGTCGTCACACTCTCGTGGCCCAGGTAGAAGGCCTTGGCCTTGATGACCTGGGGCTGCGTCTTGATGGGCACCGGGGCCGTCCAGCGGGGCGAGTCGATGGCGGGCTCGCTGCCGTCGAGGGTATAGGTCACCAGCTCGTCGGGATACTGCGTGTTGATGAGCAGTTTGCCATCTTCCAGCTTGATGCCCGGAGGTCCCACGCGGAAGTTGTAGCCCATGCCATGCAGCAGCGGCAACTCGCGGGTTCCGATCTTCAGGTTATACTGGTGACGGGGCTCGTTATAGGCCTTGATGTCGGTCAGGTCCTTGCTCCACTCGGGAATGGCGGTCCAGGCCCTCTCGCTCACGCCCATCATCTTGGGCAGCAACAAGTACTGCACCTCGTCAAAGGAGCGTATTGTCTCGCTCCACAACTGTGCCTGTACACCAATGATGTTCTCAGGCTTCTCCAACTTGACTTTACCATCGGCAGCAGTAGTGATATTGATAGGAGTACCGTCAACGGCAGTGCGGGCGCTGGCATAGATGTTGGCAGGCAGAGCGCTCCAGGCGTCAAACTCATCGACCTTGCCGCCCCAGTGCAGACCTTGCTCGTTCTGGTGCCAGCTGTAGCCCATGTCCATGTAGAAGTTGGTCACGTTCGACAGGATGACGGGATAGCCGTCATTGGCAAGACGATAGGGCACATCGGCACGCGAACCCACAGTGCTCCAGGCATTCACGCCGGCTACACGCGGAGCGACAGCAGCGTTAAACTCAGGTTTATGGTCGAGTGCGACTTCCTGCCAGCCCTCGATGCGTATCTTGCGGGCCTCGAGCAGGGTACTGATGCGCTTGATGTAATACTCGCTCACCTCATGCTGGGTTTTCAGGCCCTCTCGCTGCATGAGCGCCTGCACATCGGGACTCTTGGACCAGGCATTGTCGGGAACCTCATCACCGCCCAGATGGACGATCTCGAGCTTCAGGCCGGCTTCTTTATACATCTTCTGCAACTCCTCGACCACGCGGTCGATGAAGCGGTAAACGTCGTCGCTGGCGACATTGAGCACGTTATCATGGAAGCCCTGTGCCGACGTATAGACCGAAGTGTTTTTATCGTCCCACAGGCGGAACTGCTCGGCAGTGGGATTATTGATGGAGCGACTCTTCATCGCCACGATGGCGGCACGGGCATGTCCGGGGGTCTCAATCTCGGGGATGACACGCACACCATGGGCCCATGCATATTTCAGGAAATCAATGAACTCGGCACGTGTGAGATAGCCGTTAGCACATTGGGACTGGTCATCGGGGTTGCCGTTGCCCGAGATGGACTGAGCCATGAAATCCTTCTCATCAAGGGTACAACCGCGGCGAGAAGCCACCTGCGTCAACTCGGGGAAGCCAGGAATTTCAAGTCGCCAACCTTCATCATCGGCGAAGTGGAACTGCAGGGCATTGAACTTATAATAGGACATCAGGTCGATGAATCGGTACAAATCCTGACCCTTAGCCACATAATTGCGCGAGATGTCAAGCATCAGACCTCGGTAACCGAAGTCGGGCCAGTCAATGACAAAGCAATTTTGCAGGCGGTGGCCCTTGCTATGGTCCAGGGCGGCGATGAGAGTCAACACGCCGTTGACCAGGGCGGCCTGAGTTCTGCCCAAGATGGTGATTTCGCCGTTATGGACACGCAGGCTGTAATACTCGCGGTTGTCGCTCATCTTCTTGTCCAGCAACAGACGGATAACAGTGCCCTGGCCACTGGTGGCATAGATGCCGCGCTTCTGCAACTCACTGGTAAGCAGGTTCTTGGCACGACGATAACCGCCCCATTGGAACCACTTGCCCGTCTTGATGGTCACGAGGCTGCCCACCTGGGTAAAGCCGTCCTCGATGTCCACCTGCTTGGGCATCGGGAAGATGTCGTAGTCGTTGCCCGTGTAGCCGTCACCGAAGCCGTTGATGGCCTCGTTGAAACCGTACATGTAGTTGCCGTCGGGATAAATCTTGTGGTCGCGCCACTGACCCGGCTTGTCGAGTGCAGCGCGGTTGATATTCACGACGATGGGGTGAGCCATGTCGCCGTTCAATACCAGGTGGCCGCCTTCGGGCATGTAATTCCTGTTGAGCAACTCACCGCCCGTCAACATCTCGACCACGAGAGAGTCGCCGGCAGCGATAGGCTTGTAGTTGGCATTAGGCTGGATGCGGTAATAGCCGTTTGAGACTTCCTCAACGTTCACCGGAGAACCTGCGGGCAGAATCACCGAACGCGAGAACTGGTTGAAGAAGAATTGCCAATCGGCGTTCAGGGGCGCCTTGGACACATTCTTGATGACGAAGCGCGAACTATAATTGTTCGCAGCCGTGTTGTTCTGCCCCATGTGCCAGTCCACGGCGATGGGCGACTGGGCGCTCATCGTCACGGCTGCCAGCAGACAGGCGAGTGTTGTCAATAACTTGGTTGTCTTCATTGTTATATCTTGTTTTGTTGAATAATCTGATTCAGCAGGTTGTCACACGCGTCCTCGAGCAGGTCAAGCACGAGTTCAAAGCCCTCGCTGCCCTCATAGTAGGGGTCGGGCACGTGGTCATAGTGCGGGTACTGGCGGATGTAACCGCCCATCATCACCACCTTGTCCTGCTGCTCCAGGGTCAGCGCCCGGGAGCGCAGGTCGTCAACATTGGCGGCATCCATACCCACAATTAAGTCAAAGTCCTCAAAGTCACTACCCCGCACGCATCGTGCCCGATGGGTCAGCTCATAGCCGCGCGGACGGGCATGCACGCGCATGCGCTTGTCGGGCAGGTCACCGGTATGCCAGCCCCCTAGGCCCGCCGAGTCGATGAAAAAGCGCTCTGTCAGGCCGCGCTCATCCACCATGCGCTGCATCACAGCCTGCGCCGCCGGGGACCGACAAATGTTCCCCAGACAGACAAAAAGGATGCTATATCGTTTATCGTCATTCATTCCACCAATTGTTTTACGCACTTTATTATCAGCGCTTTCATCGTCTCCCAAGATGTCTTATCATGCATCAAGGGCATCGGGACTTGTTCTGCATCGTCAAAATAAGTCAAGCTTTTAACTGCAATAAAGTCATTAAAATCAGGGTATTTTTTATGATAAAAATCCATGATCTGGAATATCGAGAATTGCTGCAACAAGAAATACATGTCAACGAAGTCCTTTCTTGTCCCGCGCCCCATAATGGCACGCACCTTCATCGCCGCAATCTCGGCTATTGACGCCAGTCTCAAGTCCTCATGCACTACCATTTCCTCTATCCATGGGCTATCATAATTCACTATATCCACCTTCACATCATTGATTGTGAAAATCTTCACATTTGGCGAGCAACTGATAACCTGGATTTTACCATGAGTTGCTAGCATCTGTCTTAACTGAATGTCATCGCAGGAAAAATGCCCAAAAAGATCCAAGTCAACGGAGCTGCGATGCCCAAGCTGCAATGCCAATGCCGTTCCGCCCACCAGACGAGTATCCTTCAACAAGGGCTCCTGCATCAATCCTTGGAGTAACTCAAGGGTTGACGGCTCTATTGTTTTGAAATATAGCATCGGTAATCGGCTGGATTGGTGTCAGAGACAGTAGTAATAAAGGATAGACTCACTGGGTCGAGATTGCGCAACTGTTTGCAAACATCTACAATACGGGCAAGCCCATAATACGACACAAGCAAGCGCCAGTCATTGAGCGTCCCTATCTCAAACACGCGCGAGACGATGAACGCCGGGTACTGGTCCATGTCAAAAGTCTGCCGGTCGGTATCCCAAAAACACGGCGCAGACAACTGCTGTACACATTCTTGCTTGGTCATGTCGCAAAATTAGTCACATTTGGCGAAATCACCAAAAAAAGAGGCAAATTTGAGTCATTACTGAGCGCTTTGGATGATTTGCTTTGGTACAAAAAAGAATGTTTTTTTTGGTTTTGTGGGCGACTTGCACTATCTTTGCTTGCTGAAACTAGAAACTACCTGAATAACTAAGATGAACCGAAACATCTTGCGCCTACTGCCGTTGTTGCTGCTGATGGGTATTGCCCTGGCTAGCGGCACATCGTGCGGACATGGCAGCAAGCAGCAACAAGATACCACTGCATGGGACTACAAGGCGCCGCCCGCCATGCCTATGAACCGCGCCCTGACAGGTGACAGCATGGGACTCATCGACGATGCCGAGATACACCGCCTGCCCACCTATATCGAGCAACGCCCGCTCAAGGAAATCTTCAACGACTCCAACGCACTGCAGCTTCAAGCGGCCGAAATGAACGGCTTCAAGCCTGTGACCAGCCTGAGCGATGCCTATCACATCGACCGCCCTCTCATCAGGATTTACTCCTGTGACGCCTATATGCTCGATGACCTGAGCGCATCGGTGCCCTACCTGGTGCCCAAGGCGGCACAGCTGCTCAAGGAAATCGGCTATGCCTTCCAGGACAGCGTCCGCAAGCGCGGCGGCAAAGCCTATCGCATCAAGGTCACCAGCGTCACGCGAACCGTCTATAGCGTGTCCAAACTGATGCGCCGCAACCGTGCCGCGACCGAGAACTCGTGCCACCAGTACGGCACGACGGTCGATATCAGCTGGGTGAAGTTCGACTGCCTCGACCCGACCATGGTCGTCTCGCTCGAGGACCTGAAGAACATCCTGGCCGAGGTCGTGCAGGACTTCAGGCGGCAGGGTCGATGCTACGCCATCTTTGAGCGCAAGTCGGGCTGCCTGCACATCACCGTGAGATAATAATTTACATTTAGAATACTCAATCCTAATTTTCAAACCAATGACCTTACAACAGACGATAGCCGAATACCTGAAATATACAGGACAAAAAGGCTTAGACATCAGCGCCGCACTCATCGACTGCGACGGCGTTCTCTATGATTCCATGAAGTTCCACACCCAGGCTTGGGTGAAACTCATGAAAAAGAACGGCATCAAGTGCACCCGTGACGAGTTCTATGAGCTCGAGGGTATGACGGGTAGCGAGATCATCAAGATGAAGTTCAAGACCGGCGCCGGCAAGAACATCACCGACGACGAGGCACGCGCCCTCTATGGCGTGAAGACCCGCTACTTCCATGAGCTGGGAGAGGCTCCCGTGATGCCTGGTGCCTCTCGGGTGCTGCAGACCCTCAAGGATGCCGGCGTGGACCGCATTCTGGTCACCGGTTCACAGCAGGACACTCTGCTGCAACGCATCGAGAATGACTTCCCAGGACTCTTCAGCGAGGCAAAAGTCACCGGCCATGACGTGCGCAAGGGCAAGCCCAATCCTGAGCCCTTCCTGAAGGGTATGAGCAAGGCCGAGAAGAAGCCCAGCCAGTGCATCGTCATCGAGAACGCTCCCCTGGGCGTACAGGCCGCGCACGCTGCCGGCTGCTTCACCATCGGCGTGACGACGGGCCCCATCCCCGAGAAAGACCTCTACAAGGCTGGCGCCGACCTCGTCTACAAGAACATGGACGAGCTGGCTGCCGCACTGCCCTCACTGCTCGTGGCCCTGAGCCTCGTCAAAGCCTAATGTTTTGAACTACGGATTACGCTAAGGCCGACGCACTCGTTTTTTTACATATAATTACCGTCAATTGATCATGAATTAATTAATGATAAATTCGCGATAATTCACGTAAAGAAAACACAATGCGATACCCTTAACGTAATTCGTAGTTTCTAAACGCAGAGACAATTCGTGTAATTTGGAACAATAAGAATGCGGATGCTAAATTCGTAAAATTCGCGTAATTCGTAGTTTCTGAACGCAGAGACAATTCGTGCAATTTGAAACAATAAGAATGCGGATGCTAAATTCGTAAAATTCGCGTAATTCGTAGTTTCTAAACGCAGAGACAATTCGTGTAATTTGAAATAATAAGAATGCGGATGCTAAATTAGTTTAATTCGCGTAATTCGTAGTTTCTAAACGCAGAGACAATTCGTGTAATTTGAAACAATAAGAATGCGGATGCTAAATTCGTAAAATTCGCGTAATTCGTAGTTTTTAAATGGGACAGAACCTCATTTTCACCAACGACGTCACGGCGGCCATTGAACGCTTGACGGCAACAGGCGACCATAACCTCACGGTGTGGATTGCCGACGTCAACACCGCCCGTTTTGCCCCGGCCGATGCCCGCCTCATCACCATCCCCGACGGCGACGACAACAAGACGCTGGCGACCGTCACCCGTGTGTGGGACGAGATGGAGCACATGGGCGTGACGCGCCATTCGCTGGTCATCAACCTGGGCGGCGGCATGGTGTGCGACCTGGGCGGATTTGCCGCAGCAACCTTCAAGCGCGGCGTGAGGTTCATCAATGTGCCCACTACCCTATTAGGCGCTGTCGATGCCGCCGTCGGCGGCAAGACGGGCTTCAACTACAACGGGCTGAAAAACGAGATCGGCGCCTTCGCTCCCGCCAGCGACGTCATCATCTCGACACGTTATTTTGACACACTGCCCATCGAAGAAATGAAGTCGGGTTTCGCCGAGGTCCTCAAGCATGCGATGTTGAGCGACCGCAGCGAGTTCTTGCGCCTGCTGGACCATGATTTCAACGCACCCATCGACCATGACGACCTGCTGGAAAGGCTGCGCCGCTCGGTACAGGTCAAGGTGGATATCGTCGCCCGTGACCCCAACGAGCAAGGCGAACGCAAGGCCCTCAACCTGGGACACACCGTCGGCCACGCCTTCGAGAGCCTGGCGATGCAGTGCGGCACGCCCGTTCCACACGGCTATGCCGTCGCTTGGGGACTGGTGACCGAGGCCGTCCTTTCACATCTACTGCTGAAATTCCCCAGCGATGACGTGCATCTGCTGGGCAACTTCGTGCGCGACAATTACCGTGATTTCCCCTTCACCTGCGACGATTACGACGAACTGCTGGCCCTGATGCGCCACGACAAGAAAAGTCGCGACGGCGAAATCACTTGCACCCTGCTCGCCGCCATCGGCGACTACCGCATCGACCAGACCGCCCCCCCAGACGACGTCACCGCAGCCCTCGACATCCTCCGCGACCACCTGGGCATGTAATCTCCAGTAGTTAAACATCTGATGACATGGCGATGTGTCATCATTGCGACACGGTAATATAACCGTGCTATCGCACGGGAAATCTTGTGCAAACCGAATGCAAACGAGCTTGCTCGATTTACTGAGGTGTAGCCAAGATTATTCAAATTAAACAAATTTTTAAAATAAAATTTTATAATTAATTTGATTAATTTCCCGCCCGCAGGGCGGTTATAATTCTAGCAATGGCTTTGCAACAAAACCTTTTTTAGGAGGCTGATTATCAATGCCTTGTTTCAAGTACGCATTACCGCCAATGCCACAGGCGGGAAACGGCGTGGGTGATGGTGCGCAGGTGCAGATCCTTGCCCAGAACCACAAGCATCACGGCGAAGAGGATGAACAGGATACCGACAATCAAGCGGGGCGTCAACACCTCTCCGAAGACCACCACGCCGATAGCCACTGCTGTCAAAGGCTCAAGAGCGCCCAAGATGGCGGTGGGCGTCGCTCCCACATGATGCACGGCCACGGTCATGAATACCAGCGACAGAATCGTGGGCACAATGCTCAGCCAGACGGCAAATGACCACGCACGGGCCGACGGAAGGGCATGCAGATACAATTCCGGCGACGTGAAGGAATAGAGTATCAACGTGATTTCACACACCAGCATGGCATAGAACGTGACCTTGAACGACGACATCTTGATGCTCGACTGATTGACCACGATGATATAGACGGCATAGGCCAACGATGAGAGCACGCACAGAACGATACCCACGGCACTCAGCGAGGCCCCGGTCTCGCCCTTGTACAGCAGACCGATACCCACCAGCGACATCACGATGGCCACAACGGTCATCGCCGTCACCCGATCCTTGAAGAACATCGCCATAATCACCGCCACCATGACTGGATAGACGAACAGGATGGTCGATGCGATGCCTGCATCCATGAAGTGGAAACTCTGATAATAGGTGATGCTCGAAGCGGCAAACAGTATGCCCAACGAGAACAGCACCTTGAACTCATGGCGCGTCACCCTGAAATCAATGCGCTTGATGAGCATCACCACGGCAAGCAGGATGACGGCGAGCCCAAAGCGATGGGCCAGCACCGTCGCGGTGTTGACACCTTCCTCATAGAGCGGCAGCGCGCCAAACGGGTTCGTGCCGTAACACACAGCCGACAAGATGGCGCACAGGATGCCTATGGATTTGTTCTTTTTCATCGTATGTTGATTTGAAGTGAATTTACTGAACGTAATGCACTGATATCCAGTTGGGATGTTTCATATATCAAGCCTAAATCAATGTCCGTGCTTCGCACGGAGAAATTAAACAAAAATTTGTATAAAAATTAAACAAGATAATATTTATATTTAATTTTAATTAAAAATTTGTTTAATTTCCCGCCCGCAGGGCGGTTATACTACCATGTCGCGCCCCCCTGGGGAGACGTTGGTGCCACAACGGAGAGCGCCTAACGCTTGAAGCGGCCCATCTCGTACAGGGCGGGCAGAGCCTGGCCGTTGGCGCTATTGAACAGGCCACGGTTCAAGCCCCAGCCGCTGTTCTCCCAACGGGTGCCGTAGCGGTTCTCCTCGGGGTACCACCAGAACAGGCCCGTCACATTATTGTGACGGTTCAACTCGGTGACCAACTGGGCCGTGAACTCGCGCTGCCCCTCGATGGTGCCGGGCAAGCAATGAGAAAAGTCCTCCTCGCCGCGGTTCACGCCGTCGTGCAGGTAGTAGTAGGCGGCCTCGACAATCATCACAGGTTTGTCCGGGAAACGCTCAGCCAGCGAGTCAAGCGTCCTGCCCAGGTTGGGAATCGTGCCGTGCCACATGGGATAGTAACTCAGGCCGATGATGTCATAGTCCACCCCGGCTGCCTTGAGGCGGTCGTAATAGTTGCGGGTCATCTCCCACACGCCGGCCTTCTCGGTATGGATGATGATGCCGGCCTGGGGGCACACCTCGCGACACGCCTTGCAACCCGCCTTGAGCAGGCCGGTGAACACGTCCCAATTGTCCGCGTTCATCGGGTCCACGCGTCCCACGGGCCAATCCATGCCGAAGGTGATCTCGTTGCCCACCTGGATGGTGGCGGGCTCCACGCCAGCAGCCTTCAGGGCCAGCAGGCAGTGACGGGTATAGCGGTAGATGCTGTCGGCCAGCGCCTTAGCGCCAAGGCCTTCCCACCGCTTGGGTGTAAACTGCTTGGCGGGGTCGGCCCACGTGTCGCTGTAGTGGAAGTCCAGCATCACCTCAAAGCCGCGCGCCCTGATGGTCTTGCACAAGTCGATGACATAGTCCAAATCCTGGCACACGCCCTCGTCGTGATGCCGGCCCGGCGCATTCTGCGGGTCCACGAACAGGCGCACGCGCATCATGTTCCATCCCTGCTGTTTGAACAGGTCGTATGGGTCAACCGTCACGCCACAGGAGTCCTTGTAAATCACACCATTGCGGGCATTGGACGTCATCATCGAGATGTCGCCGCCCAGCCACGTCTGACACAATGCCGACAAACAAGCCGACATCGCCAGCACCAATACAATCAAACGCTTTATCATATATATCCTAATTGTTGATTCCGTTTCATCTGTCACCTTGTCAAAATAAAAAGTGCCGACAATCAATATGATCATCAGCACTTCTTTGCGATGTCGGGGTGACTAGATTCGAACTAGCGACCCCACGCCCCCCAGACGCGTACTCTAACCGGACTGAGCTACACCCCGATCGCACTTGCCGAAACGCATTTGTTTCGTAAAGCGGTGCAAAGGTAATACCGTTTTACATACTGACCAAATTTTTTGGCGACTTTTTTCTCCAAAAAATTTACCACTACACCGTAATCGTCTGATTATTAATAAAATAGTAGAGACGCAAAATTTTGCGTCTCTACCTCATCCCAATCAAACAGGATTTTTTAGGTTGATGGCATTACTCGGCCTTGCCGTCGCTACCCAGCACCTCAATGATTTTGTGCTTGTACAGGCGTACCATCTCGTCGCGGGCGGGACCGCAGTACTTGCGCGGGTCAAACTCACCGGGCTTCTCAACTAAGACCTTGCGAACAGCTGCGGTGAAGGCCAGACGGCTGTCGCTGTCGATGTTGATCTTGCAAACGGCGCTCTTGGCGGCCTTGCGAAGCTGCTCCTCGGGGATACCTACGGCATCGGGAAGGTTGCCGCCGTGGCTGTTGATGATGTCAACATACTCCTGGGGAACGCTCGACGAACCGTGCAGCACGATGGGGAAGCCGGGCAACTTCTTCTCGATCTCCTCGAGCACGTCAAATGCCAGGGGAGGAGGAACGAGCTTGCCGGTCTTCGGGTCGCGGGTGCACTGCTCGGGTTTGAACTTGTAAGCGCCGTGGCTGGTACCGATGCTGATGGCCAGCGAGTCGCAACCGCTGCGGGTAGCAAAGTCGATGACCTCCTCGGGCTTGGTGTAGTGAGACTCCTCAGCAACAACGTCATCCTCAACGCCGGCCAGAACGCCCAGCTCGGCCTCTACGGTAACGTCAAACTGGTGGGCATACTCCACAACCTTCTTGGTCAGCGCGATGTTCTCCTCATAGGGGAGCGACGAACCGTCGATCATGACCGAAGAGAAACCGAAGTCAACGCAGGACTTGCACAGCTCGAAGGTGTCACCATGGTCAAGATGGAGGCAAATCTGGGGATGCTCCCAGCCCAACTCCTTGGCATACTCTACAGCACCCTCGGCCATGTAACGCAGCAGCGTCTGGTTGGCATACTTGCGGGCACCGCTCGATACCTGCAGGATAACAGGCGACTTGGTCTCGGCACAAGCCTTGATGATTGCCTGTAACTGCTCCATGTTGTTGAAGTTGAATGCGGGAATGGCATAGCCGCCATCGACTGCCTTTGCGAACATCTCACGGGTGTTCACGAGGCCTAAATCCTTAAAATTAACCATAATTCTAAAATTATTAATATTGGGTCTTAACGATGTTTGATTTGCTGCTGCAAAGGTAAGTGAATTTTGCGGTCTCGCAAAGCGCACACAGGAAATATTTTTCAACAATTCATCCCTCACCTGAACGCCACAGATGACAGGCACCGACCTACCACCGCTAAAAGCAGTAATTTACAGCACCCTTTGGTGATAAAAACAAAGTTTTGTTTGATTGTTTTCGTTTTTTTGTTATTTTTGCGACACAATTGATTACGATTACGTTTCAGGATGGACAAATAACTTTTATTACCTATATTATTAACCATTATTTTATTGATTGAATTATGAAGAAACTATTACTATTAGCTGCCATGGCAGCTCTGGCCCTCGGTGCTAGCGCCGACGGCTACAAGCTCGAGAAAGTCTGGGAGAGAACCGATGTTGCAAACCTTTTCCTCTCCGGTGTACGTCAAGGCGTCGGCATCAACGGGAAGTTCTACATCAACGACACCGAATGGCCCACTGCTGGCGGTACGGGTGAACCCGTTTTCTATGTCTATGGCGAGCAAGGTGAACCCGCCGTATATGATGGCTTTTCCAACACGGCAGTAGGCATGGACCAGGCCGGACACCTTCTTGTCAGCACAGCTTCTTTTTCAGCTAACGCTGCGGGCTCGACCATCAAGGTTCTCGACCCCAACACAATGGAGGTATTAGCTGAATACGAGATTCCAGAGGAATGTGGATTGAGTGGCCGATGCGACTTCTTCGGCATTGCACAGGGGGACATGACCCAAGATGGCGTCATCTATCTGACCGGCGGCAATACCAACACAGAGCCTTTCACCCCGGGTGTTGCCATCATGGCTATTACTGATGGCGAGGTTGACTACGACAATAGCTATCTCGCCCCCGTTGACGGTGGCATTTATGGTATAACGTCAACGACCATCAGTTACTACAAGGACCTGCAGGGTAACGATGCCTTGCTTTATGTATACCGCAGCGGTGCTCCAAACAAATTAGTATTAAATGGCAACGAATACTCCAAGACGGGTATCGCATTGCCTGGTAAGGGCAACAGCAACGGTGCATTCCCGCTGGTTTGGGACGGCAAGGAACTCTTTATTTATCCCTACAAGGGTGCAGATGCCACCAACTACCTGGACGGCTGGGCAATCGCCGAGGATGGTGCTGCCGAGCCTCTCGTTGCGGTTCCTTCAACCGTTACCGTTGCAGCCAACGGCTATCAGAACAACTGGTTGAATGCCGAGGTCGACGAGGATGGAGTGACCATCTATCAGTACTATCCCGGTGGTTATCTTAGGGTTTACCGCCTGACCAAGGAACTGCCGGTTTACACCGTTGCCGCCAACATCTTCAACAACTGGGAAATCAGCGAGGAGAACAACATGACCCTGGGCGAGGACGGCTGCTACTACCTGACCAAGGAAAACGTTGAGCTCACTGCCGGCACGATGATTGAGTACAAGGTGACCTCCGACGGCACCTGGTGGCCCGCCGACTTCAATGCCGAGTACTACATCGGCGAGGATGGCATCTACGACCTGGTATTCGTCTTCAATCCCGATGGCGGCATCGTGGGCATCGACGTGATCAAGCACGAGGATCCTCAGCCCGAGATGGTTTACACCGTTGTTGGTCCCGCTCATGTCTTCGGCTCCGAGTGGGATTGCACCGACACCAACAACGACATGGTAAAGGGTGAAGACGGCATCTACACCTGGACCAAGCAGGGCGTTCAGCTCGACGACTTCTTCGGATTCAAGGTGGTGGGCAACCACAGCTGGGACTATGAGTGGCCCATCGGCTATGAGAACAACTGGAACGCCTACCTGCCCGACGGAGCCGGCGTTTATGACATCCTGATCACCTTCGATCCCGCACAGCCCGACGAGAAGATTACCTGCACCCTGACCAAGGTTGAAGTTCCCGCAGGCATCCGTGGCGACGTGAACAATGACGGCCAGGTCAACATCTCCGACGTTACCACCCTCATCAACCACGTGCTCATGAACGACTACACTGACAGTGATAACTTCAGCAGTGCCAATGCCGACTGCAACAAGGACGGCAAGTGGAGCATCGCCGACGTTACCGCTCTGATCAACTTCATCCTGAGCAAGCAGTGGCCTGATTGATCCGCGATTCCAGCACATCATCATGGCGGGGGAGCCAATCAGGGCTCCCCTGCCTGTTTTTTACACATCTTGCCGAAAAACGCCGGCACATTATTGCCGTTACCAATAAATATGCCTAACTTTGCGCTCACTAAAGTTAAAAACAATAACAACAATCACATATAAAACAAACCTGTTATAGCCGTGTCAGCAATCAACAAGTGGCGCATCGAGGATAGCGCCGAACTCTACAACATCGGAGGCTGGGGCCTCAAGTACTTCTCCATCAACGAGAACGGCCACGTCACCGTGACGCCTAAACACAGCTGCGTGCCAGTGGACCTGGCCGATGTGATGGACGAACTCCACTCCCGCAAGGTGACAGCGCCCGTGCTGTTGCGTTTCCCCGACATCCTGGACAACCGCATCGACAAGATATCCAGCTGCTTCAAGAAGGCGGCCAAGGAATATGAATACCAGGGGGCAAACTTCATCGTCTATCCCATCAAGGTCAACCAGATGCGCCAGGTGGTAGAAGAAATCATCGGACACGGCAAGAAGTTCAACATCGGACTGGAGGCCGGCAGCAAGCCCGAACTGCATGCCGTGCTGGCCAGCAACATGACCGACCTGAACGCCAACCCCGTCATCATCTGCAACGGCTACAAGGACGAGGGCTACATCGAGCTGGCTCTGCTGGCACAGAAGATGGGACGCCGCATCTTTGTCGTCGTCGAGAAGCTGAGCGAGCTGGAACTCATCGACCGGGTCGCACAACGACTGCACATCCGTCCCAACATCGGCTTCCGCATCAAGCTCTCGAGCAGCGGCAGCGGCAAGTGGGAAGAGAGTGGCGGCGACAGCAGCAAGTTCGGACTGAACACCAGCGAACTGTTCAGCGCCATCGACTATATGCATGAGCACAAGCTCGACGATTGCCTCAAGCTCATCCACTTCCACATCGGCAGCCAGGTCACCAAGATCCGCCGCATCAAGAACGCCCTGCGCGAGGCGGCACAGTTCTACGTGCAGCTCGCCAAGCTGGGCTTCGAGGTGGAATACGTCGATATCGGCGGCGGGCTGGGCGTCGACTACGACGGCACCCGCTCCAGCGGCAGCGGCCACTCGATGAACTACAGCATCCAGGAGTATGTCAACGACGCCGTCTATACCCTCGTCGATGCCAGCAACAAGAACGGCCTCAAGCATCCCAACATCATCAACGAGAGCGGCCGCTCACTGACGGCCCACCACTCGGTGCTCGTCGTGGATGTGCTCGAGACTACCTCACTGCCCGAGTGGGACGACAAGGTGGACACCGTCAGCGAGAACGACGACGAGCTGGTGCGCGACATGTACGAGATCTGGGACAAGATCAACCAGGCTCGTCTGCTCGAGGACTGGCATGATGCATTGCAGATCCGCGACGAGGCCCTTGACCGCTTCTCGCTGGGACTGATCGACCTGCGCACCCGCGCTATGGTCGAGAAACTCTTCTGGTCCATCGCACGCGACGTCGACAGCATCGTGCGCAACATGAAGCATGCCCCCGACGAGCTGCGCTCCGTCAGCCGAATGCTGCCCGACAAGTACTTCTGCAACTTCTCCTTGTTCCAGTCCCTGCCCGACGCTTGGGCCATCGACCAGGTGTTCCCCGTGATTCCCATCGACCGCCTCACCGAGCGCCCCACCCACTTCGCTACCCTCCAGGACATGACCTGTGACAGCGACGGCAAGTTGACCAACTTCATCTCGGCACAGGGCGTGGCCCACTCGCTGCCCGTCCACAAACTCAAACCCGGCCAGCACTACTATCTGGGCATCTTCCTCGTGGGAGCCTATCAGGAGATCCTCGGCGACATGCACAACCTCTTCGGCGACACCAACGCCGTCCACATCAACGTCTTCAAGGACCACTACGAGATCGACCAGGTGATTGACGGCGAGACCGTCGCCGAGGTGCTCGACTACGTCGAGTTCAACCCCAAGCAGCTCGTCCGCAACGTCGAGACCTGGGTCAGCGAGTCCATCCGCTCCGGCAAGATCACCAGCGAGGAGGGCAACGAGTTCGTCCGCAATTTCCGCAGCGGCCTCTACGGCTACACCTACCTCGAGAAATAATTCCCAACCATCTCACGCTAAGGCGCTAAGGCGCTAAGAATTATTTAATAATATTATAAAAAACTTAGCGTCTTAGCGCCTTAGCGTGGGGTATAAACGACAGGCAATGCGGTATTTCATGAGATTGGGTTACAAGGGCGCCGCCTACCACGGCTGGCAGGTGCAGCCCCAGGACACCTCGGTGCAGCAGGTCATCGAGGAAGCCATGGCCACGCTGTTGCGTGTCCCCACGCCCGTCACCGGCGCCGGCCGCACCGACGCCGGCGTCAACGCCCGCCTGATGGTCGCCCACTTCGACACCCAGCAGCCCGTCCAGGACCTTGACCGCCTCGTCCACAGCCTCAACGCCCTGCTGCCGCCCGACATCGCCATCTACGGCATCACACCCGTCCACGACGAGGCCCACGCCCGCTTCGACGCCATCAGCCGCACCTACAAGTACTTCGCCGTGACGAGAAAAGACCCCTTCCGCTACCCCCTGGCATGGAAATGTCCGCCCGACCTTGACTTCGACCTCATGAACCAGGCCGCAGCCCGCCTGCTCGACTACACCGACTTCACCTCCTTCTCCAAGCTCCACACCGACGTCAAGACCAACAACTGCCGCGTCACCCACGCCCAGTGGACCCGTGAGGACGAAGGCCAGTGGGTCTTCACCATCACCGCCGACCGCTTCCTGCGCAACATGGTGCGCGCCATCGTCGGCACCCTCGTCGAGGTCGGCCGCCACAAGATGACCGTCGAGCAATTCTGCCAAGTCATCGACCGCAAGGACCGCTGCGCCGCCGGCACCTCAATGCCCGGCCACGCCCTCTTCCTCTGGGACATCACCTACCCCTACCCCTGCTAAAACATCTCTAGAACATCTAGATTATCTAGAGCATCTAGAATTTCAGTAACAAAAAAGCCCCGCCCCCTCCCCCGCGCCAGCCCAGTCCCCCGTGCCGCGGCTCAGCCGCGGCCCCTCCCGTCATGGCACCGCAACCCAGTTTTTTCCCACCCCCGTTGTAGTAGTGCAAGCCACCGGCTTGTAAAAAAGCCCCGTCAAGGCACCCTCAGCCCAGTCCCCCGTGCCGCGGCTCTGCCGCGGCCCTCCCGTCATGGCGCCGCCCCCTCCAGTGCTGTCAAGGTATTACGGGCTGCCAGCCCATAACTCCCCGTGCTTTTTATCATAGTAAAAAGGCCCCCCTTCACATTACCTTTGCACCATCAATAACAACTATAATTCTTAATGCCATGATTTCCATCATCAACACAAGCGACATTTTCGACAGGCAGCCCGAAGTCAACGACAACATGGACTGCATCTTCTCGCCTGACGATATCGACAGGCTACCACAACCATCTGACCTGATTACCAAAGACGGCGCGACAACCATCAACGCGCACGAAATCACCATCATCACTGGCACAGAGGCAGCGAGAACAGCCCTTTTCGCCAAGATGCTGGCAGCAACCGTTATCGCCCGTAACTACCCCTTTGCAACAGGAATGACCTCACAACTTCACAATGGAAGAGTCCTTTGGATCGACTCCGTCAACTCGCTCCATGCTACAACCCAGCTCGCCATCGATATGAAGCAACTCTGCGATGCCAATGCCAGTAACTTCCATATCGCCGCACTCACTGCGCTTGGAACCAATCAAGATTACTATAACAATGTCAAGGATGTCATCATGAAGGCCATCGACGATTTCACGCCTCACTTCATCATCATCAACAACCTCGACAAACTATTCCCTCTCGCTGGACATGGATTCTCTTACGGATTCGTTGAATATCTTCGCGACTATGTCACTACTAACGATGCCGCCGTATGTGCCATCGGGCACAACCTCATCGGGAAAGTCAAGAAGACAACAGGACTCGTTGGTGATATCATCTACCCCATTGCCAGTACTGTTTACCGCGTCAGCGAGCGATCAAAAAAAGAATCCGCCATCACACGCGTTTCCTGTTACAAGACTTTCAAGCGATGCCCCATTGACTTCGCCTTCACCATCAACGAGCACAACTTCCCGCAACAAATAGCCCCCGACACCACCAAAAATTAACACAATTTTAACACTCCCCCCCCCGCTTTGAAGTGACCCCAAAAAGTTGGACGGGTTAAACATTATTGATTTAAGAGTAAAGAGTTCGGTATTGCACCGGGCTCTTTCCTTTTAACCGGGATTT
>CACWID010000007.1 GCA_902760865.1 uncultured Bacteroidales bacterium | reverse complement strand
GAATAGTAAATCGGTCTTGTTCATTGCTCAATAGTCTTTAAGCGTTTGACGTAATTGACGGAGTGCGCTGTGCAGGTGCTTGTAGATGGTGGTATGGCTTACGCCCAGACGACGAGCGACCTCGGTCAAGGCTACACCCTCATGAAAATGCAGGCGTATCACCTCCCGGCACACAGGCGGCACCAGAGCATCGATGCCCTTGCTAAGCACTTCAATTTCGCGCTCAAGGTCCTCGGGCGAAGTCTGTTCCGCTACCGTGTCGGGAATGAGGTAATGCTGCAGCTGGGCATGCAACTTGCGGTCACGCATCACGTTCAGGCACTGGTTGCGCACGCATGACAACAGATAAGGCAGGGCGGTCGATTCACGCAGTTCCGTTTGTTCCACAAGCAACTTGGCAAAGACGTCGTGCACAACGTCCTTGCTGTCGTCATCGTCGTGCAACAGCAGGTAAGCCAGCCGATGCATCGCGCTGTAATGCTGCCTGAACAGCCGTTCGATATGTCTTTCTCTGTCTGTCATACATTCTATATACACACAGAAACCGATTTTTTAAACCCCAAACGGAGTTTTTTTCTCATTTTTTTCGCTATCAGTTTTGACGTTGCAAAAATACTTGAATATTACACTAAACGCCAATACCCAAATGGGTGTTATTTTGGATTTATGCAAGAACTTCATCGTTGAAATGCGAATGACAGCACGAGAAGAGCGCACCTCATTAAGCATTAATGGGAGGAATTGCGGGTTGACTCTGACTTGCTGACGAAGTAGTCGGCAATGTCGGCAGTCCGAGCGATGGCAGTAAGCAGAGACTCGTAATCGGGGATGAGCAGAGAGGCATCGTGCCAGTGGTGCTGCTGGGCGATTTTCCGCCAATCGTCAATGGCGTCGGCATCAGGATAGAGTGTTACATCACGGCCATTCAGCACGCTGCGCTCACTCAGTGCATTGAGGTTGCTTTTTGAGCCTGTTGCCAACCAAATCACGCCGTGAATCACCATCGAGGCGATGATGGCTGTTTTCTCACTCTCTACGACGGCTACAGGAAAGTCGGGATGCCGCGCAAGCAGGTGCTCCCCAAAGTAAACCAATTCGGCACGCTGGCCATCTTGGGGCTGTTTGCGATATATGAGCGGATATATCGATTTGTCTCGGTGTCCGTCGCTGCAGTAAGCCATTGCCTTGATCTGGCGCAGACGATGGTTGACGTCCAGGTAGCGGAACATCGTGCGGCGGCCGTCATACCCCACTTCGTAGCGCTTGAACGCTTCATGAGTGCCAGGATAAAGGCTCTTGAGAAATCTGTACAGGTTGGACATTTCAATCACATTAGGCCGAGTCGTGCGTTGGTAATCCTCCCATCTCTCTTCGTAGTAGATCGGCTCCGGTCGTGATTGCACTACTGGTGCAACACGACGTGGAATATAGGGAAGCGAGTGGTGACCTCGTGTCATCGTCACACCATTCGCCCGCAGATGGGCAATGATGGTGCCTAGGGAGATTCGTGACGGTGTGCGGCAGCTGCGCCATTGCGTCATCACGTCACGGTCGCCCTTATAGCCGCCACTATTACGGCTCAACGAGAGCCACAGCTCCCGCAAGGTTTCCTCATCGGCTGGTGACTCGATGGCTGCTGCACGCAGCGACAAGCAGGCCCGGTACCATGTCTCGTGGTCATCCAGGCCACCAACCTGCATCACGTCCACCTGACGCAGGATGTCGTTCCAGTCATAATCGCTGGCAGTGTGAGAAGAAAAAGTGCGTTTCATTGGTTTCTGTTATTTTAGAGTTGTTGGTGCAACGGTAATTATGATTACTTCACTACTTGTGCAATCGCTCCGGTGTCGTGGGGTGGTGCAGTTTATATATTACACCCCCTTTATAGGGGGTGATATAAATTGCACCTCACCTACGTGGCTTCACCATCGGTTGCATAATACAGACCATTGTCGCGCTTGACAATCAGGCCAGCTTCCATGGTCTGTTTGATGTCTTCCTTGGCAGTGCGATCGCTCTTGTCGAACGCTCGTTTAACCTCCTTTATCAAGTCGGCATAGCGGCAACCATTGGGAAACTTGCGGCAGTAGTTAGCGATTGCATCATAACGTATTTGCTGGCGCATCGAGGGGCCATCGTCCTGCTGTGGCGCGCCCACCACCTCAGGCAAGCCATGGTCGTTCACTTTGAAACAAAAGTCCTCAGGGCGCTTACCGCGGGCCTTCTCGAAGGAGACTTTCGTTATCTCGCCATCGGCATTGAAGACCATGGCCGTTTCGGTTTTGCGGTACAGGTTAGAGCCCGCATGACCACGCGGACGCAGCACCTTTCCCCCGCTCATCACGTCGTTCAGATTGGCGTGGATGACAGTGAGGATGTGGCAGTTGTAGTGTGAAGAGAACTTCATCACAAACTGCTGGATGATGGCACCCTCAACAATGTGGTTGGGATCATTGCACAAGTCGGCGATGCCATCGATGACCACGAGAGACGGACGATACTGCTCGATAGCCAGTGCACACGCCATCAGGCGCTTGGGCGGGTCTATTTCGCGCAGGTCGAAGACTTCAAGCAAAGCAGCATCAGAGTCAAGAATACGCCTCATGCGACGCTTGATGCGTCGTGCCCTGCCTCTACCCTGCTCCGTGTCAATCCACAACACACGACCTGGCTCGGCATCGGCACGGATGAAATAGTTGGAACGTGGGCGGGTGCATGCACTCAAGTATTCGGCCACCAGCAGCAGGCAGCCGAAAGTCTTGCGTGTACCCGGCACACCGATGATGACCGAGAAGTTTTGCAGAGTCATCATGGGCGATTCTTTACTGCCGGCATACAGGATGGGCACCTCGTCGCAGTCATCGTTGTCCACTTCCTCGGGCGTGATGCGCCCAGCATCAAGGATGTCCTTTACAGCGCCGGGGTCAATCTGGTCTGCCTCACTTTCATAGGCCGTTGCGGCAGTGATAACGTCATGCAGCATGCGCAGCGATTCGGGCACGAGCTGGCCATTAGCGGCATACTGGTCAGCCGTTGGACGGTCTTTTCCGTTTTTAGCGGCTAACATCGCCGCACTCATCGGGTCAATGACATTGCCCGTGGGTGAGTTTTCAGAAAAATCATTCATGGTACAAGAATATTAAGATTATTCTGCAAAGTACGCATATGAGGACACTTCTCCGCAATGTCAAAAAGCAGAGAGGTATCATCAATTCGCTAATCATGGCATTGGCCTGCTCCTGCCAGGCGATTGATGTCTTCACGACGATAGGCCACGCGACGCCCAACATGGCGTTTGGGCAGATAGCCACTCTTGTCCCATCGGATAAGCGTGCGCAGGCTTACCTTGAGTAATTTAGCAGCTTCTTCCTGAAAGACAAAGCCGTCATCAGACTTGGGTTGTTCAACATTGTGTGTTTTTCCTTGCAATTGTTGGATGACGCGATTAGCAATCGTTTCTGCCAACTGATTGTAATCGTCCTCCGTAAGCAAGATTAGATTTGTCGCTTTCATAATGTTTAAAATTTAATGCCTTGACTCCGTTGTCATCGGCATTGCAAAGTTCACACCCAAATGTATAATCAAAACGAATGATTTTATAAGAAAAACGGACAATGAAGCCAATCAAGAAAAGCCCCGTAATCACTTGGATTACAGGACTTAGCTATATAAGTAAAGAAAAATATTTTTATAAGAAATATAACTTATGCATAATTCCCATACATTTTCAGGGGAATTTACGCAGCCATTGTTTCGCAATATGGGACTGATTGGAGGACTTAGAAGAACTCAGCGTGTTCCATTGGCCATCTGTCAAGACTGACTTTTTCCAGTTCTTGACCTCATCAATGATAAGTGATGAGATTTGTTCTAGGGCATAGTAGAACTTTACTTTATTTTTTGCCTGAATTATGTCCGTGGGAAAATGGCCATTCTTGACCCAAACGAAGAAATCCTCATAGTCACATGGCTTAATGACGCCAGTCTCGACCAGGTAGGCATGGATCTTCTTTACCCTCTCCTTTTTGGAAAACGTGAACGTTTTCTGACTCTCGGGCTGGCTCTCAAACTGGCTCTCGGGCTGGCTCTCGGGTTGGATCTCGGGTTGTCTGTCGTTCTTTTCAGACGGCGACACACTTATGTCAATAGCGTGGGGAATGCCCAGCTGTTCCAGTCGGTGTGACAGTTCTTTGACAGCAAATTGATAAATAGGCGACGAATTGACGATCGCCTGGCCACTGGAAATGGGCTTCTCAAGATAATATATCAGAGGAATATCACCATGATAGTTTGGAGAGAGCTTGATGCATTTGAGCACATAATCGAATGCATTCTGCATCGTTTCTTGGTTGATCTGCTGCAATAGGTCAATCAACATTTGCATCATCACAGGGTTAAACCCTGCAGTGGCGTAGCTAAGGCGCTTAAGCTCGTCCTCATCCCCGCCAAACGGCCTGCCAAACTCCTCTATTTTCAATTCTATGCCTCTTTCACTAGTAGTGACATGTGGCGTGACTTTCACATAAGCGTAATTAACGTAAGTCTCCAAACGATCATTGATTTCCTCCTCGGTGAGTTTTCTCTTATTGGGTTCTTCTTTTGCCATTGTTTCTCGATGTATTATGTCATGCTATTGTTGTCCATTGTCAAAGAATTTGAAGAATGACTCGATTTGGTGTTTTCTTAGTTCCTCGGGATCTTTCTCGATATAAATCCTAAACACCTCCTCTGTCTCATGGCCGGTGATGCCCATGATGATTTGTGTCGGCCAGTTGCGTTCAAACATATTAGTAGCGAAACTGCGGCGGCCGCTGTGAGAAGTCACGAGATTATAGAATTTCTCGCTTAACGTAGTCTTCTCGGCATTCAATGTCCGTTCCAACTCCACAGTCTCACCAAAACCCGCATCTTGGCCATCATCCGTTTCTGAGATAGTCTTGCAGACATCTTTGATGAAGTTATTGAACTTCTGATTACTGATAGGAGCAGGGAAACCATCCTTGTATTTTTCCAGCAATGGCTCAACTTCAGGCAATACCGGAATATAGACGAGTGCACCCGTTTTCGTTTGTTTAACTTTGAAAAAGCGGTGCTTCCCGTCATCTGTTGTATCGATATTGTCCGGGATAAGTTGGCCCAAATCACTATAACGTTGGCCGGTCCAACACAACAACAAGAATTGGTCCCTTACACGATCCATGTAACCGTTTAAACGGGCATTGGCCATCACGTGAAGCTTGTTCTCGTCCAGATACACATTCTTCACTCGCTCGTGCAGCACCTTGCACTTGCCACGAACAATGAAGGCACACTTGGCCGCCTGCTCGGGATCGTCGATTCGTTTGCGCAGAACAGTCTTCAGGCTCTTGATATGCTTTCCTACGCTATTTTTACGCAATCCCTGGTCGTACAGGAATTTCACAAACGCGGCATACCAACGCTCATTAAGCTCATCAGTTTCATAATCGGCCACGGAAGAATGTTTGCAAAACTTCTTGAGCCAGCCCTCAACCTGGGCATAGACACGGACGGAACTCGGCTTGAGGCGTTCTCCGTTATCATTCAGCAATCTTCCTTCCTTGCCATCCAAGCAGAATTCATGCACAATTTGCATGAGTGTCTTGTTTTTCTTCTTTTTCAGTTCTGATTTTTTAGGATGAAGGAAATTGTTCGTTTCCTCCAAGAGCCATAATTTCAGTTCCTCTGAACTCCTTCCATTGAGACCGCCCTGCGCGGTATAGGCTTCGAGCAGGTGGGCTTTAAGGTTGGTTATTCTTTTGTTGATTTTCGCGTTCCGCTCACGCTGATCATCATCGGGCACCTGTTTGATTGACGTGCTCAGTTTTTGCGTCTTGGGTGACCAGTATTCCCTAATGATATGGATGCCAGTTGAGAAAAAGGGCTTTATGGTCTGCGTCGCGCTAAAGCGGAAGCGCACTTCTGCTTCTGCTCCACCACCTTTGCTGATTGATATTTGTATGCCTGCCATTTTTATTGTAATTTTGTTCTGCAAAGATACAAAAGAAATTTATTCCGTTGTCATTCTGTTGTCATAAAAATGGTAAAATAATGTCAATACATTGTCAGGCTATGTCTGATTGGTTTGAATTATCTATCAGACATTCAGTGATTTATGATGAATTTATTATGACATATCCTATCCATGGATGGAGTCCGCTATGCTCCACAAAGCAGGCCGTAAACAGTTGAATTTTAGCTGTTTGCGGTTTTGTTTTTATGGTTCCCATTCTTGTAAAATCCGGTTTGCTGTTTCCTTGCTACTCCTTATTTATCGGGTGAACTGAAGTTCCTTCGGTGGATTTATTTGATGTCTTTGCCCTGCGAAATTTCTTCTTGGTAATGGGTGCTATCATTTTTTTTTGTAATTTTGCGGGATTAGCATAATCTGATTGACACTATGATACTATCGATGACCGGATTTGGCAAGGCCGTGAAGGTGTATAACAACAAGAAAATCACCGCCGAAGTCAAATCACTGAACAGCAAACAACTGGATTTTGGGGTACGCACGCCTCAGAACCACCGTGAGATTGAAATGGAACTGCGCAACAGCGTCTCACAAGCGCTCAAGCGCGGCAAGATTGATCTGTTTGTCTATTGCGAACCCATCGAGGGCGCAACCACAGGCACCATCAACATTCCGATGCTGGCACAATACAAGGTGCAGATCGAGCAGATGGCGTCTCAGCTCAGCCTGCCCCTGCCCGAGGACTGGTATGCCACGCTGCTGCGAATGCCTGATGCCCTCAAAACCGAAGCCAAATCGAACGAGGCCGACGAAGAAGAGCTGCAGGTTGTCAAAGATATTGTCGCTCAAGCGACTGAGCAGCTGATTGAGTTCCGCCGACAGGAGGGTGCCCGCCTGGAGGCTTTCTTTGAGGAAAAGATCGCTGCCATCCAGGCGCTGCTCAACGAGGTGCCACGATATGAGGAGCCCCGCATACAGAAAATCAAGGGCCGCATCCTCGACGCTCTGGCCAAAATCAAAGAGGTGGACTACGACAAGAACCGCTTTGAACAGGAACTCATTTATTATATAGAGAAGCTTGACATCACTGAGGAAAAAATCCGGCTGCAGAATCACCTGAACTATTTCCTCGAGACTATGCACAGCGAGGAACCCGGACAGGGCAAGAAACTGGGCTTTATCAGTCAGGAAATCGGGCGAGAGGTGAACACTATGGGCTCTAAGGCCAACCAGGCTGACTTGCAGAACCTGGTGGTGCGCATGAAGGATCACCTGGAGCAGATCAAGGAGCAGGTACTTAATGTTTTATAGGCTTTAGGCTTTAGGCTTTAGACTTTAGGCTTTAGACTTTAGACTTTTTATGATGGAACAGGGCAAATTGATTATCATTTCGGCGCCGTCGGGTTCGGGAAAATCGACCATTATCGGGCGCATCATGCATGACGAGTCATTGAGGTTGGCTTTCTCGGTGTCGGCCACTACCCGCCCCCGCCGCGGCCAGGAAGTGCACGGTGTGGACTACTATTACCTGACGCTCGAGGAGTTTAAGGACAAGATCGCCAACGACGAACTGGTTGAGTATCAGGAAGTGTACGAGGGGCGATACTATGGCACGCTCAAGAGTGAGGTAGAACGCATCACCGGCATGGGCAAGAATGTGGTGCTTGACCTGGATGTGCTGGGCGGCGTCAACGTCAAGAAGATGTATGGCGAACGCGCCTTGTCCATCTTCATCCAGCCCCCCAGCGTGGAGGTGCTGCGCCAGCGGCTTATCAACCGCGGCACAGACAGCATGGAGGACATCAACAACCGCGTGAACAAAGCCGAGTTTGAAATCTCTATCGGCCCGCAGTTTGACTACACGGTCATCAACGATGACCTCGACACCGCCGTAGCCCAAGTCCACGACCTCATCGCCGCCTTTGTATCGCATGATACCCCATGCTAAGACGCTAAGTTTTTAAACTGAAAAAAAATCCTCTGATTATTTCTTCAGAAAGAGTCAATAACAACGGATAACGATGAAGATTGGGATTTTTGGGGGGTCGTTTGACCCGATACATATTGGGCATGCGATCATTGCACAACACATCATCAGCAGTGGTGCGGTGGACAGGTTGTGGTTCATGGTGTCGCCAGTTAACCCTCTCAAGGCAGGAAGGGAACAGCACGTTGCCGACACCGACCGCTTGCGCATGGTAGAAATGGTGTCTCGACCGATGGAAGGCGTGGAGACGTCGGCATTTGAGTTTACGATGCCTCGTCCGTCCTACACCATCGACACCCTCAATGCGCTGCAAGCAAAATTCCCGGATGACGAGTTCTATCTGATCACTGGCGGCGACAACTGGCAGATTTTTAACAAGTGGCGCAACAGCGAGGAAATCCTCGCCAAGTACCACCTGCTCATCTATCCGCGCCTGGGCTACGAGGTAATTATTCCGGACAACTTGAAAGACCGTGTCACACTGGTCGAGGCGCCCATCATCGAACTGTCCTCGACCGAGGTTCGTGAGCGGCTCGCCAACGGCCAGAGCGTGCGCTACTACGTGCCCGACGAGGTGCTTGGCTACATCGAGCGCCATCACCTCTACACCAATAGAAACATTGAAGACTGACGGCCAAGCCAAGGCGAGGCCCTACAATACCATACGAATATTGAATTATGGAGAAATTGACACCCAATGAGTTGGCGTTCATCGCCCTGGCCAATGAGTATTGCCATGCGCTGGAACGCGCCCACGAGTGTGAGACTCGCGACCAGTTTGTGGCCCAGATGCTCAAATTGCTGCCACGCCTGTATATCACTATCAACGACATCGAAGACGACACCTACAGCGAGGAATTCATCGACTCGGCACTGGAGGAGGATGTCTATGACCTCGTGCGTGGCCGCGTGGCCCAGATCATGGCCGAAGAGGATATCTATCTCGAGGTCTTCATGGAGGACATGAAATATAGCGACACGCCCATCTCGGCCTCGGTATCCGAGAACCTGGCCGACCTGTACCAGGAATTCTTCAACCTGATCCATTCGATACAGGATGCGTTGACCGAGACCCAGCACGAGATGCTGTGCCAATGCAAAATCAACTTCATCAACTATTGGGGCCAGACGCTGTGCAACGTGCTGAGGGCCCTGAACGCGATTTACTACGGAATATAAGACCTTTCCGGGCCGAGGCAAAGCCTCGGCACAGAGAACTGTGACGACATTAACCAATAAATAATAAACACAATGAAAAAGACCCATCAATTTGTGAGCTCGCTGCTTGAGTTCCTGGACAACAGTCCCTGCAACTTCCTGGCCGTGGACACCGTGAAGCGAATCCTGACCGATAACGGATTCAAGGAGAAGAAAATCGACGACAAGCTGACCGCCAAGGCTGGCGAGAAGTTCTTCTTTACCAAAAATGACAGCGCCGTGTTTGCCGTCATCGTGGGCAAGAAGAAACCCGCCGACACCGGCTTCAAGATCATCGCCGCCCACAGCGACTCGCCATGCTTCCGCATCAAGCCCGCCAGCGAGATTCCCGGCGACGGTGGCATCCTGCGACTGAACACCGAGGTCTATGGCGGCCCGATTCTCTACACCTGGTTTGACCGCCCCTTGTCGCTTGCCGGCCGTGTGCTACTCAAGGGAAAGGATGCCCTGCATCCCGTGACCAAACTCATCAAGATTGACCGCCCGCTGATGTGCATTTCCCACCTGGCTATCCACTTCAACCGTGCCGTCAACGAGGGCAACCACCTGTCGAAGCAGAAGGACATGCTGCCAATCCTGGCCAAGATCAACCGCGACATGGAGTGGCAAAACACGTTGCTCAACCTCGTCGCCGACGAGCTGCATGCCGACGCCGCTGACATCCTGGACTTTGATCTGATGCTCTATGACGTGAGCAAGGCAAGCCTGTTCGGTCTAAATAACGAATTCATCTCGGCTGGCCGTCTCGATGACCTGAGCATGGTACATGCCGCCATCACCGCCATCACCGAGGCCAAGGACAAGGACGCGACACTGGTGGCAGCCATCTTTGACAACGAGGAGACCGGCAGCGGCACCAAGCAGGGCGCCCACTCGCCCGTGCTGGGCAACATGCTGCTCAGGCTCGTCATGGCCCTCGGCGGGGACTTTGAGGACTTCGGCCGCGCTGTCCACCGCTCGTTCATGATTTCGGCTGACAA
This sequence comes from uncultured Bacteroidales bacterium, assembly GCA_902760865.1. GTDB lineage: Bacteria > Bacteroidota > Bacteroidia > Bacteroidales > Muribaculaceae > Sodaliphilus. The sequence goes on along the minus strand of CACWID010000007.1, from coordinate 144,252 downwards.
CGCCCATGCCTTCCATCCCAACTACCCCGAGAAATATGACCCGACCAATCACCCGGCCCTGGGTGGCGGCCCGTGCATCAAGGTCAACGCCAACTGCAAGTACATGAGCGACGCCCACTCGGCAGCCATCTTCAGGAACCTGTGCGAGAGTGCCGGAGCACCGTTCCAGTACTTCGTGAACCACAGCGATGTGGCCGGCGGATCCACGCTGGGCAACATCCTGACCGGGCAACTCGACATCGAGGGCGTTGACGTGGGCAATCCCGTGCTGGCCATGCACTCGGTGCGCGAAACCGGTTCGTGTGACGACCACGTGAACATGATCAAGGTGATGAAGCGGTTCTTCAGTTGATTACCAGAGGCTGTGTCATAATTGCGACACGGTAATATAACCGTGCTATCGCACGGGAAATTAAACAAATTTAAAATTAAAATTAATAATATATTTATATTAATCGAAATTTTATAATTAATTTGCTTAATTTCCCGCCCGCAGGGCGGTTATAATTCTAGCAATTGTTTTATGACACACCTCCACAGAGAACAGGAATAACCATGGTGAGTTATCTGCAAGTCGAGGGATTGAGCAAGGCGTTTGGCGTGGATGTGCTCTTCGAGGACATCACCTTCGGTGTGGCCGAGGGTGAGAAAATCGGACTCATCGCCAAGAACGGCACCGGCAAGTCCACCCTACTCGACATCCTTGCCGGCGTGGCTTCGGCCGACAGCGGGACGGTCATCTACCGCAACAACCTGCGTGTGGGTTACTTGCCGCAGTTGCCCGACCTGGGCGGAGCACACACCGTACTGGATGCCTGCCTGCACGGCGATGACCCACGCTCGGCAGCCATCCATGACTATGAGGAGGCGCTGCGCACAGGTGACAGCGATGCCATGACCACTGCCATCCAGGCCATGGATGCCAACGTGGCGTGGGACTACGAGGAACGCTTCAAGCAGATTCTTACCCAGCTGAAAATCACCGACTACAACCAGCCCGTCAAGGAGTTGAGCGGAGGCCAGGTCAAGCGTGTAGCCTTGGCGCGGCTGCTCATCGACGAGCCGCAGATGCTCATCCTCGACGAGCCGACCAACCACCTGGACATCGACATGATCGAGTGGCTGGAGAACTACCTGCAGCGTAGCCGCGTCACCCTGCTGATGGTGACCCACGACCGCTACTTCCTGGACAACATCTGTAACCGCATCCTGGAGATGGACCAGCACAGCATCTTCTCCTACAGCGGCAACTACAACTACTATCTCGAGAAACGGGCCGAGCGCATCGAGGCCCAGAATGCCCAAGTGGAACGGGCCCGCAACCTGCTGTGCACCGAGCTCGACTGGATGCGGCGCCAGCCACAGGCACGAGCCCACAAGGCGCAATACCGCATCGACGCATTCTACGACCTGCAGGAACGAGCCCAAGGTCGACGTGACGACGGCGAGGTGGAGTTGAACGTCAAGAGCGCCTATATCGGTAAAAAGATCTTTACCGCCCACCATGTCAATAAGCGCTTCGGCGACAAGGTGATTCTTGACGACTTCAACTACACTTTCGCCCGTTACGAGAAACTGGGCATCGTGGGCGACAACGGCGCGGGCAAGACCACCTTCATCAAGCTGCTACTTGACATCGTCAAGCCCGACAGCGGCTACTTCGAAATCGGCGAAACGGTAAAGTTTGCCCATTACAGCCAGGAAGGGATGCAATTTGATGAGGGGAAACGCGTGATTGACGCGGTGCGCGATGTGGCCGAGTACATCTACTTTGACGAGAAGCACCACTACACCGCGATGGCGTGGCTCAACCACTTCCTGTTCACGCCACAGGACCAGCAGAAGTATATCGCCAAATTGAGCGGTGGCGAGCGCCGCAGACTCTATCTGGCCATGGTGCTGATGACCAAGCCAAACTTCCTCATCCTCGACGAGCCGACCAACGACCTGGACATCTCCACCCTGGAGATTCTCGAGGAGTACCTGTCGCAGTTCAACGGCTGTGTCATCATCGTGAGCCACGACCGCTTCTTTATGGACCGCACCGTGGACCACACCTTCGTCTTTACGGGCAACGGCCATGTCAAGGACTTCCCCGGCAACTACAGCGAATACCGTGCCTGGAAACAACGCCACGAGCAGGAGGCAGCACAACTGGCCAAGGAACAGGAACTCGCCAAACCCAAGGAAAACACCTGGGCCAACCGAAGCGAACAGAAACGCCTGTCCTACAAGGAACAACGCGAACTGGAGCAGCTCAACATCGACATCGAGGCCCTCAGCAAGGAGAAAGCCGAACTGGATGCCCTGTTTGCCAGTGGCGAGACCCTCGACGATGTGGCCGCCAAGGCCGCCCGCTACCAAGAGGTCAAGGACCTGCTCGACGAGAAAGAAATGCGCTGGCTGGAACTCTCGGAGAGTTAGAAATTAGGAGTCAGGAGTTAGGAGTTAGGAGTTAGGAGTTAGATGTTAGAAGTTAGATGTTAGAAGTTAGAAGTTAGAAGTTAGGAAGCGAATACTAACTATTCACTATTAACTGCTCACTATTCACTGTTCATTATTAACTGTTCACTGTTAACTATTCACTAAAAATCGTGTACGGGCTGGTTGACTGCAATAACTTTTTTGTGTCCTGCGAGCGGGTGTTTGACCCTCGCCTGAACGGGAAGAAAGTCGTTGTGCTCTCTAACAACGACGGATGCGTCATTGCCCGCAGCAACGAGGCCAAAGCCGCCGGCATCCCCATGGGATGTCCCGCCTTCAAGATCAAGGATTACACCGACCCGCGACAGATCATCCAGCTGTCGGCACGCCACATTCTGTACCGCGACTTGTCTGACCGCGTGATGAACATCATGACTCAGGAAGTCGAGAACCTGCAGCAGTATTCCGTTGACGAAGCCTTCTTCGTTCTGCCCCACGAGGATGTCGAGACCAGCCACCGTGTGATGGCCGAACTGGTAAAGACCATCCGCCAGTATGTCGGCATTCCTGTCAGCATCGGCTTTGCCCCGAGCCGCACGCTCGCCAAGGTGGCCAACCACATCGCTAAGCGCGACCCCCGTATCACCGACGGCGTCTATTGGCTCGTGCGCCCCGAGGCCATCGACATCATCTTGCGCCGCACGGCCATCGATGACGTGTGGGGCATCGGACGCAGGCTTGCCGCGTCGCTCAAGTCGCGGGGCATCATGACCGCATTCGACTTCGTGAAAATGCCGCCCTCGCTGGTACGGTCGCTGTATTCGGTGACGCTTGAGCGCACCCAGCGCGAACTCATGGGCCACGACTGCCAGATTGCCAATCCCGTGACCATCGCCCACAAGACAATCATGACGTCACGCACCTTCGGCAAGGTACTATACAGCCGCGACGAGATAGCCGATGCCATCGTCAGCTTTGCCGAGCGAACGGCACGCCAACTGCGAGCCGAGGGCAGCGTGGCGGGCAGCGTGATGGCCTACGTGCGCGGCGACCGTTTCCGTGAGGACCTCCCCTTCTATTCCAACTCCTGCCAGCTGCAGCTCGACACGCCGTCAAACGACACGATGACCATCGTGAGGATGGCACTCAATGCGCTCAACAACATCTGGCGCGACGGATTCGGCTACCGCAAGGCAGGCGTCATGGCTCTCGACATCGAGCACGGCGGAGCCATCCAGCTCAATGTCTTTGACCCTGAGGACCACAGCAAACTGCGTCGCCTGATGAACAGCATCGACGGCATCAACAACATGTATGGCAGCAAGTCGGTGAAACTGGCCCCGAGCCTGCAGCGCGGCGAGTGGGCGCCCAACCAGAACCACTTCCAGCCCCTGAGCAAGACACTCCACTTCTACACCGGCATGGGATTTGTCCCCTGACGCCCACCATGCGCACCGGCGAGGTGTAAATTGCTACACTATATATTTTTCAGATTGCGCTTTTAAAACTAACGTGAGTTCGACGAAATTATTTATTGTCAATCAGTGCGTTAGCAACTCCCCCTCTAATCTTAGAGGGGGCAGGGGGCGTTGATGCCCCCAAGAGTAGGTGTTTTGAGGGTGAATCATACTCCTCCGGCGCTACGCGCCACCTCCCCTATCTTAGGGGAGGAGTTGAGTATCAGTTACTTATTTTAGTCGAACTCACATTAAAACTACGGGCTAAACTGTAGGGCCTCGCCTTGGCGTGGCCGTTACCGCCGCCGGATACGCCACAACACCGGATTCAAGAGTTATGGCGTTTGCTGGCGTGTCGGTATCTGTCGCACGGCGGCCACGCCAAGGCGAGGCCCTACGTCCTGAAGATTCCACAGACGCCGATGGATAAAATCATTGAATTGAAAATTATTTGCTAGCGATTTGCTTGTTTCTTGGGAAAAGGTGTTATCTTTGTAGGTTAGAGTAAAGCGTTCGATACGCTGGACTCTCCTAGAGAATTGGCAATGGTTTGATTTCAAATAAGTTAGAACATCCAAACATAAAACATCCATATCGCTATGATGAAGAAATTTATCCTTATCGTGTGTGGCTCCTTCGTGGGCGCACTGCTGGCATTCATGTTCTTCATGTTTGCCGCAATGATCATGAGTTTTGCCATTATGGGCTCCATGAGCATGGGCAGCGGGAAGAAGGCTGTCAGCGTTTCCAAGCACTCCATCCTCAAGCTCGACCTGGGCACCAGCATCAGTGAGCGCGGTGGCAGCGAGGAGATCGACATGATGTCACTCATCAGAGGGAACGGCATCCCCTCCAGCCTGGGACTCAACACCGTGTTATCGGCCATCGAGAAGGCAGCCGACGACGACAAGGTGGACGGCATCTACATCGAGTGCAACGGCGTGAGTGCTGCTCCGGCAACGCTGCAGACCATGCGTCGCGCCTTGAAGGAGTTCAAGAAAAGCGGCAAATGGATTGCCGCTTATGGCTACGAGGGCATCAACCAGGCCGACTACTACCTGGCCAGTGTCGCCGACAGCATCTACATCAACCCCGTGGGCGCTCTGGACCTCCACGGCATGGCTTCGGTAACCCCCTACATGAAGAAACTGTTCGACAAGATCGGCGTGGAGATGCAGGTAGTGCGCGTGGGCACCTTCAAGAGCGCCGTCGAGCCCTATATGCTTGAAGACATGAGCGATGCCAACCGCCTGCAGCAGGAGCATTACCTGGGCGTCATCTGGAAGGAGATGCTCGACAGCATCGCCGCCGACCGCAAACTGCAGACCGACGCGCTCAACGCGTTGTGCGACAGTGTAATCCTCACTTTCCAGCCCCTGCAGCTCATCCAGCAGAAGCTGGTAGACAAGATGGTCTATAAGCAGGATATGGAGAACATCCTGCGCGCTCGCACCGAGGTGGCCAAGGGCGACGACCTGAACTTCGTGTGCCCTGAAGACCTCGCCGACGACTTGGAGTCCGGTGCCATCGGTGACCATATCGCCGTCGTCTATGCCGTGGGCGGAATCGACGACAGCAGCAGCCTCCCCTCCAGCGAAGAAGGCATCAACAGCGAGGATCTGAGCCAGACCATCCACGACCTGATGGAGGATGACAACGTCAAGGGCATGGTCCTCAGGGTCAACTCCCCGGGCGGCAGTGCTTTTGGCAGCGAGCAGATCTGGAAGGCCGTGATGGACTTCAAGGCTGCCGGCAAGCCCGTCGCCGTATCTATGGGTGACTATGCCGCATCAGGTGGCTACTATATCTCATGCTGCGCCGACCGCATCTTTGCCGAGCGCACGACCATCACCGGTTCAATCGGCATCTTCGGCGTCATCCCCAACATGAGCGAGCTCATCGAGAACAAACTGGGCGTGCACATGGCATCGGTCAAGACCAACGAGAACGCCGACATGGGAGCAGCGGGCAAGAAGCTCACTCCCGCACAGCTGGCTGCCATGCAGAACATGGTCAACCAGGGCTACGAGCTGTTCACCAAGCGCTGTGCCGACGGTCGCCACGTGAGCCAGGATTCAATCAAGAAGATTGCCGAGGGCCGCGTGTGGGACGGTATCACCGCCAAGCAGATTGGCCTGGTGGACGAGTTCGGCGGCATTCGTGAGGCAGTGGCTTGGGTTGCCGGCAAGGCCAATCTGGGCAAGGACTACAAGACCCAGAACTACCCCACCCTCGAGGACAAATTCATGGCTATGCTCGACAAGTATATGGTGACCCGCTACGAGGCTCGCCTGCAGGGAGAGATGGGACTGCTCTACGACTGGCACAAGCAGCTGCAGCGCATCCTGGGCCGTGACCACATCCTGTGCCTGATGCCCGAAGAAGATATCAAGTTCTAATCCCCGGCAGTCAGGACCCCGTATCCACCTATTGGCTGAAAACCAACAACTAAAAACTGAAAACTAACAACTGACAACTGTCAACTGAGAAATGGACCTGTCCAAGATATTAAACAAGGACCAGCGCAAGTCGATCATGGACGCCCTGCTCACACCGTTCTCGTGGGGGTATGGCGCCTGTGTCTGGCTTCGTAACAAAGCGTTTGACTTCGGGCTACTGCCACAGGAGGAATTTGAGATACCCGTTGTATCGGTGGGCAACATCACCGTGGGCGGGACAGGCAAGACCCCTCATGTGGAGTACATCATCGAGGCCCTGTACCGCCGGTATCACGTCGCGGTACTCAGCCGCGGTTATAAGCGCAAGACCAAGGGGTTCATTCTAGCGAGCAACAACATGTCGCCTCGTGACATCGGCGACGAGCCCTATCAGATCTACCGCAAGTACAGCGGCCTGATCACTCTGGCCGTCTGCGAGAGCCGTCGCAAGGGCATCCACGAGTTGCTGCGCATCGATCCGAAAATCAACCTCATCCTGCTGGATGACGGTTTCCAGCACCGATATGTCAAGCCCAAGGTGAACATCCTGCTGCTGGACTACAACCGTATGCCCTTTGAGGACAAGCTCATGCCGCTCGGCCAGCTGCGCGAGCCCGTGGAGAGCGTGTCGCGCTGCGACATGGTGGTGGTGACCAAGTGCCCAGTGGACCTGGCGCCCATGGAGATACGCATGTTCAAGCAGCAGCTCAACCTGCTGAACTATCAGAAGCTGTTCTTCAGTACAATCCGTTATGGCGAGCCCGTGCCGGTGTTCCCCGTACAGTCCCAGGAGCTCACGTCCCTGCAGTGGCTGCACGAGGACGATGCGGTGCTGTGCCTAACAGGAATTGCCACGCCGAAGCCTCTGGTACGCTACCTGCGCCAGTTTGCCGCACCGGTCAAGGTGATGCACTTCGACGACCACCATTTCTTCACCCGCCGGGACTTCGGGGACATCTTCAAGGTCTATAAGAGCCTGACAGGTAAGCGCAAGTTCATCATCACCACCGAGAAAGACGCGGTGCGCATCATGAACAACCCTTACTACCCTCCCATCAAGCGCAACTGCATCTACTACATCCCGATGCGTGTGGGCATCCTGGCCGTTGACGGGCCCGACTTCGTTGACGAGCTGGTTGCAAATATCGACAAGCAGGAAGAGGAGGCCAACCTGACAACAATGAGTGACGACAACCGATAACCAATAATCAAAAAGATAAAAAAAGACTATACCTATGGTAAACGAAATCAACTGGCTGGAACGCATTCAAGAGACCAGCGAATATATCAGAAAACGAGTGAACAACAAACTCCCGAAGACGGCCATCATCCTGGGCAGCGGTTTGGGAGCAGTGGTAGAACGCATCAAGACCGAGGTGGAAATCCCCTATGGCGAAATCCCCAACTTTCCCGTTTCGACGGTTCAGGGTCACAAGGGTTGCCTGATTTTCGGCACCCTGGGCAACAAGTATGTCATGGCCATGCAGGGACGGTTCCACTACTATGAGGGTTACACGATGCAGGAGGTGACCTTCCCCATCCGCGTGATGAAGGCGCTGGGCATCAAGACGCTGTTCGTTTCCAACGCATCAGGCGGCATGAACCCCAACTTCAAGGTGGGCGACGTGATGGTCATCACCGATCACATCAACGTCTTTCCCGATCACCCGCTGCACGGCAAGAACATCGACGAGCTGGGACCCCGCTTCCCGGCCATGGTTGATGCCTACAGCCCTCGCCTGATCAAGATGGCGCGCGAAATCGCCAAAGAAAAAGGCATCCGCCTCGTGGAGGGCGTGTATGTGGGCACCCAGGGACCGACGTTTGAGACGCCGGCCGAGTACCGCTACTTCTGGCGCATCGGCGGCGACGCCGTTGGCATGAGCACCGTGCCCGAGGTCATCGTGGCCCGCCATGGCGACATCGAGGTGTTCGGTATCTCGATCATCACCGACCTGGGCGTAGAGGGCGCCGTCGAGAGGGCTTCCCACGAGGAGGTGCAGCGTGCAGCAGCTGCAGCCCAGCCCATCATGGCCATGCTCATCCAGGAGATGATCAACCGCTTCGAGGAGCTTTAATTGGGAGGTAAGGCTACCAACAACCTGAGAAAGAACTAAAGACTGATAATGAAAGAAACTGAGATTTCAACACTAGGTGAGTTTGGGCTGATAGAGCACTTGACCAAGTCATTTCCCGTGCGTAACGAGTCCACTCGCCGAGGCGTTGGCGACGACTGTGCCGTCATCAGCTACGGCCAGGACCGCCAGACACTCGTCACCACCGACCTGCTGCTAGAGGGCATCCACTTCGACCTGACCTACGTGCCGTTGAAGCATCTGGGTTACAAGGCCATCGTGGTGAACCTGAGCGACGTCTATGCCATGAACGGCACCCCTCGACAGGTGACCGTGTCGCTGGGCATCAGCAAGCGCTTCACGCTAGAACACATCGAGGAACTCTACGAGGGCATGCGCATCGCCTGTGAACACTACGGCGTGGACCTCGTGGGCGGCGACACGAGCGCGTCGGTCACGGGACTCATTATCAGCGTGACCTGCCTGGGCGAGGCGGCCAAGGACGACATCGTCTATCGCACCGGAGCCAAGGACACCGACCTCATCTGCGTGAGCGGCAACCTGGGAGCGGCCTACATGGGCCTGCAACTGCTGGAACGGGAGCGACGCGTCAGTGCCGACATGAAGGACGGCGATTTTGAGCCTGACTTTGCCGGCAAGGAGTACATCATCGAGCGCCAACTCAAGCCCGAGGCTCGCCGCGACGTCATCGAGGAACTGCGCGAACTCGGCATCCGGCCCACGGCGATGATGGACGTCAGCGACGGCCTGTCGAGCGAGTTGCTGCACATCTGCAAGGACTCGGGTGTGGGATGCCGCGTGTATGAGGACCGCATCCCCATCGACTATGAGACGGCACTGATGGCCGAGGAACTCAACATGAATCTCGTCACCGCTGCCATGAACGGCGGTGAGGACTACGAGCTGTTGTTCACCGTGCCGCTCGCCGACCACGAGAAAGTCGCCCGCATGAAGACGGCCCGCCTGATAGGCCGCATCACCAAGGCCGACCTGGGCGCATATCTTGTCACACGCGATGACCAGGAACTGGAAATCCGCGCCCAAGGCTGGAACGCCTTCACCCCCGGCACCGACAAGAAATAAACAAGTCCCGCGCCAAGGCGTTAAAACCTTGCATTAACGAAGGTTCAACGAAGCCAATATAAAGTACTGATACTCAATTCCTCCCCTAAGATAGGGGAGGTGGCGCGTAGCGCCGGAGGAGTATGATTCAACCTCAGAGCACTTACTCTTGGGGTATCAACGCCCCCCAGCCCCCTCTAATCTTAGAGGGGGAGTTGCTAACGCACTGATTGACAATTAGAACTCACGTTGCTTCATCATCATGTAGAGACGCAAAATTTTGCGTCTTTTTTCACCGGATGGATTGAGTGTCGCCCGGACCATAAAAAGCGGTTTCGAAATGACATTAATTAGTGGATTATTCTGTTATTTCTGCGATTTTGCGGGCGTTTTAGCAAATTATTGTTAAAAATGGTCTTTTTTTTGATGAAAAATTAGGTGAAATATTGTTTTTGGCCTTAAATTTGCAACGGTTTTCATGGTATTAGTTTTTAAGATTGAGAAAACTGATGTGTCGTGAGACAGCTAGGTTTTCAATATGTTTAAGGTTTATGTTAATGGTATTAGAAGGTTAATTAGTTAAAACAAGTCCTTGACGTCGAGTCAGGGACTTGCTTTTTTATTCCCAATCCGGTACGGTACAAAACAACGAGGATGCGCCCAGACGTTGAGGGCGCATCCTCGCTTTTTCCTTCAGGCCGCATGAACACATGCAGCTCGGGCCACTGGCGGCCGGGGATCATCAATCCTCGTCGTCGGGAGCCATGTCGATGAGCTCGAGGAACTCCTCAAGCTTGGGCGTGATGATGATCTGGGTGCGGCGGTTGCGCTGCTTGCCCAGTTCGGTGTTGTTGGTGGCCAAGGGGTTGTACTCGCCACGTCCGCCGGCAGTCAGTCGCTTGGGATTCACACCATAGTTGTTCTGCAAAGCCTGTACCACCGATGATGCACGCAGGCACGAGAGGTCCCAGTTGTTGCGGATGTTCTCGCGACGAATGGGCACATTGTCGGTATTGCCCTCGATGAGCACGTCATAGTCAGGATAGTCGTTGATGATCTTGGCAATCTTGGACAGGGTCTCGGCTGCGCGTTCGTTGATCTCATAGGAACCGCTCTTGTAGAGCATGTTGTCGGCCAGCGAGATATAGACCACGCCCTTCAACACCTGGACATCGACGTCCTTGAGCTCTTCCTTCGAGAGCGAGCGGGTCAGCTTGTTGGTCAGCGCCAGATTCAGCGAGTCGCTCTTCGACTTGAGGTTGGTCAGGTGACGGATGTACTGGTTGCTCTCGTTGATCTGGTCAACGAGTTTCTCGATAGAGATATTACTCTGGCTGGAATTGACAAGACTCTTGTCGAGTGAATTCTGCAGCTGGGCATAGTCCTCGCGAGCCCGGGCCAGCTGGTCCTCGAGCGACGACACGCGAGCGTTGGCAGCAGCCAGTTGCTCCTTGGTCTGCTGATAATTCATGATCATTTCCTTGCCGGTCTCGAGCAGCTTCTGGTTTTGCTCACGGCAATCCTGCAGATCCTTCTTGCTGGCACAGCTGCTCACAAGCAGCAGACCCGCCAGCAGGGTCATCATCAAAAAATGCTTTTTCATATTCTTCTCTTTATTCCAATATGCATTCATTGCAATTAATCAATATACATTAGACGCAGAAAAGGCCTTATTGTTGTATCGCATTTAAATGTTTTAACCAAAATGAGCCATTTCTTATCTATTTTTCACAAAAAACAAGCCATTGACGGCATGCTTGTCCACATATCAACGGCAATAGCGGGAAAAATATTGCAATTTTGCCAATAAAAATCATTGTAATAACTGCAGCAGGTGAAAAAAACGTTGTAAATTTGCAGATTAAAACAGAATTTAATGGACGCTCGCGAGAAAAAACAGATGCTGCTCGACTCCAGATACCTGCGCATGACTCAGATCTGGGCCGAGAACTCCTATTGCCGCCGCCGCCAGGTGGGAGCGCTGCTGGTCAAGGACAAGATGATCATCAGCGATGGTTATAACGGCACCCCTTCGGGGTTTGAGAACGTGTGTGAGGAAGAAGGCCAGGACCGTTCCAAGCCTTACGTCCTCCATGCCGAGGCCAATGCCATCACCAAGGTGGCACGCAGCAACAACAGCAGTGACGGGGCCACGCTCTATGTCACGACCTCGCCCTGCATGGAGTGCAGCAAGCTCATCATCCAGGCGGGTATCAACCGCGTGGTCTTCGGCGAGTACTACCGCATGCACGACGGCGTCGACCTGCTGTGCCGTGCCGGCATCGAGGTCATCCACCTCTGGCAACGCGACGGCGAGTACCAGCCCGTGACACTCACCAGCGACAACAGCGAGAGCCACTATCAAGAAGTGGAGAAATTTTTAGCTACCCGTAAGTAACCAATAGTCCTCTTATCAGGCATCCTTCCAGAACAAGAAATGACACAGAAGTCCACTCGTCAACCCATCTGGTTACCCCTCGTCATTGCCCTGGCGATGGTGGTGGGCATCATCATCGGCAGCCGGTTTGCCAGCAACAAACCTGTTGCCGAGAACGACCGTAAACTTAATGCCATCCTCAACCTCATCGCGCAGGACTACGTTGACACGGTCAACCTGCACGACCTCATCGAACTGAGCATCCCCAAGATACTCAGCAGCCTTGACCCGCACACCAACTACTTCAGCGCCGAGGACCTGAAAGCCTCGACCGACGACCTGAACGGCTCCTTCAGCGGCATCGGCATCCAGTTCATGATGGTCAACGACACCATCGGCGTGGTGGAGGTCATCCCGGGCGGACCGAGCGAGAAAGTGGGCATCCTGGCCGGCGACAAGATCATCATGATCGATGACTCGACAGCCACCGGCGAGAAGATGACCAACAGCGCAGTGATGAAGCGACTGCGCGGCGAGAAGGGCACCAAGGTCAAACTGGGTATCAAGCGCCCCAACACCAGCAAGACGCTCACCTTCACGGTGACACGCGGCGACATCCCCGTCAACACTGTCGATGCATTCTACATGATCGACAAGAATACCGGCTACGTCAAGATCAACCAGTTCGGCCGCCACACCTATGACGAGTTCATCACCGCCATGGCAAGCCTCGAGGAAGAGGGTGCCAAGCGATATATCATCGACCTGAGAGGCAACGGTGGCGGATTCATGGAGATGGCACTGCTCATGGCCAATGAGTTCCTGCCCGCCAACCAGCCCATCGTGTTCACCAAGGGTCGCTACAAGCGCGACGACAACGAGGTGTGGAGCGACGGCAACGGCTCCTTCCAGGATGCCGAGGTGGCCGTCCTCATCGACGAGTTCAGTGCCAGCGCCAGCGAAATTTTCGCCGGTGCCCTGCAGGACAATGACCGTGGCTTGATCGTGGGCTGCCGCTCATTCGGCAAGGGACTGGTGCAGAAGGAGTTCGTCCTGCCCGACAGCAGCGCCATCCGACTGACGACGGCCCGCTACTACACGCCCAGCGGACGCTGCATCCAGAAGGACTACAAGCAGGGCCTGCTCGACTATGAGATGGAACTCGCCGACCGTTACAAGAACGGCGAGATCTACAGCCGCGACAGCATGAAGATCGACAAGAGCCAGGTGTTCAAGACCGCGTATGGACGCACCGTCTATGGCGGCGGTGGCATCGTGCCCGACATCTTTGTGCCCCACGACACGGTAGGCATCACCAGCTACTTCATCGACGTGGTCAATGCCGGACTCATGCAGCGATATGCATTCAACTACTGCAACCAGAACCGTGCTGCCCTCAACAAGATGGAGGACTACATGCAGTTCCTGAGAATGGCGCCTAGCGACGACGCGCTGATCAAGGACTTTGCCGACTTTGCCAACGCCAACGGCATCGTGCCGCGCTGGTACTACATCAACCAGTCTCACGACGCCATCGTCACCAACATCAAGGCGCTCATCGCACGGGACATCTTCGGCAACCAGGCCTACTATCCCATCATCAACCGCAACGACAAGACGGTGCAGGCTGCACTACGTGCCCTGAACAAGCACAAGGCGGCCTTCCCCATCACTGAATGACCGTTACCGTGATGTCCCACCCAACGGAGGGACTGTCACCCAATCGTACATAACACTATGAGTATCCTGAATCTCCTCCTGAGCGCTCTCACTGCTGTGCAAGCGCTTATTCCCATGCCACAACAGGCGCAGTGGCAGGCAGGGACATTTGACCTCACCTGCCCCTATCGTGTAGAGAACACCTGTTCTGACCTGTCACAGAACCTCTATCTCCAAGATTTCTTGCAGGGAGGAGATGCCACATCGGGCCGCGTGTGCATTATCACGTGCGAAGCCATGCCCCAAGAGGGCTACCGGTTGCACATCACCGCCGACACGCTGCTGATTGCCGCCCGTGACGCTGCAGGCTTTCTCCATGCGGGACAGACGCTTCAACAACTCTCACGCGATGGCAAGTTACCCTGCTGCGACATCAACGATGCGCCCCGGTTTGAATGGCGAGGCTGCATGATCGACGTGTCCAGACATTACTACGACATCGACTGCCTCAAGCGGCAGATCGACATCATGGCCAGCATGAAACTCAACCGCCTGCACCTGCACCTGACCGACGCAGCCGGATGGCGCCTGCAGATTGACCGTTACCCGCTGCTGACCCAGATTGCCGCCTGGCGCACCCAGAACGACTGGACCGACTGGTGGAGTAACCGTGACCGCCGGTACGTGGACACCCGCAAGGGGGAAGCGGCCGAAGGGACCTATGGGTACTATTACACCAAGGAGCAGATGCGCGAACTCATCCAGTATGCCGACCAACGCGGAATCACTATTGTCCCCGAAATCGAGATGCCCGGTCACAGCGAGGAAGTGCTCGCCGTCTATCCCGAGCTGGCATGCCTGTCGGACACAGGTGCCCTGAGCCAGACGCCGAACGATGCCGTCATCAGGGGCATGAACAGTGGCGACTTGTGCCCGTCTAACGAAAAGACGTTTGAGTTCCTGTGCAATGTGCTCGATGAGGTGATGGAACTGTTTCCCTCACAGTATATCCACATCGGTGGCGACGAGGCCAACATGACGGCATGGAAAACCTGCCAGCGCTGCCAAGAATACTTGAACACGTTGGACGGCGACAAGGTGGCGGACCTGCAGGCCGACCTTATTGCGCGCGTTAACACTTATCTGAACGAGCATGGCCACAAACTCATCGGTTGGGACGAAATCATCGCCGACGGCAATGCGGCCCATCCCGCTAAAACCGCCATGATCTGGCGTGACGCCGACTATGCCCGACGTGCCATCGACAACGGCTATGACGTGATCATGGTACCCAACAGCCATTGCTACCTGAACCGCAACCAGGATGCACCGACAGGCTCCCCCATGGATTGGAGCTACCTGCCGTTTGACCATGTGGCCTCATTCGACGCGCTGGCAGGGCTCGACACCGAGCAACATAGCCGCGTCAAGGGCCTGCAGGCATGCCTGTGGACCGAACATGTCGTCGATGGTGCGGAGGTTGAGAACCACCTCTACCCTCGCCTGATGGCCATAGCCGAGGAGGCATGGCGCGGCACGGCCTGTGACGACATCCGACAGCGCGCAACGCAATTTACCGCAGCGCTCATCGAGCACGGCATCAACGCCTTTGACCTGAATCAGGAGGTGGGCGAACGGCCCGAATACAAAGCCACCTGGCATCACAAGGCGGAAAATGCGCCTGTCAATTACCTGCATAACTATAACCGCTATTACCCTGCCGCCGGCGTGACGACGCTGACCGACGGCCTGCGCGGGGGATGGCACCATGGCGACGGGCGCTGGCAAGGATTCATCGGTGACAGCTGTGTGTATCTCATCATCGACCTGGGAAAACGAATCGACATCTCCAGCGTCAGCATGGACTTTATGCAGAATGCTGGACCCGACATCTATCTACCGGCACTGCTAGTCATCGAAGGCAGCAACGACGGCAAGCGCTGGCAAGAACTCCACCGCCAGACCAGCGAGAAAGACTTGCGCCGGGGACTCTCATACCACACCTGGCAATGGAACGGCAAAGCCAAAACCCGCTACCTGCGCATCCTTGCAAGTTCGCATGACAACCGCTCATGGATTTTCACCGACGAGGTCATTGTCAGATAGCCCGCCACAAACCATCCGGCATCATTCAACGCCAAAATAAAGCGAGGTTGTTGCAAAGCTAACGCATCTCCATGTATTTATCGCGCGTAGCGCGAGAAATTGAACAAATTTATTAATAAAATTATAATAAAAAATTATTTGTTTAATTTTTATACAAATTTGTTTAATTTCTCGGCCGCCAGGCCGATTAAAACAATATTACAACAAACGGATTAGCGTGTCGCAATGCTGACGCCAAAAACGAAAAGGACGAGGCAGAGGTTATCTGTCCCGTCCTGATCTTTTCTTTTCCTATTTACTCGATCGGAGTCTTCAGGATTTAATCTTTCTTCTTCTTGCGAATGGTGACCGCTCCGTTGCGGAAGTTGTACTTGTCACCTCGCGGAGTGAGGAAATCGATGCGCTTGCGCAGGCGCTTGCCCATCTTGTCCTTCACCACCCACTCGCCATTCAGCGAGGGCGTGGACTCACTCTCCACAATAATCACGTCGCCCATTTTGAAGCCATGTTGGTTAAACATGTCATGCGAGAGAGCGACCCATCGAATCTGATAGTTTTTCAACTTATCATAATTGATTCGGTCTCCGCTTGCTGTTACCCAACCAGCACCACCCTGTCCAGGGTGATATTTGGTAGCGTGCAGTTTATATTCCTGCCCCACGGCAGACACAGCAATCACAACAGCAAGCGCTAAAAAAAATCGTCTTAGCATAAGTTGTTAGTAATTGGTTTGTAATGCAAAGGTAAGTCATCCTTTTGAATTGACCAAATTTTTAAGCCACAAAGTGACTTTGCGACTTCAAACGCATCAATCGCAAATAATTGATTAACAGATATTTAAAAGCAACCCAACCGACATAAACAACATGGGTAGCCGAGACACAGGATTATTCAGGGGCACAAGTTATGGAAAACGATAAAGACAACAAAAGCAAATCGGTGATTATCAGTAATTTATAAACTAGCCACTAAGCCATTTATAATGAATAGGCCGCTTGTCATGACCATTGAAGATAAATGGCCATAATTTTTCCAAAAAAAACACCTACTGAACACACTTAATAACCCCCTGCCACCCGAGCTGGCAGGACCATCCATCCCCCGCCCTGCAAAGTATCGAATGTAACAATAATTAACAATCAAAACATGTACCATTAACAGCCTATTAAGTATTTTTGCAATAAATATTTAATTGACCTCCAATTATTTTGCATAGTATTGTTTCCTGACAACTCAAGACTCGAAGATTGCATTTTCTATTTTACTAACTTTAATAATATCAGGCTTATGAAGAAATTACTTTTTCTAATGCTGCTTGTGGCCCTGTCGTCAATGACAGCACGGGATACTTCACGATGCCCGAAATCCAGGTTGAGCCCGGGGAGACATTCGTTCTGCCCGTTTCCTTCACTTGCGAGAACTCTGTCTACTCACTTGGCTTCGCCGTTTCCATTCCCGAGGACTTTGAGGTGGTCAGCGTCGAGAAGACCGACAGGGTAACCGGCACTTTCCAGTATGGCACGCCTGAAGGCAAAGTCAACGTGGCTATTTATAACTTATCGGGAGCAGCCATTGACGGAAATGACGGCACAATTGTCAACATCACCCTGAAGGCTAATGAAAGCGCTTCCGGTGATTACACATTCACCGTCAGTCAGGGCAACTACGGAGTCGTCGGCAATGCAGGTAACCCCCAGTACCCTGAGGATGTATCTACCACGGTACATGTTAACGGCGAACCCTCTCTCGGAGCGGGATACTTCACGATGCCCGAAATCCAGGTTGAGCCCGGGGAGACATTCGTTCTGCCCGTTTCCTTCACTTGCGAGAACTCTGTCTACTCACTTGGCTTTGCCGTATCCATTCCTGAAGGATTTGAGGTGGTCAGCGTCGAGAAAACCGACAGGGTAACCGGAACATTCCAGTATGGCACGCCTGAAGGCAAAGTCAACGTGGCTATCTATAACTTATCGGGAGCAGCCATTGACGGAAATGACGGCGAGATTGTCAACATCACCCTGAAGGCTACCGAAAACCTGTCTGGTGATTACACATTCACCGTCAGTCAGGGCAATTACGGCATTGTGGGCATGACAGGTAACCCCCAGTACACCGAGGACGTATCTACCACGGTACATGTCAACAGTACTCCCACTCCCGGTGCTCTGGGTTACTTCACGATGCCCGAAATCCAGGTTGAGCCCGGGGAGACATTCGTCCTGCCCGTTTCCTTCACTTGTGAGAACTCTGTCTACTCACTTGGCTTTGCAGTATCCATTCCTGAAGGCTTTGAGGTGGTCAGCGTCGAGAAGACCGACAGGGTAAACGGAACATTCCAGTATGGCACGCCCCAAGGCACAGTCAACGTGGCCATCTATAACCTTTCGGGTGCAGCCATTGACGGAAATGACGGCACAATTGTCAACATCACCCTGAAGGCTACCGAAAACCTGTCCGGTGATTACACATTCACCATTAGTCAGGGCAATTATGGCATTGTAGGCATGACAGGTAACCCCCAGTATCCCGAGGACGTATCTACCACGGTACATGTCAACAGTACTCCCACTCCCGGTGCTCTGGGTTACTTCACGATGCCCGAAATCCAGGTTGCGCCAGGTGAGACATTCGTTCTGCCCATTTCCTTCACTTGCGAGGATCCTATCCGTGCCCTCGGCATCTTTACCACCGTCCCCGAAGGATTTGAGGTAATCAGTGTTGAGCCTACCGACAGGGTAACCGGTAATTTCATGTACGCTACGCCCGAAGGCGAATGCAACATGGCCATCTATAGCATCCATGACGAAAGAGTCATTGCGGGCAATGACGGCGTTGTCGTGAACATCACTCTCAAGGCTGCCGAAGACCTGTCCGGCGATTACACCTATACCATCAACCGAAGCGATTATGGCATTGTCGGTCTTGCTGACTCTCTGTTTCCCGAGAATGTATCTACCACGATACATGTTGGCACTCAAGCAGTCGAAGGGGACGTGAATGGTGACAATAAGGTGAACATCAGTGACGTGACCTACCTGATCAACTACCTGCTGACTCAAGGCTCCACAGGCGCCTACATGGAATCGGCCGATGTGAATCATGACAACAAGGTGAACATCAGTGACGCGACCTATCTGATCAACTACCTACTCACCCACCAATGATCACAGCATCAACTAGGCGTTGATTGACACAAGAGGTGCCGCACCAGAAAAGATGCGGCACCTCTTTTTTATCCTATCGAGCCATCAGAAGGAGTAATCGAGGATGGTGGGGTTAAAATGGATGGAGCGGTTCTCGAAGAGGTGGTCCATGGCGCCGGCCTTGATGAGGTCGGCGGGAGTGCCGGTAAGGACTTGACGGTCGGTGGTGATGAGCCATAGTTCGTCGGCGAGCATGAGCGACTGGGAGATGTCGTGACTGGAGAGCAGGACAGCCTTGCCTCGCTCGTGAGCCAACGTCTGGAGCAGTCGCATCGTCTCGATGCGGCTGGCCACGTCGAGGAATGCAGTGGGTTCGTCAAGGATGATGATGGGCGTCTGCTGGGCCAGGGCGCGGGCAATCATCGCCTTCTGCCGCTCACCGTCGCTGAGCGATGCCACATACTCATCAGCCTTGCCGATGATGCCCGAGTCGGTCATTGCTTGTCGCACGATACCACGGTCCTCCTCGTCAAGCCTCCCCAGGAAACCCGTGTGGGGCTGACGACCCAGGCCCACAAGTTCGGTCACGGTGAGGGCACCCGCTTGAATGCGTTCTGTCGAGACCAGGCCGATGAGACGCGAGCGGTCCTTCTGGCTCATCTCGGCGAGATTCCTGCCGTTCACCTCGATGCAGCCCGCCAACGGGCGTTCGTCACAGGTGAGGGCACGCAGCAGGGTCGATTTGCCGGCACCGTTCTGCCCGAGCAGGGCGACGAGTTTGCCTTTTTCCAGAGTGAGGTTGAGCTCCTTGAGCAGGGTAACCGTGTTTTTGCCGTTGCGGTATCCCACAGCAAGGTCACGGGTCGTGAATATGGCGTTATTATCGTTCATCTATTGATAATCAATTAATTTCTTTTAACTAAAGCCTAATTAAAATACTGGATGCGACGTCGGTTAAGGATGATGTAGAGGATGATGGGCACGCCGATAATGGGTGTGATGGCATTGATCGGGATGATGCCGTGAGGGTTGCACACGCTGACCAGGGCGCACAGCAGGGCGATGTCGGCACCGGCAAGGATAGTGGCAGGCACCAGTCGGGCATGGTTGCTCGTGCCCAACGACATGCGCGCGATGTGAGGAACCACCAGGCCGATAAAGCCGATGGGACCACAGAAGGCCGTCACCACGGCAGTCAAGACTCCCGTAATGACCAGCAGGATGTTGCGCGTCATCGGCACGTTGACACCCAGGTTGCGGGCATAGCGAGTGCCCAGCAGCAGCGCATTCAGCGGCTTGACCATCATGGCCGACGCAATAAGCGCCAGGATGATGATACCAGCATAGATCGGCATCTGGGCTGCATTCACGCCCGAGAAGTTGCCGAAACCCCACGACACGTAGTTGTGTACGCCCTCCTCGGTCGCCACCGAGTTGAGCAGCTGCACGACGCTCGAGGTGAGGTAGCTGACGAGGATGCCGATGATGAGCAACATGGTGTTGCTGCGCACGATGGCCGAGAAGGCAATCAGGATTACCAGCACCACGCCAGCGCCCATCAGCGCACCGAGCAGGATGGCCATATAGCTGCCCACATTCTCGCCCAGCAGTCCGCCCAACGAACCGCCCATGGCCAGGATGACAATGGCAACGCCCAGCCCCGCGCCCGAGGAGACGCCCAGGATCGACGGCCCGGCCAGCGGGTTGTTGAAGGTCGTCTGCAGCAACAAGCCGGATATCGACAAGGCCGCGCCGGCCAGCGCCGCAGTAGCTATCATCGGGATGCGCGACTGCATGATTATGATGTCCCACGCCTTGTTGCCGCTGCCCTTGCCCGTGAGGATGTCAACAATCTTGCCGGCAGGGATGTCCACCGAGCCGAAGGCCAGACAGGCCAGCACCAGCGCCACCAGCAGCACGATCAAGGCCATGATGGTAAAGGAAAAGCGACGATATGTCATGGGAATGTCAGTCAATGTGGTGGTACATCTGGTTTTGGTAGTCGGGGA
Source organism: uncultured Bacteroidales bacterium (assembly GCA_902760865.1). Classification (GTDB taxonomy): domain Bacteria; phylum Bacteroidota; class Bacteroidia; order Bacteroidales; family Muribaculaceae; genus Sodaliphilus. Next base: position 123,481 of record CACWID010000007.1, on the reverse strand, counting down.
ACAATTCGGGATGCATGATGGCGGCGAACTCGCGCAGCAGCACCTCGGGATGGAAAGGTATTCGGTCAAAGAAGCGGGTCTTGTCGGTGTCGCACACATAGACGCGCTTGTTCTTGAAGGCGGCCATCTCCTTGTTCAGGTCATAGGCGCCCTGCAGGTCCCTGAGCGAATTGATGTTGGTCCACTTGATGAACCAGTACTCGGCATCTTGGGCCACAGCCAGCACCTGGTTGAAGTCCAGCGCCAACGAGCCCGTGTTCTTGTCGTCGGCCCAGAGGTACTTGCCGCCCGCATCGCCCAGGATGCGCGCCATGTAACTCTGTCCGCCCGGCACGTTCCAGATGCCGCTGATGACCATCTCGGTCACGACCGTGGGGCGGTTCTCAGCCCCCGCGGCCTTCTGTTTCATGTCGTTATAGGCCGTCACGACGGCTTGATAGAGGCTGTCGGCCTCATCGCGCTTGCCCACCAGCTCGCCATAGAATTTCACCCACTCGGCCCTGCCCAGCGGGTCATATTCCAGATAGTCGGCACACTCGATAATCGGGATGTCCATCTTGGCAATTTGGCCGTAACTGGCATCCTGGTAGGGTGACAGCAGGATGGCGTCGGGCTGCATGTCGATGACTTTTTCCACCGTCGGATTCATCGAGTTGCCGCAATCGGCAATCTCGCCCGTTGCCACGCCACGGGAAATGTAGTCGTCGATGAAGTACTGCTTGTCCACGACACCGCGTACGGCCCCGATGGCTCCCAACTCGTCCAGCAGGCTCGTGTGGACTGACGAATAGACCAGTGCGCGGCTGACGGGCGTACGCACCACGGTGCCCTCAGGCAGGTCGTCGGGCAGCACCGAATCGCGGGGCACCAGCACATAGCGGTGCAGCACCCCACCCTTCCACGGGTCGCCCACGGTGACCACCGTATAATGGTCGGTGCGCTGCATCGACAGCAGTTTGGCAGCCGTGATGACCGAGTCTTGCGTACCTAGCGTATTACCGGCGCCGTGCCCGCCCCCTCTGAGGCAGGAGGAGAGCAGCAACAGGGTTGCGGTGAGGATAATTATCGGGTTAAAACTTTTTATCATGATCATTTCAGTTATTGTAGAACGTCACTCAACAAGGTCGAGAATGTAAGGTCGCAGGACATCTTCATTGGCACGGTCAACATACCGGTAAAAGAAGTCGTTGAGAATCGCGCTTTTATTATTGTCCTTGAAACCCTCGAAACGCATCCTCAGGTCTGAATAATCGGCCAACAGAGCGCTCAGAGCCTTGGCGTCAATCCTTGTTACCATGCGTTGGGCAAAATCAATATAGTAGTTATGGGTCGAGAGCACATTGTAACTCACGTTGCCACGCTCGGCATACCAGCATTCCTCGGCGACCGCATAGGCCACTTTCTCACTGAAAAACAACGGCACATAGCCATACAGATCCTTGCTGTCGCCCTTGAAGTTCTCCTTCAGGTAATTACTGTTGACCAGCCATGTGCTGTCACCCAGAGAGGCGGCAATATACTCATTCTTGATTCTCTTGTTGGCCTTCTTATCGCCGGTTTCCACATAGAGCTCGAAGGGGGAATAGACGTCAATCGCCGGGTCAACAACCATCGTCTCGGGGGCCATGTCAAAAATTTGGGTCCAGGTCGTGTAGAAATAGACCGTGTCATGAGGCTCCTCTTGGGCAACCGCTGTGAGCGAGGCTGTCGCAAGGAGAATCAGGGCAATATGTCGGATGTACCAGTTCTTCATCATAACAATGGATCATAATCAACTAAATCTAGGATATAAGGCCGCATGACGTCTTGGGTGGCACGCTCGATATACTTGAAGAAATAGTCTTCGATGATCGCGCGTTTCCTGTAATCCTTCATGCCCTCATAACGCATCTGCAGGTCGTGATAGTCCTCAAGCAACCCGCTCAACACACTGGGACTGACACGCTGCACCTTGCGGTTCAGGAAGTCGATGAAATAATAATCGATGCTGTTGAGATTGTCACTCTCCTCGATGGGGTCCTTAAAACTCACACTGGCCACCGAGATGGTATAAGCAATCTTATCGTTGAAGAAAAGCGGCACATAGTGATTGAGGTAACGCAAATCGACATCGAAATTATCATACAGGTAGTGGCTGTTGATGAGCCACAGGTCGTCGTTCACGATAGCTGCGATGTATTGGCGCTTGATGCGGTCGTTGAGAACCATGTTATAGGTCTCAAACTCAAACGCATAGGAATAAGCATAGATGTCGAAGTCAGCAAGCATCGCGGCTGGCTCGTTGTCGAAGACCTGATACCAGTTCTCAAAGAAATAGACCGTATCATGAGGCTCCTCCTGGGCAACGGCAATGAGTGAAGCCATTGCAAGGAGAATCAGGGCGATATGTCGTGTCAAGCGATTCATAACAGGGGCCTGCTATTCAAACAAATCAAGGATGTAGGGGTGCATGACATCTTGAGAGGCACGATCGATGTACTTGAAGAAATAATCCTCGATGATCTCGCGCTTCTTGTAATCCTTCATGCCCTCGTAGCGCATCTGCAGGTCGTGATAATCCTCGAGCAGTTGGCTCAGCGTCGAACTGTTGACCCGTCTGACCTTGCGGTTGACAAAGTCGATATAATAGTAGTCAATCTCGATGTTGCCATCGCTGCCGAACAGGAGTTCCGCGACGCCGGGATTGGCAGCACCGATAGCATAGGCCACCTTATAGTCAAAGAACAGCGGCAGGTAATTGCTCAGCGAAGCCGCATCGCTGTTCTTGAAATGCTTGCGCAGGTACTCGCTATTGATAAACCAGATGCTGTCGTTGATGGTGGCCGCCAGGTAATTCTTGTGGATATCGTTGTTGAATCTGTCATCTGAAGTCACAAATTCCATCTCATAAGGGCCGAAGTACATGTACGGATCTACAGCCATCGCTACGGGCGCCATGTCGAACATCTGTTCCCAGGTTTCATAGAAACAGACCGTGTCCCGGCGCTCAGTGTCGGCCAGCATCGGCAGGCATGACAGGAGGCAAATGGCGAGTATCAATCGGCGACAAGTTTTCATGTTACATCAGTCATAATAACAGATTGATAATACATTTAATCCGTGAGATCGAGGATGAAGGGCCGCATGAGGTCCTCGGTGGCCCGGTCAACGAACTGGAAGAAGTAGTCCTCGATGATGGGACGCTTCTTGTAGTCCTTCATGCCCTCATAGCGCATCTGCAGGTCGTGGTAGTCCTCGAGCAGACGGCTCAACACTTCGGGCGTGACCCTGAGCACCTTGCGGTTCCTGAAGTCGATGTAATAGTATTCCACACCGATCGGCGCATCTTCGGGGAGACCGAGCAAGAGTTCCTTGACACTAGGAATGGCATCGGTGACGGCAAAGGCCACCTTGTCGTTGAAGTAAAACGGGACATAGGCATTCAGGTTCTTGGCGTCACCCTTGAACTCCCGTTGCAGATACTCACTGTTGATAAGCCAGATGCTATCACCCAGGACGGCTGCGATATGCTTGTTCCAGATGTCATCATTGTATTTTTCATTGGGGGTCTCGATAATCACCTCATAGGGGGTGATGGGATCGATCCACGGGTCAACATACATGGTCGCGGGGCTATCGATCAGGAGTTGCTCCCACGTGTTGTAGAAATAGACCGTGTCGTGAGGCAATGAGAAAGCCATGGCCTGCAATGATGCCGTTGCAAGGACCATAAACAGCATGATATTTCTTATCAGGTTCTTCATTATCATTTCAGAATGTTTTCAGCAATTGATAGAGTTTGCGGGTGGGCAGGCCCATCACATTATAGAAATCGCCGTTGATGCCCTGGATACCGATGTTGCCGATCCATTCCTGGATGCCATAGGCTCCGGCTTTGTCCAGCGGGCGGTAGTGCTGGATGTAGTAGTCAATCTCGTCGTCGGTAAGGTCGGCAAAACGGACGATACTGGTGTCGGCAAACGACTCGCGGCGGTCCTTGGTGGTCACACACACGCCGCTGATGACGCGGTGGGCACGTCCCGAGAAGGCACGCAGCATGCGGTGGGCATCGGCCTCCCCTTCGGGCTTGCCCAGCACGGTCTCATCGAGCACGACAACGGTATCGGCGGTGATGAGCAATTCGTTGGGCGCCAGGGGGTGACCGTCGGCCTTGATGCGGGCCAGATAGACGGGGATATCCTCGACAGGCAGGCTGGCGGGATAGCTCTCGTCGATGCCCTTGATGGCTTCGACACGGAATTTCACGCCCATGTCGTTGAGCAGTTCGCGCCGACGGGGCGAATTGCTCCCGAGCACGATGTCATATTTCTCCAGGTTATTGAGCATTTTTGTCTTGTGGATTTCGTTTGATGATGGATTCCGTCAGCAGGCGGTAGATGTCCCGCTTCTCGCCGTCGAGCATCGCCAGGTGGCTGTCGATGATGCGGCGGTCACCGCGTGCGGCAGGGCCGGTCTGGGACTGGGCGGGAGTGAGGCGGTCAAGCTTGTCGACGGTGGTGCGGATGAGCGGCAGCAACGCCTCGAAGGGCAGGCCTCGGGCCGAGAGCAGCTCATCGGCGAGCGCCCACAGGTGGTTGGCAAAGTTGCATGAGAACACCGAAGCCAGATGCAGCCAGCGCCGCTGGTCGCTGTCGGCGGCAGTGACATGGCGCGAGAGCATCTGCCCCAGTTCGGTCACGTCATGCAGGGCGGCCTCGTCGTTGCCCTCAGCAAAGAAATAGACGTCGTCGAGCGGGGTCACCACCTCGCGGGAAAACGACTGCATCGGCCACAACACGCCGCAGCGCTGACGATGGCCACAGAAGACGTCTATCGGCGTGCTGCCCGACGTGTGCAGCCACAGGGCGCCGTTGTCGGCGACAGCACTGACGACCTGGGCAATGGCATCGTCGCTCACGGCGATGATGTAGGCATCAGCATCGGGGACCAGGGCACCGAGGTCATCGGTAGCGGCGGGGCAGCCTACAGCCTCGGCCAGCGCACGGGCGTGAGACAGGCGTCGGCTATAGACCTGCGCCAACTCACAACGCGACGCCAGGCCATGAGCCAGGCTCGTCGCCACATTGCCGGAACCAATAAGTACCACTCTTTTCATTTTCTCTGCAAAATTAGTGCAAGGCGAGCGAAATGCCAAATTTATTTGACGATTTCCAAGCCGCAGCCCGATTCATGTAACTGCTACGTGTTTTAGACGCAACACCGGCCAGAAAGTTTAAGGATTTTGCCGATATGGCACGCCGACGGGGCGGCTTTTACGCGTTTTAGCCGATGAGGCAAAAGTTTAGGGCTGACAGTGACAGAAAAAGTGAAAACAAATTCGTACCTTTGCAGGTCGAAAAATGAAGGAGGCAATTTGACGATGGAAAACAAATCAGACAAACATCAGTTGACGGCATTTCTGTGCGGGCAGTTCACGACCCTTCGTGACCTGCAGTCCGCCCAGTCGTTGCTGCTGCAGTCGGGATGGTCACGGGAGAGCCACGAGATGGGCGAGCGCTACAGTGACCAGTATGTGCCCGACTTCATCGACTATTGCTTCGGCCAGGACGACGGCAGCGGCTGTGTCTCCTTCTATCGGCCTGTGGACCAGGATTTCACTGCCGTCGCCGACGGCATCACCCACAAGGCCCATCTCAACGAGCTGAAGGTTTACGTGTTTCCTCACCACATCGTCCTGTTCTCCATCGAGTTGAACTACGAGTCGGTGCATCTTGACGATTTCACCTCGCTGATGCGCCACCTGCGCCGCATCCACGAGCAGGGTAACGACGACTTCAACCGGCTGGCCCTGGACCCGCTGCTGGAGGCATACGGCTCGCTCGACGGCAAGAGCTACTGCCAGGAGCGCAACAAGTTGCTCGAGCACGGCAACAAGATGCGGCTGTTCCAGATTATCGTGTCACCCGAGGAACTGGACTTGACCGAAGACCAACGAGACCTGGCGCTGTACCAGCTCGGCTCGCTGGCGCCCACGGTCAATCCCGACGAGGACGACCAGGACAACGTGTCGCCGGCCTACCTGGAGCGCATGATGAACAACAACCGCGTGTCGGTGTTCAAGCGCTGGACGGCCCTTGCGCTCAACGACACGTTCACCCTGCATGCCAACGGCAACAAGAACAACTTCATGGAGGAATGGAGGGGCTTCTTCCGCCTGCTCTACATCCACAGCCTGTTCCAGAAGTACTACCTGTCAGACCTGAATGAGCGCTACCACAGCACCATCGCCTACAGTGAAGAGAACTGGTGGGCGACCTTCAAGCGCGTGTGCCGCCGTCGTGTAACTCCCATCGAGGCGCTCACCCAGGAGTTCCAGGTCTATAACAGCCACGGTTGTTTCAACCGCGTCTCCTATAACTTCCTGCCGCTGGAGATTGACCGCGCCATCGACCGCGGCCTCGAGGTCAACGACGAGCAGCAGCAACTCAACGAGATGCTGCTGCGTTCCCACAACTACATCCAAGAGCGCAACAATGGCCAGACCAAGGCCATGCTGGTGGCGATATCGCTGCTGACGGTGGTCAGTGCCCTGTGTGACCTGTGTGACCTGGCCTTCAACGCCAGCCATGGCGAGAGCCGCACCTTCTACCTCACTGGCTTAACGATATCGCTCGCCCTGCTGGCATCGATTTTCGCCATCTTCATGCGCAAGCGCCATTGACCGCCGATGCGTAATCATCAACCGACCCAACAAGATACAAATGGAATATCGACTGCATTCAGAATATGAACCCACGGGCGACCAGCCTCAAGCCATCGAGGAACTGGCCACGGGAGTGACTGGAGGCGTTCCTTACCAGACGCTGCTAGGCGTGACCGGTTCGGGCAAGACCTTCACCATGGCCAACGTCATCGCTCGCACGGGCCGCCCCACCCTCGTCCTGTCACACAACAAGACGCTGGCGGCGCAGCTCTATGCCGAGTTCAAGAGCTTCTTCCCCGAGAATGCGGTACACTACTTCGTGTCCTACTATGACTACTACCAGCCCGAGGCCTACATTCCCTCGACCGACAAGTATATCGAGAAGGACCTCTCCATCAACGACGAGATCGAGCGCCTGCGTCTCTCGACCGTGACGGCATTGCTGTCGGGGCGCCGCGACATCGTGGTGGTCTCCAGCGTGTCGTGCCTCTACGGCATGGGCAACCCCGAGGACATCACCGCCAACGCCATCGAACTCAAGGTGGGCGATGAAATCGGGCGCGACGAACTGCTCCACCGCCTGGTGGATGCCCTCTACTCACGCAGCGACACCGAGCTGCGAATGGGCACTTTCCGCGTCAAGGGCGACACGGTCGATATCTTCCTCAGCGACGAGGACATCATGCTGCGCGTCATCTTCTGGGGCAACGAGATCGAGCGGATCCAGATCCTGGACAGCGAGACCCAGCTGCCCACCGAGGACGTCGAGGGCTTCAAAATCTTCCCCGCCAACATCTTTGTCACCACCAAGGAACGCATGCAGGCCGCCATGGGCCAGATTGACCTCGACCGCGAGAACCAGGTGGCTGCTTTTGCCCGCGAGAACCGTTTCGCCGAGGCCAAGCGCCTGAACGAGCGCGTGACCTATGACATGGAGATGATGCGCGAGGTGGGCTACTGTTCGGGCATAGAGAACTACTCCCGTTATTTCGACGGCCGCCGTCCCGGCATGCGCCCCTTCTGCCTGCTGGACTACTTCCCCGACGACTTCCTCACCATCATCGACGAGAGCCACGTGACGGTACCCCAGATTCGCGCCATGTACGGCGGCGACCAGTCGCGCAAGACCAATCTGGTGCACTACGGATTCAGACTGGAGGCCGCACTCGACAACCGCCCGCTGCGGTTCGAGGAATTTGAGGACCTGACCCATCAGACCATCTATGTCAGCGCCACTCCAGCCGACTATGAGCTCAACAAGAGCGAAGGCATCATCACCGAGCAGCTCATCCGTCCGACGGGCCTGCTCGACCCGCAGATCATCGTACGTCCCTCACAGGGGCAGGTCGACGACCTGGTTGAAGAGATACAGCTGCGCATCGAGCGCGGCGAGCGAACGCTGGTCACCACACTGACCAAGCGCATGGCCGAGGAACTGAGCGACTACCTCAAGCGGCTCGATATCCGCACGGCCTATATGCACAGCGACGTCGAGACGATGGAACGCATCGAGATCATCGACAACCTGCGCGCCGGAGCCATCGATGTGCTCGTCGGCGTGAACTTGCTGCGTGAGGGCCTGGACCTGCCCGAGGTCTCGCTTGTCGCCATCCTCGACGCCGACAAGGAGGGATTCCTGCGCAGCCGCCGTTCGTTGACACAGACAGCCGGCCGTGCGGCACGCAACCTGAACGGCACGGTCATCATGTATGCCGACAACATCACCGACTCGATGCGTCAGACCATCGACGAGACCGAGCGGCGCCGCACCCTGCAGCTCAAGTACAACGAGGACCACGGCATCACCCCGACGGCCATCATCAAGGCCCGCACAGCCATCATCGGACAGGACACCGATATGCGCCACCCGACAGTTCCCGGCCGTCACAGCCAGATGCCGATGCCCACCGCCGCACCCGAGATGCGGTACACCGAGGAGTTTGACACCAGCGCCGGCGTTGCCGCCGACCCGGTTGTCGCCTACATGAGCGGCAAGGACATGCAGGCCGCCATCGACCGTCTGAAGACCCAGATGATCGAAGCCGCCAAGCGCATGGACTTCCTCGAGGCCGCCCAGTACCGCGACGAAATCCTGAAACTCGAAGCCATGCTTGAAGAGAAAGATTAGTGATTAGTGATTAGAGATTAGTGAAGCCAGACAAACGAGATAATGACCACCGCATCAAGGGCCAATGGCTGCCCACAACGCGCAAGGAGATGGACCACCTGGGTTGGGACCAGGCCGACGTGATCCTGTTCAGCGGCGATGCCTATATCGACCACCCGTCGATGGGCAGTGCCGTCATCGGGCGCGTGCTCGAAGCCCACGGCTACAAGGTGGCCATCGTGCCACAGCCCAACTGGCGCGACGACCTGCGCGACTTCAAGAAACTGGGACGGCCTCGGCTGTTCTTTGGCGTGTCGGCCGGTGCGATGGATTCGATGGTGAACCACTATACCGCCGCAAGACGCAAGCGCAGCGACGACGCCTACACGCCCGACGGACGTGCCGGCGCCCGCCCCGACTACCCCACCATCGTCTATTGCGACATCCTCAAGCGACTGTTCCCCGACGTGCCTGTCGTGGCAGGCGGCATCGAGGTGTCGCTGCGACGCCTCGCCCATTATGACTACTGGCAGGACAAGCTGCGGCCTTCCATCCTGGTGGACAGCCCGGCTGACCTGTTGGTCTATGGCATGGGAGAATTGCCCAATATCGCCATTGCCGACGCTCTGGCTGCCGGCAAACGCATCGAGGAACTGACCGATATCCCCCAAACGGTGGTGCGCCGCCCGCTGAGCGAAATGCCGACGGCAAACACCGACACCGATGTGGTGTTGCACAGCTACGAGGAATGCCAGAAGTCTAAGAAGGCCCATGCCGAGAATTTCAAGACCATCGAGGTGGAGAGCAACCTGTGGCATGGCCACAACGTGTGGCAGGCCACCGGCGACATCGCCGTCAAGGTCAACCGCACCAATCCGCCGATGACCACCGAACAGATAGATGCCTCGTTTGACCTGCCCTACACGCGTCTGCCCCACCCCCGCTATCAGGGCAAGCGCATTCCCGCCTATGAGATGATACGCCACTCGGTGTGCATGCACCGCGGCTGCTTCGGCGGCTGTGCCTTTTGCACCATCAGTGCCCATCAGGGCAAGTTCATCGCCTCACGCAGCAAGGAATCCATCCTGCGCGAGGTCAAGCAGGTAACCCAGATGGAGGACTTCAAGGGCTACATCAGTGACCTGGGCGGTCCCAGCGCCAACATGTATGGTATGCACGGCAAGGACCTGGAACGCTGCCAGCGCTGCCAGCGGCCTTCGTGCCTGCACCCGCAGCCCTGCAGTAACCTCAACAGCGACCACAGCGCCTTGCTCGATATCTATCATGCCGTGGATGCCCTGCCCGAGGTCAAGAAATCCTTTATCGGCAGCGGAGTGCGCTACGACCTGTCGATGCACCGCACGGGTGACCCCCGCATTGACAAGGTCAATGCCCGCTACAACGAGGAACTCATCCGCTTCCACGTCTCGGGCCGACTGAAAGTCGCTCCCGAGCACACCAGCGACGAGGTGCTGATGCTGATGCGCAAGCCCTCGTTTGAATTGTTCCGCCGTTTCAAGGCCCTGTTCGACCGTGTGAACGTGAAATACAACCTGCGGCAGCAGCTCATCCCCTACTTCATCTCGTCGCATCCCGGCTGTCACGAGGCCGACATGGCCGAACTCGCCGCCATCACCAAGGAGCTCGACTTCCGTCTGGAGCAAGTGCAGGACTTCACGCCCACGCCGATGACCGTCTCGACCGAGACCTATTACACGGGCTTTCACCCCTACACGATGAAACCCGTCTATTGCGCCAAGACGCCGATGGAGAAACAGGCCCAACGGCTGTTCTTCTTCTGGTACGACCGCAAGAACCGCGCCGCCATCACAGCGGCCCTCAAACGCATCCACCGTAGCGACCTGCTGCGCAAGTTATACCCCCACTAGAGCATCTAGAATATCTAGACCAAAAAACAAAAACCAAAATGAATCGATTTCTCAAATATCTGCTGGCCATCTCGTTGTTGGCAACGGGGATGACCGTCCATGCCGGGGATGATGCCCTGCGCCACACGACCGATGTGCTGTGCCTCGTGCCCGATGCCACCGCGCTAGGCGTCGCCATAGCCAAACACGATACCGAGGGCCTCAAGCAACTGGGCCTGAGCACCGCCACCTGCCTGGCAGTGAACTACGGCCTGGAACTGTGCATCAAGAAAGACCGCCCTGACGGCACGGGCCACCATGCCTTCCCCAGCACCCACACGGCAGTCGCCTTCAACGGTTCGACCTTCCTGATGAAACGCTATGGCTGGAAGTGGGGCGTGCCGGCCTACGTCGTGTCGAGCTTCGTCGCTTGGGGCCGCGTCAAGACCGACCGCCACGACTGGTGGGACGTCCTGGGCGGTGCCGCCATCGGTGCCGGCAGTGCCTTTATCTTCACCCGCCCCTTTGTCAAGAACGTTGATGTAGCAATAAGCCCGACCACCTTCGGTGACCGGGCCTATGGAATGACTGCAACAATACAGTTCTGACTTACTTCACAAGAATCTTCTTGGCTTTACCGTTGCTCATCTTGACGATGTTCACGCCCTGCTGCAGGCTGTCGTGCTGACGGCCTGTCACGTCATAGTAGCCGACGGGAACGGCATCCTCATCGAGGAGAAGCTCTTCCACGCCACCCTGCACATAAGAGAAGTTAAACTCCTCAGCATTGGTGATGTACACATCAGAGAAGCCGAAGCGGGCATTGCTCAGCGGACGGCTGATGAAGGCCACGACGCGCAGGTGGGAAAGGTCCTCGATCTCCTCGGGGAGCTCCACTTCAAACTTGTTACTGTATTGATTGACACCCGTCTTGTTCAGGGGTACACCCAGCACTGAACCCAGGGCGCAGCGGAAGACGCCATTGTGCATGAAGTCTTCTACCCAAGTGCCCAGGTTGAGCTGCGGGGCGATGAGGCTGTCTTCCAAAATATATACCGTGAGCTTGGCATCCTCACCCATCATGATATCGAAATCGGGAGTGAGGTCACCGTAGATGGTCACCGTGGGAGTGCCCTCAGACGGAAGGATGCATTCGCCGTTGATGGTAGCGAAGTTGGGGGTCTGCTCTGTCACATAGTCCAGGAAGCTGCTCAACTCATTAGCCACCTGCTGATGATACTGCTCATAGTAACCCAAGCCGGTTGCAATCGAGCCGTCATCCTCCAGGCCGACAGCACGGTCGAAGGCTCCTGACGGATAGCTGACAGCACCTCCGGTCAAGTAGGTCAACAGACTGTCGCACTGGTCACTGCGGAAGGGGTCAACACCGCCCATGTTGCCGTGCAGGCCCACCCAGATGAGGTCATCACGCTTGGAGGTGAGCACCTTGAGCATCGAGATGCCTAGCGGGCAATAGGTGCAATAGGTCGAGGTGAGCTGCTCGACGATGTGCTTCTGGCGGGGGAAGGTATTGGAAATCACCTTGAAGCTGTACTCCAGCGTCTGGGGCTCGAGGGGCTCGCCATTCATCGAAACCAGGGTAACGCCCAAGGTGTGCGCACCCGAGGTCAAACCCTCGGTCGCCACATTGCCCTTGATGTTATAATAGCCCCTAATGATGTCATCGGCGTTGGTCACCGTTGCCACCTTCTCGTCGTCGATCATGACGTCAAACGACAGGGACTCGGCATCCACCGTCTTCACGCCGTTGTTCTTGACATTGAAGGAGAAATTCAGGTTATCGCCAGACTGAATGTAGTTGGAGGCCGTCAAGTCGCTGATAGAGAACATATAATCGGGATAGTTGTCACTCTCGACGATGCACTGCACGCTCAGGTTACCGTAATTGATCAAGCCCACAGCACGCCACTCATAGAGGCGCGGCGACACCTTGGTGTAGCGGTAAGCATCATAGAGTTTGCCGACCTGGACTGCCGAGATGGGGTAATTGCTAGCGGTCTGCTGATAGTCAAAACCAATCATCAGCTGTTCGTCCTCAGCGAGGTTGATCTCGTAGGGCGTCTCGAGCTCAATGACGTTCCAGCCCACCTTGTTCACGTTGCATTCCCATGCTGTCGTCGTCCCGAAAACGCCGTCTGCGCTCACGGGAATGACAAACACGCGGGTCACGGGAGTGGATGCGGCCAAGGCCACACGGAAGGCCACAATCTTACCGCCCTGGAAGACGGCGAGCTCATCGGGCTCAAGGATGACTCCCAGAGGAATCACACCAGGCGAACTGGTCATGCCCAGGCCATTGGTTGAATAATCGTCGGTGTCATAGTGACCCATGATTTTCTGGTTCTCGGCCAGATCAATGGCTGCCGGGGCCTGGAATGAGTAGCCCGGCTCAAGCAGTTGACGGGGTGTTGCCGGGGCCTTGACGAGTTGCGCTCCCAGCGAGACAGGCAGCAATAGTGCGGCTGCCATAAGAAGTAATAATTTCTTCATTGTTGTGTTTTATTAAGTTAGTAGTCAATAAGTTATCAATTACTTGCCATAATGATGTTGATGACGGCATTAACGTCGGCAATGTTCACCTCGCCATCGTTGTTCACGTCAGCGGCAGGATCCGTCGACTGGGAGAGAATCTTGTCGATTACGGCATTGACATCAGCGATGTTGACCTCACCGTCAAGATTCACGTCGCCGTCGAGCGGCTCGGGTTCAATATCGCCGTTGACAAACCTCAAGGTAATGCTCGGGCCCCATGAGCGGTGGGTATAGGTGGGCGGGAAACCGCTTTCCCTGTCCAGGATCTCGATGGCCAAAGTGACGATGCACTCGCCTTCGCCCTGGGTGAACCACTCGCTCTGGATGTCCTGCAGATTGCCCATGAGCTGTCCACGTCCGGTCTCATAGGAGCCGACCATGCTCTGTTCATTACAGGTAGAGGGGAAGCAGATCTGATAGGAACCGTTGTCGATGCGCTCGATGTCATAGTACACCTTCAGGTAGTCAACAGCGGTATTACCACTCTGGTTATACACCGAGATGCCTGACCTGATCACGTCTCGCCCGTCAAGATAGACACCCATCTCGTTGCGCACTACAGTGGCGCCGTTCTCGATGACGTTGCCGTCCTCGTCCACAAACACGTAGCTCTCGTCAATGTCTTGAGCCTGCATCACGCTTGCCGTTGCAAGCAAGCCAAACAATAAAAATGTAAAGATTTTCTTCATATTCAGTTGTCAGTTTTTAGTTGTCAGTTGTCAGTATTTAGAGTTATTCAAGGGGTGATTTTGCCACTTGCATCACGCCGTCATCATCAAACAGGAAGGCGACGATGGAGCAATGCCAGGGATTCCACACCGGGTCCATGGTAAAGGTATAATCCTTCATCACCACCTCACCATGGGACACAGACAGGTCTTCACCCCACGGGTCGTTGACGCTGGCACGGAAGACGTGCATGTGGTTGTAATGCTCGACCATTTTGCCGTCGGGCATCATCTGGAAGCTGTCGATGCTGTCCTCGATGAGCCACACCTGCAGCTTGCCGCTCACTCGTTCCGGATCCAGACCGATGGTCTGAATATGGATGTAAGCCTGGCGCGTATCACTATCATAGGCGGCATAGGGCATTATCGACACCGGAGCCTTGAAGCCGATCTCGTAGTTCACGCCGGCACCCCAATCGGTGTAGTCAAAGCCCATCGACGAGTAGAGCCTGTCCACCAGGCCTACGGGCTGCGACGAGAGCCCCCACTTGCTGAAATAGGCGTCGCCCACCTCGGTATAGAGCGGCGTGGGTTCGCCTTTCTGCTTGGAGAAGGGCCCCGAATGGATGGCCACGGCAATGACCGTGGTGTCGCCGTACTCCTCCACGAGACGCTCGATCTCCTCGGTAGCGCGGGGGCAGTTCACACAATACTGGCCCGTGTAATCCTCAATGAGCACGGCACGCCCCACCTCGGGAGGCTCGACATAGGTGAGCCTATCGTCACGGCTGACCTCGTCACAGGAAGCCAGTGCCAGAGCGGCCAGGGTCAGGATGGTCAGATATATTCTTTTCATAGCTTTAGAACGTGTAGTTATAAGATAGAGTGAATCCCCTTGTGGCGGGTACCCAGCGGCAGACGCCGCCCGAGCAGTTGTAGCCGGCATCCGTGCGGCCGTAACCAGCCTGGATGCGGTGGGACTTGAGGCTGTAGGTCACCAGAGCCTGGTAGAAGTGGGTCTTGGTCTCGCCACAGTTCCACATGTCGCTCAGGGTAAACATCCAGTGGGGAGCCCATGACAACTCTGCAAGGCCGAAGGCCCAGTCGCCCTGATCGCCTTTACAGAACTGGTACTGCAGTTCACACCGCAGCGACAGCTTGGGCGAGAACTTGTACTTGCCGTCAGCCACCAGGATGTTGCTGACCACCATACCGCCGTGTCCCTCGACCACCGTCATGTTGTAGCGCTGGTTCATGTACATCAGCACGAGTGAGAAGTCGCGGGTCATTCGCTTGTCGATCTGGACGTCGATATCCTGATAGTAGACCTCGCCCATCTTGAAGAAGCTGGTCTTGTAACCGTAGCTGCCGATGATGTTATTCTCGCGGACAGGGTCCTTGATGTCACCCTGGCACAGACCGCGAACATGGGAGAAATTGGCCTTTACCTTGGTGCCGTACTTGCCGCCCAGGGCGGTGCCTTTTTTGAAGGTGTAACCTGCCTCGACCTGGAAGGCCCACTCGCCGTCGAACTGGGTGGCATAGGGGTACTGGGCTGGCAGGGCGTAGGTCTGGTCATGGGTGAACGGTGGCAGGAAGTTGATGAAACTTGACGTGCCGTTCATGCTGCGACGACTCCTGAAAGCCATGTTCTCGCTACGCTTGGCCTGCACCAGCAGGCTCATGCCCTTCTTGGAATATGAGGCGCTGAGCATGGCCACGGTGCCCTTGCCGTAGTGGTAGCCGTTGTCAAACGACGGGTCCTGGCTCTTCTGGGCATACTCGGCCAGCACGTTGAAGCCGCCATGCGTCAGGTTCATGCGGGCATCCCATGCGTTGACATACTTGGGAAAGTTCAACTTGTGGGTCGCGTCCACAAAGATGGGCAACTTGTCGTCCTTCTCATGCTTGTTGACCCACGAGCCGCCGATCATGATGCGGGTGTCGTGGGCTTCCAGCGATTTGATGAAGCTTTCCAGACCGATCTCCAGGTCCACGCCGCTGACGAGGGCATCATTGTGATGCCAGTAATAGCGCTGCTTGCCGGTGAGGGCCTTGAGGCTCACGCCATCGACAGGCTTGTAGGCCAGGCGGGCGCCCCTGAGGGCGTTGTCGATACCCAGCGAACGCTCCTCATAGGTGCGCAACACTAAGCCCGACCCGAACTGCTCATAGTAGTCGCCCACGGTGAGCTCTACATTCTTGTAGTGCCCCTTGACGTAGAAGTGGGGCACGCCCCACCCCTTCAGGTCCGGTTCATAGCCGGGCAACGGGTACTTCAGGAACTCAAAGCGGCCGCCGGCCTCGACATACTTGTGTGCCAGCTTCAGGTCAACATAGGTGTTGGTGAGCACCTTGTCTTCGTAGTGCTCAGTACCGATCTTCTCGTCGTCCTGAGGGACAAGGATATCGCTCTGGATGCTGCCGCTGAATGTCAACTGGCCGAATGCAGGCAAGGCCGCCATCACGACAAGCGCAGGCAGCAGCAAGCGGATATATTTCAATCGACTCATTCTTTTTTTTGGAGTTAGGTTTTAGGATTCAGCTGGCCGGCGATTGATTGCCAACCCCGTCCAGCCATTGGCCAAAGGATGTACCCTACTGGCCAATCAGTTTCTTCACTTCCTCGAGAAGCTCATTCTCGGCACCGTCGGTGTAGCCGCTGTGCTTGGAAACGATGTTGCCCTTGCCGTCAATGACCACGACAAACGGTATCATCTGGCCGCCCAAGGCCTTGAGCAGCTCGCTGTTGGGGTCGAGCAGCACCTCGTACTCCCATTCGTTCTGGTCAACCAGCGGTTTCACCTTGTTGATGTTCTGACCCTGATCGATGCTTACGGCATAGATCTTGACGCCGGTCTCCTCCTGCCACTCGTCATAGACCTCGGCGATGGCCGACAGTTCGCGGTTGCAGGGCTTGCACCATGTAGCAAAAAAGTCGATGATAAACGGCTTGCCGTCGTTGTTGAGGGTCTCACTTTGAACGGTTGCACCATCGATGCTCTTGAGTGACACAGCGGGCAACTGGGCCTGAGCCACACCGAAGCCTGCCAGCAATAACAAGAAAAACGCAAAAACAGATTTCTTCATAACACTAACTATTCTTGATTAATATTTGGTTTCTCAATGCAAAGATAAACATTATTAATAAAACAAGTAAAAAACCGACAAGAAAATCATGTTTTTTCCTCAGATTATCAAACTTCAGGCCTAGCGCAAGACAAAAAGCAAGCCTTGTGGCCCCGAGTTGAGTCGGGAAGCACAAGGCTTGACTGAGATGAGTTACAATGTCAGATGAGCACTACTTCAGCACCTTGGCAGTGGTCACATTGCCCTTGGCGTCGGTGGTGCGGATGATGTTCACGCCGTCCTGCATCTCGCTGACACGGCGGCCGTCGACGGTGAAGATTTCGGTCTTGACGGGACCATCGGCAGTGCTTACCTCATCGATCGAGGTGACGGGGTTGCCGGTGATGTCAACACACATCACATACATGCCGGCGCTGCCGGGAATCTCGTTCCAGTTATCATCATACTGAGTCTCCTGGGTGTAGAAGATGTAAGCATTCTTGTCGTCATAGACGATCGAGAAGCCGCTGCTCTTGAAGTCGTCCTCGCAGATCTGCTTCTCCCACATGATCTCGCCGAAGTCATCGAGCTTGACAACCATAAAGTTGGCGCCGTTCCAGCTGGTGCTGTTGCCATAGAGTACTACCCAACCGTCCTCGACGGGAATGACCTTAACGGGGGTGAAGCCCCAGTCGAGGTTCATGTCGAGAGGCACACCGTACATGGCGTCGCCACTCCAGTAGTAGTTGTTGTCATCGGTAACGACGTTCACATTTATGTACTTGGACGAAGCTGAGTAAGCCCATTCCCAAGCCACAAGCGCCCTGTTCTCCTTGACACCCATCTGGGCGGTGCCGGCATCACCGTCGATGCTGCCGGTCAGGCTCAGCGATTCGCTGGCACAATTACCATTCTCATCAAGATAGGTAATCGACTGATAACCATAGAAATCGGTCAGCACCCTGTAAGTTACCTGCAGGATGTTGTTCTCGTTGACAGCAGCCAGGGGCGTGGGGAAATAGAATCCTCCCGACAGGGGTTTGTTCTCAACAGTGACAGGAGCCTCCCATTCGTTGTTCAGCTCACCGTTCAGCAACTGAGCATCCAGGCCCGTCAGCTCATTGTCATAGAGCATGTACACATTGCCGCGGGTGGCAGGGGTCATGCTCAGGATCCTGGTTGGCATCGACATGGGAGCCTCGCTGGCGATCGAGCCGTCATCGTTCAGCGCCACAATCAGCCAAAGGCTCTCATCAACGAGCACCGAGTCGGGCATCTGCTGGTTGGGAAACCAGGGTGAGGGCTGCCAGTTGTCCTCGGTAGCTTTCTCCATATAATACTCCGTGTGGTTAGCTGCAGCAAAGATGTTGTTGCCGCTCACGCAGATCATGGGAGCAACGTCCTCAGCCGAGAGGACACTCTCATGCAGGCGTCCTGAGGGGAACAGGATTCCGTCAGCGTCCCAGACAGGATTTCCCTGCTGGTCGTAGCGGTAGATGTAAGACTCGGCAAACTCCTCATTGGGGTCATTGCGGATGTCGGTATAGGCCATGAGGATGTCTCCGTTAGAAGCAAGGGCCAAGCCATAGTCGGTGGTCCAGGTGCGGGTGCGCTTGTCACACACGATCACGCCCTCGTCGCCGAACATGGCATTGCCGTCGGCATCAAAAATCTGGAGGTGTAACTGATAAGAGAAGACACCGTCGATTCTCTCACCACGCAGCCAGGTGAGAATGATTTTACCGTCGTCGGTACGCAGGGTTTTCATCTGCACTTGACCGCCAGCACCTTCCTTGTCGAGGCGGATGCTTGCATAGTCATCGGGTGTCCACTTGGCCTGCATCATGCCAAAGGCACATACAGCCATCATAACTAGAGCGAATAATTTTTTCATACGCATAAAAATTTAATGAAACAAAACAACACTTATTCTGGATTCTTTCTTGCTACAAATGTAATAGAAAATCACTCGCTCATGGACTTCATGGCGAAAAAAGATTGAAAAAAAAAGCAAAAAACGACCGAAATCGGTAGGCCTTGACAGGTGCTATCTGGAGGCGCGCCAGTAGAGCACGGCGGCAATGATGATATATACAAAATTAGGAATCCACATGGCCACTCGCGGGCTGGTATAGCCCGAGACGGCAAACGTAGAAGTGACGGTCATGAACAGGATATAGGAGAAGCTCAGCAGCAGTCCCAAGCCGATGTTCAGGCCGATGCCGCCACGCACCTTGCGCGACGAGAGCGACAGGCCGATGATGGTGAGGATGAAGGCCGCTGCCGTCATGGCGATGCGCCGCTCATACTCAATCTCGAAGTTCTTGATATTGGCCACGCCGCGGGCCTTCTGCTTGTTGATATATTCCTTGAGTTCGGGCGAGGTCATGGTCTGCTCGTCGTTCTTGCTGATAAGGAAGTCGCGCGGGTCAATGTTGAGCAGGGTGTCCATCACGGCCCCCTTGGTCATGGTCTCTTTCATGCCGTTGAACTGACGGATGGTGTACTGGCGCACGGTCCACAGCCCGACGGAGTCATACTTGATGGTCTCAGCTGTCAGGCGCGACTTGAGGGTATCGCCGCTGAACTCCTCGAGCGAGAAGCGGAAGCCGCTGCGCGTCGTGTTGTCATAGCGGGCCATATAGGCCATCACGCCGGGACGCACCTGCAGCTGGATGTTGTCGCCGTAGATGACTTCCTTGTTCTTGACCCACTTGTTGGTATAGGCGATGCGCTCCACATTGGCCGGCGGGATGATATAGGCTGCCAGCAGGTAACTGCCCAGGGCGATGACTGCGGCCGAGAACAGGTAGGGAACCGTCAAGCGATAGAAACTGATGCCGTTGGACAGCATCGCGATGACCTCGCTACGGTCGGCAAGTCGCGAGGTAAAGAAGATCACGGCGATGAAGGTGAACAGCGGGCTGAACTGGCTGAGCACGAACGGCAGGAAGTTCATGAAGTACTGGAAGACGGTGGCCTTCCATGGTGCGGTGAGCACGGCATCGAGTTTCTCGTTGATGTCGAACACCACCACAATGGCAAACAGCAACAGGATGGCGAAGAAGAAGGTACCCAGGAAGTTCTTGATGATATAGCGGTCAAAGCGCTTCACGTAGTACCACGGGTAGCGCTTAGACGACGGCACACCCGCCGCCCCCATCGAGGGCTGCGAGGTCTCGGAGTTCTCTGAGGTCTCCGAGTTCTCGGAGATCTCCGGGGTTTCCGGGGTCTCCGGGGCCGCGTCTTGCAATATTTCCTTCTGTTCCTCTTCCATCACACCTAAACCCTAAAGCCTCACCTGCACATCGTGAAGCATCTGGCGCTTCCATGCGGGGAAATCACCCTCGATGATGTGCTTGCGGGCCTCGCCCACGAGCCACAGGTAGAAGGCCAAGTTGTGGATGCTGGCAATCTGCATCGCCAGGATTTCCTGAGCGATGAACAAGTGGCGCACGTAAGCCTTGCTATAGATATGGTCAACGATCGAGGGGCCATCCTCCTGCAAGGGGGAGAAGTCGTCGGCCCACTTCTTGTTGCGCATGTTCATGATGCCATGGCGTGTGAAGAGCATGCCGTTGCGGCCGTTGCGCGTGGGCATCACGCAGTCCATCATATCGACACCGCGGTCGATAGCCTCGAGCATATTGGCAGGCGTACCGACGCCCATCAGGTAGCGCGGACGATCCTGCGGCAGGATGTCGTTGACAATCTCGATCATCTCATACATCACCTCGGTGGGTTCGCCCACGGCCAGACCGCCGATGGCGTTGCCGTCAGCGCCCAGGTCGGCGACAAACTTTGACGACTCTTGCCTCAAGTCCTTATACACACAGCCCTGAACGATAGGGAAATAGGCCTGGCTGTGGCCGTAGCGCGGCTGCGTGTTCTTGAAGTGCTTCCAGCCGCGGGCGAGCCAGTTGTGGGTAAGCGTCAACGACTTGCGGGCATAATTGTAGTCACTTGTGCCGGGAGGGCACTCGTCGAGGGCCATCATGATATCACTGCCGATGCTGCGCTCGATATCCACCACCTTCTCGGGCGTGAACAGGTGCTTGCTGCCGTCGATGTGGCTTCGGAAGGTCACGCCCTCGTCAGTCAGTTTACGATTATCGGCAAGCGAGAAGACCTGGAAGCCACCGCTGTCGGTCAGGATGGGACGGTCCCACCCGTTGAACTTGTGCAGGCCGCCGGCTCGCTCGATGATGTCCATGCCAGGACGCAGGTACAGGTGATAAGTGTTACCCAGGATAATCTGGGCCTTGATATCCTCGCGCAACTCGGTCATGTGCACGGCCTTGACGGCGCCCACGGTGCCCACGGGCATGAAGATAGGCGTCTCGATCTGGCCGTGGTCGGTCGTGATGAGTCCGGCGCGGGCATGGGTGCCCTCGGGTGTGGCTATGAGTTGATAGTCCATTCAGTCGTTATTTCTAAAAAAACGCACAAAGGTAATGAAAAAAATAGTATTAGTGGGCAGCAGACCTGATTGCACTGAAGAATAAACACGAATTTCGCTAATTTTAACGAAATTCACGAAGCGTGCTTCGTGTCATTCGCCGCCATTAGCGAAATTCGTGATAACGTGGGCTGGAAAGGGATATTACTTGTATTTCTCCATCTCCTTGCTGGCCTTCTCGAGGTTCTCCTCGGCCTTCTTCAGGTTGTTGACGGCCTTCTCGTAGTCCTTCTGGGCCTTGAGGTTCTGCTTGGCGACCTTCTCCTCAAACTTCTTCTGCTCGGTCTCCATCTTGAGCATCTTCTCGGAATCGCCCTGTGCCTTGGCTACCTTCTCGTTGAGTTTCTGGCGCTCAGCAACCTGCTTCTCGGGCAGCTCGTTCATCTTCTTCTGGGCCTCGGCCTGTTTCTTTTGGGCGTCTTTCACCTTGTCAACGGCCTTGTTGTACTTATCGGTGGCCTTCTGGCGCTTCTCGATCTGCTGTTGCTGTTTCTTGGCCTCTTTCTCAGCCTTCTTGGCTTCCTTTTCCTGCTTCTCGGCAGCCTTCTTGGCCTCCTTGGCCTTCTTCTCCTGCTCCTTGTAAGCGTCCTTCTGCTTCTTGGCAGCCTCAGCCTGCTTCTTGGCTACCTCGGCATCCTTGACATACTGGGCCTGCTGTTGCTCAACATTTTGCGGAGTCTCGTAGTTCTGAGCCATTGCGGCGGGTGCTGCAGCAAAGCACATCAGCACTGCCATCAAAAACAATTTCTTCA
This sequence comes from uncultured Bacteroidales bacterium, assembly GCA_902760865.1. Classification (GTDB taxonomy): domain Bacteria; phylum Bacteroidota; class Bacteroidia; order Bacteroidales; family Muribaculaceae; genus Sodaliphilus. Next base: position 101,362 of record CACWID010000007.1, on the reverse strand, counting down.
TAATCGTAGAATTTTAATATTAAACGTTGTTTCAATACTGCAAATATATGACAAAGACTCGAAACAACAAAAAAAGTTTAAAAAAATGCTTGGGCTGCCAGCAATATCAATCAACAAGAATGCCCATGAATGGAGCATGAATATTCGGAAAGGACACTAGCTGTTATGGGTGTTGTTACAGATATGTTTGCAGTGCTTTATCGCCATTTACTTGGGTTCCTCTTCAGTTGATTCCAAATCGCTCTTGCCCTCCAGTTTGAAGGTGATGGGCAGCGTTAGCCACATCGCGGCCGCCTTGCCTCCAACGCGGCCGGGGTAGAATTTGGGCAACGACTTGCAGACGCGGATGGCTTCGTTGTCAAGCAATTCATGAACTGAACGGACAACCTTCACTTCATGGACTGAGCCATTCCTTTCAATGAGCAACTGCACGACCACGAGACCTTGAATACTATCCTTGACAGCCTCGGGCGGGTATTTGATGTGCGACTGCAGGTACTCCATCAGTGCACGTTCGCCACCACGGAAGTAGGGCATCTGCTCGTGAATCTCCCCGAAGACTTGCGCTCGCTTGGTCGTGTCACACACTTGGCTCTGACAGCTATAACTATCGCTTGACGGGATACCGGCAGCCATAGCCGACAGGCTAGACAACGCCAGGCTCACGCCAGCGACAAGGGCAGCCTTGCCCATGGAACGCTTGCGGGCAATTTCGCGCTCCAGGTAGCGCATTTCGCTCTCACAGGCAGGACAGGTGCCTGCACAATCGCCTTGGTGGCCACACGCCTTGGGAGCATACTCGATTCCGTTGGCACGCGCAATGTCAAGGCGGATCGCCTTGAGCGCGTTACATATATATTTACCGTGTTTCATATCAGTCATTGTTAGGTTGATAAAAACGAGTTAATTCTCGGTTGCCAAATTACAACCAATTTTTAGAAAAAGCACCAAAAACGGTCAACATTCTAGGGTCATTTCTAGAAATGTCAACAACTGATTTTCAGTGGTTTACAAAACAAAAAGGTCATTTCAGGGTAATTCGTTGATTTGGACATAGAACTTCACTCCCATAATGCACATTTTTGGGGCATTCAGATGCAAAACACACCGTTGTCTTACTCAGTCTCGTCTATCAACGGGAACAATATTTTCCGGAATTCGGCACCTGCTGCTGTAAAGGTGGTGATGTCATAATAGTTTCCACGGAAATACAACGAGGACTTGTCGTAGTGGAACACGTTCTTTCGGCCATTGTTGAAATATAAGGTGATCTTGCCTCGGGTGTCAAGATGGCCTTGGGAGAGTTTTGCCAGGCCACCCATCGCGTTGACCATCTCCCTGATTTTCCATTTCCGCTTGATCAATACCGTTTTCCTCAATTGGCTGAACTGCCCCGCATCATAGTCGTCGGGCGTAATGGCCATCGGCGTGTCGATATTCAAATTACAGTGGTCTATCTTGATGGAGTCAACCTCATGGATGAAGGAGAGCAGATAGGAGATATCGTTTTCCAACTTGAAGTTCACCGGAAGGGTGTACCAAACGTTGACGGGTTTGCCCGATTGGGTGCCGGGTGTAAACCGCGGGAGCGTACTGACGACGCGGACAGCCTCGCGGTCAAGGTCCTGATCTACCGAACGAACGACCTTCACTTCGCCCACTTGGCCAATAGTGTCCACAACGAACTGTACAACGACCCTGCCTTGAATATTCTTCTCTTCGGCTATGGACGGATAGGATATATTGTCCCTGATATACATCATCAGAGCAGCCTCACCGCCCGGGAAAGCAGGCATCTTATCGACAGACATGTAAACCTCGTCATATTGACTCGTCGTGCCGGACACGCCACGGACGGCATCATCTGCAGAGGCAGAGACCGTAAGACTCGCCATCATCAAACCCACGACAAGGATTGCTGCCGCAAGGATGCTCTTGCAGTGGGCTACAAGCCATGTGCCGCTAATGAATTCTGCGTGTCTCATCACTGTCATTAATTAACGTAAGTTAGGTAAAATTTTAGCTCTGTGAAGTCAATATAATTTGCTGATACTCAACTCCTCCCCTAGATAGGGAAGTACCCGTTAGGGCGGAGGAGTATGATTCACCCTCAAAGCACTTCATCTTGGAGCATCAACGCCCCCCGGCCCCCTCTAATCTTAGAGGGGGAGTTGCTAACGCACTGATTAGCAATTTGTAGTTTCATTGAACTCACATTACTTAGTTCGTCACGATTGCAAAGTTACAATCGTTTTTTGTAAACGGCAAAAAAAACGCCCGACATTCTGAAGACTTTCAGAAAAATGGTCACACTTGATTATCAACGGATTAAACAAGAAAAATGCCATCAGCGGGAATTTTGTCATTTCAGACCTTTCTAGATGACCGAAAAAAAACGTATTTTTGCGCTGTGAATCCCTTTATTAAACTTTTAGCAAGATAGAGGATAACCAGAACAACTATGACAATTCATTATCATCATATCATCTCCACATTCCTGTCATTGATGGTGCTGCTGTCAATGATGAGCGGCTGCGGACACGAGGCCGACAACAGCCAACTCACCCTTGTGGACTCGCTGCTGTCGCAAAACCAGACCGAGGAAGCCTTGCAGCTGCTCCAGACCATCAACCCTACATCTTATAATAATAGCGACAAAGCCTATCACGCCCTGCTGACGGTTCAGGCCCAGCACGAGTGCCACATTGCTGCCACTAGCGACAGCATCATCAACCAGGCCGTCAAGTATTATCAGGGACGCGATGACCGCGAGAAGCTGGCACGCGCCCTACTCTATCAGGGATGCGTCAACGAGCAGCTAGGCCAGCTTGACAAAGCCATCACCAGCCTGCGGCAGGCCGAGGATGTCGCCGGCAGCGAAGACCTGAAGAACCGCGCCATGGCCAAGATGATGATGGGCGAACTGTACCAGAGCCAGGTCATCGGAGCCAAGACCCTGGGCGCCCGCAAGTACCGCGAAGCGCTCGCCCTGTTCACGCGACTGGATGACAAGCATCACCAGATTATCTGCCTGAGCGAGTTGGGCGGCCTGTACCGCATCAACAAGGAGAAGCAGGACAGCGCCCTCTACTACATCAACTCGGCCATCGACTTGGCCATGCGGGAAATCGAGATACCGTATGTCGTGGCCAACCTCTTCAGCCGGGCCGAGTTCCGCTCGGCACGCGGCAACTATACGGGTGCAAAGGACGATGCCCTCGAGGCCATCAGCTGGCTGGGCAAACTCAAGATTCACCCGAGAGTCCATTACACTGCGGCTTCGGCCTACCTCCACCTGGGACGCGCCGACTCTGCGCGCTATTACCTGCAGCACGCCCCGGAGATGACAACCGTCGCCGACAGCATCATGTACTACCAGCTGCTGGCCGACCTCGCGCGCCACGACCATAACGTGGACGACGCCATCAACTACCTGAACAAGACCCACAATCTGGCCGACTCGGTGACCCTGGGCAGCATGAACGACAAACTGCTCGAGGCCGAAAGAAAGTATGACACCCAGCAGGCGCTGCTCAACAACGCCTTGCTCAGTTCCCGCCTCAAGGGGACCCTGCTGGGACTGGCGCTCGCCGCACTGGCGGCATTGGCGCTGGCGTTCCTGGTTTGGCGCTATCGCAACCAGCTGAAAATCCAGCAGACCGAATACGAGCTGATGAAGTCGGACCTCGACCAGTCCATCCAGAGCCTGGAGCAGATGCAGGCAAAACTCAACGACCGCGAAACATCGGCACGGCAATCCGACGAACTCAAAGCCATCGTCGATAACCAGATACAGGTCGTACACCAATTGCTGCAGTGGTCCTATGAGTGCAACGAGACGACCTTTGCACGGCGATTCAATTCCCTCATGACGATGCGTGGCCCCGACGAGGTGGGCGCCTCCTACTGGGACAACCTACAAGCCATGGCCAACGAGCTGTACGACAACGTGTTGGTCAAGGCACAAGAAAAGGCCGGCGGAACCCTGCGAGAGGACGAAATCAACATGATTGCCCTGATGTGCCACGGATTCTCACGGACGGTCATCATGATTTGCATGCGCTACCGCAACCTGCGCACCGTCTCGAACAAGAAAATCCAGATTGCCCACAAACTTCAAGTCGCCACCCTCGACGAGTTCCTGCAACCGTTCCTGAAGATGAGGACAGAAATCACCGAATAAACGGATGTTACAGGATGAGGAATGAGGAGACGATACGGTTTGTGAGGGAACATCGCGAGGAGGATGTAAGGACCCTAGCGTTGAAGGCTCGCCGCGACGGCGACGTGGACATGCCTTGGGCCCTGGACCAAATCCAGGGCTGGCAAGCCGCTCGCCACAAACTGCCGTCCTGGACGGCCATCGACGGCATCATCTACCCGCCCCACCTGTCGATGGAGCAATGCTCGAGCGAGCAGACGGCATTATATAAATGTGGTATCGTTAGCCGTCTGCCCGAGAGGTACCATGGGATGCTGATTGACCTGACAGGCGGCTTCGGCGTGGACTTCGCCTTCATGTCTAAATGCTTTGAGCGAGCCGTTTATGTCGAGCGACAGGAACACCTGTGCGAGACGGCGCGCCACAACTTCGCCCTGTTGGGGCTGACGCACGCCACTGTCTTACATGACGAGGCCGAGAGGGCGCTGGCCGACCGGCCTCTCACCCACCCCGAGTCCACATTGATATACATGGATCCGGCCCGCCGTGACACGGCCGGCGCCCGCACCTTTGCCATCGCCGACTGCACGCCCAACGTGCTGGAACTGCTCGATACGCTATTCACAACTGCCTATAGAGTCCTCATCAAACTTTCTCCCATGCTCGACTGGCACAAGGCCGTGAGCGACCTGGGAGAACGCGTGGCCGAGGTCCACATCGTCAGCGTCGCCGGCGAGTGCAAGGAATTGCTGATGCTCATGGCTGCTGACCACACCGGCGAACCCGCCATCCACTGCGTGAACGACGGCCAATCGCTCATCTACTCACCATCGGAGGACACCGGTTCACCAGCGATTGCCGACGGCGAGAATGCCGCCTACCTGTACGAGCCCAATGCCTCCATCATGAAGGCGGGCTGCTTTGGTCTATTGACCGAGCGTTTCCCTGTCAAGGCTCTGGCCACCGACAGCCACCTGTTTGTGTCAAGCGAGGAGATTGAGGACTTCCCCGGACGACGATTTGCCGTCACCGCCATCACGACGATGAACAAGAAGGAACTGGGACGCGCCCTGAGCGGCATCACACGCGCCAACATCGCCACCCGCAACTTCCCGATGACGGCCCAGCAGCTGCGGCAACGCCTACGCCTGCAGGACGGCGGCGATTGCTACATCTTCGGCACCACAACCGCCACAGGTGAGCATCGCCTCTACATCTGCAACAAACTCTAAAGTTTCATTATCTATTTCATCTGGAAAAGATAACCCAATAATATGGAACCGAGATTTACTGTACACAGCCGATATAGCGAGAAGGAGGCCATTCGCTTCAACCGCGCCTTGTTGTATAATGTGTGGCACCTCAAGAAGACAATCATCGTTTCTAACATTGCGCTGCTGGCGATGATTGTGACTTCACTCATCGCCCACAACTATATGTTTGCCATCAGCCTCTTGTTTGCCCTAGCGGTGTTCAACTGGTATTTCTTCTTGGGTGTGGACCTGAAGGCAGCAAGAGCCTACCAGAAAAACAAGCAGATACATGACCGGGAGTTCGTGTTTCATTTCTATGATGATCAATACGAAAACACCGCTGAAGACGGCACAACGTCCATTGTCCCCTACTCGACCCTTCACATGATCATCGATACACCCACCAACATCTATATCATGCATGCACCAACAGTGGGCACCATCATCCAGAAGGCCAACTGCCCAGCCGAGTTCATCGACTTCATTCACGAGATAAAAGACCGATACAAAATCTGAGGGATAACAAAAAACGAAGCCTCCAGCACGAATGCCGAAGGCTTCAGTTGGTAGAGAAACAGGGACTCGAACCCTGGTTTCCGCCGTGAGAGGGCGGCGTCCTAGACCGCTAGACGATATCTCCGTCGATAATTAAAGCCCTCGCTCAAAATCGGGTGAAGGCTTTGCTGGTAGAGAAACAGGGACTCGAACCCTGGTTTCCGCCGTGAGAGGGCGGCGTCCTAGGCCACTAGACGATATCTCCGTAGAAAAGCGATGCAAAATTACAGCCAATTTTTGAACTGACAAAATTTTTCGGCACTTTTTTTCTAAACAAATCCTAAAAAGACCCTATTTGATATTTTTCGGTATTTTTTCAGCAAAAAAAACATGCCAACTAAGATATATTTTGTACTTTAGCGCATTATAACTATATCTTATATAATTCATTTTAATATTATGGCTAGTAAAAGACAGATCAAGAAAGCTATTCGTAATGCCTGTGGCGACATCGCAGGTGAGTGCATCTTTGCAGAATCCGCCTTCGGCGAGAACAAAATCGAGGAGTGGGACAGCATCATCATCGACACCGCCCTGCTGCAGGAGGAAGCCGTCAACCGCGTGAACAACCGGTTTGACAAGAAAGTGAAGGACTTTGCCAACCGCAAGGAATACAACAAGGCTCGCCGTGCATTCTTCAAGCAGTGCGAGAAGGAGTTAAGCGAATACTTCCGCGCAGAGGTCAACAACATCGCCAAGCGCATGAACGAGCTCATGCCGTCGAACAAATAGTCGAGTGGTCTGTTACTGAATGAATCTCTCTGCTTGGATATTGAAGAAAGCGGGTTGGTCCTTCAAGGTCAACCTCGAGATGCCTGACAAGTGCGTCATTGTCATCGCGCCCCACACCAGCAACTGGGATTTCATCCTCGGAGAGCTGGGCATACATTCGGTGGGAATGAAGGCGGGATTCCTGATGAAGGACACGTGGTTCTTCTTTCCGCTTGGATACTTGTTCAAGGCGCTCGGGGGCATACCCGTCAACCGCCGACAGCACGGAAACCTCACCCAGTCGATAGTCGAAGCCTACAACAACACGCCGCGACTGGCCATCGGCGTCACGCCCGAGGGCACCCGCAGTGCCAACCCGCATTGGCACAAGGGCGCCATCTTCATGGCTCGCGACGCCGGCGTGCCGCTGGTGCTGGCCTACTTTGACTACAAGGAGCGGGTGGTGTGCATCGACCGCGTGTTTGAACTCAGCGACGACCCCGAGGCCGACCTGATACGCATCAAGCAGTACTACCAGCACTTCAATGCCAAGTACCCTGAGAACTTCGTCACAGGACTTGAATAAATCCATCGGGGCTGTGTCATAATTACGTCTCGGCCGTTAGGTCGATAAAAAGTGTCAGGCGTGAATTATGACACATCCTCTCACATTAACCACTTAATCATTTCTAAACAAGATGATATCACGCAACCTGCGCGTCACGCTCATCGAGGACGACATCGCCTGGGGTGACCGTGAAGCCAATTTCAACCAGCTGGAGCGCAACCTGCGCAACATGCCCGATGACACCGACCTGGTCATCCTGCCGGAACTGTTCACCACGGGCTTCATGACCGGTGACCGTGAGCAGGCTGCAGCCGTGGCCGAGTGGAACAGCGGTGACACGCTGCGCAGGCTGCGCCGACTCGCCGACCAGTACCATGTGGGCATCATCGGCAGCTTCCTGGCCAACACGGCGGCACAACTCTACAACCGTGCCTTCTTCATCGAGCCGAACGGTGACGAGACCTACTACGACAAGCGGCATCTGTTCTCATTCGGCGGCGAGGACAAGGTGTTCAACCGCGGTCTGACAGCCGCCCCCATCGTGCGGTTCCGTGGTTTCAACATCAAGCTGGTGGTGTGCTACGACCTGCGCTTTCCGGTCTTCTGCCGCAACGTGAACAACAACTACGACGTGCTGGTGGTCATTGCCAACTGGCCCAAGTCGCGCGAGAAAGTGTGGCGCACGCTGCTCGCGGCACGCGCGATGGAGAACGAGTGCTACGTCTGCGGCGTGAACCGCTGCGGCACCGACCCGTCGGGCGTGGAGTACCCCGAGGGCTCGTCGCTGGTCATCGACTTCAAGGGCAAGGTCATCGCTCAGCGCATGAACAGCCCGGTCATCACCGCCGACCTCTCGCCCGCCCTGCTGGCCCAGTTCCGCGAGAAGTTCCCCGCATGGCGTGACGCCGACAGCTTTACACTAAATATCTGATGCTCTGAGTTCTCTGAGATCTCCGAGTTCTCCGAGACCTCCGAGTTTTCCGAGTTCTTCCTTAACAATGGCACAACCCGCCCTCATAGAACTGCTGGCACCCGCACGTGATGCCGATATCGCCATCGCCGCCATCGACCATGGCGCCGATGCCGTCTATATGGGCGCGTCACACCATGGAGCCCGTGCTGATGCTGCCAACAGCCTTGACGACGTACGCCGTGCCTGTGACTATGCCCACCAGTTCGGGGCGCGCATCTATGCCACGGTCAACACGCTCATCTATGACAACGAGCTGCGGGAGGTGGAACGCCTCGTCCACGGCCTGTACGACATCGGCGTGGACGCCCTCATCGTGCAGGACCTGGGGCTGCTGCGCCTGGACCTGCCGCCCATTGCCCTACATGCCAGCACACAATGCGACCTGCGCACGCCCGAGAAGGCGCGGTTCCTCGAGGCCATGGGATTTTCCCAACTGGTTATGGCACGCGAACTCACCCTTGACGAGATCGCGGCCATCCGCAAGGTGACCACGATGCCGCTCGAGGCCTTTGTCCACGGCGCCTTGTGCGTGAGTTACAGTGGACGGTGCGCCATCAGCCAGGCGCTCAAGGGACGAAGCGCCAACCGTGGCGAGTGTGCCCAGCTGTGCCGCCTACCCTATGACCTGGTTGACGGTAAGGGACGCATCCTGGTCGAGGGCAAGCATCTGCTCTCGCTGCGTGACCTCAGCCAGCACGACCGGTTGGAGCAGATGATGGCCGCAGGCGTCTCATCGTTTAAAATCGAGGGCCGTCTCAAGGACATCGGCTATGTCAAGAACGTGGTGGCCTACTATCGGCGCGCCATCGACACCATCATCCGTCGCAATCCCGAGCGCTACCAGCGTTCCTCGTTCGGCAGCACTGAGCTGACCTTCGAGCCGTCGCTGGCCAAGAGCTTCAACCGTGGCTTCACCCATTATTTCCTGGACGAGCGACGCCCCAAGGACGGAACGGCCATGGCATCCATCGACACGCCCAAGTCACAGGGCGAGTACCTGGGTCGGGCCATAAGATGTAACGGTAACGCACTGACCATCGACACCAAGGTCCCTATCGCCAACGGTGACGGCCTGAGTTTCACCGACGGCAACGGCCAGTTCTCCGGCGCCAGGGTGAACCGCGCCCTGGGTAGTGGCACGGTCCTGCTGCGGGAGCGCGCCGACATCCCCCGCGGCACTCGCATCTACCGCACGGCGGACAAAGCCTTCACCAATCTGCTCGCCAAGGCATCCGCCACACGCACCATCGGCGTGGATGCCAGTTTGCGATACGTCAGCAACGCGCTGACGCTCACCCTTGACGACGAGCGCGGCAACCATGTGACCCACACCATCGACTGTGACCTGCAGGCCGCAGCCAAGCCCCAAGGTGACCGTCAGATTGCCGAATTGGCCAAATTGGGCGGCACCATCTACCGCCTGAATGAGGCACAGGTGCCCGGTGACGTCTTCATTCCCGCTTCACTGCTGGCAAGGCTGCGTCGAGAGACCATCGAGCTGCTCGACCGTGCCCACCGCATCACTCGCCCCATCGGTAAACGCCGTCCCGAGGACCGTTTCTACACCTGCCCAGTGACTGCACTGGAACCCGCTGACAATGTGGCAAATCGCCTGTCGGAGCAACTCTACCGCGACCATGGTGTTACCGACATCTCACCTGCCCTGGAAACCGGCACGCCCGTCACAGCCGCCACTCCGTTGATGCATACCCGCTACTGCATCCGGCGACAGCTCGGCGCCTGCCTCAAGGGCAAGAACGCCAACAGCCTCCCGCGCGACCTGTTCCTCAAGACCGGCACTACCCTGCTGCGCGTCACCTGCAACTGCAAGAACTGCGAAATGATCCTGACACAACCCGCACAATTGTTGAGCTATTAACCAAGGGCCAAAAACTGAAAACTTTTCATTACCTTTGCCATCGATATGAAAAAGGATACGATACAACTGATTGTGATTTTGGTGGTACTGGCTGCTGTGGTGGTTGGTATCCTCGTGTATATGCCTCACGACATCGTGACCATCTATAACTGGTACAAGGAGCACCTGACCTACGGCACCATCCTGCTGCTGATGGCCATCGAGAGCTCGTTCATCCCCTTCCCCAGCGAGGTGGTGATACCGCCCGCAGCCTACTTCGCCGCACGCAATGGCGACATGAACGTGGTGATGATCGTCGTCATCGCAACGCTGGGCGCACTCATCGGAGCCGTCATCAACTACGTGCTCTCGTTGCTCATCGGGCGCCCGGTGGTCTATGCCTTTGCCAACAGCCGCATCGGCCACATGTGCCTCATCGATGCCGAGAAGGTGCAGAAGGCCGAGGCCTACTTTGACCGCCACGGTGCCATCTCGACCTTCCTGGGCCGTCTGATTCCCGCCATCCGCCAGCTCATCTCCATCCCTGCAGGCCTGTCACGTATGAACTTTGGCACTTTCGCCCTGTTCACGTCGCTGGGCGCCGGCATCTGGAACATCGTGTTGGCTGGTCTGGGCTACTGGCTGAGCCAGAATTTCCCCGAGGAAGAACTGCTGGAACAGCTCGAGCACTACAACCACTACCTGTCGTGGGCAGGCTACGCGCTGGCCATCGCCATCGTCCTCTTCCTCGCCTACCAGGCCCTGAAGAAGCGTCCCTCCAGCAATCAAACAGAGTCCAACTAACCCCTAACTCCTCACTTCTAACTTCTCACTCCTAACTATTATGATCGTTTCACCTTCTCTATTGTCTGCCGACTTTGGCAACCTCGCCAAGGACATCGACATGATCAACCGCAGCGATGCCGAACTGCTGCACCTCGACGTGATGGACGGCGTATTCGTGCCCAACATCTCGTTTGGATTTCCCGTCATCAAGCACGTGCAGCGCCTGTGCCAGAAGCCTCTCGACGTGCACCTGATGATCGTTGAGCCCCAGAAGTTCATCCCCGAGGTGCGTGACTGCGGCACACGCATCATGACCGTCCACCAGGAAGCATGCATCCATCTCAACCGCGTCGTGCAGCAGATCCACGATGCCGGCATGCTGGCAGGTGTGGCTCTCAATCCCGCCACGCCAGTGATGATGCTGCGCGACATCATCTGCGATGTCGACCTCGTGCTGCTCATGTCGGTCAATCCCGGCTTCGGCGGCCAGAAGTTCATCGTCCAGACGCTGAACAAAGTGCGCGAGCTGCGCCAACTCATCACCCTCAACGGCTCCAACGCCCAAATCGAAATTGACGGCGGTGTGAATGACGTTACCGGCGCCCAACTCGCCGAGGCTGGTGCCGATATCCTCGTCGCCGGAAGCTACGTTTTTGGGGCAGATGATCCCATCAAAACCATTGAGGGACTGAAAAATCTGTGAAAAAATTTTGTCGGGTGGAAAATTTGCCATAACTTTGCACCCGCTTTTGGGAGATAACTTCCCGAGGGCATGACAGGAAAGGTGCCGGAGTGGTCGATCGGGGCGGTCTCGAAAACCGTTGTACGCTTTGCGTACCGTGGGTTCGAATCCCTCCCTTTCCGCAAAATGAAAAAGAAGTCCCTTGTGGGCTTCTTTTTTCATTTTACGTGACAGGCGCTGCAGATTCGAACACACAGGGTTCGCCATCGACCTTCTGGTCGCTTTCGAAGCGCAGAGTAGAAAGAATCACTCCCTTTCCAGTATGCTATAGGGACGAAAAATCACTAAATCATAATAACAAGCGGTTGATTCTCCTTAAAGGTAAACCAACCGCATATGCCTTGAAGAGACGGGCGTTAAGCTAATTTTGCGTCACACGCACAGCGCGGACGGTTAATCCGAGGCTGCGATCGTTGCAGCTCCCGTCCGAGATATCCGAACTGAAGTGCAGACAGTAGGCAACCGGGTTGAATTCTATGTTGAGCGAACGCGACCAATAGATGCCGTCGCTATCCTCGCCCACTCCGAGGAGTATCTCGCGCCAGCGGTAACCGGCAGCGGGCAAGAAGATGCTGTTCCCGTTAGGGCCTATCACTAAACAGCCATTCACACCATTCTGAGTCGTCCAAGTCCAAGTGCAATGCTCTCGCAACTCGTCTTGCTGAGCTTTGGTCGGCATGCGCCACGAAGGCCCCCAGTGCACATAGGCAACATCATCTTCAGGTTCCAGCTCGCTTTTGAAATCAGCAAAGCCATTGACACCGTAACTATACTTAGTTATACCGTCCATACCCCCGATGCACCACTTGTAGGTAGTCCAATCATAATAATCCTTGGAAAAGGTCTCGCCCCATGCGAAGTAGTCACCATACTCCTCGGGGCTGTTGGCACCGACGTTGCAAGTTGCCCACAACGTTCCGCTGGGCAGCCCCAGATCCACCCATTCTTTGGTGTTGACAGCTGGTTGCCCTTTCAAGATGATGTCGATGATGACATTGATGTCGGCGATATTGACCTCGCCATCGCTGTTCACATCAGCTCGGGAGTGAACATAATCACTAACGTAACTGCCAAGAATAATGTCGATTACGGAATTGATATCAGCAATATTGACCTCACGATCACCGTTGATATCACCCCGAATGGGGAAAGATTTCACTTTAATCACATGGGTGTTGCTGTAGGCCTTGCATGAACCATCTTCATTGGTGACCATATAGCGCATATAATAAGTTCCCGCTTCCATGAAGGTAAAATCCACCTCATCTTGGTTGAACCGCTTGATTACATTCCCAAATTCAGCATCGGTGGCCATTTCCCAAACACGATAAACGACAGCATCGGTGGGATAGCCAGTGAACACAATATGACATGGTGCCCACCCTTCAAAGCCATCGCTCAAAACATCCATACTGTAATCCTGCTGCTCGGCAGTTGAGCTACAGCCGACTGCTTGTGTTTGATAATATTCACTCTCGACGGAATTCTCAAGTCCCCACGCTTGAAGGAAACAGTCTCCCGTTAGAGCGAAGCAGGTGTTACACAACGGCGGTTCAATGGCAAGGACATCATCAAAACTCTCGAAACTCTCGATTACCTCTTTTTCACTCCACCATGCATAATCGTCATCCCACTCGAGCGTGTTGTAAGCTAACTTGATTTCACGATCAAGCACTCGAGTGTGTCCATCGATTGTTGTGTAAGTTATCTTGGGTCCGTAGCCATCTACCCTGAAACTCATCAACGAGCACGGCTCTTCATTACTGATGAACATGTCATTGAGTTCCAGATTATAGTCGGCATAGTTAACTACCCAACAACAGTAGCGTTCGCTGCCGTCCACGATGATATAGCCCGAGTTGGGCAAGACCTGACTGAGTGAGGTGGTTGAGCTGTCACAGCTAATGCCAGTAATCTCCTCAGCATAGTCAGCTCCTCGCGAATCATAACTATACCATACAGCCCGCTCACCCGACGTCGAGTGATAGGTCATCCCAACCCCATTGGTGTTATGGACTACATATATCTTGTCTAACCCCGTGCCCGTCGCTGGTGTAACCTCAATAACAGGGTACGCCCCTACGCCGGTAAACGTCACTTGGCCATTTACCGTCAACAACGAAATAATAGCCACAAAAAATGAAAAGATTCCTTTCTTCACGATTATATGTTTTATTCAGTTAATACATTTACATTTAGCAAATATAGGTTAAACAAGAACACCGTACAAGAAAAACAAGAGTTATTTGAACCAATGATGCATTTTTCACCAAAAAGTGTCCAAAATTTTTACGTTTTCTCTGCCAATATCTGTCGTTAAACACGCAATCAATCTGCTTTTTCGGAGATTTTGACAATATTGTTGTATAATATTTAGTTAGCAACTATTTTTCAGTTACATTTGCAGCATTATGAATACATTGAGTTATAAGGGCTATTTAGGCTCAGTCGCTTTTAGTGAACAGGATGGTGTTTTCTACGGTAAGGTGGAGGGCATCAACGGTTTGGTGAACTTTGAAGGCGAGAGCGTGAAGGAACTGACCGAGGCATTTCATGAGGCAGTGGACGATTACCTTGCCTACTGTGCCGATGAAGGCATCGAACCGGATAAGAGCTATTCGGGCGCCTTGAATGTAAGGCTTACCCCAGCCATTCACCGCAGAATCGCTATGCTTGCCAAGCAAGCTGGCCTCACCATCAATGCTTTTATCCGCAAGACGCTTGAAGAAAAGGCAGAATCAGAAATGGTCGTATACAATCTAACGCGAAATAAAGATTAATTAACTGTCTATAAGTCGCTTAAAAGCTATTTTTCAGGGACAGTATAGGGACACTAACCATGGATTTACCCTCTTTTACGAAAATGTAAGTCGTTGTGTATCAGATGGAAAATATTACAGATTTTCAAGTATTTAATCCCTCCCTTTCCGCAAAATGAAAAAGAAGTCCTTTATGGGCTTCTTTTTTCATTTTACGTGACAGGCGCTGCAGATGAGAACACACAGGGTTCGCCATCGACCTTCAGGTCGCTTTCGCAGCGTCAGCGGAGAAAGACTCCCTCCCTTTCCGCACAAGTTGAATCGGAACGTTATAAGGTATCCGATTCAATTACATGGCGAGACGCAGGCCGTTGCAGTCATAGTTGCCGTTAGGCACATAGTCTCTCCTGTACGACAAACGGCAGAACTTGGCGTCAAATTCCCAGCCGCCACCACGAACTATGCGGTTCGTACCCGTCTCGGGACCCGTCGGGTTAATCTGTGGTTCACTGCTATAAGCGCCACGCCAGTCCTGGCACCACTCAAATACGTTGCCCGTCATGTCATAAAGACCCAGTTCGTTGGGTTTGAAGGAAGCGACAGGGCAAGTACCATAAGTCACACAAGTGCCACCTTTCTCATATCCCCACCATGCCACCTCATTGAGATCGTTGCTACCGGCATATTTGTAGCCTTTGCTCATTTTGCCTCCACGGGCGGCATACTCCCACTCGGCCTCGGTGGGCAGACGAAATTGCTTGCCCGTCATCTGATTCAATTTAGTGATGAAGTCTTGGCATTGGTTCCATGACACCTGGTCGACAGGACGATTCAAGTCGCCGGTGAAATGGCTCGGGTTGCTGCCATTGTCGCCCATCACAGCCACCCACAATGCCTGGGTCACCTCGGTCTCGCCAATGTAGAACGACGAGAGCGTCACTTTATGGGCTGGCTTTTCGGAATTGAAAGCTTCGGTGTCATCATCGCGTGCGCCCATGGTATAGGTACCACCCTCGACCTGCACCATCTTGAAGCTCACGCCGTTCACGGTTATCGTTTCAATGCTTAATGGCGCCGGAGCGCCACTGAGGATAATGTCAATGACGGCGTTAATATCGGCAATATTGATTTCGTTGTCATTGTTGACATCGGCATTCGGATTGCTGGCACCGCCCAAGATGACGTCAACAACAGCATTAACGTCGGCGATGTTGACCTCGCCGTCGCCGTTCACATCGCCATGAATGCCACCCGTGCGAGAGATAATAATCTGATCAGGGATTCTGTGATTGCCATAATAAATGCCATAACCATAGCCACTTATGTCAATATAGGCATCCTCAGGATAAATGATGGCACAATCCTTAAAGGTGATGCCATCGCCGATTCTCATAACCTCACCCCTGATGGTGGCCTGCACGTTATCAAAGGTGAGTCCCACACCACTGCCTTCGGAATTATTGGCGATACCCTTGACTGTATTCAATGTGATGTCCTGGATGGTCAAATGGGTAACAACGAGGAAAATGTCAATCCATGAACTGGACGTGGTAAGGGTGCCACTGCCGCTGATAGTCACATTCTTGGAATTATAACTGTCGGCTGCGATAGCCACATAGCCAGTAGTGGACAATCTGCAGTCTCCTTTCACAACGATGGTAGCATCCTCGGTTACACAAATGGGACTGATGCCATCCTGGGGACTGTTGCTACTGTAGTCAATAACAGCATTGTCCAGCGTGAGGGTGCGACTGGTCGAATTCCAAGTGACAGTGCCGTTCTTGATATAAGGACTGTTGACTGGGCCGTCCCCCTCGAGATAAGCTCCACATACCCTCACCTGTGCACTGGTGCACATGGCAATCATGAAAAATGTAAGCAAAGTGAGTAAGATCTTTTTCATAAGCACATATTTTTATTGATTAATCATTCTGTTAACATAACAGCCTTGCATCAAACTCTTGACCCACAAAGGTAGGTAATTTTCTCCATTTCTCCCAAATTTGGAGAACTATTGTTCATCATTCGCCTCGGGATTTTTCTTGCAAAGCACGGACAATAATACAGGGCTGCCCCCCTAGCGCGGCGTTGCCAATTATGACGCATTCCCATTCATTGTCAAATGTTCTATGGGAGCATCAATCTTGTTAGAGCGCTGAACTCTTCGGAATAGTTACCTTTCACGCCGTCTTTTCTGACGGGTCGAATCCTGTAGTAGTATCTTCGGTGGGAGTCGAGCCCCGTGTCCTCGTATCGGGCCACGCGGTAAGGGATGCCGTCATAAACCTCGTTGCGAACGTTGCAAACGAAAGTCTCTTGCGAGCATTGGAATCCCGGTTCGGTTGACCGGTAAAGTTCATAATGGTCGAAATCCTTATCCATGTTGGCGCCCCACTCCAGATACAACTGGCCGTCGGCTTCGCCATGAGTGGCGCAGGGACGCGTAATCAGTCCCGTATACTCATATCCGTCGCTCGTTGGCTCGGAGAACTCCACCTGCATTTCGGGTGCAATGCGAACAGTGACATATTCATAGGGCTTGACAGCGATTTTTCCGTTTCGGATGACCTCGATATCATTCTCGAGGATATCTGTGCGAATCATCTTCTTGCGCTTCAGGAAATCACGCTTGATGGACGTGATGACGCTCCTTCCTTCAGTCTCCTTGAGTCTCACGATATAGCCCCGTCCGTCCTCCGCAGCCTTGACAGTGACGACTTGGACGTTGGGCGCATCTGCGCTGATGTACTTCTGCAGAAGAGATGAATAAGGGTCGGTTAGATTCCTTGCAATCGTTGGGATGTGCGCATCACACCATGTGCCGGCATAGGAGGTAATGGCATAGCGGAAACGGAGATTCACACTCTCGTAGTCGGGGTTGTGCATCTGGAGCCAGTCGGTAAACAAGTAACTGTAGAGCGCGCTTTTCCCCTCAGGCAACTTCCCGAACGAGTAGCAGGTCTTGTCCGGATGGATTTCGCCGAATTCCATCAGCGAGGAGTCCCATTGGATGAGCGCCACACCAAACTCGCCATTCTCGACTGACGACCATTCCCTGGCGCCGACATAAGCGTCTGTGCTATGACCGGTCAAATCCTTGTACGGCTCCATCACCGGGCCGTTCAGTTGGGCATAGAACCGCGCATTATCGACGGCAAACGGGAACTGGTAATAACCGTACCGATAGTACCTGTGGTTGTTAAACAGGTCGGTGGGATGTTTCAGCACGTTGTCGATGTAGATGAGTTTCTCGTTCTTGGCGAGACTGACCGTCTGGACAATCTCGGCTCCGAGCAAGGCAGGATCGCACCAGGTCTGGTGGTTATCTTGCGTGTACAGGAGTTTGTTGGCCTCTCCATTAATCAACTCACGCCCCAGTTCCTTATCGTAGATAGATGTGATAATGCCTTCTCTAGTGACTGTGATTCTGTAAAAACGGTTCTCTACTGTTTTTCCGTTCGCAGGAATGACCTCAGGCCCTTCGGGCTTGGCTGCCCCAAGTTTTTCCAGCGCTTTATCGAGAAGGGTGTCTGCCGTGGACTGTGCCTTGCCAATCCAATCCCGGTGCTGCAGCCATGTTTCAAACACACGCCTGCCGCTGTAACCCGACACACCGTAAGAATGTTCATCATTCATGATCAGATGCCACCACGCCCTTTTGAAATCGTCATGCGGATAGGCTTCCCGCCCCTTTGCCGCAGCGACCGACGTCAGCGCCTCGGCCTCGGCCAGCAGCCGGTCCGCACTGAACTTGGCAGCAAGAAGTTCGGGCGTACATACCAGATGCTGCAGCCATCCGCTCGTGATTTCTCCACGGAGCGACGGGATATCATCTCCATAATGCTCACGAAGGTAGTCGAAAGGCTCCTCAAGAGAGCCAAGCGTGCAGAATGTAGGGGTTTCCCACACATCGTTCCATTCCTTGAAGAAGTCAGCCAACTGCCTGTTAGCAGGCTCGTCATCGTCGTAGTTGGCAGCCAGCCAGATGTCATAGGGATACCGCTCTTCAAGGGTCTTCAAACCGACAGCCGTCTTCTGTATGACATCGTCCATGCTCTTGATCGGCCCAGAAATGTTCAGGCCGAAAATGTCCATGCCGCTGGCGTACTGCGTAGAAGCCCAGACAAGCAGCTTTGCCGATGCGTCAGGGGATTCCCAGAAAAAGACCATCGGCAGGGATGAAGCGAATCTCACATCAATACGGCTCCCACCGCCGCCAGCATCAGGATTAAGTGTGTAGCGGCGCATCGTCTTGTCGCAGGGCCAGATGGTCGAGGGGAACGGGTTCCACTGGTTGGGTGCGAACACGATGTTCTCGATTCCCGCGTCGGCATAAGGCGCAACGATGGACCAACTCATTCCCGGATTATCAATCATCATCATCGTCTTGGACTTGATGCCCCAGTTATCCTCAAGGTATTTCTTGGTGTAGATCGAGCGGCACAACTCCTCATACCCATAGACATGGGTGTGATTGCCAGCACAGGTCGCCCCGACGTCAAATCGGCCTCTCTTGAAGTAATTGGACACTATCCGTCCAGCCTCAGTTTCTCCCATGTCATACGGATAGTTGTGCCAAGACCAATAGCCTTCCATAATGAAGCGGTAGGCCGAGGGGTCATTGTCTCCAAGCGTGTCGGCATCGACAATTGCGGCGGCATCACTGATGTGCTTTACACATCCGTGCCGCTGAATGTACTGGGAGTTATGGAGTCCGATGTCAGTGTGAGCGGACTTGATGCCATAAATTTTCCACGGACGCACTTGAGGCAGTCCTTCGGGCAATTCTGAGATCGGGACAAGTTCGAACACGTCTTCTCCGTCGGCACCCTTATAGCTCACCATGCGCCTGCCGTCACGAGTCACCATCGAATAGGCCGTCACCTTCCCTTCCTTGAACTGACCGGAGACAACCTTGCTGGTCTGCTGAAGAGTTTCAAGAGAAGAGCCGGCTCGGCAGGTGACAGAAAACGAAGATACCAGCAATCCGACTACTGCCAGAAATGAAAACAGATGCTTTACGGACATGGGACTATTCATTAATGGGAACATTGCATTATTACTTGGTACAAAGGTACAAATATATTTTGAGTCCTGTCGCCATTTGCGATGAGAACACACATTTCCTGGGTCATCTATGGCTGACATTCATTTTTTTAACTTATCTTTGCTCATCATAATCAATATCGTAACTATTCAGACATTTTCCTCACGCTAAGCCGCTAAGTCGCTAAAGATTTATTATTTAACACGTTACGCCATTGTTTTATGATTTATTAGACGAGATGAATTGCTTCAGTTGGTCAAAGTACTTCTCAGTAGCGACTATGAGAAGTGCCTGAAAATAAAAAACTTAGCGTCTTGGCAACTTAGCGTGAGATTAGACGACTGTCGTTTTGGCTGAATGGTTACATTAAAATCACTTAAGAACGATGAAATCAAAGATAACGTTATTCCTTGTATTGTTGTTGACAATGGCTGTACATTCCCAAAATAAACATGATATCCAGAGTGATTCAATCAAACAAAATTTTCGATTATACAGCATCACCGAGAAAGACGGTTATAACCTGGTAAAACAGGTCGATGGCCCGACTCTGGGTTACTCCCCTAACAGCGGTGTGAGGCCCTTCGTGGTTGACGGACATGTGTTCAAGGACCTGAGCCGCACAGGGGAACTGTTACCCTATGAGGACTGGCGACTCGATGCCGAAGTGCGTGCCCGCGATTTGGCTTCGCGCTTGTCCATCGAGCAGATTGCAGGTCTCATGCTCTACAGCAGCCACCAGGCCGTTCCTCAAATGTGGGGCGCAGTGTATGGCGGCAAGAAATTTGACGAGAGCGGGGCCCAGGCAAGCGACCTCACCGACGAGCAGCGGTCATTCCTCAGCAAGGACAACATGCGCGCCGTGCTGGTTACACGTGTTGAAAGCCCTGCCGCCGCCGCACGATGGAGCAACAACGTGCAGGCCTTTGTCGAGGGCTTAGGAATGGGCATTCCGGCAAACAACAGCAGCGACCCACGCAACGAGCCCGAGGCCAACGATGAGTTCCTGGCGGGAGCGGGAGGCCGCATCTCGTTATGGCCGAGGCCCACTGGCATGGGAGCGATTATGGACCCCGACGTGGTCCGTCGTTTTGGAGAGATTGCCTCACAGGAATATCGCGCCTTGGGCATCACCACGGCATTGTCACCACAAGTTGACCTTGCCACCGAACCGCGCTGGCGCAGGGCCTCGGGTTGCTTTAGCGAGGACCCCGCACTGGTTACCGATTATGCCCGCGCCTACTGCGACGGTTTCCAGACGAGCAGCGGAGAGGCAAACATCTCAGGCGGATGGGGCTACCACAGCGTCAACGCGATGGTCAAGCATTGGCCTGGCGGTGGCTCTGAAGAGGCCGGCAGGGATTCACATTGCTCCTTCGGCCGTTATGCCGTTTACCCCAACGGACTTTTCGATTTAAGAATGAAACCGTTTGTTGACGGCGCTTTCAGCCTCGATGGTCCCACATCGCGTGCCAGCGCAGTGATGGGTTTCTACACCGTCCCCTGGAACATCGCCCCCAACGGCGAGAACGTAGCCATGAACTACAGCCGATACATCATCACCGAACTGCTGCGGGAACAAGCCGGATTTGAGGGAGTGGTATGTACCGACTGGGGTGTCACGGGCGACTATAACGCCATCGACACCAATCAGGGAAAGCCCTGGGGCGTCGAGTCGCTGACCATTGCCGAAAGGCATTATCGGGCCTTGCTCGCCGGAGTGGACCAGTTCGGAGGCAACCAGGACAAACAACCCATCCTTGACGCCTATGCCATGTGGGTGCGAGACTATGGCGAACAAAGTGCCAGAGAGCGCTTTGAAGCAAGTGCCCGACGGTTGCTGCTCAACAGTTTCAGATTAGGTCTGTTTGAAAACCCCTATGTGGACCCACAAGAGGCCGAACGGATAGTCGGCAATCCCGAGTTCATGCGCGAAGGCTATGAGGCGCAACTACGATCGATAGTGATGGTCAAGAACCATCAAGGGACATTGCCCATGCAGACAAAGGCACGCGTCTATCTGCCCAAGCGCCATTATCCGGCCATGATAGGCTTCTGGAAAGAAAAATATGAGGAACACACCGATTACCCGATCAGGCGTGAACTTGTTGAGCAGTATTTCACCGTGGTTGACAATCCCGAGGATGCCGACTTTGCTATCGTCGATATTGACGATCCGCAAGGATGCTATGGCTACTCGACCGAAGATGTAAAGAACGGCGGCAATGGCTACCTGCCCGTCAGCCTGCAATACCGTCCCTATACCGCAACGACGGCGCGCCAGCCGAGCCTTGCAGGAGGCGACCCTCTCGAGACGAGCAGCGACCGCAGCTATCGCGGGAAAACCGTTTCCATCGTCAACGAGGGGGACCTTGACCTCGTACTCGAGACCCGGCGCCTGATGGGCAACAAGCCTGTCGTTGTCTGCGTCAACGTGAATCGTCCTGTCATCCTCGCTGAGTTTGAAAAAGTCGCTGACGCCATCCTGCTGTGCTTCGGTGTCCAAAACAGAGCGAAACTTGACATCATTGCCGGAGAATTTGAGCCACAAGGACTCCTACCCTATCAGATGCCTGCCAATATGGAGACCGTAGAGGCACAGAGCGAGGATACGCCACGTGACTTGATACCGTTTACCGACAGCGACGGCAACACCTACGATTTTGCGTTCGGCCTCAACTGGAAAGGATGCATCGTTGACTCACGCACTGCACGCTATAAATAATAGCCAGCCTGTCCTGATTACCGCTATAGCGTTTTCAAAACAATCGGCAAGAAAACGATATCAACTGGCGTATTGATGGAAATATAATTGTACTTTTGCAGTAGCAATGATTTGACTCATTTTGACAAACGATTAAAAATATATAGCAAGATGAAAGAAATATATTTTGCAGGTGGATGTTTCTGGGGGACAGAGCATTACTTTAAGATGGTTAAAGGTGTAGTTGAAACACAGGTGGGCTATGCCAACGGACATACCGAGAACCCGACCTACCAGGATGTGTGTACCGACAAGACGGGCTTTGCCGAGACGGTGCGCGTGGCCTATGACCCAGAAGTCATCTCGCTGGAGTTCCTGACCGAAATGTACTTCAAAGCCATTGACCCGACGAGCGTCAACCAGCAGGGCCACGACGTGGGCACCCAGTACCGCACGGGCATCTATTACACCGATGAGGCCGACGTGCCGACACTGCAGACGGTATATAACCGCGTGCAGGCCGAGGTGAAACTGCGTCTCGCGGTGGAATTGCTGCCGCTGAAGAACTTCTATGACGCCGAGGAGTACCACCAGGACTACCTGGACAAGAACCCCGACGGCTACTGCCACCTGCCGCTGGAATTGTTTGAAATGGCAAAAAAGGCTAACCAATAGTTCCATCCCATGCGACAAAGATTGGATGTCATCTGGCAATGGCTCCCGCAGCAATGGGGAGTCTTCAAGCCATGGGCGCTGAGACACCTGAGGCGGTTGAAAGAATGGCTCGCGCACATCTGGCGTGTATATACCGCCCGCGACAACCGCTGGCTGGTCGTGCCGTGCACCGCCGCTGCGCTGTTTGTGCTGCTGGTGATGGTCAAGAGTTATCAGGGCATCGCCTACAACTTCACCAGGGAGTGCAAGATTTACAAGTTGGGCTACCCCATCGAGGACGCCCGCGCGCTGCTCGCCGTGCTGAACGACGCGCAGGCCGACTCGCTCATCTCACGACAAGAATATGACACCATCGCCATCCCGGTCATCAACGCCCGTTACTTTATCGCCAATAACTTTGACCGTTATCTCGCCCTGCACAAGGCTGACACAACAGGAAAAACGCTCGATCACATCATCGCCCTGGTCAACATCAGCGCCGACCGTGACCGGAAATCGAGCTCCGTGCCCTGCGACACCACCAAGGGACAGCTGATGCTGGTCAACGGGCGCCATTACCTTGACGAAAACTATAAGCCGGACAATCTGGTGAAATTTGACAAGAGCTGCTGCTATGAGGAGCAACGGGCACAACGGGTCGTCGTCGATGCCTTCATGGCGATGCGCAAGGCCTGTGAGGAAGAGACCCAGGCCCACTTGATGGTCAACTCGTCCTATCGCTCCTATCATGATCAGATAGGCACCCACAAACGCAACCAGAAGGGATATGCCGCCACTGCCGGGCACAGCGAGCACCAGACGGGTTTCGCCATCGACGTCACGTCACGCGAGAATCCCATGAGATGGCCATTTGACGCCTCCCAGGAGGGTATCTGGATGCGGGAACATTGTCATGAATACGGATTCATCCTGCGCTACCCCGAGAAGCAGTCATACCTCTTCGGCTTTGCCTACGAGCCGTGGCACCTGCGCTACGTGGGCAAGGAGGTCGCCAAACGCATCCATGACGAGGACATCACCTTCGACGAGTACTATGCCTACTACATCGAAGGGCCTCACGCTAAGGCGCAAAGACGCTAAGGTTTTAAAAAACAACTGAATAATCTGCTGATGGCATCCGCTTCCTTGGCCTCGCGCTAAGACGCAAAGACGCTAAGGTTTAATATTTTCTTCAGCAATGTAGAGACGCAAAATTTTGCGTCTCAAAGGTCGGTATTACAGCAGGGTCTTGTGGTTGGAGACGCAAGATTTTGCGTCTCTACAGGGGCCTCACGACAGGGCAATAAGTTATTGTTAATGTGTCTTATTGCAGCTTCACGTCATAGCCTGATTCACCAGCGGTGATTGAGAAGTTGCCACGCAGGCCGTGGCGGCTACCCATGGCAGCGGTGACCATGCCCATGGTCATGCGAAGGTTGACTTCCACGCAGGGATTTAAGGCGATTTTACCATTTTCATCCCGATAGAGCATCATGTCGATGCCCAAGTAGCCATCATAGTGCGGAGCGATAAGGTCATCAATAGCCATAAGGACTTGACCTATCACGGGGTCAAGATCGGGATACATCCCGAGTAGGAACTCGTGCAGCTCTTCCATCGGGGCTACCCTACCCGTCCCGAACTGGCTGTGGAAGTCACTGTCAAAGACCGAATAGCCCATGAACATCACGTGACCATCACGGCACTTGCATTCGATGGCGAAGTCCTGTACCCTATCCAATCCCACCTCGCACAAGAGTGAGCCTTGACGGTTCAGGGCACCTTCTATCCAGCGGGGCACATGGTTGTCGCCCGTCGGGTCGATAACGCGATAGATGCCCTTGCCACTTCCTGACCACGGCATCTTGAGGTAACAGCCAGGATGAGACGACGCAAACGCCATCACATCATCGTAGTTATCCAGTTCCACGGGACAGGGCGAGAACACCTCGCCCAAGGCCTGATGCATGGCAATGCTGGTGCGACGATGAGACAAGCGACGGATCCAATCCAGCTGGTCATCGGTGGGCAGATTGTCGGGAGAAACGCCCGCTTGCAGCAACTGGTGCCGCAACGTGGCATCCCATCCCCACGGATGGATGCGGCAAGGGCCCAATTCAGCGATTTGGCTGATGGGGACAGGTGTTATCTCCAGATGATGGTCAAGCAACCAGCGGCGGTCCTTGTCAAGAGGTGCATCATCAGGCACAGCGATATAGGAGCCAGCGGGTGCCACCCACGCGGGCAGCAGCCGCAGGTCATGACGCAACTGGCGGGCGAACGGCGGCGCAGTGTAGTTGTGCGCCCCATGCGCCAACGCCAAGTCATGCTCCGGATTGAAAAGATAGATTTCTTTCATCTGTATGCAAAGATAGTAATCTTCGGGCTGACATTTGTAAAAAATTTAGACACTTTTATACAAAAAGTCATCTTATCGGTGATTATTCTGGAAAAACAAGTTGCTAAAAGCGATAAGATGTGTTAACTTTGTGTCAGTTAAAAACAATAACCACTAAAACGATTCTATCATGAAACTAACGTCTTTACTCTCACGAGCAGCCCTGCTCAGCGTATTGGCTGCAGTGCTGGCTCTTAACAGCGCAAATGCACAAACTCCCACTGATTCCATTGTCGCCGACTTCAACGAGTTTGTCAGACTGCTGGAAGAAACACATCCTGATCCCTACACCAACTACGGTGGCAGGCCTTTCTTCCGCCGGGCCGCGATGGAGACCCGCTTTAGTCTTGTCAAGGATTCAGTGACCAGCCCCGATGTGCTCGCCAATCGCATCACTGAGTTTCTTGCCCCGCTGAAGGATCGCCACACAAGCATCTGGAGCGATAACTTTGAATGGTGGAGGCACGCACCAATCAGGTTTGAAGCCATGAACGAAGGCATCCTCTATGTCCATGTATTGCCCGACCAATACAAGGAATTGTTGGGCAGCAAATTGGTGGGAATAGAGAACATGTCCGTTCAAGACATCCTAACCGCTATGGCTGAACGCTACCCCGCTGAAAATGAAGTCGGCCGCATGGAGCTTATAGGCTGGGATTGTGTAAGTTTAGATAAGGTGATACCCAATATTCCTAAGGATTCCATCACCTATCACCTTGAAACTCCTGAAGGCAAGCAAGTGGCATTGAAGTTACCGTTTTCAACCTCAAGTGATATCGGACTAAAAGAAGACTGCGGAACTCCAGAAACCGATATTTTCCCATCCAAGCAACTCGCATTTGATTTTGTCGGTAAGGGCAAGAGCACAATGTACATGCGAATAAGGAGCATCATGGCCCGTGACTGCATTGAATACATGCGCGACAATGGTTGGGAATATGAAAGTTCACTCGAACAGTTGTTCTATCAACTGTATAGAGGGCAGGAAATGCCTACTGACCCCAATGAGGCTATCGCCATGTTGCCCTCCTTTAGCGATGAGTTTGAGAAAATGCTCCTTCAGATGAAGGAAAATGGCAGCAAGAACCTGATTATTGACCTGCGCCGCAATAACGGCGGATTCACACCTATCGTATTCCCTACCCTATATCAGATGTGGGGCGATGAATTCATCAAGAAAAGCTCCACATTCAATACCGAGGGCTATACCATGATCTCTCCCCTGCTAACACAAAAATACAATACAACTTTAGAGCAGATGAACGCCGAGAGTCCTGTCAAGCTTGAATATGGTGATTATCAATGGGAAGAGCAAGGGGACCCCATCACTTATGTTACCGATGAAATCCGCAACAAGGAGATTTCCCAAATGATGAGTAGCGTCAAGGACAAACTCATGGCACAAAAGGGGAAACCGGTCTATACACCCGAGCATGTGTATGTATTGACCGACCCTGTCACCTTCAGTGCCGCGTTCCATTACGCGTTCTTCTTATGGAAGATGGGGGCAACAATCGTCGGCATTACCAGCAGTCAGGCTCCCAACACCTATATGGAACAGACGCCGTTCGAGTTACCGCGCACAGGGCTGAAAGGCAGCATTTCCAACTCGTTGCAGATGTTCCTGCCAGCGGATGATCCTCGCGCCAAGGACTTCTTCCCTGACCTGATGCCGACCTACGAGGACTTCAAGCGTTACAACTTTGACTGGAACACCATCCCCATGTACTTGATGGACATCATCGAGGGAAAAAACTAAATCTTAACAACTGGGGATAAACAACTGAGTATAAAAACAACTGAATCATCTGAAAAGTCTGATTCTTTCGGCAAGAAACAAATCAGATTCTT
Source organism: uncultured Bacteroidales bacterium (assembly GCA_902760865.1). GTDB lineage: Bacteria > Bacteroidota > Bacteroidia > Bacteroidales > Muribaculaceae > Sodaliphilus. Next base: position 74,341 of record CACWID010000007.1, on the reverse strand, counting down.
CAGATGATTCAGTTGTTATGTTTTAGCGTGCGAAAGATAAAGTATTGATGCCCAAGGCTTCCAATCTGTAGAGACGCAAAATTTTGCGTCTCCCGTCGTCAGAAGTTACCAATATTCTGCCCTGGAGACGCAAAATTTTGCGTCTCTACAAAGCGAGCAAATTGCTAACGATTATTATTCTTTGGGGCGGAGGGTGACGACCTTGGGGCGGTCGTCCGGGTTGACGATGCGGGCGAGGTAGTGGCGTATGGGCACACCTTGGGCATCGGTCAAGAGGCGTGATGCAGGCAGGAAAACTGCCTTGCCATCGTCGGTCACGAGCCGTGCCGACATATTGCCGCGACGGTCCTTGAACTCGGTGGTAAGCGCCAGGGACACTTCGGGCAAGTCGCTGTAGAGGAAATCGTCGAGAGCAGCAAGCGAGGCCTGATAGAGGGAACGGTTGTCACGAACAGGCTGTGTGTCGGCAGGAACGCTCTGGCGCAGGCGCTGATAGTAGTCGCTCAGGTGCCAGCCGTTGCGGGTGTAGATGTCACGATACTGGCGCAGTTCGCACGCCGCCTCAGGAAACTTGTTCTCCTTGATGAGCAGTTGGGCGAGGCCCAGGTGCAGCCGTCCCGTCCTGTTCACGTCACGCTGCAGCAACAAGGCCTTGCACAGGGCGGCTTTGCGCTGGACGGGGTCGGTCAGCAGGGCTGCGAGGTCACTCCAGATGTAGGACTGTCCCGTGATCAGCGCCAATTTCTTGTAAGCCTTCACCGCTTTGGCTTTTCGGCCAGAGGCGGCATACAGGCGGGCAAGGTAGTACTTGTACAGGCTCTGTGTGGGATATTGCTGAATGGCCTTGACCAGTAAGGGCTCAAAGTCAGGGTTGAACTCCTTAGCCCGGGCATCATGCAGCTCTTTGGCATACAGGCGGATGGCATGTTCGGCTACCGAAACAAACGTCACGGTGCCTTCCCTGCCCTCCTTCTTGTCCTGCTGCCAGTCCTCGTCGGTGAGGTTGCCCATGCCCCACATTTCAAAGAACTTGCCGAACTTGAACTCGGCATCGCGCGCCTTGAGACGCGTCGCCATCAACAGGATGCGCGAGTGCAGACGCGACGGGCGCTCGTTGTCAAGCGACAGATAGGCCGCCAAGGCCTGACGCATCTCCAATGAGGGCATTGTCGCCTGCTCATGACGGACATGGTAGTAGATGACCCATGCGAAAGAATTATTCAACCGAGCGGGCAGTTGGCCTTGCTTCCAGACCGGATAAAGGGCCTCGTAGGCCTCGCGGGCGCGGGTGTGGTCATTGATACCCGCGTCGGCGAGCGTTTTCAGTCGAGCATATTCGTTTGAGTCCATGCTACTCCACGTTAATCTTGACACTGTTGTGGATGCCCGTGGCGGGATCCTTGACGGTAAGGGTCATCACGCCGGGCGTCTTACCGGCTTGGCAAACGACTACCAGTTGGCCGTGGAAGAGACACATCTGCGGCTCGGTAAACGGTTCCAGCGACGTGGCATCGCCATTGCACGCGGCCTTGTAGGCTCCTGCGCCCGTCACGGTGAACTGCAGGCGATTGGCGGCATCGGGGCACAGGGTTCCGTTCTTATCGACGAGGCTCACGGTGATGTAGGCCAGGTCGTTGCCGTCGGCCTTGATGGTCCTGCGTTCGGGCTCCAGCAAGAGGCGCTTGGGCTTGCCGGCAGTGCGGACGATCTGCTGTCCTGCCTTGTTGCCATTTTCGTCATAGACGACCACCTTCAGCTCACCGGGCTGATAGATGACATCGCGCCAGCGCAGGCGATAGCGGTCCAGGCGAGTGGTATCATTCTTGGTGATGCGTCCCTGGCTCTTGCCGTTGACAAAAAGTTCGGCTGTGGGATAGTCGGTATAGCAATAGACCGGGGTCACCTTGCCCTTGCGGTCGGGCCAGGTCCAGTGCGGCAACAGGTGGATGGTGTGCTCCTGCTTGTTCCAGTGGCTGCGGTACAGGTAGTAGCGGTCCTTGGGAAGGCCGGCCAGGTCGCAGATGCCGAAGTAGCTACTGCGCGAGGGCCAGTATTCGTCGTAGGGGGTCGGCTCGCCCAGGTAATCGTAGCCTGTCCACACGAACTCGCCCACCGTCCAGTCGTAGTCGTCCTGCATCTTCCAGTCATCGTCGGGCACGTTGCTCCACCAGCAGTACTCCACATCATAGCCCGAGCACTGGCCGTCGGGCCAGGCCTTGTTGGTGGCAATGGTGTCAGGGAAATAATAGTGACCGCGTGAGCTCACGGTCGAGGCCGTCTCGCTGCCCAGGATAAAGCCCTGCGGCAAGCGCTGGATCATTTCCTCATACTTGTGGAGGCGGTAATTATATCCCGGGACGTCGGCCACCTGCGCAAAGCCACAGTAGATGGCGCCGTCGGCCTGGTCCATGCCGCAGGTCACCATGCGGCTGGGGTCATACTGGTGGCACAGGGCGATGAGGTCCTTGTAACGCTTCACGCCCTCGGGTTTCCACTGCTCAGGGATCTCGTTGCCCACGCTCCACATGATGATGCTGGGATGATTGCGGTGGTTGAGCACCAGGTTGCGGATGTCCTTCTGCCACCACTCGTCCCAATAGCTGCCGTAGCCGTTGCGCACCTTAGGCTCCTTCCAGCCGTCAAAGCTCTCGGCCATGACCATCATGCCCAGGCTGTCGCAGACCTCCATCTGCATCGTCGAGGGCATGTTGTGGCTGGTGCGGATGGCATCGGCGCCCATGGCCTTCATCATCTCGACCTGACGGATGAGCGCCGTCTTGTTGATGGCGGCACCCAGCGGGCCCAGGTCATGGTGCAGGCACACGCCCTTGATGCTGCGGCGCACGCCGTTGAGCTGGAATCCGCTCTCCTTGCTGAACGAGACGGTGCGGATGCCGACCTTGGTGCTCTGGCGGTCCACCTCAATGCCCTTGTGGCGCAATGTGGCGGTGATGTTATAGAGATATGGACGCTCGGGCGACCACAGCGAGGGTGCATACACGTCAAGGCGTGCAGAGAAATGTCCCAAGCCATCGGGGCGGGTTTTACTGGAGAGTACCTTCACGCCGCGGGCATCGGTGATCAAGATTTCCAATTCAAAGTCATTGTCGATGACGGTAGCGGCATCCAACTGATGCTCGACCTGCAAAGAGGCCTTTTCGCCCTCGATGCATAATGTGCGAACATACAAGCCCCACGTGTCGAGTGCCGCATCCTTTTCGCGGGTCATCACCAGCTTGACAGGGCGGTAGATGCCGCCGCCAGGATACCAGCGGTTGCTCTCCTCCTTGTTCTCGAGAGTGACCTCCAGCGTGTTGGGCGTGCCATCGGCGTTCACAAAGGGTGTCACGTCAACGATGAATGCGTTGTAGCCATAGGCCCAATGCCCCGCGAGTTGGCCATTGACATAGACATAGGGGTCTGCCATGGCGCCGTCAAAGATGAGTTTTGCATTGCCGTAGCCTTGAGGCACCGTGAACGTGGTCTTGTAGTAGCCCTTGCCGATCCAGGGGAGCGCGCCAGAGCGGCCTGACTTCTCGGTGGCGACGTCCTCGCCGTTCTCCTTGATGGCTACGACCTGGAGGTCCCACTTCTTATCAAAGGGGCCACTGATGGCCCAATCGTGAGGCACAGTCACCTGCTGCCAGTTGGCCTTATCACGCGAGAACTGCCAGCCCTCAGCCAGGTTGACTTCAAGATGGCTCTGAGCCACAGCAGTCATGGCAAGCGATAGCGCTGCCAGAAGAATTATCGTCTTTTTCATCATTGCAGGAATATTTTCTATAGTCCCTATAGTAACTATAGGGACTATAAATACTATAAATACTATTGTTGTTTCAGTTGCTGGTTGATAGTGTCGATATAGCCGAGCAGCTCGTCACGGCCACGAGCGTCCTCGCTGGAGGTCATGAACACGGGAGGCAGTTCTTCCCAGGTCTTGAGCATCTCTTTCTTGTAATCCTCGACTGCGGCGGGGCCGGCAACCTTGCCGAGTTTGTCCATCTTGGTGAACACGATCGAGAACGGCACGCCATGCTCGCCCAGCCACTGCATGAACTCGAGATCAATCTTCTGCGGCTTCAGGCGGCTATCTACGAGGACAAAAAGGTTGGTCATCTGCTGGCGGCCCAGCACATAGCCCTGAATCATGCGCCAGAGCTGCTCACGGGCCTCCTTGCTGCGCTTGGCATAGCCGTAGCCCGGGAGATCGACGATATACCACTCGCCGTTGATGAGGAAGTGATTGATGAGCAGCGTCTTGCCCGGGGTGGCGCTGGTCTTGGCCAAGGCTTTACGCCCCGTGAGCATATTGATGAGCGACGACTTGCCCACATTACTGCGTCCGATGAAGGCATACTCGGGCAGCGTCGTGTCAGGGCACTTGCGATAATCACTGTTGCTGATTTGATACTCTGCTGATTTGATGTTCATAATCCAGAATTCGTTTGTCAGTTTTGGTTGTCTATAGTTTCAAGATAAAAGGAGACGGGACGGAAGCCATCGTTACAGGAAATCATGGCCGAATAAGGATTCTGCATCCACCCGTCGTAGAAGTTGCCTTCGCCACGGGCCAGGGCCTCGACAAAGGCGCGCATCGACTCCCACGCGCTCTCGCACAGCCCCTCGGGGCGCTTCCCGTCAACCGAGACGAAAGTCTGCCCCACGCTGATGTCACAGGCGTGCTCGATAATGTTCTCGTAGCGGGCCATGAGGTCGGAATACACCGTCTGGCGCATGGCTGTGATGCGCACAGGCTTCAATGCCTTATTTCCTCTATCTTGATCATTCATACGTGCAAAGTTAGTCAAATTTATTGAAAGAAGCAAATTCCGGGTCCCACGGGCAGATGACACTTATCGTAAAAAGAGCCGGGGAGCCTACCACAGGCTCCCCGGTTCATCGGGTAATAGATGATATGTGTTAAGAAACTGTAATTATCTCAGTTCAGTAAATATCTCTATCAAGGGATTACAACGACATGATGTAGTTAACAAGAGCGTTAAGGTCACCAAGGGTTACCTCGCCGTCCTCATCACAGTCACCGATGGGATCCTGATCGTTGTTCAGAAGCATGTTGGTCAGGTAGTTAACGTCACCAAGGCCAACCTCACCGTCGCGGTCGATATCGAACTTATTGATGGGTTCGGGTCCCTGCTCACCCTGCATGAACTTATAGTCAAGATAAGCACCGGGGAACTCGAAGCGAACAACGGCCTCACGATAATTTACGCCCTCGGGCAGAGGCTCAGCAACAACCTCAGCATTTACCAGACCGGTGAACTCACCGTTCTTCATCTGGTCGGTCAGCTCAATGCTCAGCCACTCGGGAACCTCCTCGCCATCAGCGCAGGAAATGAACCAAGCATCGTCAGCGCTGGGAGTCCAAGCCCAGAACTCGATACTGCGGGTCGTAGCGGTACCGAATTGCTTCTCCATGAGACCACCCTCTTTGGGGAAGGTGTACTCACCGTCCTCAGCATTGTAGTTGAAGGTGAGGTAAGGATTCTCAGTGCTCAGGAAGATGGAGAAACCAGTCTTCATGGCGCCGCTCGTGAAGAAGTTGTTCAGACCAGCCCAGTAGTAATCGGCAGAACCGTCCTCGTTGACATAACCAAACTTGAGGTAAGCGAGCTCACCGAAGCCCTCGTCGGTCATGTCATCGCTGGCAACCAGTGCCGAGAAGTCGGTCAGGTTCTCCATTTCGGGATCATTGTAACCGTCGATGCAAATAAGGATAGCGCAGTCGATGGTCGGGGTGATGTCATACTGCAGACCGTCCTCCTCACCGAAGAGGGTGAAGACAACCATGTCACCAGTGGTCTCGGGGGTCAGCGTAGCGCGGCCCTGAGCGATAAGTTCACCAGGAACCAGGGGCAGAGCAACCTCGTCAGAGTCATTGTAAGCGGGAATCTCGTCGAGCTTGTAGATGCGGCAGGTCATGTCCACCTGATCAGTAACCTCGAGAACAGCACAGTCGAGAACGACCTGCTTGAGCAAATAGGGGAAAGTGGGCTTCTCAAAAGCCTGAGCGATACCGTCAACGAAGTAACGGGGCTCAGCCACCTGGTGGAAACCGTTCTTACCGAACCACCAACCCTGAGCATTGCTTCCGTAAGGCTCAGCACCGCTGATGTAAGTCATCGGGTAGCGCTGGTCGCCATTCATACCACCATAGCAGAAGTTTTTACTGGACTTCAGGTAGTCGGTGTCCCAGATATCAATTGTGCTGGGAACAGAGAGAACAGCAGAGCAGTGCTCAGCGGTAATCGTGGGGCTGGCAGAAGTACCACCCATCTCAAAACCACGGAGGTTGAAGTAACCCATCTTGCCAGTGGGCTCAACGACATAGAGGAAGGGCACAGAGTCAATCTCATAGCCATACTGCATCGTCAGGTCTTGGCCGTAGAAGGTGTTCCATATCTGCTCTTCTTCACCAGTCTCGAGTACATCCCAGTACTGAACCTCCCACTCAAAGGAAGCGTCGGGAGTCTGACCATCGGCAAATCCGTGGAAAGTATAGTCCACATAGGGGGTTACAGCGATGTAGGGAGCGTAGAGCATACCTGCATAAACGCCATCCTCCATAACGACACCAGCGGGGAAAGCGCCAGCGGGACGGTGGTACCAAACATCAATGTTAGCATAGGGCTTATCCTTCTTGATGTTGGGGATGGGAGCGCCAGGCATACGTTTCTGGGCAACCTCCATCTTGGCCTCAGGCTTCACGAGCTGTACTTGAGGGCGAGACGGAACTACAGTGGTCTCAGAGCGCTTGAGTTGCGCATTGGCAGACGTCACAATGAGTGCGGCTGCAGCTAAAAGTAAGATCTTTTTCATAAAAATGAATCAAAAAATTATGTTAATAAAAATTCGTTGTTTTCGATTTAATCAACAATCGGGGCCAAATCGCCGGGGCGCAGCCCCGATTGTTGAAAGTGAATCTTCACTCGATTAGAGTTTCACGTAGATGTAGTTTGCCGAAGTAGATGCGTCAGTCAACCTCATGTCGACGGGAGCGAGCAATGAGCTCGTTGTCAACTTGAATGTCATGCCGCTCATGGCCTCGACAAATGCCACCATCGAGGGGCAGCGCTGGCCATAGACACCGCTAGCGGCATCACCCTCGCCAGTGTAGTGGAACCTAATCTGGTCTTCGCTCACAGCCTCTACGTCAAAGTAGAACGTGGGATGGAAGGTGTTCTTCTGATAGATGCAGCCGAAATCAACGATGTACTTACCCAGGTTGTTATTGTAAGCAATCTGGATGGTTGCAAGCTTGCGCTTACCGTAGTCGTTGAGCTCAGCCTTGAGGCTCTGCACTTTCTGGTAGAACACGCCGCCCATCTGGGTCGTGTCACACTTCCAGGTGAAAGTGGGAATCATGAACACGTTGCTCAGGTCATCGGCAGTGATCGTCGTGGTGTTGTCATCACGGCAGAGCAGCGAGCCATCGGCCTGACGGATGAAGTTCTTGATCGTGTAGCCATCAAGGGTGATGGGATTCATGAACGACAGACCGTCATGGGTGATGATGACGTTGTGGGTCTCGGCGGTCGAGATCTCGTCGGCACCCTCACGGAAGATCTTCAAGATGCTGGAAGCACCATTCTTGACAATCCAGCGCACGTCATTCGGCAGGTTGATATAGACCTGAGGAATCTTGGCGTTGAAGAAGGAGTCGGCCATAGCGACTACCTCGTCCATATAGACATGGTCATCTACGCTGGCATCAACGCGAGTCATAATCATGTCGATACCATACTTCTTACCCGAGATGTACAGGGTGTCGTTAGAGTATTTCATCAGGTCGAACTCGTAGTCACCCTCGTGACCGTAACCGGTCTCATCGACATCCTCATCACTCAAGCTGGGGATATCCTCGGGGTCAGCAAACAAGTGGAAGTACTTGTTGAAGCTGTTGAAGGAGAGTACGGGACCGTTGTCGGTAATCACCTCCCAGAGTGAAGTCTGGGTACCATAGGTGGGAATCCACAGGGACTCGCCCTCGGTGTAACCGATCCATCCGTTCTTTCCCGAAATAGTCACAGAACCGTCGTTACGGAAGGTCATCAGATAGACGTAGCCAGGCTCATCACTGTTGGCATAATACTCCATCTGCCACTTGCCGCCGTTGCTGGTAAGGATCTCTTTGTATTCGGCTTTAGCCTTGTCCAAGCGAGCCACGGCATCCTCGTCAAAGATTTCGTCAACCTCGTTCTTGCAAGAACCCAATGTCAGAGCCGACAGGGCGACGAACATCAACAGAGAAATATTTAAAAACTTCTTCATTTTATTTTCATCGTATTAAAGGTGAAACATTATTGAATGTCATAGACGAGTTTGCGCAGCTCGGTGATGTCGTAGTGGGACTGACGATACTGCACCTCTTCACGCAGGGCGTCCAGGTCAAGGTTCCATGCGGTCTTGAACCACTCGCGGGCAATCTGCACCTTCTGGAGGATGGCGTCAGCGCCATCGATGCCGTCCTTGTCCTCTACATCATAGACAACGATGCGGTTACCCTCCTTGTCAGTGTTGTTGCGCCAGTACTTGTGTACGGTGCCGTCCTCATCGACCACGGTGAAGACGTTGTACTCGCTGACGTAAACAAGGTCGCGGGTAGCGTCATTGTCGGGATAGTAGTAGTAGCAGTAGAACTCGCTGGTCACGTCGTCCTCATCACCACTGGCCCAACCGCGGCTGGCAAGTTCCAGAATGCGGTCCCACTGGGCGTCGGTCTTGACGATGAAGTTAGCAATGGTCTCGGCGAAGTCCTCACGGAACTCACTCGAAGCATAGGTGGTGACAAATCCCAGGGAAGCCACCTGACCCTCGCTGCGGTCCTGCCAGTTGTTGCTGTCGTAGTGACCGATCGAGATGGTGTTGAACTCGTTGGGATAGGTCTTGGTCTGATGCAAGATGTGAGCGAACTCGTGGTGCATCGTCTTGAAGTAGTACTCGTTCATCATGTTGAAGTCGTTGATGCGCATGGCATTGACTTTGAACAATGACACCTTGATACCACCCTCGGCCAGACCGACGATCTCGGTACCCGAGGTGGGGTTATAGGCGGGCGAGCCGATGAGCAGGATGATGCGGGGGCCGTAGGTCTTGAGGAAGTCGTCCCCTGCAATCTTATCATACACGTCGAACCACAGATACTTACACAGCACAGCCAGGTCAATCGAGTTCTCGTAGGTAGCGGGAACCAGATTGTAGTTCATGTTGGTGCTGATGTCCGGCATCTTGTAGAGGAACGTCAGGTTGTACTTTTTGAGATAGTTCTCGGTGAGGAACTTATCCAGCTTGTAGGTATATGAGCTGGGGTCAAGGGTCTCATCAACATCAGGGAAGATGGTCGGGCCCAACTTATCCTCACTGCACGAGGAGAGCGACATAGCCGCAACAGCCACGAGCAATAATGCAGATATATAATATTGAATCTTTTTCATAGTCATTTAATGTGATGAGATGATTTAGTCAGAAACACGTACATTCTCACTGCGGCTGACAACATAGCTGTTCTCGGCCTTGTTGGTCACGCGCGGGTTGGGCTCGAGACCGGCACCGATAACCTCGTTAGGAATCTGGATTGCATAGCGAGGATCAAGAACGTCCAGGGTGAAGATGTCGCTGATGCCCATCTTGTGCTTGATCGAGAAACCGAAGCGCTTGATGTCGAACCAACGGTTACCCATGTGAACCAACTGGATGCGGCGGAAGTGCTGCACGCACTGCATGTAGGGCTCGATCTCGTCGGTCATGTGGTACTTGTCGCTGGGACATACCTCATCGATGTTGAACTTCATCACGATGTTGTAACCGGGATCCTTGCGTTCGGGATCATCATAGCAGCCGTAGAACTTGATGATGTCCTCCTTGAAGAGCTCAGTCATGTTGTAGTTGCGCGACTCGTCTTCGGAGAGGTGCTCGTGGTTCCAGATGTAGAGGTCGTCGAAGGCTGCATCGATGTTGCCCAGGAACAGATTGGCCTCGGCACGCATGAGGAGGGTCTCCTCGGCGGTGAACTCGGGACGAATCTCATGGCAATAGCCGATACCCGAAATCTTGTCGGTGTACTCGAACTGCTCGAAGCAGGTTCCTGCAAAGTAGGCACCGTACTCCTGACCGCCGGCACTACCGCAGACGCCGTTGAAGCAAGGCATCATCGCGAATTTCTCCTTGGTCTTGGTGTTCTGGTACTGGCAACGTGCCCAGGACGGGCCGGGACCCTGGATGGTACCGCGCTTAGCATCACGGTTGCAAGTGAAGCGGTATCCCAGGAAGCGGCGCCACCAGGTGCTGTAGTTGGTGAACAGCTGGAAGTTGCAGGGGCGCTCGATGCTGGTGAAGTAGCGGCCGATGTCACTGATGTAGTAGAAGTCGTCCTGCCACCAGCCATCGTTCAGCATAGTCATGGGGTCAGAGCCCTTGAAGGCAGCGGTTGCATATTGAACCACCTTATCATACTCGCGCTTCATCAGATAGAAGCGGGCTGCGAAGGAGTTGGACGAAGCCACGTTGAAGTGGTTCTTGGGCACCTTGTAGTACTCGTCGGTGATATACTTCAGACCCTCCAGCAGGTCGGCCTCGATCATGTCGTAGGTCTGCTTCAGGGTACCGCGGTCGTACTTCGGGTCAAGCTCCTTCTCGGGAGAAGTGGTATAGGGGATACCGGGCAGCGAAGCGCTCAGCGTCTCACCACGCCAAGGCATACAGAAGATCTGGGCCAGGATGAAGTGGTGATAGGCACGGATCATGTAGGCCTCACCCTTGATGGCATTGATGCGGGCCTGGTCGGTGGGGGTGATGGGCTCACCCTCGATCATGCCGGTAGACTCAAACTCGTCGGTCTTCTCGAGAACGGCGTTGGCGATGGCGATAGCGCCATAGCAACCGCTCCACACGCCAGAGGGAGTGTCAGAACTCGAGATATCAAGATCCACATCTTCCCAGGCATAGACCTGCTCGTCGGCCTGGCTGTAGAAGCTAAGGTGGTAACGAACACCGTCGTCACTGGGTGAATTGTTGTCGATCACGTTGTCGCTGGACAACTCACCGACGAGGGCATAGTTCGAATCCATGTAACCTGACACGAGCAACTCAGAGAGCTGATCCAGGTTCACCAGGTAAACGCGGGTATCGGGAACCGTGTCAAGAAAGTCCTTGCATGAGCTCAAACCGATCAGCGCTACGGCAATAAACAATATTTTATATCGTAATTTCATGATCTTTATATATTATATATAATGTGTAACAACTGACATTACATACCCAGACGCACGGTGAGGGTGAACTGTTTGGGGTTAGGCGAAGCCACACCACCACTGTTGAAGAACTCAGGATCCTGGCCGTTGAGCTTCTTGTCGGCGTAGAGCAGGCAGATGTTGGTAGCTGCAAACTTGACAGAAGCGGTGTTCAGGCGCAGGTGAGAAATCAGGCTCTTGGGCAGGTCGTAGGTCAGAGAAACCTCTTTCAGACGGATGAAGTCGCCCTTGGCCAGGCGCACCGTGCTGTAGTTGTAGGCATTGTAAGCCATGCTCAGGTAGTCGTTGGAGTAAACCTGACGGCGTGAGGCAATAGCGGGAATGTCGGTCACTGCCTCGTCACCGGGCAGAGCCCAGCGGTTCTTGAAGTCCTTGGTGAAGGAGGTCAGGTCGCTGTAACCAGCACCGAAGACAGGATCCAGACGGAGCTTGTTGCCAAACGAGTAGGTCATGAAGACGTTCAGGTGGAATCCCTTGAAGTCAAACATGTTGCCGAAACCACCAGTGTAGGGAGGATCAACCGGGCCCTCATACTTGAGGAAGTCGAGCAGCTCATACTCCTGGAAGTTTACACCCACGTTAGAGATGCTACCAGACTCGTCATAAACCAGGGGCAGACCGTGGCTGTCGAGACCAGCGAAGGGAATCGAGAAGATGGCACGATGGGGATAGCCCTCCAAGGGGAAACCACCACCGGTTACCAGGTCGATGACACGCGAACGAGACTGCAACTTGCTGATCTCGGTCACGGCATAGGAGAACGTAAGGTCGGTGCTCCAACCGAAGCCACCGGGGCGCTTGGGCTCGATGTTGCGAGACGAGATGGTGAACTCGACACCATGCGACTTCATCTCGGCCACGTTACCATACTTAGAGGTGATACCACCGACACCCTGGGTGCGGATCAGACCAATCAGGTCATAGTTGTTACGGAAGTACCAGTCGAACACGAGGTTGAAGCGGTTCCAGAGGAAACCGAGGTCGACACCAAGGTCGAACTCATGCTTCTTCTCATAGGTGAGCTCGCTGTTGCCCAGACCAGCCAGATACAGACCGGTCTCATAGGCAGCAATCTCCTGACGCCAGGGACGGGTGGGATAATAGAGGGCCTCGGCATTGGCATAGCCCGAGGGGCCGCTCTCACCGGTCAGCGAGTAGCTCAGACGCAGCTTAGCGTAGGAAAGGGTTCCCTTCTGATAGAGGGACATATTCTGGAAGAAGGGCTCGTCATAGAGGTTCCATGCAGCCGATACGTTCCAGGTGGGGAGCCAACGGCTCTGGTCGGTCTTACCCATGAGGTTAGAACCCTCATAGCGTACGGTTCCGTTCAATACATAGCGGCCAAGCAATGCATAGTTGGCGTTGGCGAAGTAGGCCATATTGCGGCGGCGGGTGTTACCCACGCTGTAGTAGGCACCGTTCTCCTCCTGCATCTGCTTGAAGAGCTTGTAGTTCAGGGCGGGCAGGTTACCGTTGTCATAAACAACGCCCCAAGCCTCGAAGGACTGATAGAAGCGGTCAACGCGGCTGGCCTCCATACCTGCATAGAGGTTGATGAGGTGCTGTCCGTTGTTGAATTCCTTCTGATACTGACCGGTCAAGCGGAAGTCGAAGGTCTTCAGGCTGTTCTTGGAGAAGAAGAGCATACCACCTTCCTCCATAACACTCTCGGGCAGTGCGTTGGGCACGTCGATATCGGTATAGAGGTAGGTATTGGACGAACGGATGATGGCGTTCTCGGGGATGATACCGGCGCGGTAGGCGTTGGCCTGGTTACTTCTCTCGAGGACGTAGTGGTTCTGCTCAGAGTTCACTGAACGCATCGAGCCGAGGAGGATGAACTCCAGCGACTGGTCCTGCTTGATGATGGGCTTGATTGAGAGCTCACCCTGGAACTTGAGGTCGGTCACCTCAACATCGATGTAGTTGGACTCCAACTCGTCAAAGATGTTGAACTGGGTGTAGTTGCGCACATAACGCCTGTTGGGGTCAAGGGTACGTGCAGTGTTCAGCGCGAAGCTATAGGGGTTGATATCAAAGTCACGCTTTACCTCACCGTAAACCACGTCGACGTTCTGGCTCAGGGTACCGGGAGCCTTCTGGTCACGGTAGCTGTTGCTGTTCAGAAGCTTAATCTTGATGTGGTCGGTCAGGTTGTAAATGGCGTTGGCGTTGAAGGTGTAGCGCTCAACACGGCTGCTCTTGTACCATCCCGGGTCGGTCATTACCGACATCGAGGTGTAGAACGAGCCCTTGTCGGTACCGCCCGACACGCTCACGGCGTGGTTCTGCATGATGTTGTTGTTGAACAGCAGGTCGAACCAGTCGGTGTTGCGGAGCTCGGCCTCGCGGAGGTACTGGTTGCGTGCGTTCTGTGTGTTGGGCAGGCCATAGGTACCGGTAGTCGGGTCATAGGTGTCCATCAGGGTGTACATCTGACCATAGATACCGGAGGTGGTGCTGTTCACCAGGTTGGCATACTCGAGCCATCCCTTCTGCTCCATCTCGCGCAAGATACTCATCTGCTCCTGAGAGTTGCAGATGTTGAAGTCACGGTAGTTGGGTTTCAGACGATAGGTAAACTCACCCGTGTAGTTGATCGAGGTCGATCCCTTGCGACCGGTCTTGGTGGTGATAACGATCACACCGGCGTTAGCCTTGGCACCATAGATCGAGGTTGCGGAACCGTCCTTCAGAATCTGGAAGCTCTCGATATCGTCGGCGTTCAGACCGGCAACGGCCGAAGCAATCAGCGTGGTAGCGTCACCCGATGACAGATCATCGGCGCTGATGTCCACGTTGTCCTCCAGGATTACACCGTCCACAACCCACAGGGGCTTGGAGCTACCATAGATAGAGGTAGCACCGCGGACGCGGATCTTGGGGGCAGTACCGAAGGTACCTGACACGTTCTGCACTTGCACACCCGAAACACGGCCCTCGAGGCCACGGCTCACATCGGCCACACCCGAGAGCTTGGTCTTCTCAGCGTCCACGCTCTGGGTAGCACCGGTGAAGAGTCGCTTATCCACCTTCTGGTAACCGGTAACGACGACTTCGTTAAGCATCTCACCTTTGGGCTTCATGATGATCTTCATGCCGTTTTTACCTTCGAGAACGGCGTCCTCATAACCCACATAGGTGACTTTAATCTTAGTGCCGGATGGCACATTCAATGTGAAATGACCGTCAAAGTCGGTAGCCACGCCGTTCTTGGGATTGCTCTGCTGAACGACTGATGCACCGATGACCGGTTCATTGTTCTCATCATACACCGTACCACTGACTTGGGCGGTAACACCAAGCGTGGCAAGTGCCATGACAAGGAACAAGAGTAAATGTTTTAGACTCATAAATTTTAGTTTAATTAATTAATTATTAATGTTTTATAAGTTTACTTTATTTGTGGTACCGTCTTCTACTTCCATTCGGCTTCAAAACACAAAACTTTCTCAGGGCCCGAAACCCCAACATTTCAGGCCTAGGCAGACCTTTATCCACAATCCGCACACTAAGGGATCGCCAATCTACAGTTTCACTTGTTTCTTAACTCCACATCTATAAAAGACAGGCTTGCAAAATTAGTGATTTTTTTTATAAATAATGTAAATTTGTCAAAAAGTTTTTCTTTTTTTTTATCATAGTGCTTGTATGAATCATGTAACATATTTGAAATCAAGAGATTAACTATCATAACCTAAAACAATTCAACGAAAACACAAGCCAAAGAATTGATTTACAGCACATTAAATGCAGCGCGAACGGATTTTAGCCGCTCTTGACCGTTAATCATGGCAAAATCGACGATATCGCGAGGTTTCCAGGGACAGAAATTCATCGATAAGGGTAAGATTTTTGCGCTCATCGGCCGATGGATTGCCGGAAAGAATGTAACTTTGCAGTGCCGCAATCCATTAACGGCGCGGCCCGACAGACATGGAAGTAGTGTATGACGACAACCATATCATCATCGTCAACAAACAGGCTGGCGAACTGGTTCAGGGTGACCGCACGGGCGACCCCACGCTCATCGACAGCGTAAAGGCCTGGATCAAGGAGAAATATGACAAGCCGGGCAACGTCTTCCTGGGCGTGACCCACCGCATCGACCGCCCGACGTGCGGCCTGGTGGTGATGGCCAAGACCAGCAAGGGCCTGTCGCGGATGAACGAGCTGTTCCGCAAGGGCGAGGTGCACAAGACCTATTGGGCCGTGGTCGGCAACCAGCCGCCAAAAGACGCCGACACCCTGACCCACTACCTGAAGAACGTGGAAAGCAACAACAAGACCCACGTGAGCATCGTTCCACGCGAGGGACACCAGAAGGCTGTGCTCAACTATCGCGTCATCGCCGCCAGCCAGCGCTATTGGCTGCTCGAGGTGGACCTCATCACCGGCCGCAAGCACCAGATCAGGGCCCAGTTGTCGGCCATCGGCTGCCCCATCAAGGGCGACCTCAAGTACGGGGCGCCTCGCAGCAATCCCGACGGCGGCATCTCGCTGCAGGCCCACCGCATCCGCTTCACCCACCCCGTCAGCGGCAAGGAAATCGACATCACCGCCCCCCTACCCGACGACTTCAAGCGTCTGGGCTTTGACGACGTCACCGAGGGGTGAAAATGGGACAAAAGAGCCGTCCCTGTGTCCCGTTTTGGATTTCTGAAGAATTATGGCTACCTTTGCCGCAGTAAACGAAAAAATCGAGTTCAACATCTACAATCAATTAAATACGAGTATTTATGGCAAACAATCCCGAATTCCGCTATGCGCCCATGTTCCAGTTGGGCAAAGACGACACCGAATACTACAAACTCACCAGCGACTATGTGTCAGTGGGCGAGTTTGAAGGTAAACCCATCCTGAAAATCGAGCCTGAGGCATTGACGATGCTGGCCCAGCAGGCCTTCCGCGACGTGAACTTCCTGCTGCGCCGCTCCCACAACGAGCAGGTGGCCAAGATCCTGCGCGATCCCGAGGCCAGCGACAACGACAAGTATGTGGCACTGACCTTCCTGCGCAATGCCGAGGTAGCCGCCAAGGGTCAGCTCCCGCTGTGCCAGGATACCGGCACGGCCATCATCCACGGCGAGAAGGGCCAGCAGGTGTGGACCGGCTTCTGTGACGAGGAGGCCCTGGCGCGCGGCGTCTATAACACCTACACCCAGGAGAACCTGCGCTACTCGCAGAATGCCCCCCTGAGCATGTATGAGGAGGTGAACACCCGCTGCAACCTGCCCGCCCAGATTGACCTGGAGTGCACCGAGGGCATGGAATACCACTTCCTGTGCGTCACCAAGGGTGGCGGCAGCGCCAACAAGACCTACCTGTACCAGATGACCAAGGCCGTTCTGAACCCCGGCACGCTGGTGCCCTTCCTGGTGGACAAGATGCGCACCCTGGGCACGGCAGCCTGCCCGCCCTATCACATCGCCTTCGTCATCGGCGGAACCAGTGCCGAGAAGAACCTGCTCACGGTGAAGTTGGCCTCGACCCACTACTATGACAACCTGCCCACTACGGGTGACGAGACGGGCCGCGCCTTCCGCGACATCGAGCTTGAGAAACAGGTACTTGAAGAGGCTTACAAGATCGGCTTGGGCGCCCAGTTTGGCGGCAAGTATATGGCCCACGACGTGCGTATTGTGCGTCTGCCGCGCCACGGCGCATCTTGCCCCATCGGCCTGGGCGTGAGCTGCAGTGCCGACCGCAACATCAAGGCAAAGATCAACAAGGACGGCGTGTGGATCGAGAAACTCGATGACAACCCCACCGAACTCATCCCCGAAGAGCTGCGTCAGGCCGGCGAGGGCGGCGGCATCAAGATCGACCTAGACCGCCCGATGAGCGAGACGCTCGCCATCCTCGACAAGTATCCCGTTTCGACCCGCGTTTCGCTGAGCGGCACCATCATTGTGGGTCGCGACATCGCCCACGCCAAGTGGAAAGAGCGCTATGACCGCGGCGAGGGTATCCCCCAGTATATCAAGGACCACCCCGTGCTCTACGCCGGCCCCGCCAAGACGCCCAAGGGTATGCCTTGCGGCTCGATGGGCCCGACGACTGCCAACCGCATGGATCCCTATGTGGACCTGTTCCAGAGCCTGGGCGGCAGCATGGTGATGATTGCCAAGGGCAACCGCAGCCAGGAAGTGACCGACGCCTGCAAGAAGCACGGCGGTTTCTACCTGGGCAGCATCGGCGGCCCCGCAGCCATCCTGTCACAGGAGAGCATCAAGAGTATCGAGTGTGTTGAATATCCCGAGCTGGGCATGGAGGCCGTGTGGAAAATCCGCGTGGTTGACTTCCCCGCCTTCATCCTGGTGGACAACAAGGGCAACGACTTCTTCAAGAAGATCGGTCTGTAATACGGCTCCACAACACCGAATCATCCAAGGACGCCAAGTTTTTGTCTTAACAGACAAGGACTTGGCGTCCTTGTTCATTGGATAAAGTACCATATACGTTCTACCCTGCAATCCTACTGATTTTGGTAAAATTATGTTAAAAAACACATTTTTTTCGCTCTAACTCTTGCTATGTCGAAAAAAAGCAGTACTTTTGCACTCGCAAATTGCGGGATGGAGCAGTGGCAGCTCGTTGGGCTCATAACCCAAAGGTCGTCAGTTCGAGTCTGGCTCCCGCTACTAAGAAAGAGGTCAAGCGATATCGCTTGGCCTTTTTTCGTTATCAGGCGATGATTTTTCGCCGATGTGTTGCACGCTTGGGAAAAAATGTCTAAATTTGCTTGAAAAATCAATCACGAGAATCGCTATGAAAAAGATTGCGGTAGTTTTTGAGGGCGACATCAATTGGAGGCTCGGCGTGTTCAATGCAGTGCTGAACCGCGCTAAACACCTGCAGCAAGCTTCGGACTACAAGGTGGACGTGCACATGTTCCAGTTGTACGACGGATGGCTGATGCGCCTGCTGCGCAAGAGTCCCAAACTGGACAAGCGCCCCGACGAGATCGAGGACCTGGGCATGAAGGTACATATCACCTGGCACCGTCGCCGCTGGAGCGACGTGATCCTGCACCGGCTGTTCCACAAACCGCCCCGAGCACTGATGCGCCGCCTGCACCGGCTGGGGTGGGAAATGCGCGGTTACGACCTGGTGAGCGCCCATGACCGCATGGCCGGCCATGCCGGCATATTCGCCCAAGAGCACCTGCACATCCCCTGCTTCATCACCTGGCACGGCGCCACCATCTACACCGAGCCGCCGCGCGACCCGATGATCAAGGAAGCCACTATCAAGCTGCTGCACAAGGCCGACTGCAACTTCTTTGTCAGTCAAGGACTTCTGGACAGGGCCCACGCCGACCTGACCGACGGATTTCCCGCCGAGGTGCTGCTCAACGGCGCCAGCTCGGAGTTCCACCGCTACAGCGACGAACGCCGCGCTCAACTGCGCCAGCACTATCACATCGGTGAGGGCAAGAAGGTGGTCGCCTACCTGGGGCGCTTTGAACCCGTGAAAAATGTCCTCATGCTCCCCGAGATTTTCAGCGAGATTCAGCGCAAACACGGTAACAACTTGGTGTTCTGGGCCATAGGCATAGGATTCCAACTCGAGGAGACATCCCGTCTCATGAAGGAGAAAGGCATTGACTGCCTGTTCACCGGACGAGTACCGCACTCCGAGATCCCCGATATGCTCAACTGCGTTGACCTGTTGGTTCTGCCCAGCAGCCTGGAGGGTCTGCCTCTGGTCGTGATTGAGGCACTGTCTTGCGGCGCCCACGTTGTTGCCACCAACGTCATAGGCACCGCCGAAGCCGTGGGACGCGAGAACGCCATCGACCTGGGAGATCATTTTGTGGAGCGTTTCACCGACCGCGCCGTGCAACTGCTGAGCGGAAATATCGACCAGCAATTACCGCCCGAAGTAAGCTGGACAGCCACTGCCGAGAAAGAGAAGCGCATCTACCAGAAGTATCTTGGCGAATGATTTTATAACATATTATTTAATAATGACATATAATAGCATTTTTAAAGCGATTATTTAAATATTTTCCTTAAAACACAAGATTTTAATACAAACGCAATTTATTGTATTGTTAATCAATATTTAAATCGCATATATTTAAAGTGAAGATTTAAGAAATTATTATTTATGCCCAGATTTGCCGAAACACTGCTTCCGCTGGCGCTGCCAGGCACATATACCTACCGGATTCCTGAGGGAATGTCCCTCTCCATCGGCATGCGCGTGCTGGTGCCTTTCGGCCGCAAAAAAATCTTCACTGCCATTGTCACTTCACTGCACGACAGAGAGCCAAAAGGCTATGACGTGAAGGAAATATTGGGCACGCTCGATGACAAACCCATCCTGCGACATCCTCAGCTGGAATTCTGGCAATGGATAGCAGATTACTATTTGTGTTCTATGGGAGAGGTCTATAAGGCCGCCGTCCCTTCAGGGCTGAAAGTAGAAAGCGAGACCACCATCAGTGTCAATCCCGACTTCGAGGAGAGCGAGCCAGGGCAGTTGAGCGACCGAGAGCGCGTCATTCTGGACTTTACAGCCCAGCGTGGACGCGTTCAGATTGCCGAAATTGCCAAGTCAACCGGATTCAAGACCGTAGAACGAAATGTCAGCCACTTGTTGGACATGGATGCGCTGCACGTGAGCGAGCGTGTTGTCGATAACTATCGTCCTAAAACAGAGGCATGTGTGCGCCTTGCCATCTCCCGAGATGACGAGCAGACACTGCACCAATTCTTTGACCAGCTAAAACGAGCGCCCAAGCAGGAGTCCCTGCTGTTGGCCTACCTGGACCTGTCGCGCTGGCTGCAAGGCGGAGACGTCAAGGAGGTGAGCAAGGAAAACCTGCTCAAGCGCGCCGGGGTGAGCGGAGCTGTCCTTCACGAAGCCGTCAAGCGCGGCATGCTGGAAATCTACAAGAAAGAAATCAACCGTTTTGCCGACCTGGGCAGCGTGCTGGAAGAGCCGCCCAAGCTGAGCGAAGAACAAGGGCGTGCCTACAACGAGATACACCAGTCGATGCGTCAGCACGCCATCACCCTGCTGCACGGTGTGACCAGCAGCGGCAAGACGTCAGTCTATATGCACCTGATTACCGATGCCCTGAAACTAGGCAAGCAGGTGCTTTACCTCGTGCCCGAGATTGCACTGACGACCCAATTGACGCGGCGGTTGAGGCGCGTCTTCGGCGACCGGCTGCTCATCTATCACTCCAAGTTCAGCGACAATGAGCGCGTGGACATCTGGAAACGCCTGCTCGACAAGAGCGAGCCATGCGTCGTCATCGGCGTGCGCTCCTCGGTGTTTCTCCCCTACTCCAACCTGGGCCTTGTTATCGTCGATGAGGAGCACGACAGCAGCTACAAGCAGCAGGATCCCGCCCCGCGCTACAACGGCCGCAATGCCGCCCTGGTGCTGGCACAGATGCACGGAGCCAAGACCGTGCTGGGGTCCGCCACACCGGCTATCGAGGTGTACCACCTCGCCCTGGCAGGGAAATACGGTCTCGTGAAACTGCTCACCCGCTACGGAGACATCAAGATGCCCGAGGTCAAGGTCATCGACACCATCGACGCCCGCAAGCGCCGCGAGATGAGCGGATTGTTCAGCAACGAGCTGATCGCCGACTGCCGCAAGGCACTACAAGCAGGCGAGCAGGTCATCCTGTTCCAGAACCGCCGCGGCTATTCGCCGATGGTGCGCTGCAAGGAGTGTGCCTGGGTGCCCAAGTGCGAGAACTGTGACGTATCGCTCACCTACCATAAGCACAACCACAGCCTGGTGTGCCACTATTGCGGATACACCCTGCCCCTGCCCGACCTGTGCCCCGCATGCCACTTGCCCGGCATCGAAATCATCGGCTACGGGACGGAGCGCATCGAGGACGACATCGATGCCGTGTTCCCCGGTGAGAAGATTTCGCGCATGGACCTGGACACCACCCGCAACAAGAACAGCTATGACCGCATCATCGACGAGTTCTCCCAGCATCGCACCAACATCCTGGTCGGCACACAGATGGTGACCAAAGGGTTGGACTTCGACGCCGTGAGCATCGTGGGCATCCTCAATGCCGACACCATGATCAATTTCCCGGACTTCCGCAGCCATGAGCGCGCCTTTGACATGCTGGAACAGGTATCCGGGCGTGCCGGCCGTGCCCACAAGCAGGGCAAGGTCATCATCCAGACCAGCAACCCCGACCATTATGTCATCAACTACGTCCGCACGCATGACTATGAGGGCTTCTACCAACATGAGTTGGCCGACCGCCAGCAGTTCGGGTACCCGCCGTTCACCAAGGTCATCAACATCTACCTCAAGCATCGCGAAGACGTCGTTGCGGGCGAATTGGCGGTGCGCTTCAGCGGCCTGTTGCGACAGGTCTTCGGCAATCGTGTGCTGGGCCCGATGGCGCCGTTCGTGTCACGCGTGCAGAACCTCTACATCCGCCAGATCACCCTCAAGATGGAGACCGCCGCCTCGATGAGCAAGGTGAAGGGCATCCTGCGCCAGCTCTATGAGCAGATGATTGCCTCCGATGCCCGCATGAAGTCGGTCAGGCTCTACTACGACGTGGATCCCGTGTAAAAGTTCAAGCCAGAGGCATGCCATACACGACGAACACGGCTGGCTCGAGAGTGATACCGAATCGGGCGGAATGGAAAAAAGAAGGGGCTAATGGTAGGGTAATTGGTTTTTTTGTGGTAATTTTGTGCCTTGATTTTGAACAAGAAATATTAAAACACAAGATAACTCATTAATTATGAAACTGATAGACGGAAAAATGACAGCCGCGGCCATCAAGGAAGAGATCAAGGCCGAGGTGGATCAGATGATAGCAGCGGGCCAAAAGCGTCCTCACCTGGCAGCAGTGCTGGTAGGACATGACGGAGGCTCGGAAGCCTATGTGAAGAATAAAGTGATTGCCTGCGAGAAGTGCGGGTTCAAGTCGTCGCTCATCCGTCTGGACGAGGACACGACCGAAGAACAGCTGCTCGACTGCATCCGCGACCTGAACAACGACCCGGATGTTGACGGCTTTATCGTACAACTGCCCCTGCCCAAGCACATCGACGAGCAGAAGGTGATTAGCATTATCGACCACCGCAAGGACGTGGACGGCATCCACCCGATGAACGCCGGCCGCATGGCCCTCGGTCTGCCCTGCTTCATCTCGGCAACGCCTCTGGGCATCATCACCCTGCTGCAACGCTACCAGATTCCCACCTCGGGCAAGAAGTGCGTGGTGCTGGGTCGCAGCAACATCGTCGGCAAGCCCATGGCACAGCTCATGCTGCAGAAGCAATATGGTGACGCCACGGTAACCGTCTGCCACAGCCACTCGACAACCCTGAAGGAGGAATGCCGCCAGGCTGACATTATCATTGCTGCCATCGGCCGTCCCGACTTTGTGACAGCCGACATGGTCAAGGAAGGTGCCGTTGTCATCGACGTGGGCACGACTCGCGTTCCCGATCCCAACAGCAAGACCGGCTATCGCCTGAACGGCGACGTGAAGTTTGACGAGGTCGCTCCCAAGTGCTCCTACATCACCCCCGTCCCCGGCGGCGTCGGTCCCATGACCATCTGCTCACTGATGAAGAACACCCTGGCCGCAGCACAGAAAAGCTTTTTTTAGTTAACAGTGAATAGAGAACAGTGAACAGTTTTTTGAGGCTGTCACCATAAAAAAATGAGAACATAGATTTATGTTCTCATTTTTATTTCATGCTATCATTATTCTTTTGTAGCGTGTTGACGAGCCGTTTTTGCTATACTAGTCAATAGTCTAATTAACTCTTTACAATCATTGTCAATGCTGCTATACTCGGCATCAGACAGAAATCCTGTCTTATTCAATAGCTCCAACCAATACTCTGTCTCAGCTGTTTCTTTAAGAGATATGAAGACTTTTGCAATGAAATCATTGCGACTGACACCATACATAGCCTCCGAAAGATTCGCACCTATGGAAGTGCCACAACGCAATAACTGTTTAGACATGATAAACTCATGCTTTTCGCTACACAAGTATTTGTAAAGATAAACAATCCTTATAGCGAATTCCTTGCTTTTGTCTAAGGTCAAGCTATCTGCCATAGAAACAAACTGTTAACTATTAACTATTAACTGTTCACTTGTTTAGTCGAAGAGGCCTTCGGTGGCGTCGTCGTTGCCGCCTCCGCCGCCACCGCCGTCGCCAGCGTCTCCGCCACCGCCGCCACCGCCGTGCCAGCCACCGCCGCTACCGGCGTAGCCGCCCAGCTCGTCGCCGCAGGCGTTGAAGTTCTTGGGGAATTCAAATTTTGTGCTCTGCTTGTAGGGCAGCTGCTTGTCGTCGAAGACCCATTTCATGAAATATCCCAGGATAGGCAAGGCAGCCTCGGCACCCTGTCCCATGGCCATGCTGTTGAAGTGGATATAGCGCTCCTCACCGCCGACCCACACACCAGTAACCAACTCGGGGGTGAAGCCCATGAACCAACCATCACTGTGGAAGTTGGTCGTACCGGTCTTACCACCCATCTCGGCCGTGATGCCGTAGGCATAGCGCAGGCGAGCACCCGTACCGCCATCAACCACCTCGGTGAGCATCGAGAGCATCTTCAGGTAAGTGTCCTCGCTCATGATTTCGGTCTGGTTGCCGGTGAACTCAGCGACCACGTTACCGCGGTTATCGGTGATGCGCGATACATAGACAGGCTCCACGCGCATGCCGCCGTTGGCAAATGCCGAGTAGGCAGCAACCATCTCACGCAGAGTGACTTCGCAGGAACCCAAGCTCAATGCAGGCACAGGATCCAGGTAGCTGGTGATACCGAAACTGTGCATCCACTTGGCCAGTTCGTCGGGAGTCATGGTGTAATAGCCGTTGCGCTCAATCCAGTTCTCGCGGGTGCCGCGCATAAAGCCGGCCGAGATCCAGTTCTTGGAGTACTTCAGAGCGTTGCGCAGGTCCATTCCGCCGCCACTGCCCTCATTGGCAGGATTGTACACCTCATTGTTCCAGATGATGTGGGGAGGGCCACCAGGACGTGTCGAGCACGGGGTGAGGCCGCCGAACTCGATGGCCTGGGAATAAACGAACGGTTTTACGGTCGAACCGATCTGGCGACGACCCGTCGAAACCATGTCATACTTGAAGAAGCGGAAGTTAGGACCGCCGACGTATGCCTTGACAAAGCCCGTAACGGGATCCATCGACATCATGGCGCAGCGCAGGAACGACTTGGTGTACAGCAGCGAGTCGAGCGGCGACATCTGTGCGTCGAAGCCACCCTCGTAGTTAAACAGGTGCATCTGCACCGGCTTCTTGAAGTTCTCCATGATCTCGGCATCGCTCATACCTTTCTCCTTGAGCACACGGTAACGCTCGCTGTGACGGATGGCAGCGTTGATGAGCGCTTGCTTGCCGGCGCTCGAGAGCTCGTTCTTGTTGTTGGTATAAGGATTCTTGGTACCGCCGCGCTCACGCAGGAAGGCCGGCTGCAGCGTCTTGCTCATGTGCTTGACAACAGCCTTCTCGGCATAGTCCTGCATGCGGGAGTCGATGGTCGTGTAGATCTTCAGACCATCGGTATATATATCATAATGTGAACCGTCGGGCTTGGTGTTCTTGTTGCACCAGCCGAACAGAGGATTCACCTCCCATGCCACGGAGTCGTCGATGAAGGCCTGCTGGTTCCACGATGGGTAGTCCTTGCGGTTGGGCTTCTTCGCCGTCATGACGCGGCGCAGCTCCTCGCGGAAGTAGGGAGCCGGGCCGTCGTTGTGGTCCAGTTTCTTGAACTTGATCACCAGGGGCGTGTTCTTGAGCTGCTCACACTCAGCCTCGCTAAGGAAGCCAGCCTTGACCATCTGCTCGAACACCACGTTGCGACGCAGGCGCGTGCGCTCAGCATGCCGCACGGGGTTGTAGTAGGACGGATTTTTGCACATGCCCACCAGAGTGGCGGCCTCCTGGATATTCAGGTCCTTGGGGTCCTTATCGAAATAGACCTCAGAGGCCATCTTGATACCCACGGCATTGTTGAGGAAGTCAAACTGGTTGAAGTACATCTTGACAATCTCGTCCTTGGTATAATAGCGCTCGAGCTTGACGGCGATGACCCACTCGACGGGCTTCTTCAGGGCGCGCTCAAAGATGTTGTGCGACTCAGGCGAATAGAGCTGCTTGGCGAGCTGCTGGGTGATGGTACTGCCACCACCTGCACTCTTCTGGCCCATGATGATGCGCTTGACGATGGCGCGTCCGATAGCCCTCAGATCCACACCCGAATGATCATAGAAACGCGAGTCCTCGGTAGCAATCAGGGCATCTGTCAAGTGGGGAGACATCTCGTCAAAGTCCACATAGATGCGGTTGCTGCGACTGCGGTAATATCGTCCCATCTCCACGCCGTCGGCGCTATAGATGGTCGAAGCAAACTTGTCTGTGGGGTTCTTCAACTGGTCGATGGGCGGCATATAGCCGATCACGCCATTGTAAATCAACACGAACATCGCCACCAGCAATGCCACGACTATGGCAAAGCACGTCCACATCGTGCGCACGATGTTGCGGCGCTTGTTCTTTTTCTTTCCATTAGTTTTTCCGTTCATATATTAGTCTATTTGTTTTTCATTAATCCATTATTATTCAACCCATTGAACAAATCCAACAGGTCAAACAATAGTTTACAATCTGCAAATATACTAATAAGACTTCAGACTTTAGACATTAGACCTCAGTTTTTTTGACAAAAATCGGCAAATAAGAATTCTTTACTTTCATCTATTGGCGGTCCATATCGACTATTCGACAAATTGTTGTACCTTTGCGGACATGCAATACGTCGGTGAACTGATATCGATAGGGGTGGCGTTCTCGTGGACCGCGACGGCGCTGCTGAGCGAGTATGGCAGCAAGCGCATGGGCAACCTGACGCTGAACCTGTCGCGCATGGTCATCACGCTGGTATTCTCGGGTATCCTGTTCTGGGTGACGGGAGGCACTCTCCTGCCCGCTCATGCCAGCACCGAAGCCTATCTGTGGATGATGCTGTCAGGCCTGGTGGGCTATGTCATCGGTGACTTCTGCCTCTTCCAGTGCTACATCATCATCGGTTCCAAATTCGGCCAGCTTTTCATGACCCTGGCGCCCATCACTGCGGCCATCATGGCGTGGTTCACACTGGGCCAGGAAATCCGTCCGACCGCCATCCTGGCGATGATTGTCACACTGTCGGGCATCGCCATCAGCGTGCTGGGCCGTGGAGACCACCACAAACTGTCACTGAAGCTGCCGCTGGCCGGCGTGCTGTTCGCCATCGGCGCCGCCGTGTGCCAAGGCGTCGGTCTGGTACTGAGCAAGATAGGCATGGACCACTATGAGGCATCCCTCACAGGCGCCCTGCCCGGATGGTTGCTGCCGTTCCACGCCAACTTCTTCCGTTGTGTTGCCGGAGTCGCCGGATTTGCCTTGCTGATGGCCTTCAAAGAGGGTTTCTCACCGCTGGCCAAGGGCGTGCGGGACCGCAAGGGGATGATGACTGCAGTACTGACGACCATCTTCGGGCCGTTTGTGGGTGTGGGTGCATCATTGCTCGCCGTGCAATATACTGCAGCCGGCATCGCCAGCACCCTGATGGCACTGACTCCCATCATCATTATCCTGCCCGCCTACTGGATATTCAAGCAGCCCATCACGGCCAAGAGCCTGGTGGGAGCGCTGATCTCGGTTATCGGCGTGTCGCTGTTCTTCCTGCTGTAGTTTTACTTGTGAAAAAGTAACGGCCGCGACGGTGTCGCGGCACGGAGGACTGTGCGGTTCTCATTACGGGCTGGCAGCCCGTAATTTACCTCAGGCGTTGTCGAGGAGGAGGCGCTTGAAGGCGGTGAAGCCGTTGGGCATCTTCTTGACAAGGAGATCGCCGTTGATGAAGCGCGACAGCTGGTCGGGCAACGGCACGGGCTCCTCGATGATGTGCTCCATCAGGGATTGAAGCTTGGCGGGATGGGCCGTGGCAAGCACGACGCCTGTCTCGCCGGGCCGCAGGTCCTCGGCCATGGCACGATAGGCTACCGCGGTATGCGGGTCAAGCAGATACTGCTCGTCACGATAAGTCTGGCGGATGGTCTCGATGATCTGGTTGTCATCGTAGCTGTAGGCATGGATGTGGCGGCAGATGTTCTCGTGAGAGCCCAGCAGGTCCACGATACGCCCGAAGTTGTTAGGACACCCAGCGTCCAGGGCAGGAGCGATGCTGTACTGCGTGGGCTTGGGCGTGAAGATGCCGGTCTTGACGTAATTATAGAAAATGTTGTTCTGGTTCTCCACACTGATGAAGCGCTTGACGGGCAGTCCCATCTGCTGCGCCACCAGTCCGCTGGCCAGATTTCCCAGATTGGAACACGGCACCGCGAAGACCAGGTTAGTGGGGTCCACACCCTTCTTCACCAGCTGGTTGTAAGCCCAGAAATAGTAGGTCATCTGCGGAATGATGCGCGCATAGTTGATGGACATGGCGCTGGTGAGCCTCATGGCATCGTTGAGGTCCTTGTCCAGGAAAGCCGTCTCGACCAACGTCTTGCAGTCGTCGAAAGTGCCATTGACCTCGATCGCCGTGACATTGTCGCCCAGCGTGGCGAACTGCGACTTCTGAATCCTGTTCACCGCGCCTCGAGGGAAGAGCACATAGACATTCACGCCAGGCATGCACCAGAAGCTGTTGGCAACGGCACTGCCGGTATCACCGCTCGTGGGCACCAAGACATTGAGGTCGGTCCACTCGGGATGGCAGGAGCGGTAATAGTTGAGCAGGCGTGACATGAAGCGCGTGCCCACGTCCTTGAAGGCCATCGTCGGGCCATGGAACAGTTCGAGCACATGATTTCCGCCCGACGTCGTGACCAGGGGTATATCGAAGTCGAAGGCATCGAAGACGATGTCATGGAGCACACTCGCCGGCACGTCACCGTCGAGCGCGAACGACGCTACGGCAAATGCCATCTCCTGCAAGGTCATGGCGGTCATGTTGCGCAAGAAGGCCATCGGCAACTGAGGCAACCGTCGAGGCATATACAAGCCCCCGTCAGGAGCCAGTCCCCTGACGACAGCCTGCTCGAGCGAGGCGTTGTGTTGACGGTTATTGGTGCTGTAATAATTCATTTCTCAGTCAACAATCACAGTACCGGGAGCATCGGGATTGAAGGTATTCTTGACCCAAACGGGGATACGTTTCATGGCCACCGGAGCGATGGTCGGGGGGTAAATGACCTTGGCCCCGGCGTCACACATCCGCTGGGCCTGTTCGTAGGTCATCTGCGGGATTACGGTGGCATCAGGATGGGTGCGCGGGTCGGCCGTCATAAAGCCGTCCACATCGGTCCAGATCTCGAGGGCTTCGGCATCGAGCAGAGTGGCGAGGATGGCCGCCGTGTAGTCGCTGCCGCCACGGCCCAGGTTGGTGACGTCGCCCGACTGCTTGTCGCGCGAGATAAAGCCCTGTGCCACATGCACACCGCCGTCGTTCAATGAGGCATAATCGGACTTGACCAGTTTCTCGGTCTCCTCCCAGTCAAGCACGCGGCCGTGAGCATCGGTTGTGGTGCGCATATAATTGAGCGACAGATGAGGTATTCCGTCCTGGAACATCCCCGTGACGATGGCCGAAGACAGAATTTCGCCATGAGCCACAATCGCGTCGCACACGCGCTCGATTTCGTCCACCGGCATCCTCGGATTGGTTGCCAGAGCAAGGTAATAGGGCTTGAGGCTCTCGTCGATGAAGCGGTCGATGGTGGCATGCACCTGGTCGCGCATCTCCTCGATGACGACGCCATCGACAGCGTCGTGGTGACGCTTGCGCGCGACCTCGAGCGTGTCGAGGCACGAGATGTCTCGTTGCTGGGCCTGCTCGCACATGGCGAGCAGCTGATTGGTAAACCCACCCATGGCCGACACCACTACGACGACAGGCCTGGATTCGGCATTAACTATATCCCTGAGGTTGAGCAGGCTCTCGATGGATCCGACCGAGGTCCCGCCAAATTTCATGACTTTCATTGCTATCAAATATTGTTTCCATAATATATAACGTGAAAAAGGCCGATTTATTAGACCCCAGGAGATAAAAAATGGGCATGACCCGCAACGTGAAGGGAGACACGAAAGTTTTTC
This sequence comes from uncultured Bacteroidales bacterium, assembly GCA_902760865.1. Lineage (GTDB taxonomy): Bacteria > Bacteroidota > Bacteroidia > Bacteroidales > Muribaculaceae > Sodaliphilus. Next base: position 44,923 of record CACWID010000007.1, on the reverse strand, counting down.
TGCCGAATTGGGCGCCAGTAACGGGATTTTATTGTAAATTTGCAAGCATGAACGACTGGGATCAGGACATCTATCACCTCAACGACCAGCAGCCCCTGCCCGAACGGGGTTCGCTGCTTGTTGCCAAGCCCACGGTGGGCGACTTCTTCTTCAAGCGGTCGCTGATTCTCATCGTGGACCCTGACGAGGGCGAGGGCGCCATGGGCGTGGTGGTGAACCACTACATGGGCTACAACCTGCGCGACCTCATGCCCGAGATCGAGACAGTCGAGGAGATACCCCTGTTCCTGGGCGGCCCTGTCGGCACCGAGATGCTCTTCTACATGCACACCCTGGGTCCTGACGTCATCCCGGGCGCCATCGATGTGGGTGACGGAGTGTGGTTTGGCGGTGAGTTTGAGGCCATTAAGCGCTATGTGGAGTTGGGTGGTCCAGTCGAGGGGCGCATTAAGTTTATTGTGGGCTATAGTGGCTGGGGCAAAGGCCAGATTGCCAGCGAGCTGGAACGCCACGACTGGGCCGTGCTCAAGGCCGGATGGCGCGACCTGCTCATGGGCGAGGGCGACGATGACCAGTGGCGCGAAGCCGTGGCCAGCTTCGGCGACCGTTACCGCCTGTGGCTGAACCTGCCCAGTGACCCAACAAGTAATTGACTAGGTATAAATAGTTTATAGCATATTTTCATGAGCATACTTATCGGAATCGACGCAGGCATCAGTTCGACCAAGATTATCGGAATCGAGGGCGACAAGCGCATCATGAAACCCATGACCGTCTCTACCGCCGACCCGCTGCCGGGCATCTATGGTGCCCTGGGCAAATACCTCCACGAGAACAATATCTCCGTTGACGACATTGACCATGTGCTGCTCACCGGCGTGGGGTCCAAACGCCTCAAGGAGCCCATCCTCAACTTGCCGACCAGCCTGGTAGACGAGTTCAAAGCCAACGGCATCGGCGCACGATTTGACACGGGCCTGGACCACATGATTGTCGTGTCGATGGGCACAGGCACGTCACTGGTGCGCGTCGATGGTGACGACATCAAGCACATCGGGGGCCTCTCGATGGGCGGTGGGACGCTGCAAGGACTGGCCCACCTGCTGCTGCACACGAGCAACATGAGCATCGTGGCAGAGATGGCCGATGAAGGCGTGTGGAACAGAGCGAACCTGACAATCAGCGACATCTGTGATGACGATATCGATTACCTGACGCGCGACGCGACGGCATCGCTGTTTGCCAAGGCGGCCCATGTGAAGATGACGGACAGAGACATTGCCACGGCCCTAACCCACATGGTGCTGGAGACGATCGGTTCGTGTGCCGTGCTGTCCCAAATTGACAGCGGCATCAAGGACTTTGTCCTCATCGGCAACCTCACCCAGCTGACAGCGTGCAAGATTGTCTTCCCGCAGTTCGAGAGTTTATACAAGGTGAATTTTCACATCCCCAAGTATGCCAACTACTGCACCGCGCTGGGCGCAGCGCTGAGCAGCATATACGAAACCGAATAACCATCCGTTATTATCATTGATATGGGCACAGAACTGACCGTCGTCATCGTGAACTACCGCGTGAAGTATCTGCTGGAGCAGACGCTGCGGTCGGTAGAGCAAGCCATGCAGGGCATGACGGGCGAGGTCATCGTCGTGGACAATCTGTCGGGCGACGACAGCATCGCCTTCTCTCGCGAACGCCACCCGCAGGTCACCTATATCGAGAACCAGGAGAACGTGGGGTTTGCCCGGGCCAACAACCAGGCCATCATGCAGGCCCGCGGAGAGTACACCCTGATTCTCAACCCCGACACCATCATCACCCGGCAGTGCCTGCAGGAAGGCATCGCCTGGATGAAGTCTCACCCCAAGTGTGGCGCCATCGGGGCGAGGATGACCGATGCCAACGGCGTGTTCCTGCCCGAGAGCAAGCGTTCCTTCCCGACGCCTTGGGTGTCATTCTGCAAGATTTTCGGCCTGTCTAAGCTGTTTCCCCGTTCGCGCTGGTTTGCCAAGTATCACCTGCGCTACCTGAGCGACAGTGAGCCGCAATGCATCGACATCCTGTCGGGTGCCTACATGCTGTGCCGGACGAACGTGCTACAGGAGTTGGGCGGCTTTGACGAGGATTTCTTCATGTACGGCGAGGACATCGACTTGAGTTACCGAATCGTCAAGGCGGGCTACGAGAACTGGTTCTTGCCGACGCCGATGATCCATTACAAGGGCGAGAGCACGCACAAGGACTCGATGCGCTATGTGAGGATATTCTATGACGCGATGCTCATCTTCTACCGCAAGCATTTCCCCCGCTTCAACATCATCTTCTACCCCATCGTCAAGCTGGGCGTGATGGTGCGCGCCGGCCTATCGATGGCCAAGAGGCTGGTCAAGCGCGTGTTGCCGAAGCGCGGCAAGACACCCATCGAGTCATGGCCGTGGGTCATCATCAGCGACCATCCTGACGAGGTGGCACGGCGTGCCGGCATCAAGGAGTTCACGGGGAGTCTGCCCCAGAGTGGACACCACAACGTGCTGATCGACGACGGAAGTTATGACTATACCCGCCTGGTGGACTACATCGGCGCCCACAGCGACGAGGGGCGCATCGCCTTCCATATCTTTGCCGACCGCCACGGTATTGTGATATCCCCTAAAATGACCTGATCATGAGCCAGTTGTTAAGCAATGACACCCTATCGCTGCGCGCCCTGGAGCCCACCGACCTGGAGACGCTCTACCGCTGGGAGAACGACACCGCACTGTGGACGGTGAGCGATACCGTAGCCCCCTACTCGCGCGAGGCATTGTGGCAGTATCTGGAGCAATACACGGGCGACATCTACGCCCAGCGCCAGCTGCGGCTGATGATCACGTCCAATGCCGACGGTGCTCCCATCGGCACCATCGATTACCTGAACTTCGACCCGCTGAACAACCGGGCCGAACTAGGGCTGTTCATCGCCGCCGAGCAACGCGGCAAGGGCCTCGGCCGTCAAGCGCTGGAACTGCTGACGGCTTATTCCCGCGACCACATCGGGCTGCGGCAGTTATATGTTTACATCGCACTTGACAACACGGTGTGCCTCAATCTGTTTGAGGACTTCGGCTACCGCCGCGTGGGCATCCTGCAATCGTGGGTGAAACGCGGCAACACTTACCGTGATGTCGCCCTGCTGCAAATGATGCTGTGATACCCCCCTATGGCACGTGACAACAGAATAGACAGCCTGAAGGGCCTGCTGATCATCCTGGTGATCCTGGGCCATGTCATCACCACCCTGGACAATGTCAATCCGCTGAACCATGCGGTGATGGGCGGCATCTATGTGTTTCACATGCCCCTGTTTATCCTCATTTCGGGTTACCTGACGAGGCGTCCCGACGCTCAGTCAGCCCGCGACATGTGGCGTGGCGTGGTGAACATCCTCTTCACGCTGGGCGTTTTCCAGCTGCTGGGCAGCATCCGCATCCACCTCTACGGCGGTGACTTTGTGGTAGCGATGGAGAGGTTTCCGCTGGGCGTGCTGTGGTATCTGCTGAGCCTGGCCTACTGGAAAGTCATTCTCTACTATACGCCCAAATCGCTGCTCCGACGGCCCTTGCTCTATCTCTCGCTGGCACTGGTCATCTCAGTGCTGTGCGGACTGACACGACTGGGCGGTTTCTTGTCGCTGCAGCGCACACTGAATTTCTACATCTTCTTCCTGCTGGGCTATTATTGCCGTCAAGGCATGGTCAACACGCGCTGGTGGCACAGCAATGTGCTGCATGCTGCCGTGGCCGTGGTGCTGTTGCCGCTCATCTTCTGGCTGTTCCCGCATTGCGGCAACGTGATGAACGGAGCCGACCACTACAGCTGGAGCGGCATCCCCGAGAAGGCACTTATCCTGTGCTGCTCGATCGCCATCTCGATACTGGTGTTCAATCTGGTGAGGGACAGCAAGGTGCTGCGCAGCATCGGCAAGGACAGCATGTTCTATTTCCTGTACCACTCCTTCTTTGTGGACGGTGTCGTGGGCATCACCATCATGCGCAACGACCTGCCCCGCACCCTGCCCTATGTGCTGCTTTACACCGTGGCGATCCTGGCGGTGCTGGCCGTGATGAGCCGCATCCCGTTCTTCAGATGGTTCACCAAGCCTATCCTCAAGCGCGAGAAGCATGAGGAAACCGGGGCGTGAGCTCATCAAACAACCCTTTCAGCAAAAAAAAGTACCAGAAGAACCGTTCCTCTGGTACATTATGATATTGAAATGGAAATTACTTGATGGCGGCCAGTGTGGCGGCATCGGGATCGACGGCGACGATTTTGCCGCTCTTGTCAATCAGGAAAGTATGATAGCCCTCGTTGAGGCGCCAGCACTTGATGATGGTCTCCTGGGCATCGGCCGACGTCGAGAACTGTGCCGAACGGTTCAGGTCATCAAGTTGAACGATGGTGTTGAAGACATTGACGCTACGGTCGAGATTGACTGACACATGGTTGTAGGCAACTCCGGGCTGACGTGACAACCTGTCATAGCGCAGGTTGGTCAGGCGTGACTCGGCATCGGACGAGGCCCAGAAGGTGAGCAGCACGTTCTCGCCCTGATGCTGCATCAGCGGCGACAGGCCATTGTTGTTATCGAGTATAAGCGCAGGCGCCTTGTACCCGATGCGGCTATCGGCAGGTGCCGAGTAGTAAGCCGACGTGAACAAGGTGAGCAGAGCCAAAGTGGCAATCGTCAATAACGTCTTATTCATTCTTTCTTAGCATTGGTTCTTTATCAACCGCCTCGCGGGTGCCAGCCAGCAGGCGCTAGGCGTCAGGCCGTACATTGCATGGCCTTGACCTATCTCGCTCCTGAAAGCCAGGAGTCTGATAGGGATTGCAAAGGTAATCAAAAAAAGTTATTAACAAGTCTTTTCGGTAGTTTTTTGTGTGATTTTGGGCTGTTTTTCCCGATTTTGGGCGCAAAAGCGGGTATTAACCCGGGTCGAGACGGGCCTTGACGGCCATTGAATTGGGGCGTGAATATTTCGGTAATTGCAGAATTATATCTAACTTTGCAAGCTAATTAAATCGTCTTTAATCCATACTGATATTTATGAAATTCCATAAGAAGATTTCACTGGCACTGGTCTGCATGCTCTTGCTGGCCGGGATCACGACTTCCTGTGAATGGGACACCAGTCCCGAGTATGACCACCCGCTGTATGTCACCTATACGATTACAGCGAGCGCCCTCTCATTCAATGGTCCGGAGCAGATGCTGAATGACATCCAGACGTGGGTCAAGGAAAACCAGGAGGCCTACGACAGGCAGGTGAACTACAAAACCGGTGATGCGTCAGAGTTTTCCAAGACGGATGCCGAAGCCGTCAAGAAATATGAGGAATTTTTACCGAAGTTCAAGGCTTATCTGGACGAGATGAAGAAGAAGCTGGACGGCGGTGCCTACAAGGACGATATCAGCGGTGACATCAAGGCGATATTCACCGTGTATGCAGCCCGCACCCAGGGCGAAGGCGGCAACCTGAAGTATGACCAGATAGAGTTCAGTTACCCATAATTCACACTACAATGGCAAAACTACGTATCAGCAACGACTGGTGGACGGCACCCGCCGAGGGCGAGAACGGCAGGCTGATCCTGGTCACGGGACGCCGTGCCATGAACAACGTCATCGAGACGGGGCTGTACCGCTTCCGCATCGAGGTCACGTGGCCCTATGAGAGCGACGAGAAGGGTCTTCCCTCCTATGCCGACAGCAAGGTGATGGAGGAGGTGACCGATGCGCTGAACGCGTGCTTTGACAGCGATCCCGTGGCCGTGCTCACAGGCATCTATACCGGTGACGGCCAGCGCAACTGGGTGTTCTATACGCGCTCGCTGCACATCTTCCAGCGCAAGTTCAACGAGGTGATGGCTCCCTTCCCCGCCCTGCCGCTGCAGTTTGAAGCCGAGGAAGACCCCGACTGGCAGGAATACCGCGAGATGTGCGAGTGTGAAGTCGCCGACAGCGAAGAATAAACTACGAATTTCACGAATTAAACTAATTTTTGGCTACCGCGTTTATTTAATCACAAATTTCGCGAATGGCATCCGCACTGCAGAGACGCAAAAATTTGCGTCTCTCGTTTTGCTAGAATCGTTTATCAAAAGTTATTGATGTCCGGGGAAAATCTACCTGGTCACTGGCAGGTGTAAGACCTCGCCTTGATGTGGCCGCGTGAGGGAGAATTCATTATGCAACACAACAATTCGCTGATTTGGATGATTTTCACGGATTTATTTGTAATTCCTGCACATCCCTGTTTCAATTGGATGATATACTTTCATTGCTGGAAACGGCCACGCCAAGGCGAGGCCCTACAGGCAAGCCCTTACTATCAAAAGGAATTATAATTAACTGTTGATCATAGAATTATCGCCATATCATCAACTTTTACCAGACACCAATTATCAAAAATGCTGTCTAAAGAGCCAGGCGTAAACCAACATTGAAAACTATGTAATCACTACCGCAACCCGCCTTCATACGACTTGAAACGCAACACTGATAAGAATTGCCATTATAGCTGCCGCCACGAATCACACGAGGTAGAATTGAGTGAGGACCAACATCAACAAGCGGATTTGTCTGGTTTTCTTCACAATACAGATCATATTTATCTTGACACCACTCAAAAACATTGCCACTCATATCATATAATCCCAATTCATTTCCTTTTTTCTTGGCAACTGCGTGCGTTATGTCCATAGAATTTCCCTCAAACCATGCGACTTCATCAAGATTATAACTACCTGAATATTTGCACCCTTTTCCCTTTATGCCGCCCCGAGCAGCAAACTCCCATTCCGCCTCGGTTGGGAAACGGAAACTACGTCCTGTTATCTCGTTCAAATGAGCAATAAAATCCAGACACTCCCCCCAAGATGCAATAACAGGGCAATTGACATCATGAGTGTTCTTGCTATCATCCCACCAAGGATATAATACACCAGGTTTTGATCTATATCCCATCACTGCTTCCCACAGTTTCTGGGTCACTTGAGTCTCGCCAATTTGAAAAGTGGATAATGTCACTTTATGAGCAGGTCTCTCACGATCAGTTGCTTCGTTTTGTTCTGGTGATGCGCCCATCATGAAGGTGCTACCCTCAACGCGAACCATATTGAATGAAACGCCGTTGACAGTGAAAGTTTCAATTGACGGATTATATGCTACTGGTTCCGTCTGACTTGGAAGTGGTTCTTTTTCAGATGACGAAGGTATAGAATCCCTTTTACCTAGCTTGTGTCGCAGAGCGGTAATCAATTCGGGGATTTTCTTGCAGTAGTCTCCACTAGCATCGATCCATTGCATGCGACGAAGGTAGTAATTCAATTCAAGTCCAGGTTGCGAGCCATCGATGTTGAAGGGGATGATGTCAACTTTGCGAGCGAAGATAGCATCCACCTCGTTGGCGATGTGTTCTGAGGTATTGGCATGCTTTGAGAAAACGACGACCATGACTTTGCAACTGTTGATGGCCTCCATGATGGCGCGACCGTAACGAACGCCAGGCTCGATGTCGCGGGGAGCGATCCAGCAGGAGATGCCTGCGGCTTCGAGGGCAGCACAAAGTTCTTTGGCGACGGTCTCGTCGTTGTTGCCGAGTTGCGGGTCGTTTGACTTGTAACTGATAAATACGTCAGCCATGGTAACTTGGTTTTGTGGATTAATGACACAAAGGTACGACAATAGCAACTATTTTCAAAGCATTCGATTGTATTTTATTGGTCGATCTCGATAACAACAAGAAATACAAGAAACACTAATCACTGACAACCAACTGATAGTGTTTCTTAAACTGTAGAAGAATTTTACGGATTGAACAGATTAGGCGTCCTAGTTCCTGTCAAATGGAATGCGGACGCCTAATTAGTGAAATTTGAAATAATAAGAACGCGGATGCCTAATTAGTTTAATTAGCGTAATTCGTAGTTTTTAAGTGGAATGCGGATGCATCACTAATCTCTCATCACTAATCTCTCATCTGCGAGCGCAGCGAGCATCACTTCACTCTGTACTCCAGGGCGACAGACTGTTGCTTGAGACCAGCGGGGAGCTGGACCTCGATGGTGCCGTTGCTCACTTTGCTCTTGAGTTTCTTGCCGTTGCTCACCAGTTTCACGCCCTGGCCCTTCTTGGGCAGGTTCTTGCTCCAACTGATGGTGGCAGGCAGCTGTTCGCCCTCCTTGAGCATATAGATGGCATAGATGGTGCGGCCGTCCTTGGAGGCGGTGAACCACATGTTGCCATCGTGGTAGTCAGGCGTGGCCACCGTGCTGTAGATGGCCTTGCCGTTACGCTTGAGCCAGTCACCGATGCCTTGCAGACGCTCGACGGCTTCGGGTTGGATGAGTCCCTCGGGTGTGGGTCCCACGCCCAGCACGAGGTTACCGCCCTTGGCAACAATCTCGATGAGCGTATTCACAACACGCTCGGGGCTCTTCCAGCGAGGACGGGGCACCCAACCCCAGTCGTCACTCAAGGGGATGCAGCTCTCCCAGGGGAAATTGAGCTGGGTCTCGGGTACGGTGCGCTCGGGGGTCTGATAATTCTCGTAGGGGCCATGGATGGTGCGGTCCACCATGATGAGGCCAGGCTGGTGGCTGCGTGCCATCGTAGCGATTGCCGGCATGTCGATGTCCTGATTGTTCTCAGGGCACACCCATCCGCCGTCCATCCACAGGATGTCCACCTTACCGTAATTGGAGAGGATTTCCTCCATCTGGTTGTGGGTGTATCGCTTGAAGCTTTCCCAACGGTGGGGCCACTTCTTGATGTCGTAGTTCACATTGCGGCCACGCTTAGTGGGATACACGTCCCACCAGTAGTCCTGACAGTGCCAGTCGGGCTTGGAAAAATAAGTGCCAATCATGAACTGCTTGTCGCGGAAGGCATCCAAGACATAGCGCAGCACGTCACGCTTCGGGTTATTCTTGAAGGCGTGATGGGCGATGCTATAGTCGGTGTACTTTGAGTCAAACATGCAGAAGCCGTCGTGATGCTTGGTCGTGAAGATCATGTACTTCATGCCAGCCTGCCGAGTGGCCTCGGCCCACTGCACCGGGTCAAACTTGACAGGATTGAACTTGTCGGCCAGTCCCCAGTACCAGTCCTTATACTGCTGGTAGGTCATGGTCGTGTCACGTGTCACCCAGTCCTCGTCACAGATGGCCCAACTCTCGACCATGCCCGGCACAGCATACACTCCCCAATGGAACAGGACGCCGAACTTCAGGTCCTGCCACTGATGCAGTTTTTCTACCACCAGAGGGTCGGTGGGCCATTCATACTCCTTGGAACGCTCATACACGTCGCCGCCCTGGGCCCACGTCGGCAGGGCCAGCAAGACGGTCAAAATGGTAAAGACAACTTTCTTCATCGTTAATTATCTGATAAAATGATTCTCTGTATTAGCCCCTGATAATTAATCATACAAAATCAAATCAATCAAGACGTTGACATCAGCGATGTTTAGTTCGCCGTCGCTATTGATATCATAGCAGTCGTCATACATTTCATCCAAAATGAGGCCAATCATGTAGTTGACGTCAGAGATAGTCAATTCGCCATCTGATGCGGGACCACAGGGGAATGGAGGAAAGAAGGAATACTGTATGAAATGGTAGTCGATATAGGCACCGGAGTACTCGAACCGAACGACAGCCTCACGGTAGGAAACGCCATCAGGCAAGCGATCGGCGACGACCTCGGCAGTGACGATTCCGTTGAACTCACCATTCTCTTGTCCGTCAATCAAGTTGATTTCGAGCCATTCAGGGACATCGTTGCCATCGCAGGAGAGCTCCCAGTTTTCGTCAGCGCTGGGTTCCCAGGACAGGAACTCGATGCTGTGCTTATTCTCGTCTCCGCCCTCTTCGGGGAAAATGTGATCTCCGCCCTCATCTTTCCATCTGAAGGCCAGATAGGGCAAGTCGGTGGTCAGAAAGATGGACAGTCCGGTCTTCATCTCTCCACTAGTGAAGAAGTTGTTCAGGCCGGCCCAAGTGTAGTCGGTCGCGCCATCCTCACCGACGCGGCCGAACTTGAGGTAAGCCAGTTCACCGAAACCCTCATCAATCATCGTGGCGGTGCTGACCATTGCCGTGAAGTCGGTGAGGTTTTCCATCTCGGGGTCATTATAACCGTCGAAAACCACGAGAATCGGGTAGTCGATAGTCGGGGTCACTTCAAACTCCAAGCCATCATCCTCATCGTAGAGGGTAAAGAAGATAAGATTCCCTGTCTCGTCGGCAGTGGTGGGTGTCACTCTCGCATGGCCCCTGGCGATGAGTTCACCGGGCTCCTCGGGCAGCACTGCCATATCATCGTCCACATATGCCGGGATGCCTTCGAGCTTGTAGATGCGGCAACTCAAAACGACATCGGCAGCGACCTTGAGGGTGGCGCAGTCGATCACCACCTGCTTGAGCCGGTAGGGGTGCTGAGGTTTCTCAAAGGCCTGTGCGATGCCGTCAATGAAGTAACGCGGGTTGTCGACCTGGTGGAATCCGTTCTTGCCGAACCACCATCCAGCCGCGTTGTCTCCCCAGGGCGCGGCACCGCTGTAATAAGTCATCGGGGTGCGCTCGCCGGTAATGTTACCGGAATAGAAAGCCTTACTTGACTTGAGCAAATCATAGCCCCAGAAGTCAAGGGTATTGGGCACAGAGAGAATATCTGAGTAATATTCATCACCACCCGGGATAACAGGAGGGTTGTCAGGATTAAACGGGTCAGACGATTGAGACTTGGCGGGCACGCCTTTACCCGGGAGCTGCACACAGAGTTCATCGGTGCAGAAAAACGGGACGCGACTGTCTTGAATTTCCCATTGGTAAGTCAAATCTTGGCCGGGCACTACCGAGCCATCGACTTCCCAATAACAGGAGGCATCGGGTCCCAGGCCCTCGGCAAAGCCGTTGAACGTGTAGTCGCTGTAGGGCTTCACCATGAAATTGGGGACATAGAAGGTGCCGGCGTAAGCGCCATCCTCAATCGCGATGATGGACGGGAAAGCGCCAGCAGGCCGGCGATACCACAGGCTGGACTCCTCGCCGGCACGGCGTGGTGCCGTAGTGACGGCTGTACCGGGCTCACGTATGGTCATTCGCTCGACCTTGGCTTGCTGACGGGCGGTCGAGAAGTGGACTGGCTGCGATGGCACGCCGGTTGTCTCGTGAGCACCCACACGAGCACTGGCATTCATGGCCATGAGCGCAGCAGCAATAACTAGAAAAGTCTTCATATTCATGTTCAGACAATAAATAATTAATAAAAACGAATAAATGAAGGCTATGATACCTTTTTCGATGCAAATTTACAACAATTTTCCGGTTTTACAAGAAAATTGACATATATATTTGAAGGGAAAGCATAATTGACCTCACGATCTTTAATCAGCCTGACGGTCGAGAACCTTTAGCTTGGCGTAGCCAGATTAAATGCACCGAATGAATGATGACACATCCTCATACAAGGCAGGGAGGACGGAGAAAAACGGGATGGAGCTCTTGTGGATGAACAAAAAAGGCTCCAGGTGCTTTCACTTGACACCTGAAGCCTGATTCTTTCTGTTGCGATGAAGCTTACATGTTCATGCCGCCATCGACCTGGATGACCTGGCCGCTGACGTAGCTCGACATGTCGCTGGCGAGGAAGGTGGCCACGTTGGCGATGTCCTCGACAGTGCCGCCACGGCGCAGGGGGATGCGCTGGCACCACTCCTTGCGGACCTCCTCGGGCAGGGCCTTGGTCATGTCGGTGTCGATGAAGCCGGGAGCGATGGCGTTGGCACGGATGCCGCGGCTACCCATCTCCTGAGCGATGCTCTTGGCCAGGGCGATAAGGCCGGCCTTGCTGGCAGCATAGTTGGCCTGTCCGGCGTTGCCGTGTACACCCACTACCGATGCCATGTTGATGATCGAACCACTGCGCTGGCGCATCATGATGGGCACCAGGGCGTGGATAAAGTTGAACGCGCTCTTGAGGTTGACAGCGATGACGGCGTCCCACTGCTGCTCGGTCATGCGGAGCATGATGCCGTCCTTGGTGATGCCGGCGTTGTTGACGAGGATGTCGATGTGGCCGAATTCCTCGTGGATCTGCTTAACGACAGCCTCGGTCTCCTCAAAGCTGGCTGCGTTGCTGGCATAACCCTTGGCCTTGACGCCGAGGGCTACGATTTCCTGCTCGGTCTGCTTGCCGTTCTCGTCGATGACGAGGTCGGTGAATGCGATGTCGGCACCCTCAGCAGCAAACTTCAGTGCGATGGCCTTGCCGATACCCCTGGCTGCTCCGGTGATGAGCGCCACTTTACCTTCTAACATTTTCATTTTTCTTCTGTTTTATAGTTATTAATGTCGTTTTCTTCAAACAATTGGCCTGCAAAGGTAATACAAATTGCTGAAACTGCAAAATGTGTGGGCTGCGCTCGCTGGTCTCACGCTAAGCATTAAAAAACAACTGAATAGTCTGATTCTTCTGAGTGCATCCGCGTTCTTCTATTTAAAAACAACTCAAACTACTTGATAAAAGGAAAACAATAAATACAATAAATACTATGGCATCCGCGCTCCTTTGCCTCACGCTAAGGCGCAAAGCTCGCTGCGCTCGCCGATTAGTGATTAGTGGTTAGAGATTAGTGAGGCGTCCGCACTGTAGAGACGCAAAATCTTGCGTCTCCGTTGCCAAAAAGTCAGAAGACAAGAAAGACAAGAAGGACAAACGATTTGTATTTTATTGATAACCAACAAATTGTCTTTATTGTCCTTCTTGTCTTCAAAAAATCCTTAGCGCCTTTGCGCCTTTGCGTGAGGCAAAAAGAATGCGGATGCCAGCTAAAGGCTAAAGGCTAATGGCTAATGGCTAAAGGCTACCACGAGTGGCTCAGCAGATAGTTGATCAGGGCGGTGACGTCGGCGATGTTGATGGAGCTGTCCTGGTTGCAGTTGGCGTTCTGGAGATTCAGTCCGGTGGCGTTGTGCGAGAGCAGGTAGTTGATCAGGGTCGTCACGTCGGCGATGTTCACGCTGTTGTCGCCGTTCACGTCACCACGCTGGCCGGCGTTCTTGTCGGTGAAGTAGCCCGGGTTGCTCGGGCCGCCGTCGATGTGGGCGTAAGACGCATCCACATGGTAACTGTCGTAGGTGGTGCCTTTTCCGCCCACAAGCTGTTCGCAAAGAGCAAACATATTACTGGAACCCATCACGGCAGCTGTGCTCCAGGCACTGCCAGCAAAGATGGTTTTCAGAGAGGAACAGTTAATGAACATCTGTTCCATAGTGGTCACCTTGGACGTGTTGAAACTGCTCACGTCAAGGGTGGTCAATTTGCCGCATCCATGGAACATGTAACTCATATCAGTCACTTTGGACGTGTTGAAACTGCTCACGTTAACGCTTTCCAAACCTGTGCATTTTTGGAACATGCTACCCATATCGGTAACCTTGGCCGTGTTGAAGTGGCTCAGGTCTAGGCTCGTCAACTTTGAACACTTACCGAACATCCAAAGCATAGTAGTCACCTCGCTGGTGTTCAGATACTGGAGGCCCACGATAGATTCAAGATTATTCATACCATAAAACCAATCCTCGGTGGACGTGGGACGGGCGCTGGAAAACGACGAGTTAAAGACCACCTTGGTCACACTGTAAATAGTGTTGTCTGATTCCCAGCCAGGAATGCCACCGACCAGGTCATAGGTCGTGCCCGTGCGGGAACTACGCAAATTGTCGTAGTAGAACGTCAGCGTCGTGTTCGACGGCGTGTAGTTGGCATAGGCCTCGGCAGCAGCGGCGCCGAGGGCACACATCATGGCCGCCACCAGGACGGCAAAACGAAGGAGTAATGTTTTCTTTTTCATAGCAATATCGTATTAAAAGTTAATATTTGCCGCAAATATAGTCATTTTTCAATAAAAAAGCAAAGAAAAGGATTTTTTGTCGCTAGTCGGCATCCGCGCTCCTTGGCCTCACGCTAAGGCGCTAAGACGCTAAGTTTTTTTAAGGGGCTGACGCATCGGTTCTTTTTACATATAATTACCGTTAACCATTAGCTCGGCGTAGCCAATTGATCATGAATTAATTAATGATCATTCGCGATAATTCACGTAAAGAAAACACAAGACATCCGCACTCATTAAAACGCGGATTACGCGGATTACACGAATTTATTAAATAAGCATCCGCACCCCAGCTGACAGGAATGCGGATGCTTTTTATAATCTTTGCGCCTTTGCGTGAGGCAAAAAGAATGCGGATGCCAGCTAAAGGCTAAAGGCTAATGGCCAACAGCTAAAACCTACCAGCTGTGCGAGAGCAGGTAGTTGATCAGGGCGGTGACGTCGCTAATGTTGATGATGCTGTCCTGGTTGCAGTCGGCGGCATCCAGGTTGACGCCGGCGTCGTTGTGCGAGAGCAGGTAGTTGATCAGTACCGTCACATCGCTGATGTTCACCTCGCCGTCGCCATTCACGTCGCCACGCAGGCCAGCGTTCTTGTCGGTGAAATAGCCCGGGTTGCTCGGGCCGCCGTCGATGTGGGCATAGGTCTTGTCTATCGGGTTGGAAGCGTTCCAGGTCGTGCCCTTGCCGCCCACCAGACTGGTGCAATTCTCGAACATACCTGAGGATCGCGACACGGCAGCCGTACTCCAGCCATTGCCTACATAGATGGTCTTCAGATTGTTATCGTTAAAAAACATGTCGAACATATCGGTTACCTTGGACGTGTTGAAACTGCTCAAGTCAAGGCTCGTCAGTCCCCAGCAGGCACCGAACATGGAATTCATGCTGGTCACCTTGGACGTGTTGAAGGGCCTCAAGTCAAGGCTCGTCAGTTTTGCACAATTCGTAAACATCCAAGCCATATTGGTCACCTCGCTGGTGTTCAGGTACTCCATGCCCGTGATGGATTGAAGGTTTGTCATGTTATAGAACCAATCATAGGTGGTCGTCGGACGGGCGTCCGCGAACGACGAGTTAAAGACCACCTTGGTCACACTGGCACAGGTGCCGTCTTCTCCCCAACCGGGCATGTTGTCGCCTGTGTTCAGGTCGTATATCGTGCCCGAGTGGTAGTCGCGCAAGTAGTCGTAGTAGAACGTCAGGGTATTGCTCTCATACACGGCGTAGGCCTGGGGCAACTCCTCGGTGAAGTAGCCCGGGTTGCTCGTGCCGCCGTCGATGTGGGCATAGGTCTTGTCTGTCGGGTTGGATTCGTTAAAGGTCGTGCCCTGACCGCCCACCAGACTGGTGCAATTCTCGAACATATCGGGTGAGTCCCACGCAGCCTTTGTGCTCCAACCATTGCCCACATAGACGGTGCGCAGATTATTGGCATCTTTAAACATTCTACCCATTTTGGCCACCTGGGACGTGTTGAAACTGCTCAAGTCAAGACTCGTCAGGCTGGTGCACTCACGGAACATCGCAGCCATGTTGGTTACATTGGACGTATTGAAGGGCCTCAAGTCAAGGCTAGTCAGGTTGTTGCATTCATAGAACATCCCGCCCATGTCGGTCACTTTGGACGTGTCGAAGTGCCTTACATCAAGGCTTGTCAAATTTGAATTTTCAAACATTAAAGTCATAATGGTCACCTCGCTGGTGTTCAGGTACTCCATGCCCTCGATAGATTGAAGGTTACGCATCTTATAAAACCAATAGCAGGTGGTCGTCGGGCGGGCGTCCGCAAATGAGGGGTCAAAGACCACCTTGGTCACACTGGTATTGGAGCCGGTATTTACCCAACCGGGATTACCGTAGCCCGTGTTCATGTTAAAGGTTATGCCCGTGCGGAAGCTGCGCAGGTTGTCGTAGTAGAACGTCAGCGTCGTGTTCGATGACGTGTACACAGCATAGGGCTCAGTCGGTGCGGTGAGATAGCCCGGGTTGCTCGCGCCGCCGTCGATGCGGGCGTAGGTCTTGTCCGTCGGGTTGGAAGAACTGTAGGTCGTGCCCTGGCCGCCCACAAGACTGTCGCATTCAAGGAACATATAAGTTGACTCTGTCACAGCCGCCGTATTCCAGCCATTGTAAACATAGATGGTCCGCAGATTGGAACAGCCACTGAACATGCTAGCCATATTGGTCACCTGGGACGTGTTGAAACTTGTCAAGTCAAGGCACGTTAAGCCAGAGCAGTAAGAGAACAATTGAGTCATATCTATCACCTTGGAAGTGTTGAAGTGGCTCAAGTCAAGGCTTGTAAGCGTATAACAGTCATAGAACATCCATTTCATATTAGTTACTTCGCTGGTGTTCAGGTACTCCATCCCTGTGATGGATTGAAGGTTCCGCATGCCATTGAACCATCCGTAGGTGGTCGTCGGACGGGCTTCGGCAAATGAGGGGTCAAAGACCACCTTGGTCACATTAACACTGGGAACGTCCTTTTGCCAATCGGGCATAGGGGAGCCGTAGCCAGAGTCATAGTTCAGGTCGTAGGTCGTGGCCGTTCGGCTCCTGCGCAGGCCGTCGTAGTAGAACGTCAGCGTCGTGTTCTCCGGCGTGTAGCAGGCATAGGGCTCTTTCCATTCGGTGAAGTAGCCCCGTTCGCTCCAGCCGCCGTCGATGCGGGCATAGGCAGCATCGATATGGTTGGCATCATAGGTCGTGCCCTGGCCGCCCACCAGGCTGGTGCAGTTCCCGAACATACCATCGGTGGGAATCGTCAAAGCCGCTGTGCTCCAATCATTGCCCGCATAGATGGTTTTCAAGTTCACGCAATCATAAAACATATTCCACATGTCGGTCACCTGGGACGTGTTGAAACTGCTCAAATTAAGACTCGTCAAGCTGTAGCAGTAACGGAACATCCCAGCCATATTGGTTACCTTGGACGTATTGAAGCTGCGCAAGTCAAGGCTTGCTATGCCGGAGCATTCACGGAACATCCCGACCATATCGGTTACCTTGGACGTATTGAAATTGCTCACGTCAAGGCTCGACAATCTTGTACACTCCATGAACATGTAGTCCATATAGGTCACTTCGCTGGTGTTCAGGTACTCCATGCCCTCAATGGATTGAATGAATCTCATACCACGGAACCAACAGCTGGTGGTCGTCGGGCGGGCACCAGCGAACGAGGGGTCAAAGACCACCTGCCTCACTCTGATAAAGGTACTGTCGTAGAACCAGACGGGCCAGTGGTCGTCCTTGTTCAGGTCGTAGGTCGTGCCCGAGCGGCTGCTGCGGATGTTGTCGTAATAGAACGTGAGCGTCCTGTCCTCAGACGTGTAGTTGGTATAGGCCTCGGCAGCGCTGGCACCGAGGGCGCACATCATGGTCGTCACCAGGACGACCAAACGAAGAAGGAAATTTTTCTTTTTCATTGCTGTTCTGTTTTTAAAAGTAATATTTGCCGCAAATATAGTGATTCTTTATACAAGTTGCAAGTTTTGGTCTTTGGTTTTTAGTCCCTAGTTGGCATCCGCATACGGGGGCCTCACGCTAAGACGCTAAGTTTTTTAAGGGGCTGACGCACCTGGTTTTTTTTACATATAATTACCGTTAACCATTAGCTCGGCGTAGCCAATTGATCATGAATTAATTAATGATAATTCACGTAAAGAAAACACAAGACATCTTTGGCTCACGCTAAGGCGCGAAGATGATTAAGTTTGCTCGCAAGAGCTCGCAATAATTAGGCATCCGCGCTCCGTTTGACAGGAACGCGGATGCCAGCTTAAAAATATTCTTTGCGCCTTAGCGGCTTAGCGTGAGGTTTATCCGTCGTGGGGCGGCCACGCCAAGGCGAGGCCCTACAATGCGGATGCCAGCTAATGGCTAATGGCTAACAGCTAAAGGCTGCGAGCGCGGCGAGCTTACCATGCGAACATGGGATAGTCCTTCATCATCTCGTTGACCTTGCCACGAACAGCAGCGATTACTGCCTCGTCCTCGGGGGCGCGGAGCACGGTGTCGATGAGCTCGACGATGTCGCCCATCTTGTCCTCCTTGAGGCCACGGGTGGTGATGGCGGGAGTGCCCAGACGCAGACCGCTGGTCTGGAAGGCGCTGCGGTCGTCGAAGGGAACCATGTTCTTGTTGACGGTGATGTCGGCAGCAACGAGGGCAGCCTCGGCAACCTTACCTGTCAACTCGGGATACTTGGTGCGCAGGTCAACCAGCATGCAGTGGTTGTCGGTACCGCCCGAACAGATCTTGTAACCCTTGTCGATGAGGGCCTGGGCCATAGCGGCGGCGTTGGTGCGCACCTGGATGGCGTAGTCCTTGAAGGAGGGTTGGAGGATCTCGCCGAAGGCGACAGCCTTAGCGGCAATCACGTGCTCGAGGGGACCGCCCTGCACGCCGGGGAAGACGGCGCTGTCGAGCAGCGACGACATCTTGCGGATGACGCCCTTCTTGGTGGTCTTGCCCCAGGGGTTGTCGAAGTCCTTACCCAGCAGGATGATACCGCCACGGGGACCGCGCAGGGTCTTGTGGGTGGTGCTAGTCACGATGTGGGCATACTTCAAGGGGTTGTTCAGCAGACCTGCAGCGATGAGGCCGGCGGGGTGTGCCATGTCGATCATGAGCAGTGCGCCCACGCTGTCGGCAATCTTGCGCATGCGCTCGTAGTCCCACTCGCGGCTGTAGGCGCTAGCGCCACCGACGATCAGCTTGGGACGCTCGCGCTGTGCCACCTCTTCCATCTGGTCATAGTCCACCAGGTTGGTGTCGGGGGTCACGTTATATTCACAAGCCTGGAACATCAAGCCAGAGAAGTTAACGGGGCTACCGTGTGACAGGTGACCGCCATGAGCCAGATTCAGACCCATGAACTTGTCGCCGGGCTTCAGGCAAGCCATGAAGACTGCCATGTTGGCCTGTGCACCCGAGTGGGGCTGCACGTTCACGTACTCGGCATCGAAGATCTGTTTCAGGCGCTCGATGGCGACGTTCTCGCTTTCGTCAACGCACTGGCAACCGCCGTAGTAGCGGTGGCCGGGATAACCCTCGGCATACTTGTTGGTGAGGCAGCTGCCCATGGCCTGCATGACCTGGTCGCTTCGCTCACGAAGTTCTCACTGGCGATGAGCTCAATGCCGTGTTGCTGACGCTGATGTTCACGCTCGATGATGTCAAAAATCACTTTGTCTCGTTCCATTGATTTTTTGTTTAATGGTTAATGGTTAAAGTTTAATTTCAAAGATATTTTAGTCTTTTGTTTTCGGTTTCTTTCGGACTGACCAGCCGAAGTGTCCCAGTTCCTCGCCCATGGAGTAATAGTGGCCGTGGCAGTAGGTAATCAGGTCGGCGGCCTTGAGGTCGAGGGCACCGGTCTCGGGGTCGATGTAGCGGTCATCGGCGATGACGTTCATCACCTCGGCAATAAACATGTCGTGGGTGCCCAGGCGCATGATGTCGCGCACGCGGCACTC
The DNA here is from genome assembly GCA_902760865.1 of uncultured Bacteroidales bacterium. Lineage (GTDB taxonomy): Bacteria > Bacteroidota > Bacteroidia > Bacteroidales > Muribaculaceae > Sodaliphilus. Next base: position 25,497 of record CACWID010000007.1, on the reverse strand, counting down.
GATGCTGACGGGGGCCTCCTGGATGTAGGGGGCGGCGACGGTCTCACCCTTGACGGGCGTCAACCCCATCTCGCGCCACTTGTCGTAGTCGCGACCGGAACGCACGCCGCACCAGTCGGTGGCACGTGCCAACTCGCGGTTGGTGAGGTTGAGCGTGAACGCCATGTTGCGCTCCACGATGCCGTGGCTGTGACGCTCGGGCCTGATAGAAACATAACACAGAGCCGGATCGCTGCAGATGGTCCCCGTCCATGCCGCCGTGAAGACATTATATTCCTCGGGCGACGCCCCGCAACTGACCAGCAGTGCGGGCAGCGGGTATATCATGGTCCCAGGTCTCCAGTTCTGTTTCATGCTCCGTGATAAGATAGCCTGCAATTTTGCGGCAAAGGTAGTGCAAAAAATCTATCCACGCAACACCCTCCCATTAATATTATCTTCAAAACCTCAAGACATCCTCATCATCATTCTTAAATGCGTTGCATTGCTCAAGATAATCACGCATCACATTAAAATCCTCACCCTGCAGGTGCGAGCTAAATAATCGCACTCTCATCATCGACCTGATCAAAACGTCGGGATTGCTCCTGCGACTCAATTGCCGCAATCCACCCAGATAATCAGCACGGAACACGTTAGGAATGATCACTTTGGATTGGCCGGCCGCTGTCAACTCAGCATTCATCATTATGCGGGACATGCGCCCGTTTCCGTCATTGAACGGATGAACCTCACTGATCATGAACAACATAAAGACAGCACGGGCAAAAGGATGGCGCAAGGCTGAATAGACCTCAAATCCCTTCCTAAGAGTTCCTCTTACTTGGGTATAATCTACAAAATGAGTCTCCCCGGCACGATTGTTCTGCATCTTGAACAAGCCGGGAGCGCTATTCACTCTTGCCGACATTAAGATTTGATGCCGATTCTGCAGAATATCAATCAACTGATCGGCAGAGGACGGAACAATTGACATCTCCTTTCTATTAGAAACGATGTAACAGGTTCCAAGCACGTCGTGACTATCTGCGTTGCGCGACGGCAACGGAGTCTGCGTCTCAACAATCTGGCGAGCATCATCAAGCTCAAACTCAGTACCCTCGATATAATTGGAAAAATAGCTCTCAAAAAAAGCGAAATTCCTGTATGCTGCATCGCTTGTATAGGGTTCTGGGAAGTTCTCAAACTCGCAATTGTTCAGCGCAGCCAGCAAAATGTTGAAGAGATTAACACGATTGCTGTCAAACGGTTCCCCTATAGCCCTGGCCTGGGCTGAAGCCGAAGTCAATACACCAGCCGGTTTTGTAGATAACAAAGCTCCGATTATCGCATCCAACCGTTCAAATTCAGTCCTCATGTCAAGACGCTCGGCAATGGACCTAGCAGTATCCCTCAGCTCATTCAATGCCGATTCTCCATTTGTCTGGAGCACTCTTTCCAGTCTTTCTTCAATTTCTTCGCGGGTGAGACACTTAGAAACGCTACCACGACGATATGCATTCTGTAAATTCTCTAAATAGGCCCTTGCCTGACACGACACCCTCAAACCGCCCATAAACGGATAGTCCTCCTCGAGCGCCAAGGGGCCCTCAATCAGATGGATAGTGAACGATTGCAAACGCACCTTTTTGGTGTATCTATAGGTCAGAAAAATATGGCCACCGTCAGCAGGTTTGTATTCAAATGCAGATCTATGACTCAATAAGGCTCCGGAATATAATTCGCCCAAGATGTAAAATAAATTGCGAGCTACGATATTATCAGGCGTGTCATTTTTGTTAGTTGTGTAAACAGTGGGGGCCAACTTAATCACTAAGCCCTGTTTCTTCATGATTGCCAACCTTCTAGCATCTGCCCTACTGAGGCCAGCTGCTACAATCACTTCTTGATTGATTCGCGTAGATGTCTTCATAATTTTTAATATTCTGCCGCAAAAATAGCACAAATTTTCCAAAAGTGAAGCAAAATTTGATAGTAATTTTCCAAAAATAGGGAAATTTCTGGTAATAATTTTCTATTTTCGGCCAAAAGTTTCCGGAATCTCACGATCGGTATGGCGATAATCACAACTGAGTAGAAGTTGTTAATAACTTTCTTATTGTGGATGATGGGCGAGGACGGGAAAAAGCGTAAATTTGCAGATTGTAAAACAACCTATCAGTTAACTGAACCGTGCACATCGTTATAGCAGGAAATATCGGTAGCGGTAAATCCACACTGGCCGAGATGCTCGCCAAGCATTACGGCTGGGAACCCTTTATGGAGCCCGTGGTAGACAACCCCTACCTGAGCGACTACTACAAGGACATCAAGCGTTGGTCGTTTGCGCTGGAGGTATTCTTCCTGAAGCAGCGCTTCAAGGACATCCTAGGCATCAACGCGAGCGACAAGACCATCATCCAGGACCGGAGCATCTTTGAGGGCGTGTATATCTTTACGGCCAACAACCATGACATGGGCAACATGGATGACCGCGACTTCGAGACCTACATGGAACTGTTCGAGCAGATGATGACCATCGTCCGTCTGCCCGACCTGATGATTTATCTACGCTCCAGCGTCCCCCACCTGGTGGACAACATCCACAAGCGCGGGCGTGACTACGAGCAGACGATGCCGTTGCAATATCTGTCGAACCTGAACGACCGCTATGAGGAGTTCGTGATGAAGACCTACAAGGGTCGCAAGCTGGTCATCGACGTTGACGACATGGACTACAAGAACCGCCCTGAGGACTTTGCCGCCATCGTCGACAAGATCGACGCGACGATGTTCGGCATCTTCGGGCCGCTGGACTAATAATTCTCGGAGAGCTCGGAGAACTCGGAGATCTCAGAGAACTCGGAGAACTCTGAAACTGAAAACTGAAAACCAACAACTAAAAACTAAAGATATGCATATAGCAGTAGCAGGAAACATCGGCAGCGGCAAGACGACCTTGACCAAGCTGCTGGCCAAACACTACGGTTGGAGCCCGCGTTTTGAACCCGTGGACAACAACCCTTATCTGGAGGACTTCTATGCCGACATGTCGCGCTGGTCATTCAACTTGCAGATCTACTTCCTGAACAAGCGCTTCAAGGAGGTGGTGGAGATTTCACAGAGCGAGATTGACATCATCCAGGACCGCACGATCTATGAGGACGCCTGCATCTTTGCCCCCAACCTGCATGGCCAGGGTCTGATGAGCGACCGCGACTTCAACAACTACCGCGACCTGTTCAACTTGATGATGTCGCTGGTGAAGATGCCCGACCTGATGATCTACATCCGCTCGACCATCCCCAACTTGGTGCAGCAGATCCAGAAACGCGGCCGCGACTACGAGCAGACGATGCGCCTGGACTACCTGGAGGGCCTGAACAAGCGCTATGAGGACTGGATTGGCGACTACAAGGGCAACCTGGTAATCATCAACGGCGACGAGGTGAAGTTCGGCGACAGTCCCGAGGCGTTCCAGCAGGTGTGCGACAAGATTGACGCCAACCTGTTCGGTATCTTCTCTCCCTTCAATCAGCAGCGCTGACAACCGCTGCGTCATCATGCATTTCACCCTGTCCCAACATCAGGGTGGCGCTGTTGCATCGGCCTGCAATCGGCCGTTCATCGCATTGACTACCATCGACGGTGTGAATCGTCGAGAATCATTTCCATAGGTCTGGACGAGGCCAAAATGTAAAAGAATTAGACAATTTTGTGTAAAAATCATGGGCTGTCGCCACTTTTACGAGAAAAAGTTTGGCGAAGTCCTGCTATGTATCATACCTTTGTGTCAGCCGTTAAGGAATAGTCCGTTGGCGCCAAAGGATATACACTTTACTGATAAAAGAATCAGAGAAATTGTGTAAATTTGCAGCGCCAAAAGGGACGTCCCCTGACAGGCAACAAGGTTTTACTCAACGAATTTCAGGCTTACTACCAATCTAAAGGACAACGCAGATATGAAAAAGATTCTGTATCTACTGACAACCGTGCTTGTCGTCATGCAGGCATCAGCGGCCGTGGTCGATGTCGTCACAGCCCAGAAAAGTGCTCAGCGGTTCAGCCACGAGTGTGCGGCCACAGGACGCCACATGGCCCCCGGTGTCGCAGGGAATGTCACCCTCATCCACAGTGAACCGAGCCAGGTCGTAGCCGGCCAGGCGGTTTACTACATCTTCAACACCGATGACAGTTACATCATCGTGTCGGGTGATGACCGCGCCCACGAGATTCTCGTTTGGGGCGACAGTCCGCTGGACATGAACAACATCCCGGAGAACATGAAGTACTGGCTGGGCTGTTACAAAGAGCAGATCGAATATCTGTTCGCACATCCCGCAATGACCGTCGAGACGGGGTCCAGACGTGCCCCCTCGGCCAACGGCATCACCGTGGAGCCGCTGCTGACGGCGATGTGGAGCCAGTCAGAGCCCTACTATTACCAGTGTCCGGTCAGCAACGGATCATACTGCGTGACAGGATGCGCCGCCACGTCATTGTCGATGGTGTGCTATTACTGGAAATACCCCAAGGAGATCACCACTCCCATCCCCGCCTACACGACCCGCACATTGAACATGACGCTCGCCGCGCTCGAGCCGACGACCTTTGACTGGAACAACATGCTCGACGTCTATCGCGGAGGGTACACCAGCGTGCAGGCCAATGCCGTGGCCCACCTGATGCGTTATGTGGGCCAGGCCGAGGAGATGGACTATACCCCCGGCTCGAGCGGTGTATATGACTTTGACATCGACCGCGCCATAGGCATGCTGGGCTTTGACAGCGACGCCAGAATGGTATACAAGGAGGACTACACCGACAATCAATGGGCCAGCATGATTCAAGAAGAGCTCTTGCAGGGTCGTCCGCTGGAATACTGCGGCTATGGCGGCATGTCGGGCCACGCCTTCAATGTTGACGGCTATGATGCAGAAAAAGACATGTATCACATCAACTGGGGCTGGGGCGGCTCGGCTAATGGCCACTGTGCCTTGAACGCCTTCAACGGTGGCGGCACTACCTACAAGAACGGCCAGCTGATGATCATCGGTCTAGAACCGCCCGTCACCACTCCCACCATCAGGGTGCGTGGCATCAATCTGAACATCCATGCGCTGGCCGAGAAATCGTCCACGGCATCATTCTATGTCAAGGGGCGTCTCTTGAATGGCGACGTGACCCTCACACTCAACGACCCTGACGGCGTGTTTGCGCTCAGCACCACCCGGCTCAGCCTGGGCCAGGTGTTGAATGAGCGCCGCGTGTATGTGACCTATTCTCCCACCTACTCCGGCACGAATGAAGCGACCGTCACCCTCAGCAGCCCCGGAGCGCCCGACGTCACCGTCAGGCTAACCGGCAACGCCGTGCTGGAGACCTATAACCCCGTGATGACCCAAGTCACGGCCAACAACAACACGGTGGAACTGCAATGGAAGGATGCCACCCCCAACAAGAACGTCAGCAGCTACAGCGTGGAAATCGCCCCCGTTCCTTTCTACGAGATGCGACTGAGCCAAGCGTTTGACAAAGAGGAATATACCGGGTCGAGCAGCACCGACTGGGCAAACCGCCTAGACGAAATCACCGGCACCGAAGGATGGACCGGTTCCAAGGTCTATCGCGGCAACGGCTACATCATCCTTGGCAGTTCTGCCAAGAAAGGATGGATCGAGACGCCGACCATCGACATGCACGGCAACGAGGGTCTGGCGACGGTGAAGGTGACCGGCAAATGTACTGGTGCCGATGCCGCCGCCCCCCTGAAGATCCAGTGCGGCGACAAGGAGGCCCGTGTCGTCCTAACCAGCGAATTGTCAGAGCAAGTCGTGCTCATGGAGTGTACCCAAGGCAATGAAGTGAAAGTCAAACTAAGCAACAGCGTCACCGGCAAGCGATGCCAGATCATGGGCGTAGAGGTGTTTGCAGGCGACAATTATACTCCCGTTGACTTGAGTCGTGCCAACTATTTTGAGAACATCACCACCAAGTCCTATGAAGTGGGCAACCTGACGCCCGGAGACTATTCGCTGCGCGTTCAGGCTGTCTATACCGACGGCACCATGTCGCTATGGAGCAATAACCTGCTGGCACGAATCGAATGGCCGCTGGGCGACGTAAACCGCGACAACGAGGTGAACATTGCCGACATCAATACCACCATCGACATCATCCTGAGTCACAGGGCCGGCATGCAGACAAGAATGGGCGACGTGAACAAGGACGGCGAGGTCAACATCGCCGATGTCAATCTCATTATCGACCTGATCCTGAATCAGGAATAAACCGGAGCCACATCGGCATACTTAAACAAGAAGGGCAATCCGCATAGGCAAGGGATTGTCCTTCTTGTCATTTATTATCTTTCTGGCTAACGTGGGCTTAACCCAGTGTAGCCCAATGGTAAATAACGTAAGATCGACAAAACTAAAGTGCTGATACTCAATTCCTCCCCTAAGATAGGGGAGGTGGCGCGCAGCGCCGGAGGAGTATGATTCACCGTCAGAGCACTTTCTCTTGGGACGTCAACGCCCCCTAGCCCCCTCTAATCTTAGAGGGGGAATTGCTAGTATCAGATTGCGAGGATGAGGGCGATGAGTGCGTTGACGTCGGCGATGTTGATTTCGCCGTCGCCGTTCACGTCACCCGAGGGCAAGATGTTGCCGCCCAAGATCATGTCGCAGACCGCGTTGACGTCGGCAATGTTGATTTCGCCATCACCGTTGACGTCGCCCACCTGCGGCTCGGCGCTGGCGCAATAAACGAAGCTGATGATGGGTCCGTAGGCCGTGGTGTGGCTGTTGCCGTCGAAGTCGAGATAAGTCGTCTTGCTGCGGGCATAATAGGTGGCACCGTCCTCCATGAGTTTGCCGTCCACCTTGATCTGCTCGGCCGGCAACGTCGTTTCATACTGGCCGTTCTTGAGCGTCTCGATGAAGCGGGTGCGGCCCCAGGTTCCTGCCTTGCTCGACACCTCGATGACATAGGATGTCGCCCAACCTTGCGGCTTGAGGGTGATGTGCTGGCCCTTGTAGAGCGTTCCGCCATCGCCCGGCACGACAAAGCGCGCTGCGGCATGAGCCACCGAGAAGCGCACGATGTTGCTGGTCATGGCCACGCCATCGACCGTGAGGACAACCTTCAGGAAATAGGTATTGCCCGGCTCCAGCACGTCGTCAGGAATCTGGAGTTCACCGGTTGATGAGTTACCTTGATAGACAACCGACGAGAACATGTCATCGGTTGAGACAAAGAGCGTTGCCTCGTTGCTGCTGCCACAGGTGTACCAGGTGACCGTGACGGGGACGTCGAGGTCCTCGCTGCCGTCAGAGGGCGCCGTGATGGTCAACAACATGGGCGTGAAGGCACGCACCTCGCTCACGCCGCTATAGCAGCTGTCGGCACATGCCTGCACACGCCAGTACTGCGTCTCGCCGTGGCTGAGTTTGTTGAACATCAGCACCAAGGCCGTGGTGTCGGTCACCGAAACACGTTCCAGCACGTTTTCAAAACCGGGCGTCAAAGCCAGTTCGACCAGATAGCGTGTCGCGCCCTCTACCCGATGCCACATGAAGCGGAAAGGTGCATCGACAGTCGCATTGTTCTCGGGAGAAATGAGCACCGGATTGTCGAGCTGGTCTAGTTCCACACTCAGGAAAGCAGGACTCCACTCGTTGCCCACACGGTCGAGCACACACACGGCAAACTGATAGCCCTGCTGGTACTCGGCAGGAATCTCATATTCAGGTGCATAGGTCATTCCCAACAAGTAGTCAATCTGGCCCGTGAAGGTAGATGCATTCATCGTAATGGGGAAGGCATAAACCGAATAGCGCACATTGTCATAACCGTCCCATTGCAGGGTGTTGCCCGCACGCTCCAGGATCTGCACCTCGCCCGGATTGTAGCCTTCCTTCCAGGGCATGGCAGGGGGCAGCGCGGGACGGGTGAATACGGTGTTCTTGAGGTAGTGCCCCAGGGGATTGCTGTTGAGGGCATACAGGTACTTGCACGAGTAGAAGATGGCACCCGGATTGCCGTCAACAGACGACGTGCGGTTGAACTCCACCTCGTCGGCATATTCCTTATATTGTACCGCTGTCGATGAGCTTGTCAGCCCCGAAATCGATGACGAGATAAAGACCTGGCGTCCGAAATGGGCGGCAATTTTGCCCCACCACTCGGTGATCAGGCCGTAGTCGTTGGTGCTGTGCCCGAAAGGCCAATAGACCTGAGGCGACATGTAGTCGATGCTCTGAGACTCGTACCATGCCAGCGGATCGCTGAAGATACTGTTGTACTGCCAGTCGCTGCCCGTGGGGCACGGTTCCACGCCATGCTTTCCTGCCACCGCCGAGCTCGAGGCAGCGACGCCAGCAGGCGAGACACCGTAACGCACCTCGGGCCTGGTTTCCTGAATCATGTCATAGACGGCCTTCACCATGCGGTTGACGTTGTCGCGGCGCCAGTCCCCGAACGACAGCGACGTGCCCGAGGCCTGCCACTCGGGAAAGTCCTGAGCAGTAGCGTCGGCCGGGATGCCGCTGGGATAGAAATAATCGTCATAGAGGATGCCATCCACGTCATAGTTGGTGATAATCTCCTTGCACACCGCCACGATGCGGTCGATGGTGCGCTGCTGGCCCGGGTCGAGGATGATGGTCGAGCCGTAGGTCAACAGCCAACCTTCCTCCTTGAGCTCGCGGTCATAAGCTGTGTTCCAGTCAGTTCCCGTACTCCAGCGGTAGGGATTCACCCACGCATGGCACTCCATGCCGCGCTTGTGACAACCCTCGACCACATACTGCAAGGGGTCGAAACCCGGGTCCTGGCCACGGGTGCCCGTCAGGTAACTCGACCAGGGCTCGATGCTCGACTGGTACATCGCGTCACACATCGAGCGGACCTGGAAGTTGACCGCATTGAAGCGGTTGACCTGCAGGGAGTCGAGCAGTCGGTCCATCTGCTGCTTCTGCCTGGTGGCGCCGGCGCCCTGCGAGGGCCAATCCAGACACCACACGGTAGCAATCCACGCCGAGCGGAATTCGCGCTTGGGCTCACTATAAGCCCAAGCACACGTTATCGTGCCCGAAAGCAGCAAGCCCGCGAGCAACGTAATGAAAAAGCGTTTCATATCGTTAAAGAATTTTGGTTTACAGTTTGTCGAAGGGGATGCGGGCGAGAAGTTCGCCGAAGCGGTTGGCCCCCTCCTGGAGCTGTGCCTCGACCATCTTGCGCATGAAGAACGGCAGCTGCAGCTGGAGTTCGGCAGTGCTCATGGTGGTGTCATCGGGCTGGGGCTCCAGATTGATGACCATGTTGATGGGCACGGGTGATGACGAGGCGGTATAGACAATGCGTTGTCCCTCGATGCTGTTGTCATGGTCCAGGGCCAGGGTGACTTCACCCATCGGCGACTGGATGGCGATAGCGTCCTCAGAGAACTTGACCGTGTCGAGGTGCTGACGTGCCGCATCGTCGATTTTGTCGGCATTGGCCTCGATCTGCTGGCGGATGAGCGAGGGGTTGGAGAGTTTGCTGTATATTGTAGCGGCATCACAGTGGATGACCTGGGGATTTCCTTTGAATGATTCCATTGTTAGTCGTTTTTTGATTTGTTGATTGATGATCGGGTAACGCCACGGGAGGAACGCTGTGTGTTCCTCAATCGACAGTGTCAAAGCCGGGCGGTGTCCAGTTCTCGGGATCGTTGTGCCACTGCTGGAGGGTGTCGAAATCGGCCTGGGTAATCTGGTCGCTGTCCATCGCCACGTCGAGCATGGTGTCGAAGTTGGTGAGCGTGATGATAGGCAGCTTGGCCCGCTTGAGACCCTTGGCAGCGCCGGCAAACTGGTAGTCGAAGATGACGACGGCACCGAGGACGATGCCACCAGCCTCGCGCACGGTGTTCAAGCACTTCATGCAGTTATTGCCGGTGGAGAGCTGGTCCTCGATGAGGACGACGCGCTGTCCCGGCTTGATGTCGCCCTCGATGAGGTTCTCGAGGCCATGGTCCTTGGGCGTCGACCGCACATAGACCATGGGGAGCGCGAGCGAGTCGGCCACGAGAGCGCCGTGGGCGATGGCACCCGTCGCGATGCCGGCGATGACCTCGGCATCACCGAAGTTCTCCATGATGAGCCTGGCCATCTCCACCTTGATGAGGTTTCTCACCTCGGGATAAGACAGCGTCATTCTCAGGTCAGTATAGATGGGTGAATTCCAGCCCGTGGCCCAAGCGAAAGGGCTATCGGGCTGCAACTTGATGGCATTGATCTGCATCAGTTTTTGAGCAAGCAAGGTATCTAACTTCTTCATTTTGGTCATTAAAGGTTGAAAAGACGTGCGAAATTAGCAAAATAATTGCGGTTAACGTCACATCTTGCCAAGAAAAAAGCAAAAAACTTGTTAAATCGGCATGATGCTACCGAAACGAAAGGCCTGCCATGACTTTGCCATCTCGGAAAAATTCATTACTTTTGCAGGAAATAACAAAACCATCAATCGGACTATGATACCAGACAAGACAGGCATCGTGCTTGAAGGCGGCGGCATGCGCGGCATGTACACCAGCGGCATTCTCGACGTGCTCATGGAGAACCGCATCTACGTTGACGGCATGGTCGGCGTGTCGGCCGGCATAGCCTTCGGCTGCAACTACAAGTCCCGCCAGGCGGGGCGCGCGTTGCGCTACAATGTGCGATTTGCCAAGGACAAGCGCTACAGCGGCCTGATGTCGTTGCTGAAGACCGGCAACTACTATAACGCATACTTTGCCTACAAGCTCGTGCCAACCCACTACGACGTGTTTGACTACAACGTGTTTGAGGACACGCCGATGGAGTGCTGGGCTGTCTGCTTTGACGTGAAAACCGGCGAGGCCGTGTATCAGCGCCTGGACAAGGTGAACGACGACTTCTTTGAGTGGATACGCGCCTCGGCATCGATGCCCGTCGTCGCCCAGCCCGTCGAGGTGGGCGGACGCCTGCTGCTAGACGGCGGTCTTGCCGACTCGATACCGCTGGAGTTCATGATGAGCAAGGGATACAAGCGCAACGTGGTCATCCTCACCCGCGAGGAGGGCTACCGCAAGACGGCGGAACACGGGCTGTGGCTGATGAAGCCGCTGCTGCGCAAGTGGCCCAAGGTCATCCAGGCGCTGGAACATCGTCCCGCCCTGTACAACAGGCAACTGCAAGTGGTAAGAGAGCAGGAGCGCGAGGGCAACGCCTTTGTCTTCAGACCGTTGAAGCCGCTTGACGTTAGCCGCACGACCCATGACGCCATGGAGATGAACCGTGTCTATCAGCAGGGTCGAGAAGAGGCCCTGCAGCGGCTTGATGCCCTCAAGCAATTCCTTGCAGGACCCGAAGAGAAACCGGAGGCCAACAGCACAAGCGATGAACAGTGACCGCAAGCCGATGAGCGTGGCCCAGGCGATGAACCGCGCCGCCGCCCTGTGCGCCCGCAGCGAGCAAGCCCCTGGCGACATCCGCGAGAAACTGGCCAAATGGGGCCTCGGTGCAGATGACGCCAGACAAGTGCTGGCGCAGCTCACAGCACAAGGATTCCTCAACGAGGAGCGCTTTGCCCGTGCTTTTGTCAAAGACCGCTTTGCCTTCAACGGATGGGGCAGAATCAAGATTGCCTACCAATTGCGCCAGAAAGGCGTTTCGGGCGAGGTCATCGATGAAGCCCTGACCGCCATCGACGACACCCAATACCGCGAGCGGCTCACAGAGCTGCTGCGTGCCAAATGGCGCACCGTCAAGAACCGCGAGTCCCGCGCCGCCTGGGCAGCGATGATGCGTTTTGCCACCTCACGCGGCTTTGAGACCGGTATCGCGAGCGAATGTGTCAAACAAGTGACGCGTATCGATGCTCAGGACGATTAGACAATGGCTGGAAGCCGCCGCCGATGTGGTGATGCCGCGCTCATGTGCCGTCTGCGGCCATGGGCTTGACGGCGACGAGCGGTGGTTGTGCCGCAGCTGTCTCTCTGCCCTACCCCGCACGCGATACGAGGAGACGGACTTCAATACCATGGAGCAACACTTTGCCGGCAAGGTACCCATTGAACGGGCAACGGCCTATTTCTTCTATGAGAAGGGCTCACCCTACGCCAGCATCCTTCACGACATCAAGTACCACTCCATGCCTCGCATGGGACGATGGCTGACGGCACGTGCCGTGAGCGAGATGCAAGCGAGTCATTTCTTTGACGGCATTGACCTGGTGACCGCCGTGCCGCTTCACCGGAGCAAACTCGCACACCGCGGCTACAACCAGAGCGAATACCTGGCCCGTGGCATCGCCGACGCCCTCGATATCAACTATATAGAAGCATTGAAGGCCATACGCCCCCACTCCACCCAAACCCGCAAGGGGGCCATGGAGCGCTGGCAGAACATCCAGGGCAACTATGCGTTGAACGAGAGCGTCGCCAGCCAGCTAGCCGGCCGACACATCCTGCTCGTGGATGACGTCATCACTACGGGGTCCACCCTCACCGTGTGTGCCACACTGCTGAAAACGATTCCAGGCGTGAGCGTATCGCTGTTCACGCTGGCTGCCGCCCGGCTCGAATAACTACCAGCCGTTTTTTCAAAGCAAACAATTAACGGCGCCCCTGACGAGGCGCCGTTAATTGTGTCTATACTCTGAAGTTCTTCTTTTCTAGAATTCCTCTTTCTCTTTAGCGAGGTTGCGGTAGGCAAGCTTGTCCTCCAGGTATTCCTGGGTGGCAATCAGTGTGGGCTTGGGAAGCTTCTCGTAGTACTTCGAGATCTCGATCTGCTCACGGTTCTCGCTGATCTCTTCGAGATTGTCGTTGAGGGTGGCAAACTCCTGAAGCTTCTTCTCAAGGTCAGACTTCATCTCGGCAGCGATCTGGTTGGCACGCTTACTGATGATGCAAACGGTCTCATAGATGTTGCCCGTGGGCTCAGCCATCTCGATGATGTCATGCACGGTAGTGGTGAGTGGCGCATTAGTCTTCTTGTAATCCATAATAATTACTTCTCTATATATTTTAATGTGTTGTTTATTGTCATTTTCCGTTGACGTGCTTGTTGGCGATCTTGAAGATGTTATCGGCCTCCTTGCGCATCTTGCTGTCAGGGTAATCGTTGATGAATGAGTAGTACTCGTCGATGACGGTGCGGAAACGGTCCACCTTCTTCTCCATGACGCTCTCGCTGGCCTCGCGGTAACGGGCACGAAGCACGAGCATCTCGAGGTCTTCCTTATACTTGCTGTAGGGATAGGCCTTGATGGCATTCTGTGCCGTGATGACAGCGCTCTCGTAGTTGTTGCCCATGTAATTGCCCAGGTTGTAGTAGAGCGTGGCGTTCTGCAGCTCCTTGAGGACTAGCTTGTCCTGCAACTCAAAGACAGCGCTCTGGGCAATCGATGCCTTGTCGCTCTTGGGGAAGAAGTCGAGGAAGGCCTGCAACTCCTCCATCGCGCGGATGGTCTCGCTCTGGTCCAGCTGGGGGTCCGGAGAGTCGAGGTAGAAGCCGTAACCGGCATAGAAACGCGCCAGCTCGGCATACTGTCCGCGGGGATAGCGCTGGTAGTACTGCTTGAAGTAGGAACCAGCACTGATGTAGTCCTTGTTCTCGTAGTAGCTCAAGCCCAGCAGGTAGAGTGATTCCTCGGCATGAGGTGTCCCGCGGAAGATGGGCACCAGCTCGGTAAGAATCGTATAGGCCTGAGCGTAGCGCTTGTTCTCAAACGCCTTCTTGGCATAGGCATACTTGTACTCAAGGTCAGAACTCTTCATCACCTTGTTGTACTCGCCGCAGCCCACCAGCACGCTGGCCAACAACAATATTACGGTCAATCTTTTGATCATCGGACGGTCAATTCATTCGCAATTAGCCCGCAAAATTACTCTTTTTTTTTAAGGTGTGCAAATCGGCGGGGCAAATCAATGAATATTTTCGTAAAAATTAACGGAAAGGAGATGTTGTTGAAGAAAATGTTGTAAATTTGTGGGTTAAAACCACCTAAAACTAAATTACAACTATGAAGATTGGAGACAAGATACCCGAAGACCTGGGCGTTGACATGAACGGCAACCAAGTGAAGGCCAGTGATTTTGCCGGCAAGAAACTCATCATCTATTTCTACCCGAAGGACAACACTCCCGGCTGCACCGCCGAGGCCTGCAGCCTGGCCACGGGCTATGGCGCGCTGAAGCGTGCCGGTTATGCCCTGCTGGGCGTGAGCAAGGACAGCGCCAAGAGCCATCAGAAGTTTGCCGAGAAGTACAGCCTGCCGTTCCCGCTCATCACCGACGAGGACACGCGGCTGAACCAGGCGTTCGGCGTGTGGCGCGAGAAGAAGATGGCGGGCCGCACCTACATGGGCACCGTGCGCACCACCTTCATCATCGACGAGCAGGGCGTGGTAAAGCACATCATCGAGAAAGTGAACACCAAGGACAGCGCCAACCAGATCCTGGAACTGGGGCTATAAGATGCAAGGCATGCCTTGCAATACACTGACAAAACCACTACTAATAGAGCATAGAAAGATGAAAAAGATATTTTTACTTTTAGCCATGATGGCTATTGCCATGGGTGCCGATGCGTTGACACTTGAGGAGTGTGTGTTGAGGGGCAGTTCGCCCCGTGGTATCGGGGCCATGCAGCCCTCCAAGAGCGACGGCCGCTACTTTTACCGCCTGAGCGACGACGGCAATGCCATCAACCGCATCGATTATGCCAAGGGCGACGAGAGCGTGCTGCTTGACACCCGCGACGAGGCGGTGACCGGCTGGGACGACTTTGAGGTGACTGCCGACGGCGCCTACGTGCTGCTGTGGAACAACAGCCAGGAAATCTATCGCTACAGCTTCAGCGCCGACTACTATGTGTATGACCTAAAGAACAAGACGATGAAGGCCCTGAGCGATGGCGGAGGCGAGGAAATCGCCACCCTGTCGCCCGACGGCAAGCGCGTGGCTTACGTCAAGGACAACAACGTGTTCGTTCGAAACCTGGTGGACGGCACGACCGTGCAGGTGACCCATGACGGCAAGAAGAACAATATCATCTACGGCGTGCCCGACTGGGTCTATCAGGAGGAACTGGGCATGCTCAACACCCTGAACTGGTCGAGCGACAGCCGTTCGCTGGCATTCCTGCGCTGGGACGAGAGCCAGGTGAAGATGGCGTCGATGGTCATCTATCAGGGCACCTGCAACCCCAGGGACGAGTATGCGCTCTACCCCGGCCGCTATGACTTCAAGTACCCCGTTGCCGGCGAGAAGAACTCTATCGTGAGCGTCCATTGCTACGACGTCATCGACGGCACGTTCAAGAAACTCAACGTGCCCCTCGACGAGGAGGACTACGTGTGCCACATCACCTTCAGCCCCGACCCGCAGCGACTGATGGTGCAGCGACTGAACCGTCACCAGAACGACTTGCGCATCTATGCCGTCAACCCGAGATCGGGCGAAGCCAAGCAGGTGTATCAGGAGACATCGGATACCTGGGTCGATGCCGAGACGAGCCAGCAGGTGCAGTATGAGAAAGACTTCTTTGTCATCCCCAGCGAGCGCTCAGGCTACATGCAGCTCTACCAGTATGACCTGGAGGGCAAGCTGCTACGCCAGCTGACCAACGACAACAATAAGATCATCTCGCAGTTCTACGGCTATGACAAAGCCACCAAGCGCTTCTACTACCAGGCCTCTTGCGGCCCGCTGAACCGCGTTGTGGAGTGCGTTGACGCCAAGGGCAAGGTGATCCGCCTGTCCCCCTCGACCGCTGACGGCCAGGGCACCGCATCGGCCATGTTCAACGGCGACTTCAGCTACTATGTGGGCGTGTACAGCGATGCTCAGACACCAAGCCAGTACCGCATCTACGACCGCAAGGGCAAGCGAGTGCGCGACCTGCAGCTCAACGAGGAATACGCCCGCCGCTACACGGCTGTCGATGTTCCCAAGAAGGAGTTCTTCACGATGGAGCACGACGGTTACACCCTGAACGGCTACATGATCAAGCCCGTAGACTTTGACCCGAACAAGAAGTATCCTGTCATCATGGAGCACTACAACGGTCCCGGCTCCCAGGAGGTGGTCAACCGCTGGCGCATGGGCTGGGAGCAGTACTTTGCTACCCAGGGATATATCGTGTGCGAGGTGGACAGCCGCGGCACCGGATTCCGCGGTAAGGAATTTGAGTCGATGACCTATCTGAACCTGGGCAAATATGAGACCGAGGACGCCGTTGCCGCCGCCAACTGGATGGCCAGTCAGCCGTGGGTGGATGCAGACCACATCGGCATCATGGGCTGGAGCTACGGTGGATTCCAGACGCTGATGGCAATGAGCGAACCGGGCAGCAACTATGCCTGCGGCGTGAGCATCGCCCCAGTGACGACGTGGCGCTACTATGACAGCATCTACACCGAGCGCTACATGCGCACGCCCCAGGAGAACCCCGAGGGCTACAGCAACTTCCCGCTCAACCGCGCCGAGAACTTGAACGGCCGTGTACTCATCATGTTCGGCAGCGCCGACGACAATGTGCACATCGTCAACTCGATGCAGTATGTTTCCAAGTTGGTGGACATGAACCGCACGTGCGACATGATGGTGTTCCCCAACATGAACCACAGCATCCGCGACTGCTCGGCCCGCTACGTGGTCTACAAGCGCGCTCTGGAGTTCTATGACCAGTACTTGAAGTAGTGAATAACAGGGAACAGTTAACAGGGAACAGTTAACAGGGAACAGTTAACAGGGAACAGTTAACAGGGAACAGTTAACAGGGAACAGTTAACAGGGAACAGTTAATAGTAACTATAGTGGCTATAGGAACTATAGGAACTATAAAACCAAAATAGAGATGGATTATAGGGAGGTATTCTTTGTCATTACGGGGCCTACGGCGACGGGCAAGACGGCGCGGGCTGTGCATCTGGCGAAGGCCATCGGCGGAGAAATCATCAGTGCCGACTCGCGGCAGATCTACCGCGGCATGGACATCGGCACGGGCAAGGACCTGGCCGAGTATGACGGCGTGCCCTACCACCTCATCGATATCCGTCCCGCGGGCTACCGTTACAGCCTGTATGAGTTTCTGGAGGACTTCGAGCGCGTCTATGACGACATCCGCGGGCGCGGCAAGCCAGTCATCATGTGCGGCGGCACGGGGATGTATGTCGAGACCGTCGTCAAGGGCATCAAGCTGCCGCCAGTGCCCCGCAACGAGCAGTTGCGGGCCGAGCTGGCAGGCAAGTCGCTGGAGGAACTGACGGCCCTGCTGAAGACGATGAAGACCCTGCGCAACAACAGCGACATCGACTCGGTGGCGCGCGCTACACGTGCCATCGAAATCTGCCGCTACTACGAGCAACACCCCGAGCTCAAAGCCCTCACCGAGCCCCACCCCATGGAGAACGCCCTAGTCATCGGCGTGGAGGTGGACCGCGACACGCGCCGCGAACGCATCAGCCACCGCCTGCGCGCCCGCCTGGACGAGGGCATGATCGACGAGGTGCGCCGCCTCATCAATGACGAGGGTATCGACCCCGAAGACCTGATATACTACGGCTTGGAATACAAATTCGTCACCCAATACGTCATCGGCCAGCTGACCGAGGAGGAAATGTTCCGCCAGCTCGAAATCGCCATCCACCAGTTCGCCAAGCGCCAGATGACCTGGTTCCGCGGCATGGAAAAACGCGGCACCCCCATCCACTGGCTCTCCAGCACCCTCGCTCCCGACGACTTCACCGCCCAAGTCCTCGCCCTCGCCGACAGGATGCCCACATAGCTCACGCTAAGGCGCTAAGACGCTAAGTATCTTTTTAACGCTCCTCGTTTTTCTTTTTGAGGTATTCTTCGCGGGCGCGGCGGAGGCGGCGCTGGCGTTCCTGCTCGCGGCGACGGCGGCGCTTCTCGGCGTCCTCCTGGCGGTATGCGAAATCGTTGTCGGCCATCTAATAAACAATCTAATAAAAAGAAAACGATAAATACAACAAATACAATTGAATATCAATAATTTATCATTGTTTTTATTGTATTTGTTGTTTTCATCTTGAATGTTATTCCTTGTGGAAAGTGTCGGAGAAGAGGGTGCGGTTGAGGATGCTGCGGCCCAGGGTCAACTCGTCGGTATACTCGATCTCGTTGCCGACGCTGACGCCTCGTGCCAGAATGGTGATTTTCACGTCGGGGTAAGGGGCCAGGCGACGGAAGATGTAGAAATTGGTGGTGTCACCCTCCATCGTGGCGCTGAGGGCCAGGATGACCTCCTTGATGCCGCCGGCCTTGACACGCTCCTCGAGGCTGTCCACCTCGATGTCACCGGGGCCAATGCCGTCCATGGGCGAAATCAAGCCGCCCAGGACGTGGTAGAGCCCCTTGTGCTGGTGGGTGTTCTCGACACTCATCACGTCCTTGACATTCTCGACAACACAGATGGTCGAGGTGTCGCGCGAGGGGTTGCTGCAGATGGGACAGACCTCGGTCTCGCTGATGTTGTGGCACACACGGCAGTAGCGGATCTCACGGCGCAGCTTGATGATCGCCTCGCCGAAGTTGACGGCTTCCTGCTCGTCCTGTTTGAGCAGGTGCAGCACAAGGCGGAGCGCCGTCTTGCGCCCGATGCCCGGCAGCTTGGCAAACTCGCCGACCGCCGATTCCAACAACCGTGAAGCAAATTCTTGTTCCATCTCCAAAAACTGTAAAATCTTGAACGGGGGCAAAGGTAGTTATTTTCGTGCTTTGTGGCAAATTTTTGACGATTTCGGTAACAAACGTTGCCGTTTAAGACATTTTTTTGTAACTTTGCGGATTAGTTACTCATTCAGGTCCTGGACTTGAACTAAAAGCAATCTGGCTTATGAACAAATTTGTCGAACTAATACCCAAGCAGCGAGCCAAGTATGGCGAGCGCGAGGCATTGCGTTTTCGCGACTATGAGACCCAGGTGTGGGCGTCGCTGACATGGAACGGATTCAGCGAACAGATAGACCGTGCAGCCGGAGCGCTGCTCGTCAACGGAGTTGAGCCACGTGGCCGCGTGTGCCTGTTCACCCAGAACTGTCCAGAGGTGTTGATCACACACTTCGGCGCCTTCTACAACCGCGCCATTCCCGTGCCCATCTATGCCACGAGCAGCAAGGACGAGGTGGCTTATATCGTCAACGACTCGGGTGCGACCATCCTGTTTGCCGGCGACCAGGGCCAGTATGACATCGCCCGCGAGGTGATCGGCGAATGCCCTACCCTCAAGTTCATCGTCACGCTCCACCCCGCGGTGGTACGTCAGCCCGATGACAAGTCCACACTGACATGGGAGGAGTTCCTCAGCACCGGCACCAAACTTGGCAAAGAAGTGCTGAGTGAGCTGGAAGGGCGCAAACAGGCCGGCGTGGAGAGCGACATCATGTACCTCATCTACACCTCGGGCACGACCGGTGTCCCAAAGGGAGTGATGCTGGCACACAGCAACATGAATGCTGCGATGGATGCCCACATCGAGCGCTTCGGCTTCATCAACGACGAGACCGACGTGTCGCTGAGTTTCCTGCCGTTCAGCCACGTGTTTGAGCTGGGTTGGACGATGGTATGCCTGTGCACTGGCATCCGTATCGCCATCAACTACAACCCCAAGGAGATACAGCGTGCCGTCAAAGAGGTTCAGCCCAACTACATGTGCAGCGTTCCCCGCTTCTGGGAGAAAGTCTATACCGCCATCAACGACAACCTGCAGGCCGCCAAGCCCGTGGTGCGCATGATGGTGAAGCAGGCCATCCGCGTGGGCAAGACCAGGAACCTGAAGTATGCCCGCCTGGGCAAGAAGGCCCCCGCGCTGATCGAGAAACAGTACCAGTACTTCGAGAAGAAGGTGTTCAAGAAGTTGCGCGGCGCCATCGGCGTGACCGACAGCAAGATGTTCCCCACTGCCGGCGCCATGCTCAGTGACAACATCACCGAGTTCCTGCATGCCGTGGGCATCAACATCTGCATCGGCTACGGCCTGAGCGAGACCAACGCCTCGGTGAGCTTCTTCACCGAGCCCGGGTGGACCATCGGCACCGTCGGCATGCCCATCTCGAGCATCCAGGTCAAGATAGGAGACCAGAACGAAATCCTGGTGAAGGGCCCGACCGTGATGCAGGGCTACTACAACAAGCCCGAGGAGACCGCCAAGGCCATCGACAGCGACGGCTGGTTCCATACCGGAGATTGCGGCGAGCTGGCCCCGACAGGCGAGATCATCCTGACCGAGCGTCTCAAGGACCTGTACAAGACCAGCAACGGCAAGTACATCGCCCCGCAAGTGCTCGAGACCCTGCTGGGCCAGGACAAGTTCATCGAGCAGGTGGCCATCATCGGCGACGGCCGCAAATATGTGTCGGCGCTCATTGTCCCCGACTTTGAGGAACTCAAGGCCTATGCTGACAAAAAGCACATCGAGCACCGCACGATTGAGGAACTGGTGAACAACCCCGACATCCACAAGATGATGGAGGCCCGCATCAACGACTACCAGAAGGGCCTTGCCGTCTATGAGCAGATCAAGCGCTTCGTGCTGCTGCCCAAGGCCTTCACGATGGAGAGCGGCGAGCTGACGAACACGCTGAAGATCAGGCGTGCGGTCATCAACAAGCGTTATGCGCTGCTGATCGACGCGATGTATGCCGCCGACTACCGCAAGAAGAAATCAGCCGACAAGCAGGCTGAGGAGCAGTGATTAAATATCAGTGATTAGTGATTAGAGATTAGTGATTAGAGAAATAGAGGCTATTGACCATATTAAATGATAACACAGGAACAACTTAAGGAACTGCAACAACGCAAAGATGACCTCAAGCGCTATCTGGACATTGAAGGCAAGAAGATTGAGGTCGAGGAAGAGGAACTGCGAACCCACGTGCCGGACTTCTGGAGCGACCAGAAGGCCGCCGAGGCGCAGATGAAGAAAATCAAGTCGCTGCGCAACTGGATCAACGGGTGCGAGGAAGTGGAACTCGCCGTTGACGAGGTCGCTACAGGATTTGACTTCGTCAAGGAAGGTCTTGTCGAGGACAGCGAACTGGACGCACTCTATGCCAAGGCACTGGCGATGCTCGAGAAACTGGAGCTTCGCAACATGCTGCGCCACGACGAGGACAAGATGGACGCCATCCTCAAGATCAACTCCGGCGCCGGAGGCACCGAGAGCCAGGACTGGGCATCGATGCTGATGCGCATGTACCTGCGCTGGTGTGAGCGCCACGGCTACAAGACCGCCATCGAGCACCTCATCGACGGTGACGAGGCCGGCATCAAGAGCGTGACCATCAGCATCGAGGGCGACTTTGCCTATGGCTACCTGAAGAGCGAGAACGGCGTGCACCGCCTGGTGCGCGTATCGCCCTATAATGCCCAGGGCAAGCGCATGACCTCGTTTGCCTCGGTGTTCGTGACCCCGCTGGTTGATGACACCATCGAGATCACGCTCGACCCGGCAAGAATCTCGTGGGACACCTTCCGCAGCGGTGGTGCCGGCGGCCAGAACGTGAACAAGGTGGAATCGGGTGTGCGCGTGCGCTACCAGTACAAGGACCCCTACACCGGCGAGGAGGAAGAAATCCTCGTTGAGAACACCGAGACCCGCGACCAGCCCAAGAACCGCGAGAACGCCCTGCGCAACCTGCGCTCCATCCTGTATAACAAGGAGTTGCAGCACCGCCAGGAAGAGCAGCGCAAGGTCGAGGACAGCAAGAAGAAGATCGAATGGGGTAGCCAGATACGCAGCTACGTGTTTGACGACCGCCGCGTGAAGGATCACCGCACCAACCATCAGACGAGCGATGTGGGCGGCGTGATGGACGGCGACCTGGACGAGTTCATCAAGGCCTACCTCATGGAGTTCGCAGAGGCTTAACAGCCGTCTGCCCACCCATTTTCCTCGCGCTGAGGAGCAAAGATTTTTTAAGGAATCCACCATAACTAGAAACTAGAAACTAGGGACTAGAAACTAGAAACTAGAGACTAGAAACTAAAAACCAGATAACAATGAACGAGAAGTTTACCATCGTCAAGGTGAGTGGCAAGATTGTAGAGAAAGCTGACGAGTTGCGAACCTTTGTAAAGGCGTTTTCTGCCATCAAGGGCAAGAAAATGCTCATCTTCAGTGGCAACATGATGGCCCAGGAGATCGGCAACAAACTGGGCATCCGCACCAAGCTCATTGACGACCGCCCCGTCGTTGACGAGGGGACGCTGAAACTGCTCACCATGGTCTATGGCGGGTTGGTCAGCCGCCTGTTCGTCTCCCTGCTTCAGGGCAACAAGGTGAATGCCCTGGGCGTCACCGGTGCCGACATGAACCTCATCACCAGTGTCAAGCTGCCTGAAGGCAAACTGGGAGACACGGGCCAAGTGCGTCACGTGAATACCGAGGGGATTGCCAGGCTGATCGACAACGGCATCGTCCCGGTGCTCGCCCCCATCACCCATGACGGTCGCGGCAACCTGCTGTTCAACGAGACCGACGCCATGGCTGCCGAGATTTCCCGGGCACTGGCATTGCGCTATGACATCACGCTGATCTACTGCTTTGAGAAGAAGGGCGTGCTGCTCAACACCGACGATCCTGACAGCGTTATCGCCAACCTGCGCCGGACCCAGTACAAGGCCCTGCGCGACATGGAGATCATCAAGGACTGGTTCAACAACAAGCTGGACAATGCCTTCACCGCGCTCGAGCATGGCGTGAAGGACGTGTATATCACCTGCCCAGCCCAACTGGGTAACCCAGACAAGGGCACGCATATCCAGAGCTGATCCTTGCCTGGATTGGCACAGGATTTGCACTGACGCGAAAGAATTACTTTTTATTATTCTAACACTAAACTGACGACTCTGAAACTATGAAGGTTGCAATTGTTGGCGCCAGCGGCGCTGTGGGACAGGAATTCATGCGTGTACTCGATGAGCAGAATTTTCCCGTTACTGAACTCGTGTTGTTCGGCTCGGAACGCAGTGCCGGACGCATTTTCACCTTCCGCGGCAAGGACCATGTGGTCAAGCTGCTGCAGCACAATGATGACTTCAAAGACATCGACATCGCCTTTGTAGCCATGGGCGCTGGCCCGGCGCGCGAGTTTGCCCCGACCATCACCAAGCACGGCTGTATCATGATTGACAACAGCAGCGCCTTCCGCATGGAGGACGACGTGCCCCTGGTGGTCCCCGAGGTCAACGGCGAGGACGCGTTGAACACGCCCCGCAACATCATCGCCAACCCCAACTGCTCGACCATCATCATGGTGGTGGCCCTGAAGCCGCTCGACGACCTCTCGCACATCAAGAACGTGCAGGTAGCAACCTATCAGGCTGCCAGCGGTGCCGGCATGGAGGCGATGTATGAGCTCGCCCTGCAGACCAGCGAGATTGCTGTCGGCAAGGAGGAGCTGACGGTGCGCCACTTCCAGCACGAGTTGGCCTACAACGTGATTCCACACATCGACATCTTCCAGGAGAACGACTACACGCGTGAGGAGATGAAGATGGTCAAGGAGACCTGCAAAATCATGCACAGCGACATCCGCGTGAGCGCCACGTGCGTGCGCGTACCCGTCATGCGTGCCCATAGTGAGGCCGTGTGGATCGAGTGCGAGAATCCCATTACTCCCGAGGAGGCCCGTGCAGCCCTGCAGCTGGCTCCCGGCATTGTCGTTGTTGATGACCCGCGCAGCAACCGCTACCCGATGCCCATCGACTGCTCGGGCAAGGATCCGGTCTATGTGGGCCGCATCCGTGTGGACACCAGCAGCGACAACGGCCTGACCTTCTGGCTGTGCGGTGACCAGATCAAGAAAGGTGCCGCGCTCAACGCTGTCCAGATCGGCCAGTACCTCATCGCCCACAAGAAGAAATAACATCGTCTGGAATTACGATAGGCCGCAATGGCGGACGAATTGAGTATCAACAATTTATCATCGAACTGACATCAAAAGAATCAAAGAATGAAAAGAATCATTATCATTGACGGAGGCCCGAGAAAAATCTTCAATACGGCCTCAATGCTAAAGAAATTCGCCGATGGAGCAAGTTCGGTGAGCAGTGATATCGAAGTCAAGACGGTGCGCCTGTATGAGCTTGACTACAAGGGCTGCATGTCGTGTATGGCCTGCAAAATCAAGGGCAAGGCGTCGAACGTCTGCAAATTCAAGGACGCGCTGACCCCCTTGCTGGAAGAGATCGCCCAGGCAGACGGCCTGGTGTTGGGGTCACCCATCTACTTTGGTGACGTGACCGGGCAGATGCGGACCTTCCTGGAGCGCCTGGCATTCCCCTGGCTCTCCTACAACGACTACAGCATGACGGCCCCCAAGCGCATGCCCGTGGTGCTGCTGGAGACCATGAACGGCCTGCCCGAAAGGAACAACAGCCAGGGCTACGGCTCGATGGAATACTGCATCACGGCAGCCCTGGGCGAGCCCGAACGCCTGATTGCCTACAACACCTATCAGGTGAAGAACTACAACAACTTCGAACTCGCCGGCTTCTCAGAGGAAGCCAAACGCCAATACCGCGACGAACATTGGGAAAAGGACCTGCAGATGGCCTATGATGCAGGCAAACGCATGGCCGAGACAATCCTGAAGTGATGTGACACCGTGCGTTCCCTCGGGAACACAAAAAGAAGAGGCTGTGTCATAACTCAAGCCTGTATTTATGTCCGTGCTTCGCACGGAGAAATTAAACAAAAATTTTTATAAAAATTAAACAAGACAACATTTTTATTTAATTTTATTAATAATTTTGTTTAATTTTTCGGCCGTTAGGCCGACCAATAATCCTAAGGCGAATTATGACACAGCCTCTTGCTTTTGTAATCCCTACAGGCTTTTCTATTACAGTATCTTACAGAAACATAAAAATAGCCCCTTATTTCTCAGGGACTCACAACATAGCTGATGTGTAAGCTTCTGTAAGCAGGTGTAATCAACAGTAGATTTCGGTTGTCATTTTTGACAACCGCTTTTTGTTCGTATTATTATAGTAGAATGAGAAACACGCACAATTTTTGACAATCCCCTGATATTGTTCACGGTGTTCAAATGTTCAATATTCGCCTTGTAAAGCTATGGTGCAAGTCCCCCTTTAGTTATGATTGCCGCAGCTACCTTCCGCATCACAGACAATGGTGCTGGACGGTTTTTTTTCGTTCTATGAACAAAAAAATCCCTCACGCCCATGATGATGAGCATGAGGGATCTATCTTGGCTTTGATGAAGACTTAATTCCAGGAGCCTCCCAAGATGTAGTCTATGAGCGCGTTGATGTCAGCGATATTTACCTCGCCATCACCGTTCACATCGGCAGCGGCGGAGCTACCACTTCCACCCAAGATGATATCGATGAGGGCATTCACATCAGCAATATTCACCTCGTTGTCATGGTTGACGTCGCCCTGCGGATAGTCCTCCGGCATCAGGTCGTCCACAATCTGCCCGAAGTAGGGGCGCCAATTCCCATCGGCCTGGTAG
>CACWID010000006.1 GCA_902760865.1 uncultured Bacteroidales bacterium | reverse complement strand
TCTCGTTCAGGGCGATGCGGATGCACTCGTCGAGCGAGAGCGCCAGTTGTGCCTGGGCGCTCAGGGCACCGCCTGTCAACATTAATAGAATAATGTAGATAAACTTCTTGTTGAACATTGTATTGAGTTTTTTTATTGATTTTGCTCTTGTTGTTGCTCGAGATACTCGATCATCTCGATGCCCTTGATGGTTGCCACGCCGCGCAGGAAGCTCACGAACACATGGTCAAACAGGTCGGTGTCCTTAAAACCATATTTGTTATTGTTGGCTCTCTCATGCAGTTCGCGCATTGACAGCAAGAAAAGATAGGCTGCAATCTCGGGATTGATGCGCTTGATGACCAGTCCTTCATCCTGGGCTTTGCGCAATACATTGGCGAGACCGTTTATGGTGACTTTCTCGTTCTCCATGTGCTTCTCAAAGATGTCGGGGTACAGGCGCTTGATGTCGTTGATGAAAGCCACCGATGTGCTCTTATACATCTCGCGTGCGCGCTGATACACACGGTACATCGCTTCAAAACAGTTGCTCGCCGTGTCAAAGATTTCCTTGACCGCAGCGTTCTTGATTTCGTGATGACGGTGCATGCACTCTCCTATAAGGGTCCGTTTGTCAGGAAAGGTCTCATAGAGGGTGCGCTTGGAGATGCCGCAGGCACGCGCCACATCATCCATCGTCATCGAGGAGGGCCCAACACTCATCAACAGCTTACTGCCCTCACTAATAACACGTTCTCTTGTATCCATTATAATGGTTTGTTAACTTATTGATATTTTGAGGTGCAAAATTACAGAAAACTTTTAAAACTCCAAAAGTTTTCTTGGTTTTTGCGTGCGATGTTATACATTTTTAGCGAACGCTGAAGTTATTGAAGCATGTCGCGCATCACCAGGCAATGATGATGCGCGACATGTTGTTGTGCTTTTATTGAAAAGTTGTGAGGCTAATTCTAGCTGAGAATGAGGTCAATAAGTGCATTGACGTCGGCAATGTTCACTTCATCGTCGTTGTTTACGTCGGCCCTGGGGTTGCCGGTGCTACCACTCAGGATGATGTCGATGAGGGCATTGACGTCGGCAATGTTCACCTCGCCGTCATCATTCACGTCGCCAGTTCCCCCCATACTCATCTCGACGATGTGGGTAAACTCTCTCCAGACCGGGTGATTCTTGTAGTCAGTGAGTGACCCCTGGGGCACATAGACTACACAGGTAGTCGCTGGAACGCCCATGAAACAATAGGTCTCAAAATAGCAATCATCAGGATCAATGACATGGCATCGGATGGTCTCTAGATTCACGCAATCATAGAACGCAAAGCTCCGTATTTCGTTGACATTGGCTGGAATGGTCAGACTTTTCAGGGAATAGCATTCTGAGAACGCATTGTCCTTGACCTGTAGGGCGGAATTAGGCAGAACCAGATCGGTGAAGTTACATTTCTGGAAGGCATTGGCTCCGATAAAAACAAGTGAATTCGGGAACCTGATATCGGCCAGCGACGTGCAAGAACTGAATGCAGCTAATTCAATCGTTGTCAACGAGTTGCCAAGCGATAGCCTGGTTAATGCTGAGCAGGACTCAAAGGCCTCTTGGCCAATCGTAACCACCGAATTGGGGATGGTGACCTGCTGCAAGGCCTTGCAGGAGTAGAACGCCATCGGGCCGATTGTGGTAACCGCTTTGCCTATTGTCAGGTGCTTGAGGGCATTGCACCTGTAGAATGCATGGTCCTTGATTTCGGTCACTCGGTCACCGATTGTAGCTGTAACCAGTTTTTCACAAAAGAAGAATACATAGCCTTCCAAATTTTCCACCGAATTAGGAATGGCCACACTGGTCAGGTTGTTGCAGTAGTAGAACGCTGCATAGCCTATGGACTTCACCGTGTTGGGGATGGTCACACTGGTAAGGGAGTAACAGTTCTCGAAGGCTCTGTCTGCAATGGCGGTGACGCGATAAATCGTGCCTTCATTGGCAACCGTTTCGGGGATGTTCACAACACCGGAATAGTCGTTTTTCTGTACCGCTACTTCACCGTTGCCTGTAACCCCATAATTGATGCCATCGACAACAAAAGACTGGGCCATTGCCAAGCACGACGTCCCCAGGAAGAAAACAAGTGTGAACATTATATTTTTCATAATTGTGGCTGATTTATAGGGTTAATCATTTATAATATGCAAATGTAATCAAAAATCTTGAGACGTCTGCAAGGTTGTGCTTTAATTCTTGCTTAAAAAAATGAGGGCGGCACTTGGGCCGCCCTCACAATGAGTGATGATTAAGTTCTAATCAACTTGAGTAGGCTTAGTAGAGCACCTTGCTGCTCTTGACAGCGCCGCTGCGGTAGCGGGTTACCACGATGTTGACGCCGTCGAACGGCTCCTTGCTCTGTACACCGTTCATGTTTACATAGGTTACCGACTCAATCTCGTCGCCGTCGGCGGCAATCGAGTTGATAGCGGTCTGGTTGCCCATGTTCACGCTGACGAGCGTTACCTCCTGGGTGTTGCTGGTGGCGGTGGTGCCGTCCACATAGTTGGCAACGAGGTAGTAGGAGTAGGTACCGCCCTCAACCAGGTTGCTCAGGGTGATGCCCGTGCTGCCGGCTTCGATGTCGGTGATCACAAAGTCGGTGTTGTCACCGGTTGCGGTGGCATTCAGCGAAGCCGTACCGGCATATACCTGGATCAGCGTCATGTCAGGCGAGTAGCTGCTGTCGGTCGAGTAGATGGCAATCTTGTCACCAGCGCTGCCGGTTACCGTCCAGGCATAGGTCTCACCCTTAGCGAAGGTGTGGCCAACTGCTGCGGTCGAAGCCGACTTCACGGTGATGTTACCGGTACCATAGCTGGTGTTGGCGGTAGTGATCATGACGGTGAAGGTGGCATTGGTGTAACCCGAAGGAATCGTGAAGTAGATGTAGCCATAGGTCGTCGTCGAATTCCACCACCAGCTCGAGGTGCTGTTCTTGGTGTAAACGGCGCCGTTACCGCCCTTGACGTTGGTACCACTCCAGGGCGAAGTCAGCGTGACGGTGGCATAGCTGCCGGTGTAGTTGCTGCCGTCGATGGTGCCCAGCAGGGTCGTCGTGGGCTCATCATCGCCACCGGGCTGTGCGGTCAGCGTGCCATACAGCGTGTAGCTCGATACAACCGATGCATCCACATCGTGGGTCCAGTTGGCGGTGAAGCTCGTGCCGCTGATGTTGGTGGCTGCATTCAGTACGGGATTTGCCTTCTGGATGGTAGCGTTACCGGTCAGGGCAACGGTCTTGCTCTCGGCGCCCGAGCTGGCCACGGTGACGGTAGCCGTCTGCGTGCCATAGGCGGTGGGAGCGTAGGTCACGGTCACATTCACGCCGTTGGCGGCATTGGCTGCGGTGATGCTCGTCGTCGAGATGCTGAAGACGCTGGCACCGCTCAGGCTCAGGGTGACATTGCCGGTGAGGTCAGCACCCGTTACCTTGAAGGTAGCGGTCTTGGTGGCGCCCACGTTGGCCGTCATGCTCAGGCTGGTCGGGGTTACCGTCAGCGTCGGCGTTGCGGCGGGCTCTTCCTCCTTCAGGGTGACGCTCTGCTCGTTACTCCAGGCGCTCTCGCTGGCGTCGGTGTAGATGGCCTTTACCTTATAGGTATAGGTGGCACCGGCCGTCAGGTTATTGACGGTGTAGTACTTGTTGGTGATACCGGTGATGGTGCGTGCGGTAGCATCGCCGGTCTCGGTAGCGTTGAGCGTGGTGTTGCCGGCATAGACCTCAATCAGCGACATGTCGGGCGAGTAGCTGCTGTCGGTGGTGGTCAGGGTGATGACCTCGCCGGCGCTACCGGTCACGATCCAGGTGTAGGTCTCGCCCTTAGCGAAGGTGTGGCCCACAGCCGAGGTCTTGGTCGAGGCAACGGTCACGTTACCTGTGCCATAGGTGCCGCTCACGGTCTTGATCTTCACGCTGAAGGTGGCATTGCTGTAGCCCGAGGGGATGGTGAAGGTGATCTTGCCGCTCTTGGTGAAGTAAACGGCGCTGTTACCGCCCTTCACATTGCTGCCGCCCCACGGTGAGGTCAGCGTGATGGTCTTGTAGCTGCCGGTGTACTGGCTGCCGTCGATGCTGCCCAGCAGGGTGGTGGTAGCCGGGGTAGAGCCGCCCTGGCCGTTCACCTGCAGGGTGTAGCTGGCCACGTTGGCGCTGGCGGTCTGGTCGGTCCAGTCGGCACGGAAGCTCGAGCTGGTGACGTAGCTGCTGTTGGCGGCGCTCATCACGGGAGTGTAGGTCGTGATGGGTGCGGCGGTAGCGGTACCCGTCAGGCTGACGGTCTTGCTCTCGGCGCCCGAGCTGGCGATGGTGATGGTGCCCGTCTGGGTGCCGGTAGTGGTGGGAGCATAGGTCACGGTCACGTTAACACCGTTGGCGGCATTGGCTGCCGTGATGGTGGTCGGCGTGATGCTGAAGACGCTCGAACCGCTCTTGGTCAACGTCACGTTGCCGGTGAGGTCAGCACCCGTTACCTTGAAGGTAGCGGTAGCGGTCTCGCCCGTGTAGGCTGACATGTTCAGGCTGGTCGGGGTGACGGTCAGGGTCGGGGTGGCAACGGCGGCCTGGGTCAGGGTTACCTCCTGCTCGTTACTCCAGGCGCTCGAGGTGCCGTCGGTGTAGATGGCCTTCACCTTATATACAAACGTGCCGCCCTCCTTCAGGTTGCTGACGGTGTAGTACTTGTTGGTGATGCCGGTGATGGTGCGGCTGGTCTCACCGCCAGTCTCGCTGGCAGCAAACGTGTTGACACTGGTGTCGCCGGCATAGATCTCGATCTTGCTGACGCTGATGTAGTTGCTCGTCGAACCGATGGTCACCTTGTCGCTGGTGGCACAGTCGAGAACGAAGGTGTACTCGGTGCTGTTGTCGGTCAGGGCCTGCGTCTTGCTGGCGCTGTTGGTGGCCACGCTCAGGGTAGCGTTGCCATAGTAGCTCGAGTAGTAGGAGTAGGCGGTTACCTTAACGGTCACCTTGCTGTAGCCGCTCAGGCTGTAGGTCGGCGAAACGAGGTTGCCGCCGGTGATGAGCATGCCGGTGTTGGCATATACGTAGGTCGATGCGGTCCAGCCAGTTCCCAGGTAGCTGGCGATGTTGCTGGACACGTCGGTCAGGTAGCCGTCCGAGTTGGTGACTTGCGTCACGCTGCTCAGGTCGATGCTGGCGAGTTGGCTGGTAGCGGGAGTGCTGCCCTTCTCGGTAACCTGCAGGGTGTAGCTGGCCACGTTGGCGCTGGGGGTCTGGTCCGTCCAGTTGGCGCGGAAGCTGTTGGTGGTGATATAGCTGCTGTTAGCGGCGCTCATCACGGGAGTGTAGGTCTCCAGAGCGGCAGCAGTGGCAGTACCTGTCAGGCTGACGGTCTTGCTGCTTGCACCGCTGCTGGCAATCGTGATGGTGCCCGAGTGGGTGCCGGCGGCCGTGGGATTGTAGGTCACGGTAACGGTGGCACCGCTGGCGGCGGCACTGGCGCTGATGGTGGTCGGCGAGATGGTGTAAACACCGTTGGCATCAGTCTTGCTCAGGGTCACGTTGCCGGTGAGGTTAGTGCCGGTAACGGTGAAGGTCTTGGTCACGGTCTGGCCGGCCGTGGTGCTGAAGCTCAGGGTGCTGGGGTTGACGGTCAGCGTCGGGGTAGCGGTCGAGCCGCTGGGCGGCTGGATACCGATCACCATCTGCTGATATACGTTGAAGTTGTAGCTGCTGTAGCCGAAGGCGTTCAATGAGCACCAGGCATTGCCGTCACCGCTCCAACCGAAGTTGATGTGGTACTTGTTGTCGCTGCTGCGGTAGCCATCGACGTTGAAGGCGTGTCCGCCGGCATTGCTGCTCACGGCGCAGAAGACGATGGGACGGCCGGCGGCCATCTCCTCCTGGATCAGGGCTGCCCACTGGGTGTCGGTGTAGAGCGTGGTGCCGCCGCTATAGGCGCTGGTCTTCTTGACGAAGCGCGTGGTGCTGGCGTCGTAGCCGAAGAAGGTGAAAGCGTTGCGAATGTTGCTCACACTGTCAACACTCACACCGCTACCGCCTGCAGCGCTCGTACCGTAGCCCATGTGCTCGGCCTGGCCCACATAGTGCATCAGCGTGGCCACTGCGTTGCCCTGGGCGGTCGTGTAGCTGCCGGTGTAGCTGTCCAGCATGTTGGCCCAGTCAAATGTGGTCGAGGGCAGTGCCGAGTGGGTGTAGCTGGTCGAACCATAGCTCGAGTAGCTGATGGTGGACTTGTAACCGGGCACTGCGGGAGTGGCGGCTGTCGGGTACTTCCAGAAGTAGAATACCATCGATGCACTCGTGGCGGGGCAACCGGTCAGACACTGATAGCTGCCGAACTTACATTGATTATAATAAGGTGCCTCCTGGTCCCAGTTGCAGGTCAGCAGCGGGCCGTAGGTGCCGGCGCGAAGCTTGGTGCCGGCAGGGTTGGCCATCAGGGTGCTGGACTTCATGTTGGGATTCATCTTGAGGTAAGAAATCTGATCCTTGTACTGTCCGAGCATGTCCTGCAGACCCGGGGGCAGGTTGTCGATATTCTTCAGGGGACGGTCACCGACCATCAGGATCTCATCGGCACGGTCATCACCGGCCACTACCACAAAGGTGGTGGCGGTGTTGAAGATGTAGTAAACGGGACCGAGCATCTTTGCTTCGCCCATCTCAGCCTTCAGCAGAATCGGTTGGGTTGCTGTCGGTGACATGTACATGCCTGCATAATACTCGTTGGTCAGAAAACGTTGCGCTTTCCTCATTGCCGTTGCCTGGTCCACGGGAGCGGCCGACAATGACATCGCCAAAATCGCGGCGGTCATGAAAAATAATAATCTCTTCATAAGCCTTTAAAGATTAAGCAAGAAATAATAAGGGTTATATTAATACAATGTGAAATCAAATAAGGTTTTATAAACGACGCCTCAAAGGTAGTAACGATTATTTGATTATGCAAAGTTTTTTATGATAATTTTTTGTTGTTTTCGTTTTTCTGCTTGATAGATTGTTGTTTTCAGGAGAATAAAACTTACGTATAATAATTCATGCAAGATGCTGTTCGTTGATGTTTATTTGGCATTTACCGACAGAATGCTTACCTTTGTAGTGAACAATACTATACATTCTATTATAATATTATAACTACAATGAAATCAGCAAGCAACATACGTGAGATCATCGCCTTCCTGCGGCAGCTGGCCATCAACAACGACCGCACATGGTTCAAGGCGCGCAAGGACCGCTACGACGCCCTGAGGGCACCCTGGGAGCAGGACATGGAGCGCCTCATCGGCCTGGTCGCCGACTTTGACCCGCAGGCCCGCGGCCTGGCGGTCAAGGACAGCGTTTACCGCATCTACCGCGACATCCGTTTCTCTCACGACAAGAGCCCCTACAAGACCTATTTCTCGGGGGTTATCGGCAAGGGTGGCCGGCACACCGTGCAGTCATGCTACTATGTCCACATGGGCGCCGAGGAGATGATGCTGTGCGGCGGCATCTGGTGGCCCGAGAAGCCCATTCTGGACCAGCTGCGCGGCCTCATCGACGCTGAGCCCGAGGAGTTCCTCTCCATCGTCAACAACCCCGAGATCACCAGCCGCTACCAGTGGATGTCGCAGTCGCTCAAGTCGATGCCCAAGGGGTACCCCAAGGACCATCCCCTGGCGCAATACATCAAGATGAAGGAGTATATCCTGGTCAAGAACGTCGATGAGGACTACTTCGACTGCGACGATTGGGTCGAGCGTGTCGCTGCCGACTTACAACCTCTCAAGCCATTGCACGATTTCCTTAACTATGTGTTTGAATAGACCCGACTTTGGTTTCAAATTGTAATTTGGGAAATTGCCACCGTTTTGGCCAAAGATAAGGCATTTTGCCATCAGAAATCGCTAAAATCTGGCGTTTTTGCCACCTTTTCGGCTTTTTTAACGACGCGAAACAATGTTTTTTGCGCCGTCGGGTGTTAATTTCTCAATAAAATAACACCTATTAAAAAAAATGGTAGTATCTTTGCGGGCGATTTTTAGGAGGACCGCTTGGCTGCCGTGGCCGGCAAGAGCCTGAAACCCAGTAAAGAACCCTAAAGCCTCTTCCTTGAAATCCATTGAAAACCAAACAGATAACGATAATTCAACATAAACAACAAACAAAAGTAATTTTCAGAGTAAATCTATGAAGAAATCCTTAATTCTCCTGCTGGCGCTTGCCACAAGCTTCGGCTTGAGCGCCAGTGAAGCCGACTTGGTGATGCCACAGTCGCTGCACGACCTCAGTTTCCTGCACTGGGGATTTCTGGTGTGCGTGCTGGGTATGCTCTTCGGAGTCTATCATTTCATGAAGACCAAGAGCCTTCCCGTTCACCCCGCTATGCGTGAGATTGGTGAGGTGATCTATAAGACCTGCTCGACCTACCTCAAGCAGCAGGGCCGTTTCCTGGCCATCCTGTTCCTGTTCATCGGTGTGGTTGTCGCCTTCTACTTCGGCGGCCTGAGCCACATGTCGGTGGGTGAAGTGCTCGTCATTCTGCTCTCCACCGTGATCGGTATGATGGGTTCCTATGCCGTTGCCGCCTATGGTATCCGCATGAATACCTATGCCAACGCCCGCATGGCCTTCGCCTCGCTGCGTCGTGACCCGCTGCGCCTGCTCAACATCCCCCTGAATGCGGGCATGAGTATCGGTGTGATGCTGGTGTGCGTCGAGCTGATTATCATGCTGGTCATCCTGCTGTTCGTGCCCTGCAAGTTGGCAGGTGTATGCCTTATCGGCTTCGCCATCGGTGAGAGCCTCGGCGCCAGCGCCCTGCGTATCGCCGGCGGTATCTTCACCAAGATTGCCGACATCGGCAGCGACCTGATGAAGGTGGTCTTCAAGATCGGTGAGGACGATCCCCGCAACCCTGGTGTGATTGCCGACTGTACCGGTGACAATGCCGGCGACAGCGTCGGTCCCACGGCCGACGGTTTTGAGACCTACGGCGTGACCGGTGTCGCTCTGGTATCGTTCATCCTGCTGGCTGTCAACGACCCCGAGATGCAGAAGAACCTGCTCGTGTGGATCTTCTCGATGCGTATCCTCATGGTCATCACCAGCGTGGTTGCTTACTGGGTCAACAAGGCCTACTGCAAGGCAAAATATGCCGGCAAGGACAGCCTCGACTTCGAGAAACCGCTCACCTCGCTCGTGTGGATCGCCAGCGTGCTGAGTATCGTTGTGACCTACGTCGTTTCTTATATGCAGCTGGGTAATATTCCCGGACAGACCAACTTGTGGTGGCAATTGGCCAGCATCATCTCGATGGGAACCCTGGGCGCAGCCCTCATCCCCGAGATCACCAAGGTCTTCACCTCGCCCAAGAGTGGCCACGTGATGGAGGTTGTCAAGGCTTCGCACCATGGCGGTGCCTCGCTGAACATCCTCAGTGGTTTCGTGGCCGGTAACTTCTCCGGCTTCTGGACCGGTCTGGCCTTCGTGCTGCTGATGTTCGTCGGCTATGCCTTCTCTATCGACATCCCAGAGTCGCTCATGTCCTATCCCGCCATCTTCGCCTTCGGTCTGGTGGCCTTCGGTATGCTGGGCATGGGTCCTGTGACCATCGCCGTTGACAGCTACGGTCCCGTGACCGACAACGCCCAGAGCGTCTATGAGCTCTCCCTCATCGAGGAGGTGCCCAACAAGGACGAGGAAATCGAGCGCGACTTCGGCTTCAAGCCCGACTGGGAGAAGTCAAAGCACTACCTCGAGGAGAATGACGGCGCCGGCAACACCTTCAAAGCAACTGCCAAGCCCGTGCTCATCGGTACCGCCGTCGTGGGTGCCACCACGATGATCTTCTCGATCATCCTCGTGATCCAGAAGACCCTCGGCGTCGATCCCGCTGCTCTGCTCAACCTGTTGAATCCTTACACCATCATCGGCTTCCTGCTGGGTGGCTGTGTCATCTACTGGTTCACCGGTGCTTCGACCCAGGCTGTTACCGTCGGTGCCAACCGCGCCGTAGCCTTCATCAAGGACCACATCAAGCTCGATCCCAACGCACCCAAGAAGGCCGACACCAAGTCGTCCGTTGAGGTGGTGAAGATCTGCACCCAGTATGCCCAGAAGGGTATGTTCAACATCTTCCTGGCCATCTTCTTCTTCGCCCTCGGTTTCGCCTGCCTGGCATCGCCTGGTAGCGTGGGTGGCAACAATGCCGTTTCGCTGTTCGTTTCCTACCTCATCTCGATTGCCCTGTTCGGTCTGTTCCAGGCTGTATTCATGGCCAACGCCGGTGGTAGCTGGGACAACAGTAAGAAGGTGGTTGAGGTTGACCTCGACCTCAAGGGTACCGACCTGCACGATGCATCGGTTGTCGGTGACACCGTCGGCGATCCCTTCAAGGACACCTCCTCGGTATCGCTGAACCCCATCATCAAGTTCACCACTCTGTTCGGTCTGCTTGCCATGGAGATGGCTATCAGCGAGAACTTCCGTGAGTTTGCACCTTGGGTAGGTATCGTCTTCGTCATCGTGGCTATCTTCTTCGTATGGCGCTCGTTCTACAAGATGCGCATCGACGACACCATCGAGAACATCATCGACGCCTACAACAAGAAGTAAGAACTAAAAAATTGTAGAGACGCAACATCTTGCGTCTCTGCGAGCCCCCGTCAAAACTTGTGCAAGCCGAATGCAATGATGCTTGCATCAATTGATGAGGCGCAGCCAAGTTTATCAAATGACCGCAAGGCGGCTGGACACCATATAACGTCCGGCCGCCTTGCTATTATTCATCCTGTTCTTGGCGAAGCCTCGAGAAGAGCCTTCGCTCTATCGGGTCCATCTTGGATATCGGCTCATTGAGCATGCGCTTGAGCAGCGCCTTTACCCGGTTGAATTCCTCCTGGGTGCACAGCAGGGTGATGCGATTGTCCTTGTGGATAATGAAGTGGTATCCTTTTCTTGCCCTGTGACCAGGCTGATCATCGGCATAGAACTGGTGGAAGGCATCGATGGCCTCATAATCGATAGGGCTACTGAGGGCTGTGTCGATAGCATCACACACCATGTCCACCAGCGTCTCCATTGCCATCACCTCGTTGCGTGCCTCCTGCGACGTGGTGTCATTGCCGAATGTCTCATGGAGGTTTTCCAGGCGTCTGTCCAGGTCGCGCAGGGTGATGAATGTCTGCGAGTCATAGATGATCATGTCACTGGTCACGATCGACAATTCGGTATGCACTGGCTCATAGCTCTCGGGGTACTTGAGCATGCCTTCAATCATCTTCTGGATGCGCGAGTTGACATCCTTCTCGATAGCCTTGATCCTGGCGCGCCCCAGTTGCTCGGCAAGCTGTTCGCGTGACTGACGGTTACAACCGGCAGCCAGCAATAATAGCCCCATGATCAGGAGAATATTAATCTTCTTCATGTCTCTGTTTTTTATTGTATTACCACCGCACCTGGCACTCCGGGAGCTCAAATATCGGTAGATTATAAAAAACAAAATTACTGCTTTATCTGGTATCCCCAACAATTCCTCCAAATAATTCCCCTTTCCTGTTCTCTGTTCGCCCGGCTGTCATTTATTTTAACCCTCAGACCTGCACGTCTGGGGTCGTTTGGTAAGAAAAAAGGGGGTGAAAATGCCGTAAAGCCGATTTTGCTTTTTGTCGTTGCCCGTGCCTGGCAATGCCGCTACTTTTGCCACATCTTCAGGTGCTTAAAGGAGGGCCCGGCTATAGCTTTTAACACTTCCCCCCCTTCTTTCGGTGTTTATTGCACTTCTCCTGCCGGCAAAGGGGAAGATTCCCTCAACTGCAGGCCAAAGAAAATGCCGATTCCTGCTGTCGGTGTCAGAAGAAATGGTGTTGTGATTTTTTGTAGTACACGACAAAAAATCACCATTTGTTGGTAAATAATCATACATTTTTGCTTGCTATGTCCCCAAAAAGAAGTATTTTTGCGGGTATTAGACGAACTATAGATTTATAACCTTATTAAACTTTAAACTATTTCTTTTTATGGCAAAAATTCATGGAGCCGTAGTAGTAAATACGGAACGATGCAAGGGATGCCGCCTGTGTGTTGTGGCATGCCCCTGCAATGTACTGAACCTCAAGGAGAAAGAGGTGAATGACCGCGGATATCATTTCGCGTATATGGAGCAACCCGAGGCTTGCATCGGTTGCCAGAGTTGTGCACTTGTTTGCCCTGATGCCTGCATCGAGGTTTACCGTGTGACCGAGAATTAATAGTGACTAACCATTTAAATTACTGTCGAACAATATGAACGATAAAGTAACATTGATGAAGGGTAACGAAGCCCTCGC
This sequence comes from uncultured Bacteroidales bacterium, assembly GCA_902760865.1. GTDB lineage: Bacteria > Bacteroidota > Bacteroidia > Bacteroidales > Muribaculaceae > Sodaliphilus. Next base: position 115,113 of record CACWID010000006.1, on the reverse strand, counting down.
CATGGCGATGATCCGCTACGGCGCCGACGGATATTTCGGATACCCGATCACTCCGCAGAGTGAGGTGCTTGAGAAACTCGAGGAAGAAATGCCTTGGGAAACTACTGGTATGGTTGTGCTGCAGGCCGAGAGCGAGGTCGCTGCCATCAACATGGTCTATGGCGGTGCCATGACCGGTAAGGCTGTCTGCACTTCTACCTCCAGCCCTGGTTTCAGCCTCATGCAGGAGGGTGTGTCCTATCTCGCAGCCAGCGAGGTGCCCGCTCTGTTGATCAACGTTCAGCGTGGTGGCCCCGGTCTGGGTACCATCCATGCTTCACAGGCCGACTACTTCCAGGCTTGCAAGGGTGGCGGTCACGGTGACTACCACATGATCGTGCTCGCTCCCAGCAGTGTGCAGGAGATGGCCGACATGGTAGCCCTGGGCTTTGACCTGGCCTTCAAGTATCGCTGCGTGTCGATGATTCTCGCCGATGGTACCATCGGTCAGCTCATGGAGAAGGTCGTCCTGCCCGAGCAGCGTCCGCGCCGCACCGACGACGAGATTCGCCAGCAGTGCCCGTGGGCCGTTAACGGTCGCAAGGGTATGCGCCCCAGCAACGTCGTTACCAGCCTTGAGCTCGACGACGACAAGATGGAGGAGAACAACTGGCGTTTCCAGGCCTGCTATCGCGAGATCGAGAAGAACGAGACCCGTTGCGAGCTCATTGATGTCGAGGACTGCGACTACCTGATCACCGCATTCGGCACCACCGCCCGCGTCGCCATGAAGACGATGGAGCTGGCTCGCGCCGAGGGTATCAAGGTCGGCATGTTCCGTCCCATCACCCTGTGGCCCTTCCCCGAGAAGCAGCTGCGTGATGCCGCCAAGAACGTCAAGGGCATCCTCTGCGTTGAGCTCAACGCCGGCCAGATGGTCGAGGATGTGAAGCTTGCCGTTGAATGCAAGATGCCGGTTGAGCACTATGGCCGTTTCGGTGGCAACGTGCCCACCCCCGACGAGCTGTTGAACGTACTTAAAGAGAAACTCATCAATAAATAAGACAGAACGCAATGGAACTTAACGATATCATTAAACCTGAGAACAAGGTCTATGCTGAACCTAAATTACTGAACAGGGTTCATATGCACTACTGCCCTGGTTGCAGCCATGGCGTTGTACACAAACTCGTTGCACAGGTCATCGAGGAAATGGGTGTTGCTGAGAAGACCGTAGGCGTTTCGCCCGTTGGTTGCGCAGTATTTGCCTACAACTATATCGACGTGGACTGGGAGGAGGCTCCTCACGGACGCGCCACCGCTCTGGCTACCGCTGTTAAGCGCCTGTGGCCCGAGAACCTGGTATTCACCTATCAGGGCGACGGTGACTTCTCGGCTATCGGTACCTGCGAGTCGATTCACGCTTGCAACCGTGGCGAGAACATCGTTATCATCTTCATCAACAACGCTATCTACGGTATGACCGGTGGTCAGATGGCTCCCACGACCCTGCTGGGTCAGAAGACCGCTACCTGCCCCTACGGCCGCCGTCCGGACCTCAATGGCTATCCCCTGGCCATCACCCCGCTGCTGGCTCAGCTCGACGGTACCTGCTACGTTACCCGTCAGAGCGTCCACACGCCCGCCAACGTGCGCAAGACCAAAGCCGCTCTGAAGAAAGCCTTCGAGAACAGCCTTAACTGCAAGGGCACCTCGGTTGTCGAGATCGTCAGCGCATGTAACACCGGTTGGAAGCTCACTCCCGAGAAGGCCAACAAGTGGATGGAAGAGAATATGTTCGCCAAGTATCCCCTCGGAGACTTGAAGGATTTGAAAGATGGTATTCAACGCTAAAATTTAGAAGACACTATGATTAATGAAATAGTAATTGCCGGTTTCGGCGGACAGGGTGTATTGTCAATGGGTAAGATTCTTGCCTACTCTGGCCTGATGGAAGACAAGGAAGTCTGCTGGCTGCCCTCTTATGGTCCCGAACAGCGCGGTGGTACCGCCAACGTTACCGTCATCGTGAGCGATGAGCGCATCAGCTCGCCCGTGCTCAACACCTATGACGTGGTTGTCGTTCTCAACCAGCAGTCACTCGACAAGTTCGAGAGCAAGGTAAAGCCCGGTGGTATCCTGATGTATGACACCTATGGCATCCACAAGAAACCCACTCGCACCGACATCAAGATTTATCCGATCGATGCTACCGAGAAGTCTATCGAGATGAAGAACTCCAAGACCTTCAACATGATCGTCCTGGGCTCGATGCTCAAGGTTCGCCCCATGGTGACCATCGAAAGCGTGCTCAAGGCCCTCAAGAAGACCCTTCCCGAGCGCCACTGGCACCTCATCCCCCTCAACGAGGAGGCCCTCAAGGAAGGCGGCAACCTCATCAAGGAGTAAAACCAACTCATTCAATAATAAAAACGGTTGGCCCGACTGGGTCAACCGTTTTATTATCAATAATTTCTAGATAATCTGTTACGTTACTTCACGGCGATCTTCCAGGCGGTGCGGCTGGTGGCGGTCTTCAGCAGGTAGATGCCTCGCGGCAGCTCGATGATGGTGTCGTCGCACAGGTCGTCGGTGCGCCACACTTCCTGGCCTGCCAGATTATAGACGCTGGCACGGCCCACGCTCTCGCTGCACTTCACCAGGATGCCGCCGTCGGTCGCCAGTACCTGCAGGGGCTTGTCGGCCTCGACGCCCGTGATGCCGCTGGCGTCAAGTGTGATGACGTTCGACGGCTCGCTCATGTAGCCCAGACGGAAGGACTGCACGTAGTAGGTGTGCGACTCATTGGGCTGGCGGTCGGTGAAGGCGTAGCTCGTGGTGTTGCCGTCATCGGTGGTGAAGGTCTCGGTCCGCGTCTCGCCCCGGGACTTGTCATAGACGGTACGCGTGATGATGTAGCAGTCCACCAGCTCGTTGGCAGGCTGCCAGTTGGCGATGTAGCTGTCCTCGGTGATGCCGGTGGCCTCGGTCGCGGTGAGTTGCGACAGGGTGGGGACGGGCAGGCAGCTTGCGCGCAGCTCGATGCCCACGCTGCCGGTGAGGCCGCCGTCCGAGATGAGCAGGCGTGCCTTGTGGTCGCCAATGCTCGTCGGCATGTAGGTCACATGCAGGGGGTAACCGTTGGCACTGTTGGCGGCAGAGCGGCTCACGCTCGACACGGGGATGCTGAACATCAGGTAGTCATCGCGGTAGAGCTGGACGGACAGGGGATTAATCAGTCCGCGGCCCTTGATGTAGATGGTGTAGTCCAGCGTCTTGCCCAGGGCCACCTCGCCGAAGTCGAGCATCGTGCCCTGGATCGGAGCGATGAGTTCCGGGTCGCCGTCATAGGTCGTGGTGTCGATGTCATTGAGGTAGAATACCTGTCCTTGACGGTCGCCCCAGACGTATTCAAACAGCTCGGGAATGTCGATGAAGGGGTTGCGGTTGTTCTGGCACTTCTGCACCGCGTTGTTACGGTCCACTTCTTTGTCGCTCACCGCATCGTTGCGGGCCCAGCGGCACAGCATGTCCACCGACCAGCCATTCAGCGTTTTCCACGACAAGTTGTTGAGCATGTAGGTATATTTCCAGGTATAGTGCTGGTAGGCACACGCCATATAGAAGTAGGTACGGGCAAAGTCGCCCTTGTAGCGGTCGTCGGGCTCAAACACCGTCGCTGCACCGCCGCCCTGGCCGGACTTGGGAGTGCCCACCTTGGTCACGCCGTTGTCAAAGGTCACCTTCGACACTTCGCCGAGCGGCCAGTTATACTTGGCCATGTTGGCATCGGCCTCCGAGGGGTAGAGGTGGTTGATGTCGGTATAGGCGGCATAGCCCTGGCTGACGTCATATCCTCCCCACCAGCTCTTGGGCAAGGAGTGCTCGCGGTTCATGCCATAGGGCGCGCTGCCACCCCTGAAGTAGAAGGTGTCGTTGCTGTACATGTCCCAGACCTTTCTCTCGTCTTCAGGCCTGCGGTCGGTCTCGGTGAAGTAGCCCCACAGGCTGCTGTAGCTGAGCGTCGTGTGCTGCAGCACCAGGTCATGGATGGCGTCCTTCAGCGCCTGTCCGCTCTTGCCGTCCAGGGAATTGTAGTAGCCCGTCGGTATGTCTGCATTGACAGCCAGCCCCGTAGCCATGACGGCGAGGAGCAGGGCGATTATCCGGTGTAAAGAGGTAGATTTCATCGCTTGTAAAGTATGGATGGTTATAGTCGGGCAAAGGTAGTGAAAAGTTTTGGTTTTTTGTCTCGTGGTCAACGGTTTTTATCTGTTAATCACAATTTTCGGGGTCGTTGATCCAGTTGATGAGATAGACGTGGTCGCGCGCACGGGTCATCGCGGTGTAGAGCCAGCGGTAGAAGTCCATCGACTGCATCGCGTCGGGCATGATGCCGCCCATGTCGATGAACACGTTGCGCCACTGGCCGCCCTGTGCCTTGTGGCAGGTCACGGCATAGGCATACTTCACCTGCAGCGCGTTGAAGTAGGGGTGCTCCTTCAGGGCCTTGAAGCGCTCGCGCTTGTCGCCCGTGAGTTCATTGAAAGCCTCGTTGAACAGGCGGTCGCTCTGCTCGCGGCTGAGGGCCGGCGTGTCGCTCAACAGGCAATCGACCACAATCTTGCAGTCCATCTCGATGCCGTCATGGTCGGGAAACTCGACGGTGACGTCGGCAAACCGCAGGCCGTAGCGGTGCTCGATATCGCCCCACACGCGCTTGACGCGGCACACGTCGCCGTTGGCGATAAAGTCCAGCTCGTCATAGTCGCGCGCCCAGTAGTAGTTGTTCTTGGCCACCAGCAGCATGTCGTCGTTCACGAGCAGGTCCTCGCGGTAGAGGATGCTGTTGCGCACGCCCATATTAAACATCGTGGCGCGCTTGTTGCTGCGGGTCACGATGATGGTCTCGCCCATGCCGTCGCGGTCGTAGCTGTCGCTGATGGTCTCGAGCAGGAATTCGCTCGACACGGTCTGGATGTCTTCCATGCCCTCGAGGTCAAAGTGCGGCCGCCCCAGCGTGCCCTCCTCCATGGCCTGGCGCAGCAGCGTGGCATTGTGCAGGATGCCGCTCTCCTCGGCCTGGCGGGCAATCTGCCGCAGGAATACGCCATAGGTGGTCAACCCCATCGAGCGCAGTATCTCGTCATCGAGGGCGGGGCTAACGAGCTGTCCCACGGGCGGCAACTGCGCATTGTCACCCATCAGCACCATCTTGCATCCCAGGTCGTTATACACATAGCCGATCAGGTCCTCGAGCAGCCGTCCGCTGCCGAATACCGACCCGTCGCTGGCATTGCTGATCATCGATGCCTCATCGACGATGAACAACGTGTTGGTGTGCTTGTTCTCGGCCAGGCCGAAGGCGTCGATGCCGTAGCCCTGCTGGCGGTAGATCTTGCGGTGGATGGTGTAGGCCGGGTGGCCCGAGTAGTCACTGAAGATGTGTGCCGCACGGCCCGTCGGCGCCATCAGCACCGACTTCATCCCCTGCTGGTGCAGCGCCTTGACGATAGCGCCCGTGAGCGACGTCTTGCCCGTGCCGGCATAGCCGCCCAGGATGAACACCGACCGCTGCGGGGCGTAGAGCAGGAAGTGGGCCAGCGCCACGATGACCAGCATCTGGTCGTCGTTGGGGTCATAGGGCAGCCACCGCAGCACGTCGATGGCGAGCCGTTTCACGCGCGGGTCCTGCTGGTCGGCACCGCCGGTATTGTTGTAATTCTGCAGTCGGTTATCGTTGTTCATGGCACAAAAATATTAAAAAATCATTGAAAACTTGCAATAATCCGCCAAATTGTATTACCTTTGCCGCGCATTTAGCGACAGGAGTGATGCTCGAGTGGCTGAAGAGGCACGCCTGGAAAGCGTGTATACGTCAAAAGCGTATCCCGAGTTCGAATCTCGGTCACTCCGCAACGAGGCAGGAACCCGCCATGGGAACCCGCCTCGTTTTTTATCTCCCTGGGCTCTTCCGTTTCCCGCCATCCAACCACATCCTATAATAATACGTGCCAAGAGTACCAAACAATGTCCTGGGCTGGCATGTGACAGGTCGAAGACCTGCACAAGGCCGCTGGCCTTGACTTGCATTAACCCCAGGGCGCACAGGCCGAAGGCCTTGTGTGGCCTGGGGATACAGGCGCCGATGGTACGGGCCCCGAAGGGGGCCACTCGCGTCAAGCAATCCACCCTTTGGTACATCTATAGTTTTGTTGTATCTTTGTCATCACAAAACCGATGAATCATGAGTGCAGTCACAGCCATCTATCACATCGTCATCAACACCCACAGGCGTGAGATGACATTGCCCCTCGCATCGAGCGACCAGTTGTATCGTTACATCGCGCGCGTGGTGCAGAATTCCCAATCGGCACTTTATGCCATCAATGGCATTGAAAATCACATCCATCTCTTGGTCAACTTGCATCCGTCGGTGCGTTTATCCGACCTTGTGCGGGATATCAAGCTGTCAACAAGTCATTGGATAAAACAGAATCGTGGCGCATTTCCGCAATTTGCTGGCTGGGGAAAGGAGTATGGAGCCTTCACTTATGCATTGCGTGACAAGGACATGGTCGCCAATTACATCCATAACCAACGCACTCATCATCAGCGAGAATCCTTTGAAGATGAATACCGCAAACACTTGCAACATGCCGGAATAGAATGGAATGACTATCGCCTGACGTGATTGGCCCTCTTCGAGGCCCGTCCGTTTCGCTTCCTGCTCCCCAGGCCACACTGACCTTCGGCCAGTGCGCCCTGGGGTTGGCACAATTCAAGGCCGCTGGCCTTGTTGTGGTCTCCGACCACATTCTGCCACACTTTTGATTTGTTTTCCCGATGTTCGTCCGGAAAAATGTGATAGTTGCTTTTGGTGTTTTTAAATAATGTGGGAAAGAAGGTGATGATTTCGGGGAAATGTATTACCTTTGTTGGTTAAAACAACCATTCCGAATTTTGCAGATGGAGTTCAGGACGACAGTTAAGACAGGCGAGAATCGCGGCTGGCTGCACCACAGCGACAGTGTGGTGCTGCTGGGGTCGTGCTTCAGCGACAACATCGGAGCCAAGATGCAGGGGGCCCTGATTCATGCTACGGTGAACCCGATGGGGACTCTCTACAACCCGATGAGCATCGGTTGCAGCGTGCGCCGTCTCATTGACAATGAGCCGGTTGCGGGCCGCGACCTGTTCATGCAGGGTGGCGTGTGGAACAGCTATGACTTCCACTCGCGGCACTCCCTGCCCGACAAGCAGGCGACCATCGACCGCATGAACCAGCGCATCGAGCAGGGCCACGAGGCCCTCAAGCAGGCGCAGTTGCTCACCGTCACGCTGGGCACCGCCATCGTCTATCGCCTGAAAGCCACGGGCGAAGTTGTTGCCAACTGCCACAAGGTGCCGCAGCATGAGTTTGAGCGCCGCATGGCCTCGACGGACGAGATGGTCAGCGAACTCGACACGATGCTCACGCGTCTGCACGAGTTCAACCCCGATTTGCACATCATCCTCACTGTCAGCCCCATCCGTCATATTGCCGACGGACTTGACACCAACTCGCTGAGTAAGGCCCTGTTGCGCGTTGCGATTCATGAGGCGATGGGCCGTCACCGCGACTATTGCGACTATTTCCCGGCCTACGAGATCATGCTCGATGACCTGCGCGACTACCGTTTCTATACCAGCGACATGGTGCATCCCAGCGACGTGGCGGTGGAGTACATCTGGCAGGCCTTCCAGGCAACCTACCTGGATGACCGCAGCGCCCTTGCCGTGGCCCGCTGTGAGCGCATCCACAAGCGCCTGCAGCACCGCCCGATGAGCGCCAACCACGAGACCGTGGCCCGCTTCAATGCCGACACGGCCAGCGTGGTGCGCAACCTGATCAAGGAATATCCCTATCTGGAACAAAACCCCGAATTACAAAAAGTGCTTGAACGATTATGAACTACTCGATCACCGAAATATCCAATGTGCTGGAAGTGACCGGAGGGCGTATCATCGACCCCGATGCCATCGTGAGCCAGTTGCTCACCGACTCGCGCTCGCTGACGCAGCCCGAGGAGACCATCTTCTTTGCCCTGCGCACCGACGCCGGCGATGGCCATAACTTCATCCCCGACCTGTTCGTCAAGGGTGTTCGCAACTTTGTCGTTGCCAGCGATTACTACCCCTTGCCCGACTGCGCCGGAGCCAACTACATTGCCGTGGACTCACCGCTCGACGCTCTGCAGGCGCTGGCCACGTTCCACCGCCGCCGCTTCCGCGAGTTGCCCGTCATCGGCATCACCGGCAGCCGCGGCAAGACGACTGTGAAGGAGTGGCTCTACCAGTTGCTCAAGGACGATTACCGCATCGTGCGCTCGCCCCGCAGCTACAATTCGCAGATCGGCGTGCCCCTCTCGTTGTGGGACATCGACAATAATACAGACCTGGCCATCATCGAGGCTGGCATCTCGACTACCGGCGAGATGGACAACCTGCAGGCGATGATCAGGCCCACCGTCGGCATCATCACCAACCTGGGCAGCGAGCACAACGACGGTTTCGAGTCCATGGAACAAAAGGCGCAGGAGAAGGCCAAAATCCTGTTCAACTGCGAGTGCGTCGTCTATTGTGCCGACGACCCGCTGGTGACCCACACCATCGCCCCGCTCGTCGAGAGCGACGTGGCCGTGTCGATGTCATGGTCACGCAACCACTGCGAGGCCCCGTTGCAGATCGACGGTACCGACCGCACCGAGAGCGCCACGACCCTGCACTACAGCTACGACGGCGAACCGGGCACTGTGACTATCCCCTTCACCGCCGATCGCGACCTGGACAACGCCATCACCTGCCTGGCCGTGCTGCTGCACCTGGGCGTGGACCAAGATGTGATTGCCGAGCGCATGACAGCCCTGACCCCTGTGGGCACCCGCCTCAACGTCATTGAGGGTGTGAACAACTGCACCGTCATCGTCGATAGCTACACCAGCGACTACAATTCGCTGACGCCGGCCCTCAACTTCATGACGCGTCGCGCCGGCAACCGCCCGTGCACCGTCGTGTTGAGCGACCTGGGCAACGAGAGCTACAGTGGCGACGAACTCTACATCCGCGTGAGCGAGCTGCTCAAGACCAAGCGCGTGAACCGCCTCATCGGCATCGGCAAGGAAATGTGCCGATATCGCAACTACTTCGAGGGCCTGCCGATGGTGCGCTGCTATGCTGACACACAAGACTTTATCTCGGACGTCGCCAAGGGCGACTTTGAGGACGAAACCATCCTCATCAAGGGTGACCCCAGCTATGGTTTCAGCCAGATTATCGACCTGCTCGAGGCCAAGCAGCACATTACCGTCATGGAGGTGGACCTGAATGCCCTGGCCCACAACTTCAAGTTCTTCAAGTCGCTCATCAAGCCCGGCACCAAGACCATCGGCATGGTCAAGGCCAGCGGCTATGGCGCCGGCAGCTATGAGATTGCCAAGACGCTGCAGGATTGCGGCTGTGACTACCTGGCAGTCGCCGTCCAGGACGAGGGCGTCGAGCTGCGCAAGGCCAGCATCACCATGCCCGTCATCGTGCTCAACCCCAACGGCGTGAACTACAAGGCGATGTTTCAGTACCGGCTGGAGCCCGAGCTGTACAGCCTGGAGATGGCGCGTGACCTGGTGAAGGAAGGCCAGCGCTATGGCGTGCAAGGCTTTCCCGTGCACATTAAGATTGACAGCGGCATGCACCGCCTGGGCTTCACTCGAGAGCAGTTGCCCGACCTCATCGCCCTGCTCAAGAATCAGGAGGTCGTTACGCCGGCCTCGGTGTTTACCCACCTGAGTGTCGCCGACGAGCCTGATCAGGACGAATACACCAAGGCCCAGTTTGACTACTATGATGAGTGCAGCGAGATGTTGCAGCAGGCCTTTGACCACCGCATCATGCGTCATGTGCTCAACACCAGCGGCATCGTCCGCTTCCCCGAGCGGCAATACGACATGGTGCGCATCGGCATCGGCCTGTACGGCATCCGCACGTTGTTTGACGGCAGCGAGGACGCCCTCAAGCCCGTATCGGCCCTGCGCTCCATCATCATCAGCATCAAGGACTGGCCGGCAGGCACGACCGTGGGCTATGGCCGTCATGGCGTGCTGGAGCGCGACAGCCGCATCGCCACCGTCAACATCGGCTATGCCGACGGCTTTGACCGCCACTTCGGCAACGGCCGGGTGAGCATGTGGGTGGGCGGCAAGCTGTGTCCCACGGTGGGCAACGTGTGCATGGACGCCGTGATGATTGATGTCACCGACGTTCCCACCTGCAAGGTGGGCGATACGGTCGAGATCTTCGGTGAGCACGTGCCCGTCGAGCAGCTGAGCGAGGCCCGCGGCACGATTCCCTATGAGATCCTGACCAGCGTATCACCTCGCGTCAAGCGTGTCTATTATCGAGAATAATGAGATGAGAAAAATAACCAACATATTGATGCTGACGGCTTTGCTGCTGTGTTGCGCCCTTACGGGGTACAGCCAGGACATCGAGGCCAATGGCATCTATTACAATATCATCAGCGAGACACAGGTGGCTGTGGCTCCAGCATGGCACGACGGCGTGAACCGCTATGAGGGATGCATCATCCTGCCCGAGCGGGTGTATTGCGACGGCGTGAACTATGACGTGGCTGCCATCGCGCCGCGGGCGTTCTGGCAGTCGGCAGTGACCCGCGTGCAGATTCCCAACAGCGTGACGATGATCGGCGAGGCCGCCTTTGCCGACGCTGTGGAACTGACTGACATCACCCTGCCGCTGGGCCTGAAGGCCATCAGCCGATATATGCTTGCCGGCACTGCCGTGACCAACGTCGTGCTGCCCGAGGGCCTGACCGACATCGGCGCGGGAGCATTTGAAGACTGCGACCAGCTGCACACCGTCTTCCTGCCCTACACGCTGCAGACGATAGGGGAGAGGGCTTTTGCCTACTGTTCAAACCTTGCCGAACTCTACAGCGACGCCGCAGTGCCTCCACTGACGCTGGGTGACGATGCCTTTGAGGGCTGTGACGGCATTGACGTGATGCTGGCCGATGACCGCACGACACAGCGCTATCAGGATGATGGCGTGTGGGGCGACGAGGGTCAGTTCACGCTTTGGGTTGATGAGGGACTTGCCGTGCTGCCCATGATGCAGCAGGAGGACCATGGCCAGAACTGGACGTCACTCAAGTTGGGCAATGGCTTGGCCTACAAGATCTACGGCCCCGACGGCTACCTGATGGCCGTCACTGCAGCCGACCACTACTATCTGCCCGTCGGTGTCCAGAGCACCGACTATCTGGTCGTTCCCACCACGCTGATGCGTGACGAGGAGGACCTGCAGCTCGTGGCCACCGCCCAGCCGGCCGCCATCGAGGAGGTTAAGGAAGATGACGAGCCGCGGTTCAACATCGTCGGCCTCGACGGCACGATCTACATCCAGGGTGACACCCATGGATTTTGGACGTTTATCTATGACGTGTATGGCAACCTGTGGTATGAGCGTCCTGCCGTAAACAACTGGATCAGCCTGCCCGGTCATCGCGTCTATATCGTCAAGGTGGGTAAAACCGTCCGCAAAGTATTCCTGAACTGATGCTTACAAACGAGGACATCGACATAAAGTACATGCGTCTGGCCCTCGATGAGGCCCACAAGGCGCTCGAGCGCGACGAGGTGCCCATCGGCGCCGTCATCGTCAGCAAGGGACGCGTCATCGGGCGTGGCCACAACCTGACCGAGGCGCTGACCGACGTCACTGCCCATGCCGAGATGCAGGCCATCACCGCCGCCGCTTCGACCCTGGGTGGCAAGTACTTGACCGACTGCACGCTGTATGTCACCGTGGAGCCCTGCCTGATGTGTGCCGGAGCGCTGGCATGGAGCCAGATATCACGCATCGTCTATGGCGCGAGCGACGACAAACGCGGCTACCACACGATGTGTGCCGCCCCCTTCCACCCCAAGACAGTGGTCACTGCCGGTGTGCTCCGTGACGAGTGCGCCAAACTGATGACCGACTTCTTCAAGAAAAAACGACCGCTTAAAAAATAATAATATGATTAAGGCGCTTTGGAAATCAGTTATGTTGCTCACGGTCATGCTGTTCATGGCTGCAGGAGCATGTGCCCACACTTCGACTCAGGTTGCTGAACAGCATGCGCAGGGCGATACCATTGCCGTGATGAGCCAGGCGATGAACCGCGAAATCAAGAATGTGGTAATCGTGCCACAACAGTATTATGGTACGCAGTTGCAGGACGAGCGATACCCGGTGCTCTATCTGTTGCATGGCGCGACGGGTTGCTACAACGACTGGTCGCGAAAGGCCAACCTGGACAGCCTTGCCAACGTGTATGGTATGATCATCGTGTGTCCTGACGGGCAAGACAGCTGGTACTTTGACTCGCCCGTTGATCCGAAGATGCAGTTCGAGACCTACGTCAGCAAGGAGCTCGTTGAGTATATCGATAGCCACTACCGCACCCATGCCAACCGCTACATGCGCGCCATCACAGGCCTGAGCATGGGCGGCCACGGTGCGCTGTTCCTGGCCTTCCGCCACCCCGACGTGTTCTGGTCCTGCGGCAGCATGAGCGGCAACATGGACATTACGCAGTTCCCTGACAGCTGGCACATCAAGGACCGCCTGGGCAACTATGCCGACAACCCGCAGCGCTGGCGCGACCATGCCGTGTGCAACCAGCTTGACCAGGTGAAGAACAGTTCCCTCAAGCCCGCCCAGAACATCATCATCGACGACGGCTTGAACGATATCTTCATCAAGAACAACATCGCCATGCACGAGCAGATGGTCGAAATGGGCATTGACCACGACTTCACCGTGCGCCCCGGCCGCCACAGCTGGGACTACTGGGTAAACTCCCTGGACTACCACATGATGTTCTTCTACAAGGCCTTTGACCGTGGCAGCAAACTGATGAACCAATAAACCCGATATTGCTATGATAACCTATAAGAAACCCAAGATATTGATTATCTATACCGGAGGCACCATCGGCATGATCGAGAACCCTGAGACCCATGCCCTGCAGCCGTTTGACTTCTCACATCTGATGGACAATGTGCCCAAGGTCAAGAAGTTGGACTATGACATCGAGAACCTCCAGTTCAATCCGCCTATTGACAGCAGCAACATGGACCCGTCGCACTGGCGCGACATCGCCCTGGCCATCGAGGAGAACTACGACCACTATGACGGTTTTGTCGTGCTGCACGGCACCGACACGATGGCCTTCACGGCCTCGGCCTTGAGCTTCATGCTCGAGAACCTGTGCAAGCCCGTCATCATCACCGGGTCGCAGCTGCCCATCGGCGAGGTGCGCACCGACGGCGAGGAGAACCTCATCACTGCCCTGCAGGTCGCAGCAGCCATCGACGAGAAGGGCCGCCCGCGCGTGCAGGAGGTCGCCATCCTGTTTGAGAACTACCTGTGGCGCGGCAACCGTGCCACCAAGATGAGCGCCGACAACTTCAACGCCTTCAAGAGCTTTAACTACCCCGAGTTGGCCGAAATCGGTCTGGACATCGAGTACAACACCAATAGCTTGAGGGAGATGCCTCCCCGCCCGTTGAGGGTGTGCACCGACATGGACCCCAACGTCATGTTCCTCGAACTCAATCCCGGCATGACCGAGAAGACGCTCGACTACCTGCTGCACACCCCTGACATCAAGGGCATTGTGCTGAAAACCTATGGTGCGGGCAACACCCCGAGCTACCCCTGGTTTATCCGGTGCATCCGCGAGGCCGTAGAGCGCGGCGTGGTCATCGTCAATGTGACCCAGTGTGTAAACGGCGGCGTGAACTGCTCCCTCTACGAGACCGGCAAGACTCTGCTCGATGCCGGCGTCATCAGCGGCTCCGACATGACCAGCGAGGCCGCCATCACCAAGATGATGTTCCTCTTCGGCATGCAGTACAGCCCCAAGATGGTCAAGAAATACATGGTCAGCGACCTCTGCGGCGAGCTGACGATGCCGTAATCCGCTAGTCGATAGTCAAAGAGTCGCTAGTCACTAGTCTTTAGTCTACAGAATCCGACTAAAACCAACGACTAGTACTAGTCATTAGTCAAAGAGTCACTAGTCAAAGAGTCGCTAGTCGCTAGTCTTTAGTCTACAGAATCCGACTAAAAACTAACGACTAGCGACTTTATTTACCGTCGACCAGCGACTAGCGACTAGTGACTAGCGACTAATGACTAGCGACTAGAAAAGACTAGTACGTCATTCGGGGGGGCAGTTCCTTGGCCTGGTCGATCATCTTCTGGATCTCGACCTCGGCGGGAACGCGGCCGCACAGGCGCCTCTCCTCGTTGACCTCAACGAGCTTGGCAGCAAGGTTGGCGGCTACGCGGTGGCGCAGCTCCTTGACGGTGTCCACACCGGCAGCCTCGAGCAGCTCGGCGAACTGCGGGCCGATGCCGTTGATGCGGAACAGGTCGGCATGGTTGGTCCACCTCAGGATCAGTTTCTCGGGGATACCTGTATTCTCGGCAATCATTTTGCGTCCCGTGGGAGCCTCACAAGCGTCCAGCAACTGCTCGACAGTCTCGATGCCGGCGGCGATAAGTTTGGGTGCATAAACCTCCCCAATTCCCTCAATGTCAATAATCTTGTAATTCATAATGTTATAAGTTTTTGGTTTGTAGTACGATGATTATCGCTAAATGCTAAGGTTTACTCCTCGGCCTTCTTGTCGCAGTTGCAGTCGATGATTTTCCAGATGCAAGCTGCCAGAGCGCCGCCTACCAGCGGGCCGACGATGAAGATCCACAGGTTGGCGAGCGCGGTGCCGCCCTGGAAGATGGCGGGAGCAATCGAGCGTGCGGGGTTCACCGAGGTGCCGGTGTAGCGGATGCAAACCAGGTGCACGAGTACCAGCGACAGACCGATGGCCAGGCCGGCGAAGTTGTTGGTAGCGCCGTTGGTCTTGGCGGTAGCGCCGAGCACAACAAGAACGAAGACACAGGTGAAGATGATCTCAGCCAGCAGGCCGCCCATCACCGAGACACCCTCCTGCAGGTCATTGGCTCCAGTACCCTCCATGCCCATCACATTGGTAGTGAGCAGGTAGAGCAGTGCCGAACCGATAAAGGCGCCGATTACCTGGAAGAGCATGTACATGCCGCAATCCTTAGCGCTCATGCGGCCGCTCAGGAAGCAGCCCAGCGTGATGGCGGGGTTGATGTGGCAACCGCTGATGCCGCCGATGGTGTAGGCCATGGCAACGACTGCCAGACCGAAGGCCAATGCTGTGCCGACGACAGCGGGAATGTTGGTAATGGGATTGCAACCCAGACTCACGGCAACGCCACAGCCCATCAGAACCAGGACCATCGTGCCGACCATTTCAGCTAAATACTTTTTCATAATGTGAATTAAATTTTATTTAGTTAAACATGCTGATTTCTTGGGACAAACAACAAAGTATTATTTTAGAATTGGCAAACTTAGCATTTTTTAATGAAAACCGCAAGAATTTTTGGTAAAATCTTTGTATATTTGCAAATTGAATACTTGTGTAAACCTTTATAGGGAATAATTATCACTGATTATGAACGTTTCTATAGTTGGTACAGGATATGTCGGTCTGGTAAGCGGCACGTGCTTTGCCGACCTGGGTGTTAATGTGACCTGTGTTGACAGGGACAGCCAGAAGATCAACCGCCTCGTCTATGGTGCGATACCCATCTACGAGCCGGGTCTGGACAACATGATCAACCGCAACGTGACTGACAAGCGGCTGGTTTTCTCGAGCGATTACAAGCAGGGTTTCATCGACCAGGACTTCGTGTTCTGTGCCATCGACACCACCGCTAGTGAGGACGGCTCGACCGACCTGACGCCGATATTGGACATCGCCAAGGACTTCGGCGAGCTCATCACGCGCTACAGCGTGTTTGTCATCAAATCGACCGTTCCCGTGGGCACGGCCCAGCATGTGACCAAGATCATCGGCGAGGCGCTGGAGGCGCGCGGGGCTAGCAACATCAAGTTTGACGTGGCCAGCAATCCCGACTTCCTGACCGAGGGCAACGGCATCAAGGACTTCATGAAGCCCGACCGTATCGTCATCGGCACCGAGACGACCACAGCGCGGCAGTCGATGGAGCGGCTCTATCGCACCATCCTGATGCACAACAACCGCACGGTCATCTATACCGACACCCGCACGGCCGAGATGATCAAGTATGCCGCAACATCGATGCTCGCCACCCGCGTGAGCTTCATGAACGAGATTGCCAACCTGTGCGAGATTGTGGGTGCCGACGTCAACGTGGTTCGCCACGGTGTGGGCTCCGACAGCCGCATCGGTCCCAAGTACATCTTCCCGGGCTGCGGCTATGGCGGCACGCTCTTCCCCCAGGACATCAACGACCTGATCAAGATTGGTGCTGAGCACAACCACGACATGGAAATCCTCAAGGCCGTGGAGAATGTCAACAACCGCCAGAAGCGCATCCTGTTCAAGAAACTCTACAACCACTTCAAGGGCGAGGTAGCCGGCAAGACGGTTGCCCTGTGGGGCCTGAGCTTCAAGCCCGAGACCGACGACATGACCGCCGCCCCGTCGATCGACACGATCAACATGCTGATGGACGCTGGCTGCCACGTGCGCGTCTATGACCCCGTGGCCATGAATGCCACCAAGCGGCGCTGGAGCACAGTGTATTGCGGTCTGGACATGTATGATGCCGTCAAGGGGGCCGATGCCCTGATGCTGCTCACCGAGTGGCGGCAGTTCCGCATCCCGGCCTGGGCCGCTGTCAAGAGCCTGATGCGCACGCCGGTGGTCATCGACGGCCGCAACGTGTATGACGGCGACGAACTGATAGAGCAGGGCTTCGCTTACTATTGCATCGGGCGATAGGGCACACTAGATGCTCTAGATTTTCTAGAATTCTAGATAATCTAGATATTCTAGATGGTCTAGACTGCCACAAGAAAAACCGCCTCCTGAGGGGCGGTTTTTCTTGTGCGCTAGTATTCGTAGGTGGTGTCGAGAACTTGGAACTCGGTGCGGCGATTTATCTGGTCGGCGGCCGCCTTGTCCTCGTCGCTTAGGGTCTTGATGAACTCCTCATTGAGGGTCACGCCTTCCTCAAACTGCGGGTACTGGGCGTGGATGCGCTTGGTGACGGTCTTGGGACGCGTCTCGCCATAGCCGGTCGGCTTGAGGCGCTCGCGCGGGATGCCTTGCTCGATCAGGTAGTCCACGACGCTCTGTGCGCGCCGCTGCGACAGGCCCTGGTTATACTTCTCGCTGCCCACGCGGTCGGTGTGCGAGGCCATCTCGATGACGATGTTGGGGTGGTCCTTGAGGAGCATCACCATGCTGTCGAGGGCGAGCTTGGACTCGTCGCGCAGCACCGCCTTGTCGAAGTCGTAGAAGATGTTCTCGATGATCTGGGCCTTGAACGTGGCCGCGAGGATGAAGTCCACATTATACTCGGCGTCCTCCTCGGTGCTGTCGCTCTCAAATTCCTGACGGGCATTGAGATAGCCCTCAGCGCTGGCCTGCATGGCATACTTCACGCCGCGCTGCAGGTCAAAGCGGAACGACCCGTCGGGCTTGGCCGCTGTCTTCTGGTTGCTGCCGTCGTCACCGACGATGCGGATCACGGCATTGGGCACGGGTTCGTCGTCCTTGTCCACCACATAGCCCGAAATCCAGATCTGCAGGTCGGGCTTGATGAAGCTGAAGATGTGGTCATAGCCGCGCGCGTCGCCACGGTTGCTCGAGAACAGGCCGCTCTCGCCCTGGCCGAAGGTGAGGCCAAAGTCGTCGGCAGCGGAGTTCATCGGCACTCCCATATTCTCGATGACCCAGCGGTCCAGGGGAGACTTGTCGTTCTCGTCGTGGGGCTGCAGCTTGGCCATGAACAGGTCCAGGCCGCCCATGCCGGGATGGCCGTCGCTGGAGAAGTACAGGATGCTGTCGGTGCGCGCGTTGGGGAAGCGCTCGTTGCCCTTGGTATTGATCTGGGGACCCAGGTTCTCGAGGGTGCCGTGCTTGTTCTTGATATTGATGCGCCAGATGTCGGTACCGCCCTGTCCGCCAGGAATGTCGCTGGCGAAGTAGAGCCACTGTCCGTCGGGGCTGACGAAGGGGTCGGAATAGTTGCTCAGGGTGTCGGCAGTGATTTCAAACTTCTGCGGGGCACTCCACTTGGCCTCGCTGCGGGTGCTGGTATAGATTTCCACGTTCGTCGGCCAGTCTTGCCGCACGGCGCGTGCCAAGTACATCATCGAGCCGTCGGGCGAGAAAGCTGCCGCTCCCTCGTCATGCTCGGTGTTCAGTCCGCCCTCGACCACCTCGGGACGCGACCACTTGCCGTTCTCGTCCTTCTTCATGAAATAGATGTCACCCTTCTTGGTACCCATGATCTCGCTGCGCAGCTCGCCCGTCGATTTCTCGTTGGTCGAGGTGTAGTAGAGGTACTCCATGTTCTTGTCCAGGTACATCGGGGCATAGTCGGCACGGCGCGAGCTGAAGAACGACTTGACGATATATCGCGAGCCTTCCTCCTTCAGCCTGGGTGCCATTTCGCAGCCCTGGATGCCCACCTTGGCTTCCCAGCTGTCGGGCGCGATTTCGAGATACTGCTTATAGCTGTTGATGGCTGCTGCATATTGGCCCTCGCGCTGCAGGGCCTGACCCAGCCTGAGCATCAGGGTGGTGTCTTCATATTCATAGCGGATGGCGTTCTGGAACGCCGCGGCGGCCCTGTTGCCCTGGTTGAGCTTCAGGTGGCACATGCCCAGCTGGAAGGCGAGCTCACCGCGCAGCCAGGCGTCTTCCTTGCGGTTATAGCGGTTATAGAGCTTGCGGTAGATGGTGGCCGCGTCGAAGTACTCGCCACGGTCGTAGGCCTCGTCGGCGTCCTTGAGTTTGGGACCCTTGCACGACGTCACCGACAGCGCCATCGATGCCATCATCAGCCCCACTACAATATATAGAATCCGTTTCATGAAAATGCGATGCAGTTGCTTTAACATTTAAAACGATAAAGCAACCGCATTTATTGTATTACCCCCTTAAACTATAAACTATAAGCTCTCGTGATGGTCATCTCGGGCTTGCCGTCGAGGGCGACCTTCACGGTGGTGTAACGGCCATGGGTATCGACCTCGTAGTCGAAGGTGCGCTCGTGGATCACGTCATTGCCCTTGAGCTCCTTGATGGCGATGAGGTACTTCTTGCCCGTGGCGGTGTCGAAGTCGTAGTGGTAGCGGAACACCCGGTTGCCTCTCTCCTCGCGGATGACATAGCCGTCCTGATAGACCAGCGTGCGCTTGTCGGCCCCCTCCTGGGTGATGACGAGTTTGGAGAGGTGTCCTTGCTCGTTGAAGGAGTATTCCTGGCGGCTGCCGTTGTCCCCCTTGATGGTCACGCGACGGCCGTTATCGTCAAACATCGGGGCGAAGTTGATGACCTTGCCTTTGCGTTTGCTCTGCTTGATGGTGTAGCCGCGCATGTTGTCGTAGGCGTAGGTGTAGTTCAGCACCGTCTTGTTGCCCTTGCTGCCCTGTATCGAGGACTGCGTCAACAGGCCCTTGTCATTGAAGATGAACACGTTGTCGCGCTGTTTGCCGTCCTCCATCACGACGTGCTCGTCCACCCGCCCGGTGCAGCCGTTGAAGCCCACGTCGAAGTGCTCGATGCGGTAGCTGTGGGTGGGGTTGTTGATCAGGTTGCTATAGTAGACCAGCACGTGGGGATCGTGACGACCTGCCGTGTCGATATAGGCCGAAAGCGTCTCGAGGGTCACGTTCTCGTTGCAG
Source organism: uncultured Bacteroidales bacterium (assembly GCA_902760865.1). Taxonomy (GTDB): domain Bacteria; phylum Bacteroidota; class Bacteroidia; order Bacteroidales; family Muribaculaceae; genus Sodaliphilus. The sequence goes on along the minus strand of CACWID010000006.1, from coordinate 95,306 downwards.
TAGGAGTGCTGTGCCGTGCTTGTCGCCACTGTCATGATAAGGGCAGCGGCCAGTAGTAAGAATCTGTTTGACATGATTATCTATTCGTTTATCATAAGTTCTGACGGCAAAGATAGCAAAAATCTTGTTTCTTACAAAAAAATGAACATTTCCCGCCGTTGATGGTGGTGGATTGTCGTTTTTTGCCTACCTTCGCAGTTTGAATCAAATCAGGCAGTGCCTTGACAAAACCCAAGTGTTTCGGTTATTGTTTGGCTTGCGCTGATGCTGTTTAACCGTCTAATTTAACCTAACAAAAATTATATCAACAAAACATCTGTTTTTTATGAAAGACGAAGAAATCATTGTTCAACAACAGGATGACGACATGTCGTTGCCCGACAACGCCGCGCGCGAGCTCAAGCCCGGGGAGAAATATGTCCCCATCTTGAAGCCCGACAAGACGTATCCAGAGATCACGCCTTACAGCGTCTCGCTGGGTCTGATTATGGCGGTCATCTTCAGTGCCGCAGCAGCCTATCTGGGCCTCAAGGTGGGCCAGGTGTTTGAGGCTGCCATCCCCATCGCCATCATTGCCGCCGGCATTGGTGCCGCGACCAAACGCAAGAACTCGCTGGGCGAGAATGTCATTATCCAGTCCATCGGTGCCGCATCGGGCATCATCGTGGCCGGTGCCATCTTCACCCTTCCCGCCCTCTACATCCTGCAGGCCGAGTATCCCGAAATCACGGTGAACTTCCTGGAAGTCTTCCTCAGTTCACTGTTGGGTGGCTGCTTGGGTATTTTGTTCTTCATCCCCTTCCGCAAGTACTTCGTGAGCGACATGCACGGCAAGTTCCCGTTCCCCGAGGCTACGGCGACCACCCAGGTGCTCGTCAGCGGTCAGAAGGGTGGCGATCAGGCTCGTCCCTTGCTCATCGCCGGTATCGTGGGCGGTCTGTACGACTTCCTGCTCTCTACCTTCGGTTGGTGGAAAGAGGTGCTCACCACCCAGGCCATCCCTGCAATGGAGAGTTTCACCAACAATGTGAAGATGATCTTCAAGATCAACACGGGTGCTGCTGTGCTGGGTTTGGGCTACATTATCGGTCTGCCCTATGCCTTCATCATCTTTGCTGGTAGTGCCTTCATCTGGTGGATCATCGTTCCCCTCATGGGCATGAATCCTGAGTTTGCCCAGATGGCTCCTGATGAAATCTTTGCTGGCGGTGCCCGCTACATCGGTATCGGCGGTATCGCCATGAGCGGTATCATCGGCATCGTCAAGTCGTGGGGCGTCATCAAGAACGCTGCCGGTCTCGCCGGACAGGCTTTCAAGGGCCAGGCCCAGAATGTGCAGGTCGAGCGCCATCAGCGTGACATCTCGATGAAGGTGCTTGTGTTTGCCCTGCTGGCAGCCCTGTTGGTGACCTTCGTGTTCTTCTACATCGGCGTCATCCACAACCTGTTGCAGACGATTGTCGCCTTCCTCGTTGTTCTGGTTATCGCCTTCCTGTTCACCACCGTAGCCGCTAACGCTATCGCTATCGTGGGCAGCAATCCCGTGTCGGGTATGACCCTGATGACCCTCATCGTGGCCAGTGTCATCTTTGTTGCCATCGGTCTCGAGGGCTCCAAGGGCATCGTGGCAGCCATGGTCATTGGTGGTGTGGTCTGCACCGCACTCTCGATGGCTGGTGGTATGGTCACCGATATGAAGATCGGTTACTGGATTGGCACCACGCCCGCCAAGCAGCAGACGTGGAAATTCGTCGGCACCCTCGTGTCGGCAGCCACCGTCGGCGGTGTGATGATGATCCTGAACAAGGCTTACGGCTTTACCGGTCCCAACGCCATGGTCGCTCCCCAGGCCAATGCTATGGCAGCCGTTATCAAGCCCCTGATGATGGGTGGTGAGACCCCCTGGTTGCTCTACGGCGTGGGTGCTATCCTCGCTCTGTTGCTCAACTGGCTCAAGGTGCCTGCCCTGCCCTTCTCGCTGGGTATGTTCATCCCCTTGCAGTTGAATGCTCCGCTGCTTGTCGGCGCCATCATCAGCTGGTTCGTCGGCAGCCGCAGCAAGGATGAGGCTGTCAACAAGGCTCGCAAGGAACGTGGTACCCTGTTGGCATCCGGTTTCATCGCTGGTGGTGCTCTCATGGGCGTTGTCAGCGCAGCCATGATCTTCTTCGGCTTCAAGTACGTCAGCCCCTTGAGCGACAGCGCCAGCAACTGGCTCGCCATCGTGATGTACATCGCCCTGATTCTCTTCCTTGCCGTCTCCTGCCTGCGCGCCAAGAAAGACAACTAAACCACGGCATCACAAGAAAACAACAAAGACAACTGGAACAACTCAAACAACTGTCAATCAAAAAGATAGTTGGCCAAGTTGTTCCAGTTGTTTTTTATTATAAAAATGGCTGGCCCCTATTATTTGCACTTTACATGGGAAAGCCCTACCTTTGCCATTGGATTGCAAGCGATCCGCACATTGCATAATAACACCAGGATAATAACAACTCGACAATACCTCATCATGAAACATCTCATCAAAACTACCCTGCTGGCTCTCCTATTGCTGGTCATGGTATCATGCTCTGGCAATCAGAGTGTGTCAAAATCAGACTCAACGTCCGAGGTTAACGGCGACTTTGACTTAATCAACGACTCCAAGTTCGAGGTTAACGGCATCTATTACTTCATCAACGGCACCACCGCCACCGTTTCCTTTAGCGGATCACATCATTACGACCATACCGATGAATACACCGGTGATTACTCCGGCTCAGTAACCATCCCCGCCACCGTCACCCACGACGGCACAACCTACTCCGTCACAATCATCGGCGTAGGTGCATTCGATGACTGCCGCAACCTGACTGCCATCAACATCCCCAACTCCGTCACAACCATCGGCGACGGCGCGTTCGATGGCTGCACTGGCCTGACCGCCATCAACATCCCCACCTCCGTCACAACCATTGGCAACAGCGCGTTCTCTGGCTGCTCCAGCCTAGCCACCATCTCAGTAGCTAGTGATAATCCCAAGTACGATTCTCGCAACAACTGCAATGCCATTATCGAAACGGCAACCAATACATTAATTGCTGGTTGCAAGAACACGACCATCCCTAACTCCGTCACTTCCATCGGCGGCAAGGCGTTCTCTGGCTACTCCAGCCTGGCTAACATCAACATCCCTAACTCCGTCACCGTCATTGGCGAACTTGCATTCGATGGCTGCTCTGGCCTGACCGCCATCAACATCCCTAACTCCGTCACAACCATCGGCGAAGGCGCATTCTCTAACTGCTCCAGCCTAGCCACCATATCAGTAGTTAGCGATAATCCAAAGTACGATTCTCGCAACAACTGCAATGCCATTATCGAAACGACAACCAATACATTAATTGCTGGTTGCATGAACACGACCATCCCCAAATCCGTCACCGTCATTGGCGAACTTGCATTCGATGGCTGCTCCAGCCTAGCCGCCGTCAACATCCCTAACTCAGTCACAAGCATCGGCAGATCAACATTCTCTGGCTGCTCCAGCCTAACCAACATCAACATCCCTAACTCCGTTTCAAGCATCGGCTTCGAGGCGTTCAATGGCACTGCTTGGTACGACAACAAACCTGACGGATTGGTCTATGCAGGATTGGTCGCTTATGAGTACAAAGGTGACATGCCCGAGGGAACAAGCATTACACTAAGAAAAGGGACCAAAGGAATAGCAGAATCTGCCTTCGCTGACTGTAACTGCGATGGCCTCACCTCCATCAACATCCCCAACTCAGTCACAACCATCGGCATCTGCGCGTTCGAAGGCCGCACTGGCCTAACCGCCGTCAACATCCCCAACTCAGTCACAACCATCGGCTACCAAACGTTCCGGGGCTGCACCAGCCTAACCACCGTCAACATCCCAAACTCCGTCACAACCATCGATGAAGATGCGTTCATGGATTGTCCTTCTTTATACGACGTCTATTGCTACGCAACCACTCCCCCTAGATGCAATAACTCTTGTTTTATCAACTATTCAGCGACACTCCATGTGCCAGCAGCCTCATTAGCAGCTTATCGTGTAGCACCCGTTTGGAGCAAGTTTAAGAATATCGTGGGGGATGCCGACGCTACCAATGGGCATCGCAATCGGTCGCGATAGTGTTGAAACCCAGTCGGGTGAATAAACCAATTACATTTAACCCTCACCCCTAGCATACGCTTGAAGAACGCCAAAGCGGCAGCCCAAGTAGAGCTGCAGAATTTTTGCGTCTCTTTTTTCAACCCCCTTCATTTCTTCATAATTATTCAAGTCAAGGAAGGGAAATCGTTGCCAATCAATCCATGAAAAGTTAGATTATTTTGCATAATCCTTGGTAATTTGCAAGGAAAACACTACTTTTGCCGCCTGTTTTAGGTATAATCATTGGCATTTTGCTATCATTACAAGAAAAAACTTCAAACTAGGATATACCAAATATGCAGACAAAAATCAAAACCGCACTTACTGTCCTGGCAATACTTATGCCAGCACTTGTTTCGGCCCACGACTTCGAGGCCAATGGCATTTATTACAACATCAACGGCAACGAGGCCACGGTGACTTTCCAAGGCTCCTATGCCAGCCAATTCAATGAGTATTCAGGAGATGTCGTGATTCCCCAAACCGTTACTAACGAGGGGGTCACTTACTCGGTCACCGCTATCGGCGAACACACGTTTGAGAACTGTTCGGGCGTGACGAGCATCGAGATGCCCAATTCAATCACTACCATCGGCATTTGGGCCTTCAATGGCTGCAGCGGTCTGACGGGCATCGAGATACCGAGCACGATTACTAAGATAGACAACTACACCTTCAACTCGTGCAGCGGGTTGACCGACGTGATGATCCCTAATTCGGTCACGACCATCGGCCTGAGCGCATTCCAGTCCTGCTCGGGATTGAGGAGCGTGAACATCGGCAACAGCGTGACCTCTATCGACAGGTATGCGTTCAACGGTTGCACCAGCCTGGTAAACTTGACCATTCCTGACTGCGTCCACGAAATCAAGGAATGCGCATTTCAACGGTGCAGCGGCCTGACGAGCGTGACCATGGGCAGCGGCCTCTCGATCGTTGGCAAGGATGCCTTCATTGATTGCACCAACCTGACCAAGGTGACTGCCATCGATCTCACGCCCTGGTGCAGAATCAGCTTTGCTACCCAGAAGGCCAATCCTCTCTATTATGCCCACCACCTGTACTTGGGTGGCAATGAAGTCACCGACCTGACTATCCCCAATGCCGTCACCGCCATCGGCAACTATGCGTTCACGGGATGCACTGACTTGGAAAATCTGACCATTCCCAATACGGTCACCGCCATCGGCGACTACGCATTCTCGGAATGCACGGGCCTGTCAAGTGTAACCATCCCCAACTCGGTCGCCACCATCGGCAGGAGCGCTTTCTATGCTTGCACTGGTTTGGCTAGCCTGTCCCTTGGCAACGGTGTCTCAACCATCGGCAGCTATGCATTCCAGCGTTGCACCGCGCTGACGACTGTAAGCATTCCCAACTCGGTCACGGCAATTCAAGACGGGGCATTCTCGCGTTGCGAAGGCCTGACGAGCGTGACCATCGGCAACTCGGTCGCCACCATCGGCAACTATGCGTTTGAGGCCTGCAGCGGCTTGACAGGTGTGGTCATCCCCAACTCGGTCACGAAGATCGGCAATTGCGCGTTTTATGGTTGCAACACGATGACCGATGTGACCATCGGCACTGCAGTCACCAGCATCGGCAGCAGCGCTTTTGCCTACTGCCGCAGCCTGAAGGCTGTGGTTATTCCTGATGCTGTCGTCACCATCGGCGGCAGCGCTTTCACGGGTTGCAACAGCATGACAAGCGCTGTCATCGGCAACAGCGTCACCACCATCGGCAGCAGCGCATTCGAGCGCTGTAACAGCCTGACCGACTTGGCCATCGGCACTTCGGTCGCTAGCATCGGCAATGGTGCATTCCGTTATTGCAGCGGCCTGACAAGTGTGGTCATCCCCAACTCGGTCACCACAATCTCTGGTGGCGCCTTCTATGAGTGCACCGGTATGACGACCATCTCCCTCGGCAGCGCTGTCACCTCAATCGACGCCTCCGCGTTTGCCGAGTGTAGCGCACTGACGAGCGTAGTCATCCCCAACACGGTGACCACCATTGGCCTCAACGCATTCCAGAATTGCAGCAGCATGACGGACGTGACCCTCAGCAACTCTCTCACCGCGATCGAGGAGAGCACCTTCGAGGGCTGCTCCTCGCTGGAAAGCATCGTCATCCCTAACACGGTCACCGCGGTCGGCTACCATGCCTTTGCCAACTGCTACGGCTTGGCTAGCGTGACCCTGCCCACTTCAATCACTTCACTGGCCTACTATGCCTTTGAGGGATGTTACCACATTTCCTCAGTCACATTGACTGGCGAAGGCGAATGGCGTGGTGGAACCATCTCGATTCTCAGGCCCGTAACGGTAACTATTGGCAGCAAAATCACTGCCGTGAAGGGAATGTACCTCAAGCCCTCTCAGGTTTACTGCTATGCGGTGACACCTCCCGTGTGTGATGCCAATTCGTTCACTGATTATTCCGGCACGCTGCATGTGCCTGCCGAATCGCTCGCTGCCTATCAGTCCGCACCCTATTGGAAGAATTTTGCCAACATCGTCGGTGATGCCGTCGAGCCGGTAGAGAATCCCGAACTCGGCGATGTGAACGGAGATGGCCGCGTAACCATCAACGACGTTACTGCCCTCATCAGTTATCTGTTGAGTCAAGACGCAACGGGCATCGAGTTGGACAATGCCGACGTGAACAACGACAGCCGAGTCAGCATTGGTGATGCCACCGCGCTGATCAACATCCTGCTCACGTCTAGTCACTGAACCGGAAAACATTGAACACCGTGGGCGACCGCCTTGTGGAGATGCAAATAGTGCCTCTACAAGGCGGCCGTTTCTGGCACTTAACGCGAATACTTTTTGCTGCCTGTCGTGATGGCAGGGTGGCCTTTGTCTTTCATTTTTTGGGAAGGCGGCTATCTAAGGGCTTTGCGGGGTGGTTTTCTATATCAAGACAGCGAAAATAATTCAAGATGTAAAGATTTTTCAAAATTTTTCTTATAAATTATCAGATTATTGAAAAAATTGTTATATCTTTGTGGCGTCGTGGCGTAACATCGCCTTTAGGGACAGGTTTACTGACCCCAGTTTTTGAACACGCTGCGGCATCTGATAAAATGAATGATATACACTTAAAACTAAAAAACTATAGACATTATGGCAACTAAACTTGATTCACTTGATTACAAAATCTTGAAAATGTTATCGCTCAATGCGCGCAAACCCTATCTGGAGATAGCTAGGACCTGTAACGTATCAGGAGCGGCCATTCATCAGCGCATCCAGAAGCTTTACAACATGGGTGTGATCCGTGGCTCCATTTCGCTGATTGATCCTGCCTCGGTAGGCTATCAGACGTGTGCCTACATCGGCTTCTTCCTCAACGACCCCTCCAAGTTCGACGAGGTAGTGGCACGGCTCAAGACCGTCCCCGAGGTGGTTGAGTGCTATTTCACCACCGGCAAGTATGACTTGTTCATCAAGCTCTATGCCCAGAACAACGACCACCTGCTGCAAGTCATCCATGACCGCTTCATGAAGATGGGCCTGGGCCGCAGCGAGACGCTGATCACCTTCAAGGAAGTGTTCAAACGCCAGATTCCCATCGAGCCAGATGGCGAGGAAGCAAATGGTTAAAGACATCAAAAAAGGGGGGGCGAGATAGTCGCTCCCTTTTTAATAAATAAAGGTTTCAAAATTTCAGGTAAGATTTAAGATGAAAGACATGACTATTGATTTAACCCCGCAGGAGCAGGACTTCCTGCAAAGCGCACGCCAGATGGGGCGTGAGGCGGGCGAGGTGCTGAAAAAGCACTTCCGCCGCCGCGATTTGGACATCGAGGACAAGGGTAGTGCCTATGACATCGTGACCGAGGCCGATAAGGGCAGCGAGCGCATCATCCTGGACTATCTGCACAGCCGTTATCCCGACCATGCCATCCTCAGCGAGGAAAGCGGTGACGATCACCGCCAGGCACAGTATCAATGGGTCATCGACCCGCTGGACGGCACGGTGAACTATAGCGCGGGCATTGCCACCTATTGCATCTCCATCGGTCTGAAGGCCGAGGGCGAGACGCTGATGGGCTACGTCTATGCGCCGTCGCTCGACGAGGAATTCTGGGCCATCAAGGGCAAGGGGGCATACGGCCCCTATGGGCGCCTGGAGGCCAAAGGCACGACCGAACTGCAGCGTGCCGTCATCTCGACAGGCTTCCCCTATGACAAGGCGACGAACCCCGACAACAACCTGGACCGTTTTGCCCAGGTCATGCCCCGCGTGAGGGGCATCCGTCGGCTCGGTTCGGCAGCTATGGACCTGAGTTATGTCGCTGCCGGCTGGCTTGACGGCTACTGGGAACTGAACCTCAAGGAATGGGATGCCTGTGCCGGAGAACTCATCGCCCAGGAGGCCGGCGCCGTCGTCAAGCGATACCGCAACGACCACGGCATCTGCATCTTCGCGGCCTGCCCCGGCATCGCCCCCGCCCTGCTCGACTTGGTAGAATGAGGCGTTAAAAAAAGGCTGCAGACTAAAAACTAGGGACTAGGGACTAGAAACTAAAAACTATTTCGTACCTTTGCAGCCATTAAAATTGAAAATACAGAAAAATTGAATATGGATAACAAGAAGATTGTTTTAAGTGGAATCCGTCCCACGGGACAGTTGCACCTGGGCAACTACCTGGGCGCCTTGAGTAACTTTGTGAAGATGCAGAACGAGGGCAAGTATGACAGCTACTACTTCATCGCTGACCTGCACGCCCTGACGACCAACCCTGACCCCAAGGAGCTGCACACCAACGTGCGCCACATCCTGGCCGAATACCTTGCGGCTGGCTTGGATCCCGAGAAGTCGACCATCTTTGTACAGAGCGACATCCCCGAGGTGAGCGAGATGTACCTGCTGCTCAACATGCACGTGGGCATCGGCGAACTGATGCGTACTGCCGCCTTCAAGGACAAAGCCCGCAAGGCGCTGGGCATCACGGCTCCCACCCAGGGTGATGACGACGAGGACGTCGCCAAGGAAATCATCGGTGCCAGCACCAACAAGCGCGTGAACGCCGGCCTGCTGACCTATCCCACGCTGATGGCTGTGGATATCCTCATCCAGCGCGCCGACTTCGTGCCCGTCGGCAAGGACCAGGAGCAGCACCTGGAGCTGACACGCCGCTTCGCACGCCGTTTCAACTCGTTCTACAAGACCGAATACTTCAACGAGCCGCAGAACTTCAACTTCGGCAGCGCGCCCGTCAAGGTGCCCGGCCTGGACGGAAGCGGCAAGATGGGCAAGAGCGAGGGCAACTGCATCTATCTGGTGGATGACGAGAAGACCATTCGCAAGAAGGTGATGCGCGCCGTGACCGACGGCGGTCCCACCGAGCCGAATATGCCTATGGCAGAGCCGGTGCAGAACCTGTTCACCATCCTCAAGCTTGTCGGCACGCCCGACAAGGTCGAGTTCTTCACCGAGGCCTATAACAACTGCTCCATCCGCTACGGCGACCTCAAGAAGGAGATTGCCGAGGATATCGTGGCGATGACCACTCCCATCCGCGAGCGTATCCTGGACATTGAGAACGACAGTGCCTATCTGCACCGCGTCCTCGAGATGGGTGCCGAGCGCGCCCGCGCCCGTGCCGGCAAGACGCTGGCCGACGTCCGTGAGATCATGGGCATCACCAAGTTCTAACTCACGACACAAAGAAAAGGAAGACAATAAGTACAATAAATACAAGCAATTCATTTTCAACAGATTGTATTTGTTGTATTTGTTGTTTTCTTTTTAGTATTAGGCTATGAAAGGCTATATCGAGGACAAGGAGTTCGGGAAGATTTATGTGGAACTGCGCCGAGGCATGACCTCGGTGCGGTTCACTTATCATGCCGACGGTACCCTGCTGATGCGGGCGCCCTTGGGGGTGTCGGTGGCCGACCTGCAGCGCATGGTGGACACGAACCGCGAGCAACTGCGCCGCTTACCGCGCCCCGAGTCGGTATCGTTCCAGATGGGTCAGGTCATCGAGTGTTACAAGTGTCGCGTAGTCATTGAACCACAGAGCCGTATGCCGGGCTATATCCTCAACCGCTGGGACGGCGACACCTTGCACCTGCAGGTTCATGAGAGCGCCAATCTTGATGATGACAGCGTCAAGCGCACCCTCTCCAGCGTCATCGGGCGCGCCATGGAAGTCCAAGCCCACGCCGTCCTGTTGCCCCTTGCTCGGCAGGTGGCCGATGAGTTAGGGCTGAAGCCTGCAGGATTTGAAGTGGGGCGCGGGATGCGCAAACTGGGCCACTGCACCGCCAAAAAGGTCATCCAGCTCTCCCGCAATCTCATGTTCCTGCCCGAGGGACTGATCCGCTACATTATCTGCCACGAGCTGGCCCACCTCACCCACATGAACCACTCCCCCGAGTTCCACGCCCTGGTCAACCAGTACACCGACGACCAGGAAAAAGCCCTGGAGCAACAGCTGCGCCAGTTCCGCTTCCCCATCCTGAAGTAGAGAAACTACATATTTCACGAATTTCACGAATAGCATCCGCATAGAGAGACGCAAGATTTTGCGTCTCTACATGCTATTTGGCACTTCATGTAAGCGGAATGATAGCTTTAGATTTGCACAAAACCCTGCAAATTTAAAATTCAATCTTAAAATTACAAGAAATTTTTGCAAATTTAAAATCAAATCTTTATCTTTGCGGTCAAAAAAGGAGAATATGATTGACCGCACATTACAAACTGCACTTGAGCGACTCGTGACAAAATACCCTGTCATCACCTTGACTGGACCACGTCAGTCGGGGAAATCAACATTATTGAGGCATACATTCCCTGATTATCAGTATGTTTCACTTGAAGATCTGGATATGAGGGAATTTGCTGCCAATGATCCCCGTGGGTTTCTTGCGAACTATTCGCATCGTGTGATACTTGATGAGGTACAACGGGTGCCCTCATTAATGTCCTATATTCAAACCCATGTGGACGAAGCAGATGAAACAGGCATGTACCTGCTGGCGGGTTCCCACAATTTCCTGTTGATGGAAAGTGTCAATCAATCATTAGCGGGAAGGACAGCAATTCTCAAACTATTGCCGTTTTCCCGCAAGGAAATGCAAAATGGAGGAGTGCTTCCCGCTACGATTAACAAGCAAATCTATTATGGTGCCTATCCTCGTCTGTATGATAAAGACTTGCAGCCCGATGAGTTCTATCCTTATTATATCCAGACCTACGTTGAGCGTGACGTCAGAGCATTGAAAAACATTGGCGACCTGAGTCGTTTCACTCGTTTTATAAAACTGTGTGCCGGTCGTATCGGGCAACTGCTCAACTTGTCGTCATTGGCGGTGGAGTGCGGCATTTCTGTGCCGACTGCCACATCTTGGCTCTCGGTATTGGAGGCCAGCTACATCTGTTATCTGCTACGGCCTGATTGGAACAACTTTGCCAAGCGATTGGTGAAATCGCCAAAACTGTATTTCTACGATACGGGATTGGCCTGCTCCCTGTTGGACATCAAATCTCCCGATCAGCTTGATTTACATTATTCTCGTGGAGCGTTGTTCGAGAACTTTGTCATCAATGAATTTATCAAAAAAGCATGGAATGAGGCTCATGAAACCGATTTGCGTTTTTGGCGAGATAGTCAAGGCAATGAGGTTGATTTATTAGTCTATGATGGTGATAAGCCCTTAGCCTATGAAATCAAATCAGGCGAGACATTTCAGCCTTCATTCTTTAAAGGACTCACTAAATGGGCTGCCGTCACTGGTACAGACATCAACCGCCTCCATGTGATTTACGGCGGATCCACCAGCCTAAAAACATCCAGTGGCCAACTGATGACCATCAATGAAATATCATGATAATCACTATGAGTGACACTGATTGAATTGATTAGAAAGAAATAAGTACAATAAATACAAATAATTGTTTTTCAATAACTTGTATTTATTGTACTTATTGTTTTCCTTTAAAGAAAGGGCTTGTCGTTGAGTGCCGTCAGTGGATGGTGATCTGGGTGGCGCCGAAGCCGTACTCGCGGAAGCTGGCGTCCTGGGCGGTGCAGCGCGGGTAGCGGCGCTTGAGTTCGCTCAGCAGGTGCTGACGAAGCTTGCCCTCGCCCTTGCCGTGGATGAAGACGATGCGCTGGCCGTGCTTGTTGATGTTGGCATCCATCACCTCGCGGAACTTGTCCATCTGATATTCCAGGATGGCCCCGGGAGTCATGCCTGTCAGGTCGTCCATCAGCGAACTGATGTGCAGGTCCTGTACGATGATGCCGTTGTTGTCGACCTTCTTCTGGACGGGTTTGCGTTGAGGCCTGTCCATGCGCTTCTTTTCCTTCATGGCACGCTCCAGCTCGCCGCTGTCGATGCGCATCATGCGGGCGGGACGGTCGTTGGTGACGATTTCCACTGCAATGACGGGCACGTCAAAGTAGGGGTTCTCGTGGAAACAGTGCACCTTGTAGAACTTGGTCACGTCCAGGCGCTGCTCGATGAGTGCGGGATTCTTCAGCTTGAAGCCCTTGCCCTGCTTGAAGGCGACATACTGCACCGCAATGTGCGTCATGCCGTTGAGGTCGTCGTGGCCGAATTCCTCGAGCTGCACCTGGATGTTGGGCTCCACGATGCCGTGATAGCGGGTCTTCCACTCGCCGTCGCCGTCACCACGGGTCATGTAGGTGAAATAGAGGAAATAGTTCGAGTCATTGACCAGCGAGGCATAGAACGTGGTCGTGTTCAAGTGCTTGATTTCGCGTGCCTCATAGCCCAGCACGACGTTGAGCACCTCGCCCTCGGGGGTCTCCTCGATGGGCAACATGGGCTCGGGGGCCGGTTGGGGCTTGGGAGCGGGTTTGTCGGGTTCCACCTGACGGGTGCGGATGTCGAGTGGGCGTTCATAGGCCGACGCCTTAGTGCCCGCCTGTCCCACGACCACCAGGTCGCGTTCCAGTGAGGGGCGCTCAAAGCCGTCCTCGTCCTCGACATAGATCGTCTTGCCGTCAATCCTTGACACGCGGCCGCCTCCCACATCATTGAGGAACCGCACGATATCGTTAATCTTTACATTCATGATATTGTATCGTTTTTTTAGGCTGCAAAGGTACAAAAAAATACTGATTGATACAATAAAGGGAACGCTTGTAGCGTTTCATTCAAGAATAGAACAATAATAAGATTGAAATGAAGAAAGTTGCTTTATTGCTAGTGTTGCTGGTATCAGCGCTCCTGGGTTATGCCCAGGAGGCCATCGAGGTGACCCCTGCACAGATTACTGAAGTTGAGGGTTTTAACCCTGCTGCAAAGCGGGTTTATGCCCAGTTGTCGTGTGAGGGACAGTTATTCAGCACCAAGGTGAAGGTGTCGATTGATTTCGGCCAGAGCACGTCGTGGCTGTCGTCCATGAGCGAGTCCAGGCTCGTAGATAAGGATGGCAAGGAAATCAAGTTCAACTCGATGATCGATGCGTTGAACTACCTGACGCAGTTCGGCTGGCGTTTCGCCCAGGCCTACGTTGTACCCACCGGCATTGGCGGTGACGTCGGTGCCACCACATATTGGATTCTCTACAAGGACGTGGACGACTATAACCAAATCACCGAAGGCTTTACCACCAGAAGCCAGCAACGCGGCAACTAAACTCCATCGCCTGAAACAAGAATCGGCCTAAAGGCCGAGACATCAAACAAAATGATTAGTGGCATCCACCGAGCAGTGGGTGCCACTAATCCTATACCTAATACCTAAAACCTCAATACTTGTGGTCGGTATGGTCGAGCTCGTCGGTGGTGAGTTTGCGGCGGTCCATCTTGTACCAGCAGTAGGCGATGTAGGCCAGGACGAAGGGGACGAGGATTGAGACGACGCTCATCACGGTGAGGGTGAACTCGCTCGACGAGCTGTTGCGCAGCGTGAGCGAACTCTGGGTGTCGAGCAGCGAGGGCAGGTAGGCCGTGTTGTTGTAGCCCATGACCCAGAACAGGGTCATCACCACCAGCACCGTGCCGATGCCGGCGGGCCAGATGCCCTGACGGTAGTCGGCCTTCATCAGCGTCTTGCCGATGCCGAAGAGTACCATCACCACGCCCATCAGCAGGATGATCAGTGCCCACCACATGGCGAGGAAGTTCTTGAGGTACTTGTAGGCTACCCACTGGGCATTGCCGCTATCGTCATAGGCCACGCCTGCCGAGGTGAGGATGACCACCACCACGGCGATGAACAAGGGAACGAACACGCCCGCATTGACCAGCAGCAGGTGACGTTGGCTCTTGTCCACCTCGTCATCGTTGATGTTGTTGATGAAGTAGAGCGAGGCAAGGGTGCGCGCCAGGAAGAACACCATCACGCCGAACAGCAGGTTCTTCCAGCACACGATGGCCTCCAGGCCGTGATGGGGACCCCACTGCGAGATGGCCGACGTCTGCACGTTGAGGATGTTGTTCTTGGTCACCGTGAACTCGGCGCCGAAGAACATCGTCGCCACGGCTACACCCAGCAGCACCGGTCCCACGATGCCGTTGATCAGCAGCAGCGTGTCATAGAAGCGCGCCCCGTAGATGTTGCCGGGCTTGGAACGGTACTCATAGCTGATGGCCTGGATGACAAAGCTGAACAGGATGAGCATCCACAGCCAATAGGCACCGCCGAAGCTCGTGCTGTAGAACAGCGGGAACGACGCGAAGAAGGCACCGCCGAAGGTCACCAGCGTCGTGAAGGTCAGCTCCCACTTGCGGCCCATCGAGTTGATGAGCAATGCGCGCTTGTCAGCCTTGGTATAGTGGACCAGCATCGACTGGCCGCCCTGCACCATGAGCAGGAACACGAGCAGTGCGCCCAGCACCGACATGATGAGCCACCAGTAATTCTGCAATAGATTGTATGTTGTCATGATTAGGGTCCTCCTTTAGTTTTTATCGTTATCGATGTTCAGGTCGGTCTGCGACTTCTTGGAAATCTGCTTGCAGATGATGCCGATGTCGGCAATCAGCAGCGCGGTAAATACCACGGCAAAGATCCAGAACGTCGTCTGCACATAGCCGGCACTCAGGTCACTGATGGCCACCTTGTTGGGCATCAGGTCCTGGATGGTCCACGGCTGACGGCCCACCTCGGCGACAATCCAGCCGCTCGCGCTGCACAGGTAGGTCAGCGGCACGGTGATGATGGCCAGGATGTACCACCACTTGTTCCACTTCGCCTTATCCACAATCTGAGGCTTGTAGGCAAACAGCAATGCCAGCAGCAGGAACAGCAACAGGTAGCCGCCGACGGTCACCATGAAGTGGAAGGTATAGAACGTCAACGGCACGTTAGGAACGGCCTCCTCGGGCTTGTCCAGGTAGCCGTAGCCGAAGTGCTTGAAGTCGGCATTGATGACTGCCTTCAGGCTGTCGGTCACTGCCTTGTTGGTATTGCGGCTGGCTTGGTCATACTGCGCCAGCATCTCCTGCAGCTGCTTGCCGCGCTCCATGCGTTCGACATAGGAGATGGTGTTCACTTCGTTGCCCTCGTTGTCATAGCTCTTGCCGTTGATGATGTCCTCGATGCCCGGCACAAAGGCCTTGAAATCGTGGGTGGCGAGGAACGACAGCCCGTAGGGGATGCTGATGTCGAACAGGTAGGGATCCTGGTCGTCAAACGGCTGTTTACCGGGTTTCAGGATGCCGAAGGCCACAATCGACTGCCCGTGGTCACCCTTGTAAAGGCCCTCCATGGCCGCCAGTTTCATGGGCTGGTACTTGGCCACGGTCACGGCGCTCGTGTCGCCGGTGACCATCGTCAGCACGATGCCGATGACGCCCACCCAAGCGCCCACCTTCAGGCTGCGCTGGCAGTGGTCATAGTTGCGCTTCTTGAGCAACATCCAGCCGCACACGCCGCACACGAAGGCGCCGCCCAGCGTCCACGCGCTCAGCACCGTGTGGAAAAACTTGCTCATCGCCATCGGCGAGAGCGCTACCGCGGCAAAGCTAGTCATCTCGTTGCGCATCGTCGCGGGGTTGAACTCGCAGCCCGCGGGATACTGCATCCACGCGTTGGCAACGAGGATCCACAAGGCAGACAGACTGGCGCCGATGGCCGTCAACCACGTCGAGGCCAGGTGGAACTTGGGCCCCACCTTCTTCCAGCCGAAGAACATCACCGCGATGAACGTCGATTCCATGAAGAAGGCCAGGATGCCCTCTACAGCCAGCGGCGCACCGAAGATGTCGCCCACAAACCAGCTGTAGTTCGACCAGTTGGTGCCGAACTCAAACTCCAGGATGATGCCCGTGGCCACGCCGATGGCGAAGTTCACGCCGAAGATGGTCATCCAGAACTTGGTCGTTGCCAGCCACTTCTCGCTCTTGGTGCGGTAGTAGATGGTCTCCATCACGGCAATGATGATGCCCAGTCCCAGTGTCAACGGCACGAACAGCCAATGGTAGATGGCCGTGAGTGCAAATTGCGCTCGCGACCAGTCAACAACATTAGTTAATTCTTCCATAATCAGTTACAGTTATTAAAGTTTTCAGTTTTTGGTTTTCAGTTTTCAGCAACGATATCTTAGCGGTCCGTCAACTGGTGGCGGACGTATTCGGTCTTCTCCTGTTCGGTATCACACTTGGTGTTCAGGAAGTTCGGGAAAAAGAGCAACTTGATGATGACAAAGAAGATAAACAGCTTGATGCCGATGATGAGCCACAGCGTCTTGCCAACGGTCATGCTGCGGAATCCATCGTAATAGAGATGGAACACGCGTGACCAGAAACCCTGATTATTATCTTGGTTGTCATTCATAGGCCAAAGTGTTAAACAACTTACAAAATTAGTGAAAAAAATTAAATTCAAAAAAAATAGCTCAAAAAATTACAACCTATACGTGAAAAACGCCTTTTTGTTCATGATTATTTGCCTGAATGCCCGATTCTGATTAAATTTGCGCTATAATAAACAATAATTTTAAAACTATTTGCTTTATGAAGAAACTGATTTACTTCAAGACATTGGCCGCCATTGTGGCGTGTCTTGCGCTGGCGATACCGGCCGGCGCCTATGACTTTACGAGAAACGGCATTTATTACCAGATCAACAGTAATCAGACCTCAGTCACGGTACAAAACAACGGCAGTTTCAATGCCTATAGCGGAGATGTTGTGATTCCGCCGACGGTGGACTACAATGGAGACACCTATACTGTCACCAGTATCGGTTACCAGGCTTTCAAGGACTGTACCGACCTCACCAGCGTCAGGCTGCCCGAGAATGTCGTTTATATCTTGAATGAAGCCTTCATGAACTGCTCGTCATTGACCAGCATCACCATCCCGAGTTCGGTAGTGAGCATGTATCAGAACATCTTCAAGGGGTGTACATCGCTTGTGACCGTGAACTGCCAGTGGCCGACGGCTCGCTCGACCAACATCAACAACTTTGATGCCTCTACCTATGCCATCGCGACACTGAATGTTCCCTTGGGATCGAAGAGCAGCTATCAGGGCACAACGCCGTGGTCAAATTTCAGCAAGATTAAGGAAACCAACAAGTTCATGGTGGACGGTATCTACTATAATGTCACGGGCACCAATACCGTCGAGGTGACTTTTAGGGACCAAAACTATAATTACTACTCGGGCAATGTCTCTATTCCGTCAAGTGTGACTTTTGCCGGCAAGACCTACACGGTGACTGCGGTAGGTCAATTCGCTTTCAGGTCATCACCCGATCTGATCTCGGTCAATATTCCGAGTACGGTCACATCGATTGATTATGGTGCATTCTACGAATGTTCGGCCATGACGTCTATCTCCATTCCCAACAGTGTGACCACCCTGGGTGAGTTCTGCTTCATGCGTTGTAGCAATCTGGCTTACGTCACGTTATCCAATAACCTTACCAGTATTCCTCGTCAGTGCTTTACCTATTGCACCTCTTTGACCAGCATCACCATTCCAGGCTCGGTCAAGGAAATATCCTATTTTGCATTCTATGATTGTGAGAGCATGCATGAAGTCACCATTGAGGAAGGCGTCGAGGCGATCCGGAACGATGCTTTTGAGAGATGCTTTTCACTGGTGTCAATCATGATTCCTGCCAGTGTGACAACCATCGAAGATAATGCTCTGGCTGACTGCATCTCATTGACCGCCATCAATGTCAACAGTGGCAACACGCACTATTGTTCCCCTGATGGTGTATTGTACAACGCACCTATGGATAGTTTGTTGCAATACCCGTGCAATAAGAGTGGTTCTGTCTATCAGGTTCCTGCCGGGGTGAAAGTCATCGTGGCTAATGCGTTCAACAGTTGTTATCATTTGGAATCGGTCAATCTGCCCGAAAGCCTCACGACAATCGGTGCATGGGCATTTGGTAATTGCGATAACCTGAAGACATTCACAATCCCTGCAAGTGTTACTTATGTCGGCAGTAGTTTCTTGGGCGGTAGCCCCAAGGTTGCAGGTGTTGATGTGGCTCCAGGGAATCAGAACTACATGAGTGATGATGGCGTCTTGTACACCAGCGACGGCAAGCTTCTTGTGCAATATCCTAATGGACGCCCGGACAAGCATTACTCCCTGCTGAATTCAGCCGATTCAATCGGCTTTTACGCCTTTGCCTACAGTGTCAACCTCAAGTCTGTTTACATTCCAGGAAGTGTCAAACTGATTGAGCAAAATACATTTATGTCTTCATCTGTGGAGCGAGTGGTCATCGACGAGGGTTTGGAGAGAATCGAATACGGCGCGTTTAGCACTTGCAGTGACCTTGAGAACATCTATCTGCCATCGACACTCAACTACATTGCTGACTTTGCCTTCCAGATTGATACCAAGCTTAAGGAGGTGACCTTTGCCGGCGCAACACCTCCTCACATAGGAAGCAACGCCTTCTATGCTGCGGGATACGATTTCGAAAGAGCAGATATTTTTGTACCTGGCAATGCGGTGAACACTTACCAGTCGCTAGCCTGGAACTCTCAGTTGTTCAACTACAATGTCAGTCAGATTTCGCCCCAGTCGAGTGGTAACACATTCACCGTCGATAGCCTCACGTTCACAGTGCTCAACAATAACCTGAATGTCAAGTTGAGTGGAATTACCAGCGATGACCTGGTGGATCCGGGCATCTCGCCCAAGGTGGTTCATCTGGGCCAGCTGTACACGGTGACCGAGATGCAGGACCATATCTTTGCCAATATCAACAAGATGATTAGGGCCGAAGTTCCCTTCACCGTCCAGCTGATTGATGATTACAGCTTCTATGAGTGTGCCAATCTCGAGAAACTCATCTTGAGGGAAGGTGTCAAGCGAATTGACAGTTTTGCCTTCTCCCACATCAACAAATTGACCAGCCTGTACATTCCGGCCAGCGTGGACAGTATCAGGAACGATGCCTTCTGCTATGATCCTGCCCTGCAGGCAATCAATGTTTCAAGCGCTAACCCCAAGTATTGTAGCGTGGACGGCATTCTTTTCTCCAAGGACAAAAAGCGGTTGCTGGCCTTTGCCGATGGACATGGTCAAAACTATACCGTCCCCGACGGCACACAGGTCATTGATTACGAGGCATTCCGTGGCGCAACGGCATTGAAGAGTGCCGTCATGCCCAAGAGCCTCAGGCAGATTGAGAATCATGCATTTCATGACTGCTCGTCGTTGACCGAGATGCTTGTGCCTCATGGCGTGACGACCATCGGTAACAACGCCTTCAACGGTTGCACGTCGTTGTCGACTGTCGACCTGCCCGCAACGCTCACCTATCTGGGCTACAATGCTTTCAATAACGTGCCGACCCTGTGGAGCCTCAACGTCAGGGCCACAACCCCGCCCACATGTCAGGTCTATTTTGATTCGCACGCGTCCCAATTCGCAGAACCCTTCATGACTGACCACTACAGCAATGTCCGCCTGGCGGTTCCTGATGGCTGTGCACAGGCTTACCGTCAAGCCACTGTCTGGAAAAAGTTCACCTATATCTCCGAGACCACGTTCCCGGTTGAGTTCACCCGTGGTGATGTGAACAACGACGGCCGCGTCAGCATTGCCGACGTGTCTGCCCTGATCAACTACCTGCTCAGCGGTAGTGGTTCGAATGTGAATACTAATGCTGCTGACGTCAACGAGGACGGCAAGGTGGCTATCAGTGACGTGACGGGCCTGATTAACTACCTGCTCAGCGGTAGTTGGCCTGAACCGGCGCCCATGGACATGTGGTATCTGATTGGTACCCATGTGGGTAGCAACCAATGGGAGAATGATGGTGAAAGCAGTGTCGGTACTGGCCTGATTCCACTTTTCCCTGTCGGCGAGTTTAACAACCAGGGCCGTGGCGTGCTCTCCTACACGGGCTATTTCGGAGCCACAGATAATTTCCTCCTGCTGCACACATCAGGAAGTTGGCTCGACGGTTGGGGCGTTGACCGAAACGGAAACTATGCCCGCGGCAGTATCGGTAACGACGTCACCGCCTTTGAAATGGGAACCAGCGGTTATTATACCATCACATTGGACACCAGGACCGATGCGCTCAGCATCACGCCCTTTGATGGCTCGAGTGCAGGCGTGTATGGATCGATGACTATCGTTGGTCCTCACTGTGGCTGGGATGTGGAAGATCATGGATACAATATGACAGACATGAACACCGATAAGGAAAACCACGACTGGATTTTCAGGAATTTCACCGTTACGGCTGATGAAGATATCAAGTTTGCTGCCGACAATGGTTGGGATTTCAACTGGGGTGCCCAGCAATTTCCATGGGGCAGGGGAGTTCAGGATGGCATGAATGTGCCGGTCAAGAAGGGCACCTATGACGTTTATTTCAACGACATCACGGGTGACTTCAACTTCATCCCCGTCAACTGAAAACCATAACTCATCCAAACGGATTTCACGCTAAGGCGCCAAGACGCTAAGATATTAATAAAAGTATGATGAGAAAAAGTTTTAATCATAGGATAAATGCCTATAAAACAAATTCTTAACGTCTTAGCGTCTTAGTGCGAGTCCAATTCACAGAAAACTGAAAACATGAAACTCAAGGAAGCCATAGAACAACTCAAGAACGGTCTGGCCGGTGTGGCCGAGCCTCAGGAGGTGCAGGCGATGATGCGCGTCATCTTCGAGGATGTGTTTAACTACGACCAGGTGGATGTCGCCCTGCGCCAGGAGAGCGAGTTGCCCGACTTTGCCCCCGAGTGCATTGCCGACATCATCGCCCGCCTGCAGCGTCATGAACCGTTGCAGTACATCGTGGGCAAGGCCCGTTTCCACGGTCACCAGTTCAAGGTGACCCCCGCCGTGCTCATCCCGCGGCCCGAGACCGAGCAACTCGTGGACCTCATCATCGACGAAAACCCGGGCAGCGACCTGCGTGTCCTTGACATGGGCACCGGCAGCGGCTGCATCGCCATCTCGCTGGCGAGGGCCCTGAAGTTTGCCCAGGTCGACGCCCTCGACATCTCGCGCGATGCCCTGGCCGTGGCGCGTGAAAATGCCGCTGCCCTCAAGGTCAAAGTTCGCCTGTTCGAGAGCGATATGCTCTCGCCGCAACCTCCTGCCACCTACGACATTATCGTGAGCAATCCGCCCTACGTCTGCTGGAGCGAGCGCGACGCGATGGACAGCAACGTCAAGGACTACGAGCCGGGCCAGGCCCTGTTCGTTCCCGACAACGACCCGCTGATGTTCTACAAGGCGATAGCCCCCTATGCCGCCCAGTCGCTCGCCCGCGGTGGCAGCCTGTATCTGGAAATCAACCAGCGCTTTGGCAATGAGGTGAAACGCCTGCTCGAGCAGAACGGCTTTGGTGAGGTCCGCATCATCGACGACTCCTACGGCAAGCCCCGCTTCGTCGCCGCCAAGCTTTAACTCACATGAACTCCGAATTACACGAATTGAATTAATGCATTCTAATTTCATGCGGACGCCAATTCGTGAAATTAGGGAAAATAAGGATGCGGATGCCCTTCGTATAATTCGTGTAATTCGTAGTTTATAAAGAATTTGTAGTTCAAGATGATTGATGAGAAATACATGCGGCGTGCGCTGCAGTTGGCGCGCCTGGGGGCGGGGCATACCTCGCCCAACCCCATGGTCGGCGCTGTGATTGTCGGCCCTGACGGCCGTATCATCGGCCAGGGCTGGCACCGCAAGTGTGGCGAGGCTCATGCCGAGGTCAATGCCGTGGCCAGCGTCGCCGACCCCGCCTTGTTGCGCGACAGCACCATCTATGTCACGCTGGAGCCCTGTTCCCACTACGGGAAGACACCGCCGTGTGCCAATATGCTCATCGAGCGCGGCATCCCGCGTGTCGTGGTGGGCTGCCTTGACCCCTTCGTCAAGGTGGCCGGTCGAGGTGTGAAACTGTTGCAGGAGGCTGGGGTAGAGGTGGCTGTCGGCGTCCTTGAGCAGGAATGCCGTGCCCTGAACGAGCGTTTCATGACCGCTCACACTAACGGGCGCCCGTGGGTGCAGCTCAAGTGGGCTCAGACCGCCGACGGCTTCATCGCCCTGCCGCCCGAGGCCGGAGAGAACCCCTTGCACATGTCCACGCCCGTGACCATGCGTCTGATGCATCGCCAGCGAGCCCTGTGCGACGCCATCGTCGTGGGGGCCAGCACTGCCCGCATCGACAACCCGTCGCTCACCACGCGTTACTGGCCTGGCCGTTCTCCGCTGCGCGTGATTCTGTCGCGCCATCTCTCCATCCCCGACGACCTCAACTTGCTCAACGACGGCCTCCCCACCATCGTGTATAACGGCGTGAAGAGCGAGACCGTCGGTCCCGTGGAATACGTCAAAATGGATACCGTCGACCCGCGCTGCTGGCTCGAGGACCTCTATCACCGCGGCGTGACCAGCGTCATGGTCGAGGGCGGCACCCAGGTATTGCAAGGCCTGATTGATGCCGCAATCTGGGACGAGGCCCGCATCGAGATCAGCCCACGCAGGGTGGGGCAGGGTGTCACCGCCCCAGTCATCGATGGCCGCCCCGTCGCCCGATATCTCATCGACGGCAACACCATCACCCCATTGAACCCCGCGTAATGTCTAAAGCGGCCAATGTGTTAAACTGATGTTAAAATGGGGGGGGGCAGTGTGAAATTATCTGAAATATTCTATATTTGCGGTGAAATAGAAAGTATAAACCATTAAATCGTTTAAAGATATGAAAAAGACAATACTTCTTACATTATTGGCCCTGCTGGGCTTGGCGCAGGCGGTGGCGCAGGAATATGAGTATGTCCCGTTTGTGCGCGAGGGGGTGCAGTGGGTGTATGCCTATTATAACCCATTTTGGGAAGACGTATTAGATATGCCCGAAGGCCTGCAATATTATAGTTTTGAGATGAAGGGTGATGTCCAAATTGGGGACAAGTGGTATAAGCCAGTAGTATTGACTCATTACCTTGACAGGGAAGGAGTCAACAAAGAAGTTGAAGCTTATACCCCCATCTGCCTGCGTGAGGAAGATAAAAGAGTCTATGCCATCCACCCTGATGGCATTCTGCATCCTCAGTGCCCTGTTGCTGGTTGGAGTTGGTTTATTGATCAACCCGATAATGGGCTTCCAATCACTACAACCACTGAAGAGTTCCTTCTATATGATTTCAATGACCCCACGGTGCTTTATACTATGGAGAATGGTTACTATGGAGTTGAATATAAGGAGACTGACATGATGGTCATTGCTGGTCAAAATAGAAAATGTCATCATTATCGATTATATAATAATGATGTTGTTATCATTGAGGGACTTGGCTATGATGGCCATTTAGGATATCCGCTATTATACTTTGAGTTCCAACTCACGGGTTTACAAGTGGGTTATGGCCTAAGCCACGTCATTGAGAATGGTCAGATAGCTTATAAGGGGGTTTGGTATGATCCTGACATCCATGTAGGCATTGGCGAGGCGGTGACGGACCAGCCGCGCCGCCCCTATGACCCCAATTACTACAACCTGATGGGCCAGCCTGTTGGCAAGGACGTCCCGACCACCCCTGGCATCTATATCCACAACGGCAAAAAGATTGTCGTCCGCTGACTGTTTTAAAACAACGGATTAATCTGATATTTCTGAGGACATCTGCGTCCATTGAATCGAACGACAAGAAATACAGGAAGTGCAAACTGGTTGATTTACAGCTATTTGCATATCTTGTATTTTTTGTTTTTAAAAATTCAAGGTGCGCGGATGACCAAAATAAAAAACTTTTATTGGTGTCCAGTAAAAACCGAATAATTACAAAATGACTTCTGCTCGGTGTCTGGGGCCGTAGGTCTCAACAAGGCCAGTAGGCCTTGACTAGAGGCAACCCCAGGGCGCACAGGCCGAAGGTCCTGTGTGGCCTGGGGAAGCAGAACATAAAGTGTATGGGCCTCGACGAGGGCCACATACTGCCAGCAGGAGTGGCCCCATTCAGGGCCCAGGTGACAGACTGTGCCCTATCACCACGCCACAATGACCTACGGCCATTGCGCCGTGGTGTTAGCACAAGTCAAGGCCGCTGGCCTTGGGCAGGCCTTCGACCTGCTCTCCTAAAAAAGTAAGCCCACCCATCCACTGAGTTTTTCACCGGACACCAATAAAAAAACTTCGCGTCTTTGCGTGAGGGCAAACTGGCTGCAGAATAGTCGGTGCGGTGGTATTTGTTCCGTTAAAAAGGTGTAAAAAGCACCGAAATCCGTTTATTATCTTTAACGGGTACTGCCCGTATGGCGGTGTTGTAGTATCTTTACGCCCCGAAAAATGGCGGTCCCCTACATTATTAAAAGCAAAAAACGGCGTGGGACGGAATTTTTTTGTAATTTTGCCGTTTGTAATAAAGCGAAAGATTGATAAAACGATAATGACAAACAGATCACCGTTATATCTGCTGACGACGATTGCCGTGCTGCTCTCGTCATTGGCGTCGTTCACTTCCTGCAATAAGGACAAGGATAATGACGATTCTTATTCCTACAGCTCGAGCACCCAGACGACTCTGGTCACGGGGTTTGCGCTGCAGGCTGATGCCAAAGTGCTGTCCAACCTGGACTCGGTACACTTCACTGTGGACTTTGACCGGGGACTGATATATAATGCCGACTCACTGCCCAAGGGCACCGACATCTCAGCGCTGAAGGTGACCGTTGACTTCCTCAATACGGTCAGCTCGGCTGTGTTCAAGATTACCGATGCCACCAAGCAGGCCGACACCACCATCAACTACACCACCTCGATGACCAAGAGCCTGGACTTCACCGGAAAGACGATGCTCACCGTTACCAGCTCTGACAAGTCGCAGGTCAAGGACTATGAGGTGAAGGTCCTCGTCCACAAGGTGAACCCCGACTCGCTGGTGATTCCGCAGTCGTGGCGCCGCGACCTGCCCGGCTATCAGAACGGGCTCAAGGGCTATAAGGCCGTGAAGATGGGTGACCAATACTGCATCATGGCCTATGACGGCACCACGTGCAAGCTGATGATTGCCGACTCTCCCAACCAGGGCACCTGGACGAGCCAGCTGGTGGACCTGCCCTTTGTACCGCAGGTCGAGTCGCTGGTAGCGACGACCGGGTCGTTCTACATGCTGGATGACGATGGCGTCCTCTATGCCTCGGAAAACGGCATTGAGTGGACCTCCTGTGGCGTGGTCTGGCACAGCCTGCTGGGTGCCTATGAGGACCGCGTGCTGGGCGTGCTGGGCGACGACGACGGCTACTACCACGACGAGTACCCGCGTCCTGCCGACTTCACCGCCACGGCGGTAGAGGAGGGCTTCCCCATCGCCCACGCCTCTGACATGGTGATTGCCGACAACAAGTGGACCATTGCACCCCAGGCCCTCATCGTCGGCGGTGTTGACAGCCAGGATAATGTGTTGCATGACGTGTGGGGCTATGACGGCCGCCGCTGGGGCAAGATCAACAGCATCCACAGCACCCTGCTGCCCGAACTGGCCGACGCCACCCTGTTTGCCTACTATTCTTACAAGCAAGTGGCCGGCACCCGCCGCTACGGCCTCCAGCCGACCTACTATCTCATGGGCGGCAGGCTCTCTGACGGCAGCCTCAACAGTTCGATCTACCTGTCCACCACCCAAGGCGTGACATGGACTGTCGGCGACTCGACCATCTGTCAGCCGGCCCACATGCCCAAGTTCTACGGTGCCCAGGCATTCGTCGCCCATGAGACCTTGACCGCTGCGGTGGCTCCCGGTGCGCCCCGCAACATCAAGTCGCCCGTGGCCACCTGGGATTGCCCGTTCTTCTACATCTTCGGTGGCTACAACGACCAGGATGAGCTGTTGCCCAACGTGTGGCGCGGCGTGTACATCCGCATGACGAATTATCCAGTTTATTAAGCCTTGATGAAGAAATTCTTGTTCATATCGCTTCTTCTCTCGCTCGCCGTGCTGCCCATGGCGGCGCAGCAGTACAAGTATGAGGTCGGTCCGTTTCTGGGCATGACCGGCTACTTGGGAGAGGCCAACAACGGCATCCTGTTCAAGCACCCGAGCTTTACCGTTGGCGGCACGTTCCGTTATGTACACAACAGCCGCTGGGCTTTCAAGGCCAACCTGAACTATGCCAACATCCGCGGCGACAGCGAGAAGGACGAGTCGTGGTACCCCGAAGGGGCCAACTACAAGTTCTCCTCCCATCTCGTCGACCTGGGACTGACTGCCGAGTTCAACTTCCTGAACTATGGCCGTGGACCGGCCTACAAGAAGCTCAAACCCATCTCCCCCTACATGGTGGCCGGCGTGGGCTTCGTGTTCGCCATGTGTAACGGTGCCAACCAGGCATCGTTCACCATCCCCATCGGCATCGGCGTGAAATACAAGTACAAGGACAGGCTGAACCTGGGCTTTGAATTCACGATGCGCAAGGAGTTCAGCGACCGCATCGACGGCCTGAGCGACCTGTTCGGCATCAAGCACTCGTTTGCCAAGAACACCGACTGGTACTCGTTTGCCACGTTCTCGGTGACCTACGAGTTCGGCAAGCGCTGCATCAAGTGTAACTATATTGAATAATCAACACAGAGAGTAGTATGTCTTCCCTCAGCGAGAAAATAAAGCAACTTGACCCCACGCGCATCCCGAGCCACGTGGCCATCATCATGGACGGCAACGGACGGTGGGCCAAGCAGCACGGCCAGGAGCGCAGCTTCGGCCACGAGAACGGTGTGGCAACGGTGAGACAAGCCACCGAGATTGCCAGCGAGGTGGGTGTGAAATACCTGACCCTTTACACCTTCTCGACCGAGAACTGGAACCGCCCCCAGGACGAGGTGGATGCCCTGATGAACCTCATCGTGGTGAGCATCGAGCAGCAGACGCCCGACCTGATCAAGAACAACGTGCGCCTGACCACCATCGGCGACATGGGGCGCATGCCCGAGTTTGCCGCCAACCGCCTGCGCAAGTGCATGCAGGACACGGGACACTGCACCGGACTGGTGCTGTGCCTGGCCCTGAGTTACTCGTCGCGATGGGAGATTGTCGAGGCTTGCCGCCAGATGGCGCGTGATGCCGCCAGCGGAACGTTGAATCCCGATGACATCGACGACGAGATGCTGTCGGCCCACCTGGCCACACGCGACATGCCCGACCCTGACCTGCTCATCCGCACCGGCGGTGACCTGCGTGTGAGCAATTATCTGTTGTGGCAGATTGCCTATAGCGAGCTTTACTTCACCACCAAATATTGGCCCGATTTTACCAAGGAAGACTTCGTCGAAGCGATTGCCGACTTCCAGGCGCGCGAGCGACGCTACGGTAAGACGAGCGAACAGGTAAACCAAGATAATGAAGAGTAATTTGTCAATGAAGAGCATCAAGCATACGTTGTTGGCCCTTCTGGCCATGGCATCGATGTCACAGGCGTCGATGCATGCCCAGGGCACCTACACGTCCAACGATACCATCTATAATCCCAAAATCATCTTCACGGCATCGCCCACACAGTATGAGATTGCCGGAATCCGTGTCGAGGGTGTTGATAACTATGACGAGACCATCATCATCGGCTATTCGGGACTGGCCGTGGGACAGCGCGTGGACATCCCTGGCGATGACATCAAGGCGGCAGCCAAGCGGTTCTGGCGACAGGGACTGTTCTCCAAGGTGCAGATCCAGGTCGAGAAAATCTACCAGGACCAGGCATGGCTCGTGTTCAACCTGCGCCAGCAACCCCGTGTGTCACAGGTGAACTATAACGGCATGAAGGGCAGCGAGAAGAAGGACCTCATCGAGCGGTTGAGTTTCCAGCCGGGTAGCCAGATGACTCCCAATATCGCCGACCGCATCAAGCTCATCGTCGAGAAATACTATGCCAACAAGGGCTTCGGCCAGGCGACCTGCGAGGTCGTTTCTGTGCCCGACCTGAGCAAGCAGAACGAGGTCATCGTCAATATCAATGTCGATAAGCACGAGAAAATCAAGGTACACAAGATCTACATCGACGGCAACGGGGTGCTGAGCGACCGCAAGATTAAGCGCACCATGAAGAAGACCAACGAGAAGAAGGACATCTGGAAGATCTTCTCGCAGAAGAAGTTCGTCAAGAGCGATTATGAGGCCGACAAGCAGCTCATCATCGACAAGTATAACGAGAAGGGCTACCGCGACGCCGTCATCCTGAGCGACAGCGTGGTCCCCTATGACGAAAAGAGCGTTGACGTTTACCTCAAGGTGGACGAGGGCAAGAAGTACTATATCTCGGACATCACTTGGGTGGGCAACACGGTCTATCCGTCGGTCATCCTGAACGAGATTCTGGGTATCAAGAAGGGCGATGTCTATAACCAGAAACTGCTCAACAAGCGTACCCAGGAGGACGATGACGCCGTGTCCAACCTCTACCTCAACAACGGTTACCTCTTCTATCGCCTCATCCCCATCGAGACCAAGATCGAGGGCGACAGCATCGACCTGGAGATGCGCATGTTCGAGGGCAAGCAGGCACGCATCAACAAGGTGGTCATCAACGGTAACGATCGCCTGTATGAGAAGGTCGTGCGCCGCGAGCTGCGCGTGCGCCCCGGCGACCTGTTCTCCAAGGAGGACCTGATGCGTTCGGCCCGCGAGATTGCCCAGACCGGCCACTTCGACCCCGAGAAGATGGACATCCGCCCCGAACCCAACGAGGACAACGGTACTGTGGACATCATCCTCAACCTCGAGAGCAAGGCCAACGACCAAGTTGAGCTGAGCGCCGGTTGGGGCCAGACGGGTGTCATCCTCAAGGCGTCGCTCAAGTTCACCAACTTCTCGATGCAGAACCTGCTGCATCCGTCGTCCTACAAGGGCCTCATCCCACAGGGCGAGGGCCAGACGTTCACCATCAGCGCCCAGACCAACGCCAAGTACTACCAGGCCTACAGCGTCTCGTTCCTTGACCCATGGTTTGGCGGCAAGCGTCCCAACTCGCTGTCGGTATCGGCATTCTACAGCCGCCAGACGGGTATCAACTCGTCCTATTATAGCCAGTTGTACCAGAATGCGATGTACAACATGATGTATAACTACAGCGGCTTGTATCCAGGCATGGGTTATAACGGCTACAGCGGTTATAACTACTACGAGAACGCCTACGACCCCAACAAGTACCTCCAGATGGCTGGTATGACCGTGGGCTTTGGTAAGCGCCTGAAGTGGCCCGATGACTACTTCACCTTCATGGCCAGCCTGAGTTACCAGTGGTACAGCCTCAAGAACTGGGAGTACCTCTATTATATGAAAAATGGTGTGTCCAACTCGTTTGTGCTGGGCTTGACCCTGTCGCGCAGCAGTATCGACAACCCGCTCTATACCCGCAAGGGTAGCACCTTCACCTTGTCGTTCAACGCCACTCCACCCGCCAGCCTGTTTGGCAAGAAGGACTGGAAAGCCTTGAGTGAGAGCAACACCGAGCAGTCCAAGAAGGACCTCTACCGATGGATCGAGTACTGGAAACTCAAGTTCCAGGCCAAGACCTTCACGCCCCTTACCGATCCCGATGGTCGCTGGACGCTGGTGCTGATGACACGTGCCGACATCGGTCTGCTGGGCAGCTGGAACAAGTGGCTCAAGTCGCCGTTCGAGACCTTCTATGTGGGTGGTGACGGTATGTCGGGCTCCTATACCTATGCTACCGAGACCATCGCCCTGCGTGGTTATGAGAACGGTGCGTTCACCCCCTACGGCAGCGAGGGCTACGCCTATGACCGCTTTGCCATCGAACTGCACTTCCCGCTCATGCTCTCGCAGAGTGCGACCATCTATCCGCTCGTGTTTGTCGAGGGTGGTAACGCGTGGACCAGTGTAAAGGACTTCAACCCGTTCAACATCAAGCGATCGGCCGGTGTGGGTGCACGCATCTTCCTGCCGATGATCGGTATGATGGGTATCGACTGGGGCTATGGCTTTGACAAAGTGTTTGGCCAGAAGGGAGGCAGCAACTTCCACTTCGTACTGGGCCAGGAGTTCTAATCGGATTAACATTGTTAAGGATATTTTTTAACAGACCAAATAAACGAATTGCAGCTACTGCAGTCTAAAAGTCGAATTTTCAAACAACATAATATAATATAAAAAGAAAGATATGAAACGTATAGTCTTAATCGCCGTGGCGCTTGTCGCTGGCTTCATGGCCGCCCAAGCGCAGAAGTTTGCCCTTGTGGACATGGAGTATGTGCTCAAGAACATTCCCGCCTACGAGATGGCTAACGAACAGTTGAACCAGGTGTCGCAGCGCTGGCAACGTGAGGTTGACGAACTCAAGAAAGAGGCCGACACCATGTACAAGAACTATCAGGCCGACATGGTCTTCCTGACCGATGACCAGAAGAAGAAGAAAGAGGCCGAGATCACCGAGAAGGAAAAAGAGGCTCAGCAGCTGCAGTACAAGTACTTTGGCCCCCAGGGCGAGCTGTTCAAGAAACGCCAGTCGCTCATCAAGCCCATCCAGGACGATATCTACAACGCCTGCAAGAAGGTGTGTGACGAGCGTGGCTTCCAGGTCATCTTTGACCGCGCCAGCAGCCAGAGCATCATCTTCGCCTCGCCCCGCATCGACGTGAGCAACGAGGTGCTCGAAAAGATGGGTTACAAGTAATTAGGCTCTAGTATTTATTAAGAAAAAGAACAATTATAATATTATAATCAATTTTTAGACATGTTTAAAAGATTTATGCTCTTAGCCGTTACGGCTACTATGATGTGCTTTGCCGCACAGGCTCAGAAATTCGGTTACATCAACACCAGTGAGATTTTCAACGTCATGCCCGAGAAGGCCACGGCCGAGAACACCCTCAAGACGGTGAGCGACAAGTATGAGACCGAGTTCAAGAACTTGCAGGACGCTTTCCAGAAGAAGATGGCCGACTATGAGGCTGCCGACAAGGATGCCACCACTCCCCAGGCTATCAAGGATCGCCATCAGCAGGAACTGCAGGACGACTACGTGAAGATCCAGAACTTCCAGCAGACCGCTGCTCAGGACCTGCAGCGTCAGCAGGATACCCTCCTGGCTCCCATCACCCAGAAGCTCCAGAACGCCATCCAGGCTGTCGGTGCCGAGGGCGGATACACCTTCATCTTTGACCAGGCTGCCGGTGCCATCATTTATAACGGCAGCGATGCTGAGGACGTCAGCGCTAAGGTGAAAGCCAAGTTAGGCATCAAGTAATACAAGACATCAGCTTTATGCTGCTTGAGAGACAGGCTGCCGCCAGTGTGGAGACCCACGCTGGCGGCCGTTTCGTTTGACGCGATGATAAAGGGAACAAGGCGAGTGCAAGAAAATTTATTTTTTCTTGCCATTGCGCTCGACTTGCACTACCTTTGTGGTCAAAGAAGCTATTAATCCTGCGCAATGGCCAAGTGCCGCGCGCAAAAACTTGTGCAAACCGAATGCCATAAAAGTTTATTTTTATGGCAAAGGTGCAGCCAAGTTTATTTAAACCATTTTCACGACTGAATATGAACAAATTCACAACACTTGCTCTGGCAATAGGCCTCGCCTTTGCCGGCTCAGCTCAAGACCGTTCTCAGGGCGGTATCAGCCCCGACATGATGCGACAGATTGTCGCCACCTCGGCAGCCACCACCAACAAGGCCATTAGCAACGCCATGGCGACCAATTCCATCGACGACCTTGCCAGAAACTACCGCAACAACAAGATTACGGACACTTACTTCAGCGTCGAGACGCCCAAGCAATCGATCCACAACCAGTTGCAGAGTGGCCGTTGCTGGATGTACTCCAGTTTCAACGTGCTGCGCGCCAACTTCGCGCGTCGTCACGGCGACTCCATCAACGTGGAGTTCTCTCACGACTACCTCTTCTTCTACGACCAGCTCGAGAAAGCCAACCTAATGCTGCAGGGCGTGATCGACTGCGCCGACAAGCCCATTGACGACACGCGCGTGCAGTTCTTCTTCCGCAATCCGATGAACGATGGCGGCACCTTCTGTGGTGCGGCCGACCTTGCCGAGAAATATGGCCTTGTGCCCGTTGAGGCGCAGCCCGAGACTTTCTCGGCCGAGCGCACCTCACGCATGAGCCAACTCGTCTCGTCCAAGCTGCGTGAATACGGACTGGAACTGCGACAGATGGTTGCCGACAAGAAGAGCAAAAAGTCCATCAACCAGCGCAAGACCGAGATGCTGGGCACCATCTACTCCATGCTGTCCCTCACCCTGGGTGAGCCCATCAAGTCGTTCACCTATGCCTTCCGCGACAAGGACGGCAAGGCCGTAGGCCCCGCACGCACCTACACCCCGCTGGAATTCTACCGCGAGACGGTGGGCGGTCCCATCAACGGCACATTCATCATGGCGATGAACGACCCCCGCAGGGAATACTACAAGACCTATGAGGTGGAATATGACCGCCACACCTACGACGGCCACAACTGGCGCTACGTCAACCTCCCCATGGAGGACATCGCCGCCATGGCCATCGCTTCGCTGAAGGATTCCACCAAGCTCTATGCCAGCTTCGACGTGGGCAAACAGCTCAACCGCAACACTGGCTACCTCGCACTCGACAACTTTGACTATGGCACCCTGTTCGGCACCACATTCCCCATGGACAAGGCCCAGCGCATTGCCACGTTTGACAGCGGTTCGACCCACGCCATGACGCTCACCGCCGTCGATCTTGACGAGAACGGCAATCCCCTCAAGTGGAAAGTGGAGAACTCCTGGGGTGGCGACAGCGGACATAAGGGATACATCATCATGACCAACGAGTGGTTCAACGAGTACTCCTTCCGCTTGGTAGTGGACAAGAAATACGTGCCGCAGCGCATCCTCAAGGCTGCCGAGACCAAGCCCGTGATGGTCATGCCCGAAGATCCCCTCTTCGGCACCGATGACTAATCCCCGACGCGAAATAAAAAATCAAAAGAATATGTAGAGACGCAAAATTTTGCATCTCAAGGGACAGTATGTTGGTAATGCCTAACGATTAGAGACGCAAAATTTTACGTCTCTACAGGCCATAAGATCTAAGCAGCGGAGATTTATAGAGTGATTTGACTTTTTAGAGTTAAATTTTCATTTGACCCCCGTCATTTTAGGCGCATAACTCCTGCCGGAACGATTGCTGGCAGGAGTTCTTGCTGCAATAACCCGTCTTGTCGCTTGCCGTTATTTGAAAAAATGCTACCTTTGTCGCCGAAAAATAACTACTAAATAGACAGAACGATGAAAAGATTTCTCATGATTGCGCTGGCGTTGATGCCGCTGATGTTGATGGCCCAGGCCAGGATAGGTATTGTGAACTCACAGGAGATTTTCGGTCTCATGCCCGAGAAACAGGCGGCCGAGGAACAGCTCAAGACCCTCAGCGACAGATATCATGCCGAATATGAACTGCTGAAGTCCGAGTTTGACAAGAAGTATGCCGACTACCAGACCGTGGCCGCCGACGCCTCGATGCCCGAGACCATCAAGGAGCGCCGCGTGCAGGAACTGCAGGAGAGCGACAAGAAGATGCGCGAGTTTGAACGCCGTGCCGCCGATGACATCGCCGCACGCCGCGAAGCCCTCACCAAGCCCATCACCGACAAGATCCAGGCTGCCATCCGCCAGGTGGGCGAGCAGGGCGCACTCGATCTGGTGCTTGACACCGCCGTCACCCCGGTGGCCTACACCGGCCCCGCGACCATCGACATCACCCCGATGGTCAAGGCGCTCCTCGGCCTGTAATCCACGGGTCAAACCGAATAAAATAATAAAAACCTGAATCGCTTCAACGATTCAGGTTTTTATTCACTTAGGGTGGATAATGGGGCTCGAACCCACGACCTTCGGAACCACAATCCGACGCTCTAACCAGCTGAGCTACATCCACCATATAAGGCATTTTCTTTCAAATGCGGGTGCAAAGATAATACCGTTTTTGATTCTGTGCAAGTTTATTGCCGAAAATTTTCTTCTTATTTCTTTTTTCCACCCACAATCGACGATAATCGCCCCCTTCGCTATAACCCCGGCGCTGTTATAGAAAACAAGAAATACAAACAAGTCAATAAATTGAATATCAATTAAATATAATCTCTTTTGTCATTATTGTATTTATTGTTTTCAAATCCTTAGCGCCTCAGCGTGATGCCATTGCGTTGGTCCCTGTAGAGACGCAAAATCTTGCGTCTCCAACCACATGACCCTGCCACCTGTCCCATGAGACGCAAGATTTTGCGTCTCTACATTGTTGCAGAAAATAATAATTCTTAGCGTCTTAGCGCCTTAGCGTGAGGTCAACAGGGCGCGGATGCCCTCAGATGATTCAGACTAATCAGTTGTTTTTTAGTTTTAGCGCCTCAGCGTGAGGCGCTGTGGGGTAGGGGTTAGCGGCGCTCGATGATGGCCGGGGCGATGCGGTCGCTGCCCTTGACGAATTTTCCCATCGAGAAGACGCTGCGCAGGTTGATGTCGTCGTCCAGGATGAGGATGTCGGCGTCCTTGCCTCGCTGCAGTGAACCCTTGCGGTCATAGATGCCCATGATGCGGGCCGGGGTTTCGCTCGCCATGCGCACTGCATCGTGCAGGGGCACTTCGGCGACGCGGACCATCGTCTTGATCAGGCGGTCCATCGTGGCGATGCTGCCTGCCAGCGCACTGCGGTCCGAGAGCTTGCACACGCCGTCCTCGATGATGACGCGCGGGTCGAACGCATGCTCGCTGTCACTGTCGGTCACGGCCAAGGCGTCAGTACACAGGGCAGTGTGCTCCACCCCCTTGATGTGATAGACCAGGCTCAGCAGGGTGGCCGGGACGTGGATGCCGTCGGCAATCACCTCGACAGCCATGTCATGCAGCAGATAGATGCTCTCGACAGTGCCGGCATGCTTGAACTCGCGCACGTTGTGGAATCCCGGCATCGCGTTATAGAAGTGGGTGGCCAGCGTGTAGCCGGCGTCCCATGCGGCCTTGACTTGAGGGTACTCGGCTGCCGTGTGGCCGATGGCGGCAATCACCCCCTTGCCGGTGATGTACTTGCCCATCTCGACGGCGCCGGGCAGCTCGGGTGCCGTGTCCCAGCGGCGCATGCAGTCAAAGTCCTCGACGATGTGGCGGTACTCGTTGGGGTCGGGAATGCGGATGACCTCAGGCATCTGTGCCCCCGCCTTGCTCGGGTTGAAGTACGGGCCCTCCATGTGCATGCCCATGATGGTTGAGTCGGGTTCGCGCATCAGTTCGTCACACACCTGGCATGCCTTTTCCATCATGTCGATGGGCGACGAGGACAGCGTCGCATAGACCGATGTCGTGCCGTGACGCAGGTGGGTCAGCACGGCATTCTGGAACGCCTCGCGCGTGCATTCCTGGAAGTCGCTGCCGCCTCCGCCATGGCAATGCAGGTCAACGCCTCCGGGCACCACGTTCATGTCGTGGGCGTCGTAGGTCTTGTCCATGCCCTCCATCAGACGGCTGCTCTTGCTCACCTCCTTGATGCGGTTGTCTTCGATGATGACTGAGCCTCCCTGGATCCAGCCTTCAGGAGTGAGCACATGACCATTATAAATCTGAGTCAACATTCCCAATCTTTTTTATCCTTTTACCAGAATTGCAAATTTACATCGTTTTTCCTTAGGTTGTACCCTGCGATTACGTTTTTTTTGATTCATTGACGTAAATTTCGCGTTTTTCCCCCTTTCTCTCTTCTGGCCCGCTTGGGCTTTGTCTTGATTTTTTAGGTGTTTGTCAACATGATGTCTTGATTGGTCACGAAGTGCACTTCGACCGTTTTTTCATTTCAGAAATTTGATTTTACTTTGTAGCCGTAATCATAGTGAACAGTAGATTCAATGTGAAATCTATCAGTTAGTATTATTCATTTTAAAACACCACATCAATTAACATGAAAAAGATTGTTTTAGTATTAGTAGTGGCCCTGATGGGCACCATCGTGATGAATGCACAACCGCCACGCCGCTCCGACATGAGTCCCGAGCAGATGGTGGAGAAGCGAGTAGAGCGCCTGGACAAGCACTTGGGCTTGACAGCTGAGCAGAAGGCCGCCATCACCCGTATCTATACCGAGGAGATGCAGGCCAGGCACAACGACAAGTCCGAGAGAATGGACAGGGGCGAGAAACCCGACGAGGCGACAATGAGCGCCCGTCACCAGCAGATGAAGGCTCAGAAGGAGGCCACTGATGCCAAGATTGAGGCCTTGTTGACGCCGGAGCAGGCAACGAAGTATGCCCAGATGAAGCAACATGCTGGCAAGCGCGGCCACGACAAGGGCCGCATGGGATACCGAGGCCATGCCAAGAAGGGTGACCGCCAGAAGGGAAACTGCGAGAACTGCAACTGCAAGGACAAGTGACCTGAATGAAAAGAATAGACTTAATCGTGTGTGTGTTTTGAAAGTGGAAGGGTGTTTCCTGTTTGAAGGAAGCCCCTTCTTTTCTTATCCCCCTGACTCCTCCCGATTACGTGGCCCACAGGAGAAATCATGGTCGTGCTCGGGGCGATTAAGGTTTAGGGCGCGAGAGATGTCACGCCCTTCAGATTGATGCCTGATGTCGATGGTCCGGGAGGACTGGCCGTCAGATGTAGAGTATCTTGCGGCCGCTGATTTCGCCGTCGTAGATGGCACGGCCGTTCACATAGACGGTTCCACGGCCGTTGTCGTAGTCGAAGTGGGCCTCGCCGTTGCGGTCGGTGTAGATGTTCTTGGTGCCGCCACGCAGCAGGCCGTGGAAGATGATTCCCACCTTCTTGTCGGCGGCAGGGCGGCCGGTCTTCTCTTCAAACAGTTGGATGGTAAACATAACGGATGATTTTGGGATGGGTTGTTATCGTGTTTATTGACTGCGCAAAGTTACGGGTATTTTTCTTTTGTACAACAGCGGGCCGTCATTTTTTTGTCACCCCTTCACTATGGGCTCCGTTTGGGGCCGCAAAAAGATTAGAAGATGTTAAAAAGCCCCCATTTTTACATAAAAATGACCGATTTAATCGCCCCACATGGGGCCAAAATGAAAAAAAATAGCTATCTTTGCATTTAAATTTTAGACGAAAACAACATGGATGTAAAGAAAATCTTGTTCATATCACAAGAGATTGAGCCATACGTGCCCCTACGACGCGTGTCAGAAATCGGCAGACTGCTGCCGCAGGGCATCAAGGAGCAGGGTATCGAGGAGCGCACGTTCATGCCCAAGTATGGCATGATCGCTGAGCGCAGCAACCAGCTCCACGAGATGATCAGGCTCTCGGGCATGAATGTCATCATCGATGACACCGACCACCCCCTCATCATCAAGGTGGCAACCTTGCAGCAGGCTCATTTCCAAGTCTATTTCATTTACAATGAGGATTACTTTGCCAGCAGCCGCATCGATGAGCTCGAGATGAACTGCTCGCCCGACGACAACGACGAGCGCAGCATGTTCTTCGTGCGCGCCGTCATCGAGTCGATACGCAAGATGCGCTGGGTGCCTGACATCATCCAGTGCACCGGATGGATTTCGGCGCTGGCACCGGTTTATATCCGCACGCTCTATGGCGACGACCCATCCTTCCGCGACGCCAAGATTGTGACGGCACTCTTCAACGAGTCAATCCCGGCACCCCTGGGAGCCCGTCTTGCTGAGAAGATGCACCAGGACGGCATCCCCAAGAATGCCCTCAAGCCCATCAACGGCAAGGAGTTGACCTACGAGGAACTGATGTCCTACTCGCTGCGCTATTCCGACGGCATCATCGAGTGTGAGCAGGGAATCAGCGAGCAGGTCCTCACCGCCGCCGAATCGCTCCCGAAGCTGCAGTTCATCGACGACAACGATGTCAACAGGGTAACGGAGTTCTACGGCTCGCTCTTCGATTGACGCACGATAAAACCCAACCGGTCTTTTTTTCTATATTCTTAAATCGCATTACTTCATTTCAAGAATATGAAACAATTTTTGAATGTGATACTGGCAGCGGGCGTGCTGCTCGGCCTGTTCGCATGCACTGACGAGACAATCGGCGTGAGCATCACCGACAGCGTCTCGTCGGTCATCGAGGACTCGTCGTTTGTCATCACCGGCCACTCGGTTCGCAACGACCGCGTGCAGATGCGCACCAGCACCAAGATGCTCGGTGCACTGCAAGCCGACGGTTACGGCTCGCTCATCGCCGAGGCAGTGACCTCCTGGATGCCTGCCATCAGCATCGACACCGCCGGAGTCAAGGCAGATATGATTGACTCCTGCCGACTGAAGTTGCGCATCCCCTCGCGCAACGGCTTCACCGGCGACTCGCTGGCCCCGATGAGACTGAATGTCTATCGCCTGAATAAGACGCTTCCCAGCCCGATATACAGCGACTTTGACCCCACGGACTACTACGACCCCGACGAGCTGCTGGCCTCGGAGTCTTATTCTCCCAAATCGGGTTGGATCGAGGTCGCCACGTCCTATGTGACCGGAACGGCTCAGTATGACACCGTGCGCGTCATTTCCGTGCCGATGCCTGTCGAGTTGGGACGCGAGCTCTTTAATGCCTACAAGTCAGACCCCTTGCTGTTCTCCAGCCCCAAGCGCTTTGCCGACGTCTTCCCCGGCATCTATATCACCAACAGCTACGGCAGTGGCCACGTGGTGAACATCAAGAGTACCGAGCTTGACGTCTATTACAAACAGCGCGTGCAGCTGACCGACTCGACCGACACCATCTCGACCAAGGGCCAGTCCTATCTGGCTTCGACCCCCGAGATAATCTCCGACAACATCATCCGCTATGACATCGACGATGCCATCACCTCGATGGTCAATCAGGGCCAGGCCTTGATTGTCGCGCCTGCGGGGTATGAGGTCGAGGTGCGTTTCCCCATCCAGGAGATCATCGACAAGTACCAGGCTAATATCGGCAACAACCAGTCCGTTATCAACAACCTGACGCTTGAGCTGCCGGTGAGCATTCCCGAGACGGAATACAACATCCAGCCGCCCACCTATCTGCTCATGGTCAAGACGTCCAAGAAGGACAACTTCATCAACGGCGACAGCCTGGCCAATAACAAGGACTCGTTCTATGCCATCTATGACCCGATTGACAAGGAGTATGAATTTACGGGCCTGCGCAACTATGCCCTCAACATCATCAACAACCAGGGCGGCATCGCCACCGAGGATGATCTCAGGTTCACCATCACCCCCGTTGACGTCACCAACTATACCTATCAGCAGTCCTACTATTACGGCACCACGAGCACCGTCACCAAGATTTCGCCTATGGTTTCACGGCCGGCAATCGTGCGATTGCTCCTGGACAAAGCCAGGATAAAGATGACCTACAGCAAACAAATTGTCGATTAAAGTTT
The DNA here is from genome assembly GCA_902760865.1 of uncultured Bacteroidales bacterium. Lineage (GTDB taxonomy): Bacteria > Bacteroidota > Bacteroidia > Bacteroidales > Muribaculaceae > Sodaliphilus. The sequence continues at coordinate 55,356 of CACWID010000006.1, read as the reverse complement.
GTGAGATTAGAAAAATAGTGCTACCTTTGCACCCGCATTGCAAGTCATCGCAGTGCACCAAGCCGCAATAGCTCAGTCGGTAGAGCATTTCATTCGTAACGAAAAGGTCGCGGGTTCGAGTCCCGCTCGCGGCTCCATCACAACGGGAAGACAATGACGTTTTCCCGTTTTTTTATTCATATTAGAGGATTATGGAAATCAGCGTTAAAGATTACATGGAGCGGCAGCCCAATAACCCGCGTGTGGCCGAGACTGACCAGTTCTACCTGTGGATAGCCCTGCGCCTGGCCAAGCTGTGGGACGAGTCGCCCTGGCTGCGCGAACTGGATGAGGGCGTGCGTCGCGACGTGGTGCTCGCTGTCACGGGCTATTATCAGGACATCGTCGCCGACGGTGGCCTGTGGCGGTCGTTCACCATGTTGCACGACCGGCGCCACGGCAACCCCTTGCCCCACTACGGGCGCCGTGAGGACTATGTGGACTACGAACTCAATCTTGATGACGTGCGCTTCATCATCTGGTGGACGATAGCGGGTGAATCTCCCGCCGCCTCGCTTGCTCCCGATGACCCGCAGCTCGAGGCCCTGGCAACGGCATTCCACATGCTGCTCGATGAGGAGTATGAGCAGGCGCCCGTGCCGCGGCAGTTCTGCATCGCCAGCGAGGTGGACCTCGACGAACCTGCCGACGCGCAGCGAATCTATGACTATGCTTATTGGCTCTACTGGCGCAGTTTCCTGCTACGGCCCTCATCCCAGGCTGTCATGGAGCGTGCCATGCCCCAGGCCCATGCCATCATTGCCCGCGCCGGCGAGAGCGATGCCCGCCCACTGCTGCAGGAGCTTAACGAGCGCCTCATGTCCACCGAGCCTGCAGGCCCCATCCCCTTGACCACGGCCCAGTGGCTCCGCCTCATCATCGAAGGCCAGCTGCCTTGATGAGGACTCCGGGATGCTCTACAGGCATGCCGCTGTCACTGAGTCATGACTGTTAGCGGCGCTCGTAGGTGAATTCATCAATACGGGTTATGCCGATGGATTCAAGGTGCTGGCGGCTGCGTTGCACATCTTCATCGGTATTGAAGTCGGGAATGTGGGGTACGCGCACGACGATGCGGCTGGCCATACCGTCGTGCTGCAGGAGCCACTGCAGGTTATCGAGCACGCGTCGGTTGTCCTGGCCGGTGTAGCGACGGTAGATGGCGGGGTTCATGTCCTTGATGTCAATGTAATATTCGTGGATGTGAGGAACGAGGCGCTCCAGGTGCTCGCGGTCGACGTTGAGCGCGGTTTCTATTGTGTAGTGCCATTCGGGAGGCGCCATGCGGCAGAAGTCGCTGATGAACTCGCTGCGGATGGCCGGTTCACCGCCGCCGAAGGTGATGCCTCCGCCCGTGGCCAGGAAATAGAGATTGTCGATCATCACCTCGCCGAGTAGTTCGTCGGGCGTAACGGTACGCCACAATCCCTCAGGTCGCAGGCATTGTGAGTTCAGGCAGTACTGGCAACACAGGGTACAACCATGAAAGGCGACCAATGTGGTTACCCCTTGGCCATCCACCGTCAAGCGATGTCTTGCCACCGCAATAATCGGTGCCAGGTTATGATTCATGCTCTGCCATCCCTTCTGTGATTGGTCTTCGTCTGATTCAGTTTAGTCTTCTTCTTCCAGACTGAACTTCACTGGTACCACCAGCCAACTCTCAACGCTTCGTTCTCCCATACGTCCCGGCTCGAAGTCTGGCATGGACTTGCAGATGCGGAGGGCTTCCTCGTCAAGATTGGGGTCTACCGGATTTGTAATAATGGCTTCAATGAGTTTTCCATCCACCCCGACGTGGAGTCCCACGAGGACGGTGCCCTCAATCTGATTCTTGGCTGCTTCGGCAGGATAGTGAAGATTCTCCTTGATATACTCCATCATTGCGTCATAACCGCCTGGAAATTTGGGCATGGGCTCAGGAGGGCGTCCGAAGACTTCATCCCTTACCCGTTGATCATCGGCTGCTCTCGGGATGATTAATGGCTTTTTTGCAATAGAGTCCTCATCCACGTCGGGACGGTCGCTGGTTGCCAGAGGGCGCGAGTCGCCTGATGTGGTTGTGAAACTCATCAGCCCCAGGCTCACGCCGGCGATGAGGGCGGCCTTGCCGAGGGCGCGCTTGCGGGCAATCTCGCGCTCCAGATAGCGCATCTCGCTCTCGCAGGCAGGGCAGGTGCCTGCACAATCGCCCTCATGGTTACACTCAGAGGGGGCATATTCAATACCGTTGGCGTGCGCAATGTCAAGACGGATTGCCTTGAGCGTATCGCAGACTCTCTTACCGTGTTTCATATCAGTCTCAAATAATTACAGGTTGATAAAAACGGATTCATTACCGGTTGCAAATATACAACGGATTCCACCGTATTCAGCAGTGGGACAACACGCTCATTGCCCAATTTATTCGGCAGGCTTGAGGTCCTTCGCGTTAAAGAGGATGTAGTATCTGGATGGGCTGATATTTCCCTCCTCGTCCTGAGCGGGCTCAAATTTGGGCAAGAGATTGGCCACCCTCATAGCCTCAGCGCAGAAGGCCGTATCAGTAACATAGGGCATATAGGGTTCCTGTGGAACTCCCTCACTGTCAATATACACCTCGACGATAGTGAAAGTGCTTGAATCCACATCCTCGGGACACACAAAGTTCTGCTTGATGAATTTGAGCAAAGCGCCCTTTCCACCGGGGAAAACAGCCTTCGGCCCCATGCCGTAATCCTCGTCAAGAAACCTCTTGTCGCTGTGCATCGTGTAGGCAGCGGCAACCAATGAGTCGATTTCGGGATTCATGGCAACGACCTCACCTTCGAGAGGTCTATCATGTCCATGATGAGAGATCTCTTTAACAGTCTCACGGACATAGTCACACGATGTGGCCGTTAAACTCGTCAATCCCAGGCTCACGCCGGCGATGATGGCGGCCTTGCCGAGGGAACGTTTGCAGGCGATCTCGCGCTCCAGATAGCGCATCTCGCTCTCACAGGCAGGGCAGGTGCCCTCACAGTCGCCCTCGTGGTGACACTCCCTGGGCACATACTTGATGCCATTGGCTCGTGCAATGTCAAGCCTGACTTGCTTGAGCTGGTTGCAGATAAATTTGCCGTGTTTCATATCAGTCTGAATTAAGGTTGATAAAACGGTTTAACTCACGATTGCAAAGTTATAACGTTTTTTGATAATTGGCAAGCATTCGCCAAACATTCTTTTAATTGGAAACGTTTAATTATCAACCAGTTATAAAATATAAAGGTCATTTGGCATTAATTTGTGTTTTCAAGGCTTGCCCAATGGGTGGTAGAGGTATAGCAACAGGCGCGCCAACCGGTGAGGATTGACGCGCCTGCTTGATGGTCAAGGTCGGGCTGGATTATGCCAGGCCGCGACCGTGGCAGTTCTTGTACTTCTTGCCGCTGCCGCAGGGGCAGGGATCGTTGCGGCCGATCTTCGGACCCTCGTTGCGGATGGGGCCGACGGGGCCTTGCGGACGGTTGCCCACGGGAGCATTGGGACGACTGGGATCGGGCTGGCCGCCACGGCTCTCGCTGTAGCGTTGCTGGCGAGGCTGCGGCTCATTCTGCTGCACGTTCTCTTGGGGCGGTGCCTCGGGAATCTGACCGCGCATCAGGATGGCAATCGACTTGCCGTTCATGATGCCGACCATCTGCTTGAACATGTTGAAGGCCTCGGTCTTGTAGATCACCAGCGGGTCTTTCTGCTCGTAGCTGGCGTTCTGTACGCTCTGGCGCAACTGGTCCATCTCGCGAAGGTGTTCCTTCCAGTTGTCATCGATGGTGAGCAGCATGACAGCCTTCTGCCACTGCTTGGTGAGTGACTTGCAATGGGTGTCGGCAGCCTCCTTCATGTCGATGACGATGCCATAGGTGCGCTTGCCGTCGGTGATGGGCACGCGGATGAGGCCCAGGCTTTCGGGATCGGCACCCTCTTCGATTTGCCTCTGGACAATCTGCTGGATGATCGGGTCAGCGACCTCGCTCAAGCGGTCCATCTTGCGGTTGAAGGCCTTCAGGACGGCATCGTACAGGATTTCCTGCTTCTTGCCGTCGTCCATGCGGCGGTATTCCTCCTCCTCGAAGGGCGTCTCGATGGCGTAGGTCTTGAGAACCTGCATCTTGAAGTCTTCATACTCGTCGGGACCGAATTTCTCGACTGCATCCTCGACGCTGTCATACAGCGTGTTGATGATGTCCAGACCGATGCGCTCACCGATCAGGGCGTGGTGGCGGCGGGTGTAGATCACCTTGCGCTGAGCGTTCATCACGTCGTCATACTCGAGCAGGTGCTTACGGATACCGAAGTTGTTCTCCTCGACGCGCTTCTGCGCGTTCTCGATGCTCTTGGTCACCATGTTGCTCTCGATAGCCTCGCCGTCCTTCAGTCCCAGGCGGTCTAGCGTCTTGACGACGTTCTCGCTGGCGAACAGACGCATCAGCTTATCCTCGAACGACACGAAGAATACTGAAGAACCGGGGTCTCCCTGACGACCGGCACGGCCTCGCAGCTGGCGGTCAACGCGGCGTGACTCGTGGCGCTCGGTACCGATGATGGCAAGACCGCCGGCCTCCTTAACGGCAGGCGACAGCTTGATATCGGTACCACGACCGGCCATGTTGGTGGCGATGGTCACGACACCCTTGCCGTCGATCGACTGACCGGCCTGGGCAACGATGTCGGCCTCCTTCTGGTGCAACTTGGCGTTCAGGACGTTGTGCGGGATGTGGCGCAGGTTCAGCATGCGGCTCAGCATCTCACTGATCTCGACGCTAGTGGTACCCACCAGCGTGGGACGGCCCTGGTTGCGCATCAACTCGATCTCGGCAATAACGGCATTGAATTTCTCCTTCTGCGTCTTGTAAACGCGGTCGGCCATATCGTTGCGGATCACGGGCTTGTTGGTCGGGATGGTGACAACATCCAGCTTGTAGATGTCCCAGAACTCACCGGCCTCGGTCTCGGCGGTACCGGTCATACCGGCCAGCTTGTGGTACATGCGGAAGTAGTTCTGCAGCGTGATGGTGGCAAACGTCTGGGTTGCGGCCTCGACGTTCACGCCCTCCTTGGCCTCGATGGCCTGGTGCAGACCGTCACTGTAGCGGCGACCCTCCATGACACGTCCCGTCTGCTCATCGACAATCTTCACCTTGCCCTCGGCATCGACGATGTACTCGTCGTCGCGGTTGAACAGGGTGTAGGCCTTCAGCAGCTGGGTCACGGTGTGCACGCGCTCGGCCTTTACCGAGTAGTTGGCCAGCAGTTCGTCCTTCTTGTTGGTCTTCTCCTCGTCACTGAGCGGCTCGTTGGTCACGGCCGACAGTTGGGCGGCGATGTCGGGCAGGATGAAGAATTCGGGGTCATCAGTGCCCTTGGTCAACACGTCGATACCCTTGTCGGTCATCTCCACGGTGTTGTTCTTCTCGTCGATGATGAAGAACAGCGGGTCGGTCACGACGGGCATCTCGCGGTTGTTGTCCTGCATGTAGTAGGCCTCGGTCTTGAGCATGGCGTTCTTCACGCCCTCCTCGCTGAGGTACTTGATCAGCGGCTTGTACTTTGGCAGACCCTTGAAGGCGCGGAACAGCCTCAGCGTTCCCTCCTTGACGGTGGCCTCGTCGTCGCTGGCCATCATCTTCCTGGCGTCGGCGAGCAGGCCGGTCACCAGCTGGCGTTGTGCGTTGTACACGCGCTCCACGTTGGGCTTGAATTCATTGAACATCTGGTCCTCGCCCTTGGGAACGGGGCCCGAGATGATCAGCGGCGTACGGGCATCATCGATAAGTACGCTGTCGACCTCATCGACGATGGCATAGTTGTGGGGGCGCTGCACCATGTCCTCGGGGCGCATCGCCATGTTGTCGCGCAGGTAGTCAAAACCGAACTCACTGTTCGTACCGAAGGTGATGTCACAGTTGTAGGCGGCGCGGCGCTGGGCCGAGTTGGGCTCGGTCTTGTCGATACAGGCCACAGTCATGCCGTGGAACATGTAGAGCGGACCCATCCACTCGCTATCGCGCTTGGCCAGGTAGTCGTTCACGGTAACGACGTGGACACCGTTGCCGGTCAGACCATTCAGGAACACGGGTAGCGTTGCCACCAGGGTCTTACCTTCACCAGTCGCCATCTCGGCAATCTTACCCTGGTGCAGGACGATACCGCCGATGAGCTGCACGTCATAGTGTATCATGTCCCACTTGATCTCGTTGCCACCGGCTATCCAGTGGTTGGTGTAGATGGCCTTGTCGCCCTCGATGCTCACAAAGTCCTTGCCCTCAGCGGCCAGGTCGCGGTCCATCTGGGTGGCCGTCACGACGAGGGTCTCGTTCTGGGCAAAGCGGCGGGCCGTCGATTTCACGATGGCAAACACGGTGGGTAACACTTCGTTGAGCTTGTCCTCGAGGATGTCGAGAATCTCCTTCTGGATGTCATCGACCTTCTTCCACAGCGGCTCGCGCTCCTCATAGTCGAGCGTCTCGATTTCGGCTTTGATGCGGTCGATTTCGTCTCGCTTGTCCTGTACTGATTCGTTGAGCATCTTGCGGATGTCGGCTGTGCGCTGTCTCAGGCTGTCGATGTCCAGAGCGTCAATCTCAGGATAAAGCGCTTTGATTTGGTTGACAATAGGCGTGAGCTTCTTGACGTCACGGGTTGACTTATTGCCAAACATTGATTTCAGAAAATCATTAAGTCCCATTTGTTGGCTTGTTGTATATTTATTGTTATGATGTTTTTTTTTTCTAAACGGCAAAGGTACACTTTTTTAGCCGATTAGCAGCTAAAAGAGGCTATAAAAATGCTTTAGGATAGCTTTTTGCTGTCAGGCCCCTTAAGGACTCTAGGGTTTTTAAGGTCGTTAAGAACTCCTAACTCCTAACTTCTAACTCCTAACTTCTGACTAGCGCCTAGCAGTCGGACCTCGGGTCGGATGGCTCAGCAGGAATACGTTGGTGGTCGAGCGCACCACCAGCGCTGTCATCAGCGGGAAGAAGGCCAGGTTGCCCACCTGGGGCTGCCACGGCCAGGCCAGCATGAGCAACAGCACGACCAGCGCGTTCAGGGCATGCAGCCAGCGGGCCGCTGTGCGTCCCTTCTTGAACCAGGGCAGCACGGCGAGCAGCAGCAACAGCGGGTGGAGCCAGGCTATGTTGATGTTGGGAGAGGTGGCCTCGTGGGTAGAGAAGAAAATCAGGAAAAACAGGATGCATCCCGCCAGTCCGCCGGCAGTGTACAGGATGGCGTCGAACCATCGCGAAACGTCACGTCGCTTCCAGTCACGGCCGCTCACGAGCAGCGTCAATGCCAGCACCAGCAGGGCGAATGCCATCGGGGAGAGGTACCACGGCGTGGGCGGCCTGACGTTGCCGTCGGTACTCTTGTCGATGGGCACGGTGGTCGCCTTGACAAAGGGCATGGTCACGCTGTCGGTCGTGATGGTGGCATCGGCCACGGCATCCATCAGCAGCATGGGAATGAACATCGTGGCGCGCTGGTCAAGGGCGGTATCCACGTCCCAGCCCAGCACCAGGTCGATGCCGAATTTCTCCCACGCATAATTGCGGCAGTAGTGTGCCAAAATGTCACGATAGGTGACAATGGTGCGGTTCCCCCGATTGCTGCCCTTGAGGATGGAGGAGGGGGAGAAAGCGGGATATTGCAGCCCGTCGCCCGCTGCCAGCTCGATGATGTCGCGGGGGCGGGTAGAGCAGTTGTCGCTCAGGAATTTATAGCGGTATTCGCGGTTCTCGGGCTGCGCATTGTTCCACAGGAAGTCACGCATGGCGATGGCACGGTCCTGAGGCAGGTTGAGTTCCTGCTCCACCATGCGGCGCTCCTCCATGCCGAGGGTGGCATAGGCCCGCGGAACGGGTTGACAGATGTAGTCGGTCTTGCCTAACATGAAGCGCCACATGAAGGCCGGCGCCTGGAAGTCAAACACGCCGTAGTTGAAGTACAGGTCGATGGGCCCTTGCTGAACGCGTATCTCGCTGTGTCCCCAGATGTTATGTGGCTCGCTGCCGGGGTAGAAGGTGACCAGGCTCACGTGCACCGAGTCCTCCTGCTCCTGGCTTTGGTGAAGTTTGCCGGGCGGGGGCAACTGGGGCGCGGCCTCGATCGTGCCCGTCGCACACAGGGCGCACAGCACTGTTGTCAGGCAACAATACTGCAGGCCGTGCTGAATGCCGAAGATATTCTTGAGCATTCCCGAGGCGCAGCCTGTTTTCGCCTTTTGGCTATATTTCCTTAGCAGTCGATACATCTGTCACTAATGGTTTTGCAAAGATAATGCCAATATTTCAAATGTCAGACTCACACCATATATATTGTTGCAATAATTGTTTTTTTGCTTGAATATTTGGTGGTACCAATAATATGGTGTACTTTTGCATTGCAAATATTTTGTTGCTAGAATTTAGCAACGAAAATTTAGCAATCAAATTTCTAACTGAATAGGTCATGAAAAAGAAAAAGATTCCAGCAAATCCGTTTATCTTAACTGGTTATGTGTCGCCCGATTACTTCTGTGACAGAGAACAGGAAACCCAAAAACTGATTTCTGCGTTACAGAATGGACGAAATGTGACCTTGATTAGCCCTCGTCGAATAGGTAAAACGGGACTTATTCGTCACGTTTTCCACCGTATAGAGGCCGAGAAGCTAGCCAAATGTTACTATGTGGACTTGTACAAAACCGATAGCCTGGCATCACTGGTCGAACAGCTGGCCAATGTCGTGTTGGGATCACTGGACACGACAAAAAGTAAGATAATCAAGCAGGTTTCCACATTTTTCAAATCCCTGCGTCCGTTGTTCAGCTTTGATTCCTTGACAGGCGTGCCGACTATTATGGTTGATGTCAAGCCGGAAATAGCTGAGCATTCATTGGCCGAGATTTTCTCTTACATGGAGCAGTCTGGCCAGCTGTGCGTCGTTGCTATGGACGAATTCCAGTCCATCACCAGTTACGGCGACCCTAGTGTGGAAGCCTTGTTGCGTTCCCACATCCAGCAGCTCACATCGGTGCATTTCGTATTCTCGGGAAGCCAGCGGCATGTGCTGGAAAACATGTTTGCCTCGGCCAACCGCCCGTTCTACCAGAGCACCCAGATATTGAACCTCAATGAGATCGAGGAACAGGCCTATTGCAACTTTGCAACCGCTAAGCTGGCGGCCCATCGGCAGCAGCTGAATGCTGATGTGTTTGGGTATCTCTACCAGGAACTTGCCGGCCACACCTGGTATGTCCAGATGCTGCTGAACCGCCTGTATGACTCTGGCGAAAAGTTGATTTCGCGGGAGGTCGTTGATAAGGTCTTGACGGGAATTGTTGATGAGAACGAGGCCACATTCCAGACGTTCATGCGGCTGGTGACCCCGATTCAGGCTAGGTTGCTCCGTGCGATAGCCCGGGAGGGGACTGTTCAGCAGGCCTTAGGCCAATCGTTTATCAGTCAATATCACCTGGGTGCTACTAGCACTATCAGGTCAGCTCTCAATGCCCTGGTCGAGAAGGAACTGGTGCTGGATGTTCAAGGGGCCTATCAGGTTTATGACCGCTTCTTTGCCCTCTGGCTCAAGCGGAAGTAGCATCATCTATTTTGAGATGGCAGCCCGTTAATTTGTACTTGGAACGAGGCGCTGCTATAGGTGATTTGGGCTGCCGGAAGCACCAAAAATGATAAAATATGCATTTTTTATATGGTCGGGCCACATTTTCTCTGTTAAAAATTTTGGCAGCTCGAAAAAAATTCCGTCCTTTGCAACACAATAAAGACGAATTGCACTTTTCTATACAGATTCTATTCATAAAACTAAAGTCCCACTCGTGAGAGCCGGACTTTTTCTTTATCCCCGAAAACAACTCGTACAGTTCACAACGACGGCTGCCTCCTCACCACGTAGCAACAGAATCAGAAAACAATAAATACAATAAACACAAATTATTTAATTGATAATCAATATATTGTATTTATTTTACTTATTGTTTTCCTTTTCGTTTGAGTGCGGATGCCAGCTAGTTTAAGCTGTCGTTTTTAGTCAGTCCTCTGTCATTGTTCTTTCCTTAATGGCACGGGAGACCGATTTTATAACGCCGGCGTATGAGACTTTCGGTTGATGGCTGCGTTCTCCCGGGTGCCAGATTCGGCGATAGGCGGTATAATTCTTGAATTCCTCGTCAAGCGACATCAAGAGGTAGCCATTTTCATCAATGGTACAGTACAACTCCTCATAATCGCCGTCATTGTACCAGATGTATAGCCGTTGGCCTTCCAAATTCCACCTCAGCGCAATAATACAGTCGACGAGTTCATTATTAACATAGGTGTGATAGGAGTAGTAGCCTGTCTTGTTGCGATAGAATGTAAAATACACCGCGATTTCTTCCGGTATATCATATTTGCCATATTCATCGACAGCATACTCAGAGTACCACCCGCCCGTAATGTCTGGGGCATTAAAATCTCCGATAATCACATCAATCACGGCATTGACGTCAGCAACGTTGACTTCACCGTCACCGTTCACATCGGCTGCTGCATTGTCGCCGCCAAGAATAACATCGATGACGGCATTGACGTCGGCAATGTTGACCTCATCGTCGCCGTTCACGTCGCCATAGACATGTTGCATCTCCACGATTCTCTCGAAAAACGGGAACCAATGCCAATCGGCTTGATAGGCATCGGCAGTCCCGTAGGGCACATGAAGCATGCGACCTGTATAGTATTGATCGTCTAGATAGAACACATTTTGTCCCATTGTGATTGCTGACGGGTCGGTAATATAGCAGTACACGTGCTTCAGGCTGGTACAGTTACGGAACGCTTCAGTTCTGATGGTGGTGACAGAGTTGGGGATGGTTACGCTTGTTAAATTTTCGCAGTCAGAAAAAGCACCCTCGCCAATGTAGGTGACCACGTCGGGGATTTCCAAGCTGGTCAGACCAGTGCAATCATCAAATGCATAGGCATCGATGGTTGTGACGGAATTACCGATGGTGACGTTTGTCAAGCCGCTGCAGCCAGAGAATGCCCCTCGGCTGATAGTGTAAACTGAATCGGGAATTGTGATGCTGGTCAGACCAGAGCAGGAACTAAATGCCCAGTCGCCGATGGTGGTTACAGAATTGGGAATACTGATGCTTGTCAGTCCAGTACAGTATTCGAACGCATAAGGTGAAATACTAAGGGTACCATCTCTTAATGTGATATTGGTGTTTGTCGGCATGATACCTTTGTATTTATAGGCTACTAATCCAGCATAAATGAGGCCATCAGACTGATTATTATACCAAGCGGTATTATAAAACGCATCATTCCAGATTGTTGTGACGGAGTTTGGGATTGTGATGCTGGTCAGACCAGTGCAGCCCCAGAACGCCACTTCGCCGATGGTGGTGACAGAGTTGGGGATGATGACTTCTGTCAAGCCGGCGCATCCGTAGAATGACTCGAAGCCGATGGTGGTGACAGAATTGGGAATTGTGACGCTGGTCATACGTGTGCAGAAATAAAATGCGCCGTCGCCGATGGCGGTGACCGGGTAGGTCTTGCCACTATAGGTCACTGTTGAGGGGATAGTCACGTCGCCGGTGTAGTCGGTGTCTCCTTTTGTCACGGTGGCTTCGTTGCCGTTGATGTTGTAGTAGATGCCCTCGACCTCAAAGTCATAGGCGGTGGCAGTGGCTGGCAACAGCAGGGCCAGCAGCAGGAGTGTGGATGTGATAAAGTTTTTCATTTCGTTTTTAAGTATTATTTTGTGATGTTATTTGTCATTTTCATGCTGCAAATATAGGCACTCTTGTAGTCTCGAGCAAAATTTAAATACACAAATCCTCAGGAATGTAAAAACTTTTTACATCCAAGTGTCAACTTTTTTTACATTTCAGTGAATGGAAACTCGCAGGAAACAAAGTTCCTCTTCGAGACACTTGCAGCATTCTGTTCTGTGACCAAGCTGCGAACCTCTCCGAGGTTCTTGCATGGTCTTTCTCATCGAAATCGGTTCTTCGAACCGCTAGCATCTTCGATGTTTTTATCGGACACCCTAATGATTGTTTCCTTTTAGAGTAAGGATGCAGATGCCCTAGATTCGTTTAATTCACGCACTTCGCCGTTAGAAAAACCGTGTGCGGTAGCCCGGTTGGGGTTACCAGGAGCCGTAGTTGCCGCGGTCGGCGTCGATGCGCAGCAGGATGAACAGCAGGAAGGTGAAGCCCCACAGCGATGAGCCGCCGTAGCTGAAGAACGGCAGCGGGATGCCGATGACGGGGCACAGGCCGATGACCATGCCGATGTTGATGGTCAGGTGGAAGATGAGTATCGACGCGACACAGTAGGCATAGACGCGGGCGAAGGTCGAGTGGTTGCGCTCCGCCAGGGTGATGATGCGCAATATCAGCGCCAGGAAGAGCAGCAGCACGGCCACGCTGCCGACAAAGCCCTGCTCCTCGCCGATGGTGCAGTAGATGAAGTCGGTGTGCTGCTCGGGCACATACTTGAGTTTGGTCTGGGTGCCCTGCAGGAAGCCCTTGCCGGTGAGACCGCCGCTGCCGATGGCGATTTTGCTCTGGTTGACATTGTAGCCGGCGCCGCGCAGGTCATCCTCGATGCCCAGCGTCACCTTGATGCGCTGTTGCTGATGGGGCTCGAGCACCTTGTTGAAGGCGAAGTTGACGGTAAACATGAATACCAGTGACGCGGCGGCAAAGCAGACGGTGATCAGCACCTTCTTCAGGTCGTCGTGGAGCATGCCCCACAGCAGGTAGAGCAGCGACAGGATGATGACCGGCAGGAAGAAGGCATAGCCGTTGACATGCACCCCAGCCAGCGTCAGTCCGCCGGCGATGGCACCTGCCGCCAGGTAGCCCAGCAGCACGTTGCGCCCCAGAATCCACGAGCGGCAATAGACCAGCAGCATGGCGACGATGAGCGCCATAACCATGATGAAGGCGATGACCATGCCCAGCGGAATGCCCATCACGGTGACGGCGGCAAACTTGAGCACGACGACAAAATAGACCACGGCCATCAGCGCGGCAAACAGCACGAAGCCCGACATGCCCTCGCGGTAGAGGACAAAGATGAGCGACGAATAGACCAGCGCAGTGCCCGTCTCGCGCTCCAGGATGATGCACAGGATGGGCAGCACGATGATGCCGATGGCGATGGCATAGTTGCGCCAGCCGTTGAGCGAGAAACCGTAGGTGCTGAACAGCTTGGCCAGCGCCAGGGCCGTCGCCGTCTTGGCAAACTCGGCTGGCTGCAGGCTCACCGAGCCGAACTGCAGCCACGAGCGGGAGCCCTTGATGTCGGGCGCGACAAAGCTGGTGATGATCAGCAGCAATATCATGAACCCGTAGAGCGGGTAGGCATAGGCCTCATAGATGCGGCGGTCTATCAGCAGCAGCGAGAAACCGATCAGGAACGACAGACCCGCCCACAGGAACTGCTTGCCCGAGTATTCGCTCAGGTCAAACATGCTCGCGCGGTCATAGTCGTAGGTGGCGGCATAGATGCTGACCGCCCCGGCAACGACCATGATGAGGTAGAGGACGATGGTGAACCAGTCCACAGACCTCAGCAGGTTGGTATTTTCGTTGTCGTTTCTAGTTTCCATTTTGATGCTTAGTTTCTAGTTTCTAGTCTCTAGTTTCTAGTCCCTAGTTTCTAGTCCCTAGTTTCTAGTCCCGAATCACTAATCTCTAACCACTAATCTCTAACCACTAATCCCTCTTCACTTTGGGTGAAGAAATAGTATGTCGGCTGGCCATGGCGCGCCCCTGGGCCTGCAGGCCAGGGGAGTCGCCGCGCAGGTATCGCTGGATCATCAGCGCGCCGATGGGGACACCGAAGGCGGCGCCGAAGCCGGCATTCTCGACATAGACGCACACGGCAATCTTGGGGTCGTTCATCGGCGCAAAGCCCATGAATATCGAGTGGTCGCGGCCATGCGGGTTCTGGGCGGTGCCGGTCTTTCCACACACGTCCAGGCCTGGGATGTTGGCGCGGGTGCAGGTGCCGCCCAGCACTGCCATGCGCATGCCCTCGACGATATCACTGTAGTAGCGCTTGTCGATGTCGGTGTCGTGGCGCTCAAGGCTCTTCTTGAGCACGCCGACGCCCTCGATGTTCTTCACCACGTGGGGCGTGATGTAATAGCCGCGGTTGGCGATGGTGGCGCTCAGGTTGGCAATCTGCAGCGGCGTGGCGAGGATTTCGCCCTGGCCGATGGCGTCGCTGATGATGGACTGCCCCGTCCAGCCTCCCTTGGAGTGGAACTTGTCATAGAAGGCGGTGTTCGGGATGAAGCCTCGGCTCTCGCCCGGCATGTCGATGTCGAGCTTGTAGCCATAGCCCATCGAGACCATGTGGTTTTTCCACACCTCAAAGGCCTTTCCCGTCGAGCCATATTTCAGCTTGTTGTCCATCATGTGCTTGAAGCCCCAGCAGAAGTAGGCGTTGCACGACGTCTGCAGGGCGGGCTTCAGCGCGATGGGGGAGCCGTGGCCGTGGCAGCCCACGCGCATCCTGCCGTTGACATAGCCGCGGCGGCAGGGATACATGGTGCTCGTGGTGATGATACCTTCCTGCAGGAAGATCAGGCCCTGGGTGGGCTTGAAGGTCGAGCCGGGAGGGTAGGCCGCCATGATGGAGCGGTCATACAGCGGCTTGAGCCTGTTGTTGACCAGGTCGCTGTAGTTCTTGCCGCGCTCCTTGCCCATGAGCAGTGCCGGGTCGTAGGTCGGGCTGGACACCAGCGCCAGGATCTCGCCCGTCTTGGGCTCGATGCACACGATGGCGCCCACCTTGCCCTGCATGAGCAGCTCGCCATAGGCCTGGAGGCCGATGTCGATGCTCAGTTTCAAGTTGTTGCCGGCAACGGGCTGTACGTCGTCGGCGCCGTCGTTGTAGCGGGTCTTGATCTTGCCCGTCGCGTCGCGTACGAGGATTTCCTTGCCCTTGACACCGCGCAGCCACTTCTCGTAGCTCTTCTCGATGCCCAGGTCGCCGGTGTAGTCGCCGGGGCGGTAGTAGGCATCGTTCTCGATGTCGCGCGCATTGACCTCGCGGATGTCGCCCAGCACGTTGGCGGCCGCATGGTAGTTATACTGCCTGAGGATGCGCTGCACGACAAAGAAGCCCGGGAAGCGGTACAGCTTCTCTTGCAGGCGCCCGTAGTCCTCAGGGGTGAGGTGGTTCATGAACACCTGTTGGGTAAAGGACGAGTAGTTGCGCCCCTTCTTCATCTCCTGCAAGCGGCGGTCGAACTCCTCGCGGCTGATCTGCAGCGTGTTGCAGAAGTCGATGGTGTCAAACGGCAACACGTCCTTGGGGGTCATCATCAGGTCATACTCGGGCGAGTTATAGACGATGAGCGAGTCGTTGCGGTCATAGATGAGGCCGCGCGAGGGGTAGATGACCCTCTCCATGAAGGCATTGCTGTCGGCCGACGCCTTGTAGGTGCTGTCCATGAGCTGCAGCTGCACCAGGCGGACGATGTAGATGATGACAATCGCCAAGATAAAGCCGCCGATGACAAGTTTGCGCTTCTCGAGGTTATAATCTTTTCTCACGGCGTGTGCTCACTAGTGTGTCCAACCCAAAGATGATGATAATCGACAGCAGGCTGCTGCCGGCGATGCGTGCCAGCGTGAGCACGATGTCGTGCAGGGAGAAGGCCTGGATCAGGAAGATGAGCGTGCAATAGACGGTGACCAGCGTTGCCATATACTTCAGGTAGTCGCCGACGCCCATCGAGTCAACCGACGGGATGGGGATGTTCATGTCGTTCTCGCGCGAGACGAACAGGTTGAACACCGGGCGGCGCACTGCAGCCAGCAGGGTGCAGGCCAGCGCATTCATCCCCGGCGTGTTGTTGAAGATGTCGATGATCAGGCCCGAGAAGAAGGCGATGGTCAGCACCCACCCGCCGTGCAGGTTGACGGGCAACCTGAGGATCAGGTAGATGAACACCACGGGCATGGCAATGTTGAACAGCACAATCTTGTTGCACACCAGTTGCACGACAAGTAGTGCTAGGAACAGCACGACGAATTGTATCACGGTCTTGGTCATGGCTGCTCTCCTCCGCTTTCGGGATTAAGGGGTTCTACGGGTTCGGCCGGCAACGCGGGTGGGGTGGGTTGGCTGGCGTTCTCGGACTGTTTCTGCTGCTTGCCCTTCTTCTGGGGCTTTTCCTCGTCGGGCAGCACGTCGATGATCTCGGGCTTGAGCTCAGGACGGGTCTGGATGCTGGCGGCGGTGTCGATGCCTTGTTCGGCACGTCGCAGGGCGTCGATCTGCTCCTTCATGCTGTTGGTGATCACACGCACGTTGCTCAGCTGGCTGAAGTTGGTAGTCAGCCTCACGCGCAGCGACACGAAACTGTCGCTCATGCCGCGGGCAAGTCCCTCGACTGTGCCCACGATGATGCCCTCGGGGAAGACGGCTGAGTAGCCGCTGGTGACGATGGTGTCACCCTTGTGGTAGGTCAGGTGCTTGGGCAACTCCTCGAGGACGGCAAACTGCGGGCTCTTGCCGTCCCACACCAGGCTGCCGTAGAAGCCGCTGTTGCGCAGCTTGCAGGAGAGCCTCATGTGGGGATTCAGCAGCGAGATTACCCTTGCCGCATGGGGACCCACCACGTTGACGATGCCCACCACGCCGTTCTGGTCGATCACGCCCATCTCGGGGCTGATGCCGTCGATGTGGCCGCGGTCGATGGTGATGTAGTTGTTGGGCTGGGCGATGCTGTTGCTGATCACGTGTGCCATGACGAAGCTGTACTGCCGCAGTGCCGGCTGGCGCAGCGAGTCCGGGGAGAGAAGCTCCAGGCCGGCCAGCTGCTCGCGCAGCTCGATGACCTCCATCTCGAGGGCCGCGTTGCGCTGCTGCAGGCTCTCGTTGATGTCGTGCAGGTGGAAGTAGGACGTGACGCCGTTGAACGCCTTATAGACCGCCGCGCTCACACGATTGGCGCTGGTCAGATAAACACTCTGCTGGAACGGATTATCCTTAAACAACAGCACGAGGCTCAAAATCACATAGAATGCGAAAATGAACCACGCACTGTGCTTAACGAAAAAGTTGAGCAGATTATTCATCTGAATGAGCTTTTAGCTTTTAGCCGTTAGCCATTAGCTCCTCGCGGATGCCAGCTAATGGCTTGTAGCCAACAGCTAATGGCTTAATAATTTAGCGCATGAGGAACTTGAAGTGCTTGATGTTCTTCAGTGCGATGCCGGTACCCTTGGCCACGGCGTGCAGGGGATCCTCGGCGACATGGAACTCGATGCCGATCTTGTCGGTCAGGCGACGGTCCAGGCCACGCAGCAAGGCACCACCACCGGTCAGGAAGATACCGTTGTGCACGATGTCCTGATACAGCTCGGGAGGCGTCTGCTCCAGGGCGCTCAGCACGGCAGCCTCGATCTTGGAGATCGACTTCTCGATGCAGTGGCACACCTCCTGATAGGTCACGGGCACCTCCAGGGGCAGGGAGTTCACCTGGTTGGGACCATGGATGATGAAGTCCTCGGGAGCCTCGGCGCCCAGGTCGGTCAGTGCCGAGCCGACGTTGATCTTGATGGCCTCGGCGGTGCGCTCGCCCACGCGGACGTTGTGGGCACGGCGCATGTGCTCCTGGATGTCCTCGGTCAGGTCGTCACCTGCCGTGCGGATGCTCTTGTTGCTCACGATACCGCCCAGCGAGATGACGGCGATCTCGGTCGTACCGCCACCGATGTCAACGATCATGTTGCCCTCGGGAGCCAGCACGTCGAGACCGATACCCAGGGCTGCTGCCATCGGCTCGTAGATCATATAGACGTCGCGACCGCCGGCATGCTCTGCCGAGTCGCGGACGGCACGGATCTCGACCTCGGTCGAGCCCGAAGGAACGCAAACGACCATGCGCAGCGAGGGCGAGAACCAGTGGTTCTTGGCGCTTACCTTCTTAATCATGCCGCGGATCATGTGCTCGGCGGCGTTGAAGTCGGCAATCACACCGTCGCTCAACGGCCTGACGGTGCGGATGCCCTCGTGGGCCTTGCCGTGCATCTCGCGTGCACGCTCACCGACGGCGATGGGTTTGCCGGTCTTGGATTCAAGGGCGACAACCGACGGCTCGTCGATGACGATGCGGTCGTTATGGATGATAATGGTGTTGGCTGTTCCTAAATCGACAGCGATTTCCTGAGTGAATGAAAACCATCCCATGATTAGTATCTGTATGTTTGATAGTTAGTTATACAATCTTATGATATATCTCTCGTTAATTGGACTGCAAAATTACTCAAAAAATGCCAAACGGACCCTATGTTTTAGTATAGTTTTTTGCTTTCTCCAAAATACCTAATTCAAAATACCTAATTCAAAACTCCTAACTTCTAACTCCTAACTTCTAACTTCTAACTCCTCCAAAGCCTCTACCGCGTTGCGCACGCAGTCTTCGCACGAGCACAGCGGCCCCTCGTCCCTGCCTACGCCCTTCAGGACCTTGCAGCGCGTCGCGCCGCAGCGTTGCTCAAACTCGGCACGCAGCTGGCTGGCCAGTGGGTTCAGGCGACGGCCCTCAAACTTCAGCAGCCCTTGCACCATCTGCGCTCCGCACAGGGCGCCGCAGGTCTCGTCCATGCTGCCCATGCCGCTGCCGAAGCATGCTCCCATCGCCAGCAACCGGTCCTCGGGCAGTCCCAACTCGGGCGCATAGGCCAGCAACACCGCCTGGCAGCAGTTGTGTTCTCGTTTATACATCACCGCCCGCTCGCGGCGCGGCATTCCGTTCATCATTTCGTTCTCTTCCATGTCTATATATAATTAATGTGATAGTCCCCTGCAAAGGTAGTAAAAAGTTGTGTAATGCCCGCGTTGCTCCCAGGATAAAGAATGATGTAACGGCTGCCGCCGTGTCGAAGGGGGTAAGTGATAATAAGGAATTCGCCCTGTAGAGACGCAAAATCTTGCGTCTCCCGTGCGGCAGGCATGTAGGGCCTCGCCTTGACGTGGCCCCCGTGATGATACCGGAACAAATATATTCCACTGATAACCAACAATTTGTCATTATTTCCCTTCTTGTCTTCAAATCAACCTCAGCGTTGGTCCCTGTAGAGACGCAAAATCTTGCGTCTCCAACCACAAGACCCAGCCGAAATGCTGACCCTTGAGACGCAAAATTTTGCGTCTCTACATTGCTGCAGAAAATATTAAACCTTAGTGGCTTAGCGTCTTAGCGTGGGGCCAACCATGCGGATGCCCGTTGATTCAGTTGTTTCAGTTGTCGTTATTCTGTTACGTGCCGGATGGCCTTGTCATTATTGTATTTATTGTTTTCAAAATCGTAGTGTGATGCCCAGGTGTTGTTGCAAAAAAAGTGGTTTTATTTGTCCACGAAGGGCACTTTTAGCCCGTTCACGGCACGATAAACGCATGTTTTTGTGTAATGCTCGCTGGTAAAAGCCGTGGGTGTGGCAATAAGCGGGGCGGATTCACGTTATATAATATATAAAAAACAGATATCAAGTGCGCACTATGAATAAGAGAATTATCATGCTCATGGCGGCTGCGCTGGCTTTGTTGTCGGCAAGCGGCCAGGTGGAGTTTACCGGTGTGGGTGCATATCAGCCTATCAAGGTGATTCCCGATAATAATACCGACTTGAAAATGATCTATGTCCTGTATGATACCGACGGCGTGGGGATGACCTTTACCTCGTCGACTGGTGAGCGGGCTACATGGCAGACCTATGATGCCCAGGGCGGGCATCTGTATTTTGAGAATGTACCCGTCAGCTGGGACGGCTATAAGACCACGCTGAACCAGGTGATTCCTAACAAGGGATATATTATCACTGAGGGTGAAGGCTCCAAGCCCTATTATTGCTGGGTGGTCAACTATGCCGACTACTTCCTGGAGCTGAATGACTTGTTCTACAACAACGAGACGCCGTGCAACCTGATTTCGTTCCGTATTGACGGTCATGGCGATGCCATCCCCTACTATACGGTGGATGGCCGCCGACAGGTGCTGGACCGCGAAATCAAACTGCGGTACAACACGCTGGTGTGGGATGACAGCACCCACTGGCAGGAGCAGGAAACCATCGACAATTTCGTGGCACTGGACCAGGCTGTCGAGATCGCGCCGCCGCTGTGCAACACGGCGATCGAGATGACGGGCGACCGCTTCCTTAAGGAGTGGGGCATCGGTGCGAGTGCCGAGGCCGATTACTTCTACACCCAGGCCGTGGACTGTGGCTCTACCGCCGTCCAGGATGAGCAGACCAACAAGAACGTGAAGAAGCTCAGTGGCGGACTGGGCGGCTCTGCCCCGGTACACATCGTGTTCACGGGATACCCGACCGACGCGGTGGCCTTCCGCGTGTGGGAAATGGCTACCGACCCTGAATTTGAGAACATTATTCTGCAATACAACCAGGACGAGGTGGATTACGTCTTCGACGAGTGGGGCACCTATTACATGCGCTACAGGGTGGCCAACGCCGATGGCTCTTGCGAGGCCTTTGGTACCACCTATACCATAAACATCAGTGAGAGTGCCCTGGACTGCCCCAACTTCTTCTCTCCCGGCACCACCGAGGGCGTCAACGACATCTGGATGGTCTCCTACAAGTCGATCATCGAGTTCCACTGCTGGATATTCAACCGCTGGGGAACCCTGATCTATGAATTCACCGATCCGGGTGGCGGATGGGACGGCAGGTACCGTGGCCGCCTCGTTGATCCGGGTGTGTATTACTATGTGATCACTGCAAAGGGCAGTGACGGCGTGCCGCACAATAAGCGCGGTGACATCACCATCCTGCGTTACAATAAGCGCGGTGGCGGCACCTCCACGGGCGAGGGCGGTGCAGAGTATTAGGACAAATTGCGGCAGTCGCCGCAATTTGTCGATTAGTGATTAGTGATTAGTGAACAGTGATTCTGAAATAGATATGAAGAAGATATTTTTGATAGGTGTGATGGCGCTGCTGACGTCGGTATCGATGCAGGCCCAGTTGAAGCGGGAGTATTCCCAGCCCCAGGGGGCGTCGCCGGTTTTCGGCGTCACGGCGAGTCCCGACATCCCGACGAGTGTCACCTTTGCGGGCGAGAAGATCAGTTTTGACCGCTTGGACATGGCCGAGCGCCTGGACCGCGAGCTGACCGGCATCATCTACGGCCAGACGACGACCGAACTGTGCTTCAAGCGCGCCAACCGCTATTTCCCCGCCTTGGCCAAGATCTTGAAGGAACAGGGAGTGCCCCTGGATTTCCTCTATCTGGCCGTCACCGAGAGTTCGATGGACTATAATGCCTATTCCAGCGCCAAGGCTGCCGGCATGTGGCAGCTGCTGGCGGGCACAGGCCGTGACTACGGACTGGAAGTGAACGACGACGTGGACGAGCGGTACGACCCCGAGAAATCGACGCTCGCAGCGTGCAAGTACCTCAAGGCCGCCTACAAGAAATATGGCCACTGGCCCACCGTCGCAGCCAGCTACAACGCCGGCATGGGAAAAATCAGCGGTGAATTGACCAAGCAGAAGGTTGATAACTCCTTCGATCTCTATCTGGTGCAGGAGACGTCAAGGTATGTCTTCCGTATCATCGCCTACAAGCTGATCATGGAATCGCCCAAGCGCTACGGCTACCGCTTCTCGCGCAAGAACCTTTACCAGCCGGTGGGCTACACCACTGTCGATGTGACCTCCTCGGTCGCCAGCTGGGTCGATTGGGCCCAGTCCAGGGGCATCACCTACGCCCAGTTGCGTGAGGCCAATCCCTGGATCCGCTCCACCAAGCTCACCAACGCCAGCGGCAAGACCTACAAGGTGCGCATCCCCAAGCAGAGCGACCTCTACCGCAGCAAGCGCACCTATACCGCCTATAACAAGGACTGGGTCGTCGACTAGAGTTAGGAGTGAGAAGTTAGGAGTTAGGAGTGAGAGGTTCTTGATCATCTAGATCGTCTAGATTATCTAGAAACAAAAAACTGAGAACTAGAAATGAAACTTAACGGTCAGGAAATAGACTGCGTTGAGGTGCTGGGAGCAAGGGTCCACAACCTCAAGAACATAGATGTGGAGATTCCCCACTATCGACTCACCGTCATCACCGGGTTGAGCGGCAGCGGCAAGTCGTCGCTGGCGTTCGACACGGTGTTTGCCGAGGGGCAACGGCGCTATCTAGAGACTTTCTCGTCCTATGCCCGCAACATGATGGGCATCCTCGAGCGCCCCAACGTGGATAAGATTTCCGGCCTGTGCCCCGTCATCTCGATAGGGCAGAAGACCGTCAACCGCAACCCCCGCAGCACGGTAGGCACCACCACCGAGGTCTATGACTACCTCAGGTTGCTCTATGCCCGTGCGGCCGACGCCTATTCCTACCTGTCCGGCGAGCGCATGGTCAAATACACGACCGAGAAAATCCTGAACCTCATCCTGGAGCGCTATCAGGGCCACAGGATCTATGTCCTCGCCCCCCTGGTCAAGAACCGCAAGGGACACTACAAGGACCTGTTCGAGAACCTGCGCAAGAAGGGGTACATCAACGTCCGCGTCGATGGTACGCTCCGCGAGATTACGTTCGGCATGAAGCTTGACCGCTATGTCAATCACAGCGTGGAGCTCGTGGTGGACCGCCTCAAGGTCGCCGACAAGGACCTCAAGCGGCTGGCCGACACCGCCGAACTGGCTTTCAAGCAGGGCAACGGGCAGCTGATGATTCTCGACGCCGACACCGACGAGGTGGGCTACTACAGCCGCTCGCTCATGGACCCCGCCACGGGACTGTCCTATCTGGAGCCTGCGCCCCACAACTTCTCCTTCAACTCGCCGCTGGGAGCCTGCCCCCATTGCAAGGGCCTGGGCTACGTCAATCTCATTGACCGTGACAAGATCATGCCCGACAAGTCGCTCAGCATCCGTGCCGGCGGCATCCTGCCCTTGGGCAAATACAAGAATGTACAGATTTTCTGGCAGATTCAAGCCATCTGTGAAAAATACGGCTGTACGCTCGACACGCCCCTTGAGGAACTCCCCGAGGAGGCCCTGAACGACATCCTCAACGGCACCAACGAGCGACTGAGCCTGCGCACCGAGACGCTATCGACAAGCAACTACTTCCTCACCTTCGACGGTCTGGTCAAGTACATCGAGATGCAGCAGGACGACACCGCCACCAGCGCGGCACAGAAGTGGGCCGGGCAATTTTTCTCGCGCGCCGTGTGCCCCGAGTGCGGTGGCGCACGCCTCAACCGCGAGGCACTCCACTTCCGCCTCAATGACAAGAACATCGCCCAACTCGCAGCCATGGACATCAGTGAGCTGCAAGAGTGGATTCAAGACCTCCACAATCACGTGACGACGACCCAATGGGAAATCGCGCGCGAAATCGTCAAGGAAATCGGCTCAAGGCTCAGCTTCCTCATCGAGGTGGGACTCGACTACATGTCGCTGAACCGCAACTCGGCGTCGTTGTCGGGTGGCGAGAGCCAGCGCATCAGGCTCGCGACCCAGATCGGCTCACGCCTGGTCAACGTGCTCTACATCCTCGACGAACCGTCCATCGGCCTGCACCAACGCGACAACCAGCGCCTGCTCGATGCTTTGAAGACCCTGCGTGACGACGGTAACACCATCCTTGTCGTGGAGCATGACAAGGAGATGATGCTCCAGGCCGACTATGTCATCGACATCGGTCCGCTGGCAGGGCGCAAGGGCGGCCATGTCGTGTTTGTCGGCACTCCGGCAGAGTTGCTCCAGCAGCACACGCTCACCGCCGACTACCTGAACGGCACGCGCGCCATCGAGGTCCCGGCACAGCGGCGCGAGGGCAGTGGCAAGATGCTGCGCCTCAAGGGCTGTACCGGCAACAACCTCAAGGACGTCAGCGTGACGTTCCCGCTGGGGACGTTCATCTGTGTCACGGGAGTCAGCGGCAGTGGCAAGTCAACGCTGGTCAATGCCACGCTGCAGCCCATCCTGAGCCAGCGCCTCTACCGTTCCCACACGGCGCCCATGCCCTATGCGGCAGTCAGCGGACTGGAGCACGTGGACAAGGTGGTCACTGTCGACCAGGCGCCGCTGGGACGCACTCCGCGCTCCAATGCCGCCACCTATACCGGCGTGTTCACCGATATCCGCAACCTCTTCGTCAACCTGCCGGAGTCCAAAATCCGCGCCTACAAGCCTGGCCGTTTCTCGTTCAACACCAGTGGCGGACGATGCGAGAAGTGCAACGGCAACGGCTACAAGGCGGTGGAGATGAACTTCCTGCCCGACGTGCTGGTGCCCTGTGAGGAGTGCGGCGGCAAGCGATATAACCGTGAGACGCTCGAGGTCAAGTTCAAGGGCAAATCCATTGCCGACGTGCTCGACATGACCATCAATCAGGCGGTGGAGTTCTTTGACGCCGTGCCGTCGATCCTGCGCAAGATCAAGGTCCTGCAAGACGTGGGACTGGGCTACATCAAGCTGGGACAGCCCTCAAGCACGCTCTCTGGCGGCGAGTGCCAGCGCGTGAAGCTGGCCTGCGAACTGGCCAAGAAGGACACCGGCAAGACCGTCTATATCCTCGACGAGCCGACGACGGGTCTGCACTTCGAGGACATCAAGGTGCTGCTCGGCGTGCTCAACAGGCTTGTCGATAAGGGAAACACGGTCATCGTCATCGAGCACAACCTGGATGTGATCAAGTGCGCCGACTACATTATCGACATGGGCCCCGAGGGCGGGCGGGGTGGAGGACAGGTTGTCGCCACCGGAACCCCCGAACAAGTCATACAATGCGAGAACTCGATCACGGGCCGCTTCCTCAAACAAGAACTCACACATAATCCGTAGGGCCTCGACATGACGTGGCCCCCGCAACAATATCAGAAAACAAGAAATACAAAAAAGACAAATAGATTGTATTTCTTGTTTTTTCATATTTTCAAAAAAAACGGCGTCCTATCGTGGAGCCTCAGCGTTGGTCCCTGTAGAGACGCAAAATTTTGCGTCTCCAACCACAAGCCCGTGCCCCAATGCCTGAACCTAGAGACGCAAAATTTTGCGTCTCTACATTGCTGCAGAAAAATAAACCTTAGCGCCTTAGCGCCCTAACGTGAGGAAAAGCACGCGGATGCCATCAGAAAATTCAGACGATTCAGTTGTTTTAAAAAACCTTAGCGCCTTAGCGTCCTAGCGTGAGGGTCGCGGATTCTTGGCCTTGCTCCTTGCGCTATATGGATAAGAATTTTGGGACGTCAATAATTTTCAACTGGCTGAGGGTTGAGCGCAATTTTTTCCCGATGCCCAATCAATAAATATTCATTTCCGGGCTATTATCTTCCCCATGAAAAACAATCAGGATCCGTCATAAAAATCCGTGGGGATGACTATGCACCATTCAGGGGTTGCTCGAGGCATGGCCGAGTGGAACCCCTGCTATTGTTCTGAGCTGCCTTGACCCCTTCGTGGGGTACAGAAATAATCCTGCCGCATGTCAATCCTTGCCGCCGATGAATCTGATGAGCGGTTCACTGCATGACGCCATTCGCTCTCCTGGATGTCTGGTGGAGGAGAAAAAGACATCTGTCGGGCAGAGACAATGTACGACCATTTTCGGTAAGCCCATGAGGTGATGTGGATCAAGAAAAAGCGGATTTCCGCTCCAATTTTCTGATCATTTTTTTGGGCAATTTTGACCGCAAGAGTAGGGCGCAGGACCAGATTTCAAAAAATGGCACAGATTTTGGGTCAGAAAATTTTACCCTGAAGTCGAAAATTCAGGGTGCCCGGCACGAAAAATGAGGCAGAATTTTCAGAAAAACCTACCCCCTCTAGGCTCCCGATTTTTGTCTCTAACCACTTGAGGGGTGGGATAGAATTGCTCGCCAAAACCCATCTCTCGACTACCGAAAATCGACCCCAAAAGTCACTTTTGGGGCATATTTTGCCCTGTCCGGCCAGGAGAGGGCAAAAGTCCCGTTTTTGCCCGATTTTTCATTTTTTTTGAAGTGAAAATCAATGCGGTTTTATAGCGATGAAGCTATGCGAAATGTACGATAGAACCTAGAGATTTGTCTAATATTGGAAATTGGTTTACCTTGCTAGAATCGCTCAAAATCTGATATTTCGCCTTGTGATAGGGTTCCTTGAAGAATTTTGCAAGGAAATCGAGTTGAGCTCTCAGAAAACTAAAAATGGTATTTTGCCAACGCAGTGTTTTTCTTTGAAAACCCCTTCTGGTTTGCGTTTTCAAACGAGGGGTAGGGGATGAAAATCGACAGTTTTCCGCCTGGATTGTGAGTTTGCATTTGCGTCTAGATCTTAAAAATTGAAAATTTGTGACCGTAAAGTTTACGAAAACAGCAAAATATTGAATTAACATTCTTTAAACTATGCTACAATTAGCAGAAAATCAGTAAATTACGAGTAAAACATCTAGTATTGCTATAAATAATCGGTGTACAGATGTGAATGCGAGTTTTTGGCATCTATTGAATCGTGTAAATCATACATAATCAATGTATTAGTCACCTATACTTAAAGTATATTTTAAGTTTTATCTGTTGGGTTTTGAAACATGCCATAAATTGTCAGTTTTTGGAAAATTTAATTGCAAATTTTAAAATTTTCGTTTTTAAATTTGGTCAATTCAAAAAATCATTCTAAATTTGCAATCCCAAAATTAAGAATCGCAAACATCCGATTTTTGAGTTTTGGGGCGATTTTGGGGTGTTTCCCGGGTCGCTGTTTCGAGTCAGAAAATTTTCTGATCCTAAATTTGGCTTTCTTGCTCGTTTGAGCGTGACTAAAAAATTGTTCGAAAATGGATATCGTGACTAGGTTGAAAAACTTTCTGGAGCAAGCTGGGATTTCCAATTCTCAGTTCGCTGACAATTGCGATATCCCTCGTCCTACTCTTTCGCAGTTGCTCAACGGTCGCAATAAGAAAGTCAGCGATGAGGTTATCGGGAAGATACATCGTGCCTATCCCTCCCTTAATATAATGTGGCTCATGTTCGGCGATGGCGAGATGCTCCTCTCGGGTGCTTCTTCGCAAAATGAATCTGGCGACATGGGAGCGGCCGATTATCGAAATGATTCTCATCAGGAGGACAAGGGTCAGCGGGCCATCTCCTTCGACGAGGATTCGCTGATGGGCTTCCAGGGCCCTTCTTCCAAGAACCAGCATCGCGTCGCTAATCCGTCCTCGATGACCGAGACGCTGCAGAGCATGATGCGTAGCGCAGCTGGCCGGACCTCCAAGCGCGGATCGTCAAATGACGGCGACCGTCACGTGGTCAACATCTTCGTTTTCTACAGTGACGGACGATTTGAGAGATTTGAACCAGCATAAAACACAAAGAATAATTATGTAATAATGTTGAATAATCATTCACTGGGCTTTGCCGGCTGTCACAACACTTAAGACAACGACTTTTGCCGCACATTAATAATAAAACACTCAGATACCTGAAAAATTCAAACCATTGCTATCGTAACGGCAGCCGGCAAGCCTGTGAGTGAAAGACGTGAGAAAAGATAAAGACAACCATTACGACACAAATAAAGCAAATCATGACTAAGCACAAAATCGGTCCAGGGGGCATCTCCTGGACCGATTGATTTAATGTGAGAACGACAAACCCATAGCGGGGTCATTTTAGCTTCTCCTCATAGATAAGATGTGTCTGGGGGGCGTTGATGCTACCGATGATTATCGCAGTGGCATCAACGCCCCCTGGCTTCCTTAGCGGGTATATTGCTGGTTGCTTTACGTTATTGCGGGCGAGCGGGCGTCACTTGGTGAGGTTGCCGAGGATGTCGCGCAGGATTTGGCGTCCGGCGGCGCTGGTGGCGTTCTTGGCGGCGCGTCCGGCGGCATCCTTGATGCTGGTGTTCTTGCTCTTCTTGCCCGTGATGGTGTCGGCAACGGTCTTGCCTAGGATGGTGGCCAGCGTGCCGGTCACGGCGGTGACGACAGACTTCCACACCTTGTCCCAGATGGTTTTTTCCTTTTTCTTGGACTTCTCCTCTTTTTCGGCCTCCTTGGCAGCGGTGGCTTCCTCGGCAGCCTTGGCCTCGGCTTCGGCTTCGCGGGCGAACACCTCAAAGACGCTTTCTCTCTCCCCTGCCTCCTTGTACTTGGCGTTGATGTCTTTATTGGCATTCATGATGTCCAGGCGCTGGCCCTCGGTGATGGCGCCGATCTGGCTCAACGGGAACAGCACCTTGGCGCGCTCGACGACACAGGGGGCGCCCTTCTCGTCGAGGAACGACACCAGTGCCTCGCCCGTCCCCAGCTCGAGGATGGCTTCCTCGGTCTTGAATGCCGGGTTGGCGCGGAAGGTCTCGGCGGCCACCTTGACGGCCTTCTGGTCGCGCGGCGTGTAGGCCCTCAGGGCATGCTGCACGCGGTTGCCCAGCTGGCCTAGGATCACGTCGGGGATGTCGGTGGGCAGCTGTGAAATGAAGAAGATGCCGACGCCCTTACTGCGGATAAGGCGGATGACCTGCTCAATCTTGTCGGTCAAAGCCTTGCTCGTGTCCTCGAACAGCATGTGGGCCTCGTCAAAGAAGAAGACCAGCTTGGGCAGCTCCTGGTCGCCCACCTCGGGCAGGGTGCTGTAGAGCTCGCTCAGCAGCCACAACAGGAAGGTGGAATAGAGCTTGGGCTGCAGCATCAGCTTGTCGGCGGCCAGAACACTCAGGATGCCCTTGCCGTCGCGGGTCTCGAGCAGGTCCATGATGTTGAACGACGGGATGCCGAAGAACTTGTCGGCCCCCTGGTTCTCGAGGTGCAGCAGGGCACGCTGGATGGCACCGATGCTGGCGGTGGAAACATTGCCATACTGGGTGGTGTATTCCTTGGCGTGCTTGGACAGCCAGTCCAGGGCGCTGCGCAGGTCCTTCAAGTCGTCGAGCAGGATGCCCTTGTCGTCGAGGATGCGGTACAGGATGTTGAGCACGCCGGTCTGCGTCTCGTTCAGGCCCAGGATGCGGGCCATCAGGTCGGGGCCCATCTCGCCGATGGTGGCTCGCATCGGGATGCCCTGCTCGCCATAGACGTCATAGAACCGCACCGGGCAGCCTTCAAACGTGAGGCTCTCCTGGTCGATGCCGAACTCCGGCAGCCTCTTCTCGATGAAGCTTGACAGCTTGCCCGGCTGGCTCACGCCCGAGAGGTCCCCCTTCATGTCGGCCATGAAGCACGGCACGCCGGCCTTGCAGAAGCTCTCGGCAATCACCTGCAGGGTTACCGTCTTACCGGTACCCGTCGCTCCGGCAATGAGGCCGTGGCGGTTGGCCATTTTGCCCAGGATGCTGATAGGTCCGTTCGGCCCGTGGGCTATATAAAATCCGTTCTCTTGAGTGTACATAGTGATATAGTATTTTATATTGGTTATTATGATGTTCTGGCTATAGTCGGTACAAAGTTAGGCTTTTTCCTGAATAAATCCAAATCAAATGTGCAAATGCATTGATTTTTATGGGCATGGTTTTCTCGCTTTCCGGGAACAGGGTGCGGCGACCTGACCGGTTACCGTAGTTATTGCGGCCGAGGGACAATTTTTTCAAAAAAATGCTTGTTTGGTAACAGAAATGAATATAAATTTGCCGCGTCAACATAAATATAAAGAAATGACAATGATTTCATCATACTGGTGGTGGCGCAGCTCAAGATTGAAAAAGTCGTGAGTCGCCTGACCGTATGAAATTCTCATACAATGATAAAAAGTAAAAGGTCTGTCGTACTTGCGACAGGCCTTTTAAAATATTAATCACCCAAAAACATCATCAACAATGAAACAGAAAAGATTTATCCTCCAGGAGAACGAGTTGCCCACCGCATGGTATAACATCCAGGCCGATATGCCCAACAAGCCCATGCCGCCCATCCATCCTGCCACCAGGCAGCCGCTGGGCGTGGACGACCTGGCCCATATCTTCCCCCGCGAATGCTGCGTCCAGGAACTCGACACCGAGCACGATTTCATCCCCATCCCCGAGGAGGTGCTGGAGAAATACAAAGCCTATCGCTCCACGCCCCTCGTGCGTGCCTATTCCCTGGAAGAGGCCTTGCAGACCCCGGCCCACATCTACTTCAAGAACGAGTCGGTCAACCCGCTAGGGTCCCACAAGGTCAATTCGGCCCTGCCCCAGTGCTACTATGCCAAGCAGGAAGGCACCACCAATGTCACTACCGAGACCGGTGCCGGGCAGTGGGGTGCCGCCCTGGCCTACGCCGCGAGGGTGTTCGGCCTGGAGGCTGCCGTCTATCAGGTGAAGATCTCGATGCAGCAGAAGCCCTACCGCGCATCCATCATGCGCACCTTCGGGGCCGCTGTGACGGGTTCGCCGTCCATGTCCACCCGTGCCGGCAAGGATATCATCACGCGTGATCCGCATCATCCGGGTTCGCTGGGAACGGCCATCTCCGAGGCCGTGGAGCTGGCCACCACGACGCCCAACTGCAAATATACCTTGGGTTCAGTGCTTAACCACGTGGGGCTGCATCAGACCATCATCGGCCTTGAGGCCGAGAAACAGATGGCCATGGCCGGGGAATATCCCGACGTGGTGATTGCCTGTTTCGGCGGCGGTTCCAACTTCGGCGGCATCGCTTTCCCCTTCATGCGCCACAACCTGAAGGACGGCAAGCGGACCGAGTTCATCGCCGCCGAGCCCGAGAGCTGCCCGAAACTCACCCGCGGAGAGTTCCGCTACGACTTCGGCGACGAGGCCGGCTACACGCCCCTGCTGCCGATGTTCACGCTGGGCCACAGCTTCAAGCCCGCCAACATCCATGCCGGCGGCTTGCGCTATCACGGCGCCGGAGTGATTATTTCACAGCTGCTCAAGGACGGTTTGATGCATGGCGTGGACATCCCCCAGCTCGAGTCATTTGAAGCCGGCATGCTTTTCGCCCGCACCGAGGGCATCATCCCCGCCCCCGAGTCGAGCCATGCCATCGCCGCCGCCATCCGTGAGGCCGAGAAATGCAAGCAGACAGGCGAGGAGAAGGTCATCCTGTTCAACCTCTCGGGCCACGGCCTGATCGATATGAGCGCCTATGACCAGTACCTGAACGGCGATCTGATGAACCACAGAATCTCGGACGAAGACATCCGTCAGACGCTTAAGTGCGTTCCAGAATGATAAGTTGATTATTAATTAAACAGTGAATAAGTCGGGCGGGAGATATTTTTCCGCCCTTCTTGCTGCTCTTGTGGGTCGGAAATTGTACCTTTGTCGTTCAAACCGTAAAAAAT
Source organism: uncultured Bacteroidales bacterium (assembly GCA_902760865.1). Lineage (GTDB taxonomy): Bacteria > Bacteroidota > Bacteroidia > Bacteroidales > Muribaculaceae > Sodaliphilus. Next base: position 24,040 of record CACWID010000006.1, on the reverse strand, counting down.
GAAACGACAGTGAGCAACAAGAAGGTTTTTGTATCGGGCTGCTACGACCTGCTGCATTCGGGCCATGTGGAGTTCTTAGCACCTGAAGGGCCATAAGACGCTTTACAACGAGCGGGAGCGCCTGTTCATGGTGCAGGCCATCCGCTATGTCAAGGAGGCCTATATCAACCAGGGCGACGGCATGCTCGACTTCCTGCCGACGCTCGACATCGTCCGTCCCGACTGCCTGGTGGTCAACGAGGACGGCGACCGTGAGGAGAAGCGCCGGCTGTGCCGCGAGCGCGGCATGGAGTATATCGTGCTGCAGCGTGTCCCGGCCGAGGGGCTGGACGCCCGCAGCAGCACCGCCCTCAAGCGGGCGACCTGCCAGCTGCCCACGCGCCTGGACCTGGCCGGCACATGGATTGACCAGCCCTACGTTTCCTGTCACGCCCCGGGATGGGCGTTGACCATCTCGCTGGAGCCGACGTTTGAGGTCCGCGAGCGCTGCGGCTTGTCCACCAGCACGCGCAACACCATCAGGCGCGTGTGGCCCTACCGTCTGCCCGACATGGACCCCGAGATGCTGGCCCGCCTGGTCTTCTGCCTCGAGAACGACCCCGAGCGCAGCGACGGCATTGTCAGCGGGGCCCAGGATGCCATCGGCATCTGCGTCCCGGGCCTTGCCCGCCACTACTATAACGGCAGCTATTGGCCCGAGAAGATTGAATATACCCAAGATCCCGCGTTGCTCGGCTGGCTTGAGGACCACCTGTGCCTGATACCGATGTTCCCGCGCCGTCCGGGCTGCAGCGTCGTCGAGGGCAAGGACATCACGCCCGTCAAGGTGCGTGCCCTGGCCGCTGCTGCCGACCGCTGCTGGGACGCCATCCAGCGCCGTGACCTGGAGGCCTTTGCCGCGGCCTATCGTGACTCCTTCGAGGCCCAGGTGGCCATGTTCCCCGCGATGATCCAGCCCGGCGTGCAGGACTACATCGACCGCTACAGCGCCATGGACGGCGTGCTGGCGTGTAAGATGCCCGGCGCAGGCGGAGGCGGCTATCTCGCCCTGGTCTGCCGCGACCGTGCTCATTTCCCCGAGGGAGCCATCCCTCTCACTATTAGGCTCTAGTGAGCCCCTCTAAATTTTCTAGACTATCTAGAAAATCTAGATCATCTAGACAATCTAGAATAATAACTGACAACTGACTATGAAACGATACTGCCAGACTTTAGAATTGCGGGACGACCGCGAAATGATTGAGAAATACGTTGAGGCCCACGCCCATGTGTGGCCCGAGATACAGGAGGGCATCCGCAGCGTGGGCATCCTCGATATGCAGATTTACATCCTCGGCAACCGCCTGTTCATGATATGCGACACGGTTGATGATTTTGACTGGGAAAAGGACAACGCGCGCCTGGCGACACTGCCGCGTCAGGCCGAGTGGGAGGCCTATGTCGCCCAGTTCCAGGGCTGCGACCCCGATGCCCCCTCGACGGCCAAGTGGCAGTTGATGGAGCGTATCTTCAAACTCGAATCTGGCTTGTAGAGACGCAGAATCTTGCGACTCCTCATAAAGATAATTGATTGCAAATGAAGAATAACAGGAAATCCCGTCTGCTGGTGACGCGTGAGGGCGTGAGCTATGTGCTGCCCTTCATCGTCGTGACTTGCTGCTTTGCTCTGTGGGGCTTTGCTAACGACATCACCAACCCGATGGTCAAAGCCTTTTCCAAGATTTTCCGCATGAGTGTGACCGACGGCACGATGGTCCAGGTGGCCTTCTATGGCGGCTACTTCTGCATGGCGTTGCCCGCTGCGCTGTTCATCCGCCGTCACTCCTTCAAGAGCGGCATCGTGATGGGCCTGTCCCTGTATGCCCTAGGCGTGCTGCTGTTTATCCCCGCGCGGGCGATGGGCAGCTTTGCCCCCTTCCTGGTCGCCTACTTCATCCTGACCTGCGGCCTGTCGTTCCTCGAGACGACCGCCAACCCCTATATCCTGCTCATGGGAGACCGCGAGACCGCGACGCGGCGCCTCAACCTGGCCCAATCGTTCAACCCCATCGGGTCGCTGGCGGGCATGTTTGTGGCGATGAACTTCATCCAGGCGCGGCTTTCCCCGCTTGACACGGCCCAGCGTGCAGCCCTCGGCGACGCCGAGTTCGAGGTGCTGAAGCAGAGCGACCTGGCCGTGCTGTCCCAACCCTATACCCTGCTGGGCATCGTGTTGGTACTGATGCTGGTGCTGATGCAGCTCGTGCGCATCCCTGCCGTCCATCAGGCGGCCCGTGAGAACCATGAGCCCCTGTGGCCCGCCGTGAAGCGGCTGTGGGGCAACAGGCCCTACCGTCGCGGCGTGGTGGCCCAGTTCTTCTATGTGGGCGCGCAGATCACCTGCTGGACGTTCATCATCCAGTATGGCACACGCGTGTTCATGGCCGAGGGGATGTCCGAACAGGCCGCCGAGGTGCTCTCCCAGCGCTACAACATCGTGGCGATGGTCATCTTCTGCCTGATGCGCTTTGTCAACATTTATCTGATGAAATATTTCAGGCCAGGGCGCCTGATGGCCTTCTTCGCTGCATTGGCCATCGTGCTGCTGGGCGGCGTCATCCTTGCGGGCGGGCGCACGGGCATGTGCTGCCTCGTGGCGGTGTCGGCCTGCATGAGCCTGATGTTCCCCACCATCTACGGCATCGCCCTGGGCGGGGTGCCCCGTGACACCGAGGTCGGTTCGGCCGGACTGATCATGGCTATCCTGGGAGGCAGCCTCTTGCCCGCCGTTCAGGCGATGATCATCGACAGCGACGTGACTGTCCTGCCTGCCGTGAACCTCTCGTTCATCGTTCCGGTTCTGTGCTTTGTTGTGGTGCTGCTCTACGGCCTGCGTCACGCCCGGACGTAATTCCCGCTGAGTAGCATGTTGATGAGCGTCGTCACGTCGGCGATGCTGATTTTGCCGTTGCCGTCGGTGTCGGCAGCCGTGGTGTTGATGTTGCCGTGGTTGCTCAGCAGGTAGTTGATGAGCGTTGTCACGTCGGCGATGTTGACCTTGCCGTTGCCGTCCACGTCACCGCTGGTCACCACGGGTGGCGGTGTCACTGCGGCGATGCCCGACAACAGTACCCTCCTGACGGCCCCGCTGGTGCCTGCCACGGCATTCCAGGAGACGAACCTCACACGGGCCGTCGTCAGCCCTGCAGGGACCGCTATCGTGTAGGCGAACTCCTGCTCGCTGCCGGCGTTGGAGGGCAGGCAGGTCGCCGAGTCCAGCGGAGTGCCCTCGGTGTCATCCAGCACCATGGTCAACGAGACGGTCTGGTCGGCTGATTTCCACCTGACGTCGGCGTGGATGCTGTCGAGCCCCGCGCAGGCGAAGTCGGGCGAGGTCAGCGTGAGCACCCGGCCCTGGCTGTCCACATAGAGGCGGACCTTGGCACTGCCGATGGCCTCGGGGCTGAGCGGTACGCCGGGGTTGTTATATGTCCACCCCTCATAGTCATTGTACAGGAATTGGGGCAGCTCCTGGGACGAGGCGGCCCATGCTTGTAACAGGACAAATGCCATCAGCAATAATTGTTTCATCGGTTCAGGAATATTGGTTAGGTTGAATGCTCAAAGGTAAGCATTTCTAAAATGGTGTGCAAATGCTTGCCCCGGTTTTCCTGTTTTTCGCAGCCATGGAATTAATCTTTGTACTTCATCGGCTCTAATTATTCTTATAAAAAGATATCACTATAAGAAAAAATGACTACCTTTGCCCCAAGAACTAAAACCATTAATTAACCTGCCTTTCAGTTTTCAGCTGAAAGCCTAATTTCATTACAATTATAGTGGAAAACGAAATTCTGGCACTGAACGCCAACCAGGTAGTGGCCTACCTGCAGAAGGAACCTCAAGAGTTCACCAAGGCCGACATCATCCGTTTCATCGAGGAGAACAACATCCGCATGGTCAACTTCATGTACCCCGGCGGTGACGGCAAGTTGAAAACCCTGAATTTTGTCATCAGCAGCAAGGATTACCTGCGCACGATCCTGTCGTGTGGTGAGCGTGTGGACGGCTCCAGCCTGTTCAGCTTCATCCAGGCCAGCTCCAGCGACCTGTATGTGCTGCCGCGATTCAGCACCGCCTTCCTCGATCCGTTCGCCGAGATTCCCACGCTGTGCCTGCTGTGCTCCTTCTTCGACAAGGACGGCAAGCCCCTGGAGAGCTCTCCCGAGCAGACGCTGCGCAAGGCCGCCCAGGCCTTCCGTGAGGTGACCGGCATGGAGTATCATGCCATGGGCGAGCTGGAGTACTACGTCATCCGCCCGTCGGTGGACTTCTACCCCGCCCGCGACCAGCACGGCTACCACGAGTCGATGCCCTATGCCAAGACTAACGACTTCCGCCAGCGCTGCATGGACTACATCGCCAAGGCCGGTGGCCAGATCAAGTACGGCCACAGCGAGGTGGGCAACTTCGAGCAAGACGGCGTGGTCTATGAGCAGAACGAGATCGAGTTCCTGCCCGTTCCCGTACTCGACGCCGCCGACCAGCTGATGATTGCCAAGTGGGTGATCCGCAACCTGGCCTTCCGCGCCAACCTGAATGTCACCTTCGCTCCGAAGATCACGACCGGTAAGGCCGGCTCGGGTCTGCACATCCACATGCGCTTGATGAAGGATGGCCGCAACATGATGCTCAACGACAAGGGCGTCCTCAGCGACGAGGCCCGCAAGGCCATCGCCGGCATGATGGACCTGGCTCCCGCAATCACCGCCTTCGGCAACAAGAACCCGATGTCCTACTTCCGCCTGGTGCCCCACCAGGAGGCTCCCACCAACGTGTGCTGGGGTGACCGCAACCGCTCGGTGCTCGTGCGTGTGCCCCTGGGCTGGACCGCAGGTGCCGACATGTGCCGTGCCGCCAATCCGCTGGAGCCCGCCAGCAAGTTTGACACCACCCAGAAGCAGACCGTCGAGATGCGCTCGCCGGACGGCTCGGCCGACATCTACCAGCTGCTGGCCGGCCTGTGCGTAGCATGCCGCCACGGCTTCGAGATGGAGAATGCCCTCGAGCTGGCCAAGAAGACCTATGTCGATGTCAACATCCACGATGCTGCCAACGCCGACCGCCTCAACGAACTCGACTGCCTGCCCGACAGCTGCGTCGCCAGTGCCGACTGCCTGGATAAACTGCGTGCTGCCTTCGAGGAGCACGGTGTGTTCAGCGCACACATGATCGACGGCATCATCGCCGAGCTGCGCTCCTTCAACGACCGCACCCTGCGTCACGACATCGAGCACGATCCCAAGCGCACCGCACAGCTCGTCAACGAGTACTTCCAGTGCGGCTAAGGCTCGCGTTGCTCGCTGATTAGTGATTAGAGATTAGCGATTAGTGAGGCATCCGCGTCCTTGGGGCCTCACGCTAAGGCGCAAAGATTTTTTAAGATGGCATCTGCATTCCGTATGATTGGAATGTAGATGCCCTTGTTTTTGTTGTTTATTGAAAATCTTAGCGTCATTGCGGCATAGTGTGAGGCCAAGCACGTTGGCCCCTGTAGAGACGCAAAATCTTGCGTCTCCAACCACAAGGCCCTGCTGCAATGCCGCCCTTGAGACGCAAAATTTTGCGTCTCTACATTGCCGAAGAAATCATTAATCCTTAGTGTCTTTGCGACTTAGCGTGAGGTTTGTGGAGCAGGAGATGCGGCCACGCCAAGGCGAGGCCCTACAGCGCGGACGCCCAACTAGGGGCTAGAAACTCCCCTGCGGTGATTGTCATGGTGTTATTGGTGAAATGATATGGCAACACACCACCAATGCTGCCTTGTAGTGAAGGCAGGCTGGTGGTGTGGTGATGTCTGAAACGACTAGTGACTAGTGACTAGCGACTAGCGCCTATTTCTCCTGGTCATCCATCAGGCCGGCGCGGACACCGCCCTGCTGAACGGTCTGCACGCCATACTGGTAGCCGAGCTTGTAAGCCTCCTGAACCAGCTGCTGTATCTGCTGCATGATGGCTTGGTATTGCTGCTGATACTGCTGCTGGGTGGGGTACTGCTGTTGTGGCTGCTGATAGCCGGGAGGGAAATTCGGAGCCTGCTGCTGTTGCGGTTGCTGCGGGGTCTGGTCCCACGGGTTGGGAATCTCGTTGCCACCTGTGGCTTGTCCACCACCACCGGCTTGCTGTTGTGCCTGGCGGGCTGCCTCTTCTAGTTTTCTCTGAAGTTCGTCAAGTAATCCCATAATAGTATAAATAAAGAGTTTGTTATTAAAGGTGCACAAATATATATCAGTTTTTTAGATTTTGCAATACTTTGGGACCAGTTTAATATTTTTTTAATAAGCGATGGTGTGAGTTGCAGGAGTCCTGGAAAGAAGAAAAATCCCCGGCAAGCTGTTGCCTGCCGGGGATTCTATCTCAATCAGTCACCAGGACTGACCTTAATTCCTCATTAGAAGAGTGAATAGTAGTTCTCCTTGGCCCAGAAGAGCTTGGTGTAGTAACCAGTGGACTCGCTGTAGTTGGTCTGGATAGCGTTCTGGACGTTGGTGGCGTTGAAGTTCAGCTCATCGCTGGGATAAGGCAGACGATGGGGAGGAGTGGGATAGTCACTCTGCTGGCTGTCCTTCATGAACTTCACGTTGGGATAACCGGTGCGGCGAGTAACGTTCCAAGCCTCGAGCTCATTCATGAAACCGAAGTTCAGCCACAGCTGGGTAGCAATACACTCCTGGGTGGGTTGCCAGATCTTGTTGGCATAGGCGATGAAATCATCGAAGACGGGAACTTCCAGCCTGCGATAGCCGTTGTAGCTGTCGTTGCCGTCCTTGGCCAGCGATGAACCCAGCTTGATGTCCCAGTAGTACTCATTAGAGAAGGCTACACCGTCGATGAAGCACTGCTTAGCCTTGGCGGCATCGGCGCCCACACCATAGCCCATCAGATAGGCCTCGGCCTTGCTCAGGGCAACCTCGGCTGCGCTGATCCAGATACCGTTCAGGTTGGCATTACCCTGATAGGTTGCCCAACCAGCCATAGCGATGGTGTCGATGTAGCAGTAGTAGTTGCAGTAGGGGATACCACGCTCCTTGTACTCGGCGTCCTTGGCAGTGGCGATATCACTGATCTGAGCGTCGGTCAGGGCGTTGTTATAGGCAACATACTCACCGTCGGGGTTGCAGTCATAGATGGCAGCAATCCTGGGGTCGGTGTTCTCATCGGGGATACCGTTGGCGGGAACGTTCATAGCATCGAGCATGGCCTGTGAGCCAGAGCCTTCGCTGCGGCCTGCGAGAGCCTGTGCGATACCCTTGCCATAGTTGTAGTCGTCGGTCGAGGTCTCGCCGTCGACACCCATGTTATGATTGTTGTTCTCGATCAAGGGATACTTGCTGGGATTGTTCAGGATCTCGGCGATGGCATTGCGGGCGTCACCGGTGAGGTCACCGTTGGTGGCCAGGTGCAGGGCGATGCGCAGACGCAGCGAGTTGACATACCTCTGCCACATCTCGGCCGAACCCTTGGCGCAGGAGAAGTCCTGACGGGCCAGCGAGCTCAGACCGGCAGCGTTCACGTTGCCGCTAGCGAAGTAGTCACCCACCTCCTTGAGGTCGGCGAGGATCATCTTGTAGAGCTCAACGTCGTCGTCATAGGCAACAGCCTGCTTGGCAGCGTCATAGTCACCCGTCATCCACAGGGTACCGGCTCCCTTGTAGGGAACGTCACCCCAGATGGACAGAACCTCGTGCAACTGAGCCTCTACCAGGGTGCGACCCAGCAGATAGAAGATCTCGTTGGCGGGTTTCTCGGTCTCGTTCATGTTGTTGTAGTTATACTCAAGCAGACGGAACTGGGTGAGCATCTTGTAGTAGTCCTGCCAGCGGATGTTGAAGTAACCCTCGCTGGCACCACGGAAACGACCGCGGCCATTGGAATTGCCGATCACGCCCGAGAAGCAGCCGGACGTGGTGGACTGGGTGTAGTAGCGCCAGTAGGTGGGATTCATCCAGCGGTTACCATTGTGCATGATACCGGTGAATACCTGGGGCACACCCACAGTAGTGGTCTTTGACGGATCGGCATACTTCTCGTTGAAGTCATCTTCCGAGCACGACGAGAGAGCGGTCATCAAACCCACTGCGGCAAAGAGCAATAAAAATATCTTTTTCATATATATTGTCTTTTTAATTGTTTGCAATTATTACTGGTTCACACATTAGAAGGTTGCACGCAGTGATACACCAAAGGTGCGGGTGCTGGCGGTAGAACCACCAACCTGAGATTGATAGATCCAGTTGGTACCATCGGTGGTCTCAGCATCAAAGATCTTGAGAGCACGATATACATAGAACGGGTTGCGGGCAAATGCCGAAATCGACAGGCGGCTGCAAGCGAACTTGCTGGTCAGCGACTTGGGCAACATGTAGGTGAGGCTGAGCTCACGGCACTTAACATAGCTGTTGTCCTGGATAGCCTTAGCATAGCTCTGGGTGGAGCTGGTACCCCAACCATACTGCATGTCGTTGATCTCGAACTGGGTAACGATGGTCGTGTTGGGGGTGCCATCCTCGTTAACACCAGGTTGGATCACACCATTGTCCCAAACGTAGTGACCGTCGATCATGGTCTCGCCGCGCTTGTAGTCAGCGGGAGCGCTAACTTGAACGATGCTGGACTTGTCGTTTACATCATCAACAGTGCTGTAGTAGAACAGACCGCCGCTCTTGGCATCACGAGCACCAACGGCCTCGCCGATGATACCGGTGTCCATGTAGTACTGCCACGGCAGGTTCAGCACATCACCACCGATGCGGAAGTCGAAGGCGGCATCCAGGGTCCAGTTCCTCCAGGTGAGGCTGGTACCGAAACCACCGACAGCGTCCGGCATAGCGTTACCTACTTTGTGGCGCTCCTCGGTATCGGTGATATAGAGACCGTTGCTGGTCAGGTAGTTGCCCTTCTCATCGGTCTTCCAGGTGTAGGTGTACCAGTCACCCATAGGCTCACCGACGTGAGACTCGAGCTGAGCGGCACCGTTATCAAAGTTCTGATGGGCCAGGATGTCAAGACCATCGGCGAGCTTTTTAACCTTGTTCTTGTTGAAGGCGATGTTGGCGCGCAGATCCCAACGGAAGTCGGTCGTCTGAACGGGAGTGCCATAGAGGCTGAGCTCAATACCCTTGTTGGTCAGCTCACCGACGTTCATCAGCATGCTGGCAGCACCCATCGAATAAGCAGCGGTGGTTTGCAGGATCTGATCCTTGATGTCGTTGCTGTAGAACGAGAACTCAAAGCCCAGGCGATCGCGCAAGAACTTGCCCTCGAGACCAACCTCAAACTCGTACTTCTTCTCAGGACGGATACTCTCGTTACCAACCCTGGTGTCGATGTAGTTGTAGATGTAGGTGTCACCACGGTTGATGGTACCCTGGCTGTAGGCGTTAACGGCGCTGTAGATGCCGGGGGCGTTACCTACGATACCGAACGAAGCGCGGATCTTACCATAGTCAAACCAGTCGGGGCGCTTGTCCTTCAACATCTCGGAGAACAGGATGCTACCGCTCACCGAAGGATACCAGAAGGAGTTGTTGCCCTTCTTCAGGGTCGAGGTCTTCTCGTTGCGGATGGTACCCTCGATGTATGCCCAGTAGTCATAGCCGTAGCTGGCGGTCAGGAACATACCGGTGCGGAGCAATTCCTGCTTGTCCATGCGGGCGTTCTTGGTACCCACCGAAGCGTTCAGGTTGAACCAGTTCTCCTGGCTCAGACCCTTGCTGGTGCTTACGTTAGACAGGAAGTAGTTCTCCTGACGTGCGTTGTAACCGATGTTGGCGGTAATGTTGTGCACATTGTTGAAGGTCTTGTCCCAGCTCAACATCACGTCGCCGTAGATGATCTCATACTTGCTGTTGGTCAATCCATAGCTGTCGCTGTACTCACCGTTGCTCGAGAACATGTGAGAGTTCTCACTGTGGTTCTTGTTCTCGATCTTGTCGGTGGTCAAGTCGGTAGCGATGCGGGCGCCCAGGGTCAGGCCGGGGACGATTTCCCAGGTGGGGTTCACCGAACCGATGAAGCGGTTGTGGCGCTCCTCCTGGATCTTACCCATGATGTTCCAGAAGTACTCGCTGATCAGTGAGGTCGAGCCCATGGGCGAGTAGAGGAACTGCTCGTCGGGAGTCAGCGTGTTGGACGAACCGCCGTTGATAGCAGCGACGCTGTTCATGTAACCCAGGCTGGTCATGGTGTGCTCACGGATGTACTTCACATCGGTGAAGCCGCCGAACATACCCGAGTAGTTGCAGACGATACGGCTGATACGATAGGGACGGTTCTTGATGTACTGGCTCATGTAGGTAGCAGCATAGTTCAACTTGATGTTGTTGGTGATACCGAAGGTACCGCTCAGGTTGAAGTTGTGCTTGTTGTTGTTCGAGTTGAACTGAGTAGCCCTTACGTCATTGTAGGTGTAAGAGAAACGAACGTTGTTCTTCTCGGTGGCGTTGGTGATGGCCACATTGTAAGCCTGGTTGAAACCGGTACGGAACAGCTCGTTCCACTGGTCGCCCTTGATGGGCTCGTAGCGACGCTTGGTGCCGTCAAAGTAGGTAATCTCACGGCCGTCGTAGCGGGCACCGTAGCTGTAATAAGTCTCACGGTTGGGAGTCCAGATCTTGTTGCCGTCGCGGTCGAAGCGGGTCTGACGGAAACCGGTCAGAGCGTCGGGGTTGTTGTCACCCAGTACCCAGTTGTCATAACCGGGACCGAACTCGCGCTGGATGTCGGGCATATAGGCCACCTTGTCCCAGCTCAGGTTAACACCGAACTCGACAGTGGTGCCAGTACCTGCAGCACCCTTCTTGGTGGTGATCATCACAACGCCGTTGGCAGCCTCTGAACCGTAGAGGGCCGATGCGGCGGCACCCTTCAGGATCGAGATGTTCTCGATGTCGTCGGGGTTGATGTCCACTAGACCGTTGGAGTTGATGCGCTGGTTGTCCCAGTAACCGTTGTTGTTGGTGTCACCATTGTGGATGGGCACACCGTCCAGAACGATCAGAGGCTGGGTGGTACCAGTGATTGACGAGAAGCCACGAACGTTGATGGCAACAGCCGAAACGTTACCACCAGGAGCGGCGGCGATGCGCACACCAGCTGCCTTACCATAGAGGGCGGTAGCAAAGTTGGGAGCACCCGTTTTCACGAGCTCCTCGGCAGTTACCGAGCTCACAGCGTAACCCAGCTTCTTCTGGTCTTTCTTGATACCCATACCGGTAACAACGACTTCACTCAGCGCGTTGGCGGCCTCGTGCATCTCGATGTTGACGGTGCTGCGGCCCTTCAGGTCGACAGCCTGGGTCTGATAACCGATGTAGCTGACCTCCAGCGTACTGGTCGTCGGGCAGTTCAAGGTGAAGTTACCTCCTATGTCGGTAACAGTACCCATGGAACTACCTAAAACTTTGACTGAGGCACCGATGACAGGCTCTCCGTTCGGGTCAACGATCACACCGTTCACTTGGGCCAGTGCAATCATTGCCATAAACGCGAAGGCAACCGTCAAACCGGTTCTCTTGATGAAGTTGAAAAGGTTTTCTTTCTCTTTCATGCCTTTTAGTTTTTTGGTGAATAAAAATGATTAATATAATTATAATGTGATGATATCTTGTTGAACGATGGCAGTTAAAAAATGCAATCAGTCAGTATAATCAGCCCGCTAAATTAGCATTTTTTTAGAATTTACCGAAATTTTACAAGGAAATTGCACTCTATTAACAGGAAAAATCAATATTTCGGCCATTCTGGACCATTTTTAGACCCGTTTTAGGGCCCGTTTTGGGCATATTTTGCTCGGTGCATTGCGGCTTGTGTCCTGAGTGACAGACTATGTCCAACCTGAAAAAGCGAGGCTGGAATCATACGTTCCAGCCCCGCATCAATATTAACTCTTAACTCTTAACTGTTAACTCTTAACTCTTAATTCTTAACTGTTAACTATTCACTGTTAACTAACATGCGGGCTTTCCCGTCAAAGATGATGCTGATGACGGCATTCACGTCAGCAAGGTTGACCTCGCCATCCATGTTGACATCCCACCTCAACACACGTTTCTTTGTCCATCCGTGGAAACCTACCTCATTGGGGAACAGTTCCAATGTCCCCCTATAGATCGCCAGGAACCCCGTAACGTCATAGGTCAACACACCATTGTATCCGGCAGGCGGGGCCCAGCGTGTCACATACTCATAGTCGCCCGATAAGATTTGATCAATCAGCGTGTTTACAACTGCAATGGTGACTTCGTCATTGCCACAAGGGTATACGTCTCCTGAATCATCCAGCGGATTCTGGGGAGGCAACTCAATCTGGAAACGATTGTACAGCAGCAGCCTGTCACCCCACTTGTCCTTAATGTAAAAATCATTGTCCTCTTCAATGATCTCCACATCATTGTAGCACAAATAGGAGTGAACGCAATCCTCGGTCATCTCTTCAATGGCAGTCGGGAGGGGCTGTACTGCCGGGCCATGGCCCACCAACCGCCACTCGTCATTGGCTCCAAGTTGAGGTGCGTTCTGGTATGTCGTCCAGTATGCCCTGCCGATGATGGTATCGCCATTCTCGAACGGACCGCCCGCATTGCTGCCGTACATCATTCCGAACCGTCCGCACGTATCCTTGAAATACAGATAATTCCCGTATTGATCAATCACAATGAGCGGGTAGGAGAATTCAACCGGCTCATTCTGAGGGTACAATTCCAACAAGTCTTCCAGGCAGCAAACGGTTTCTGGTGGATCTGCACGTTCATAGCGCATGGGAAGTATCTCATAGTCATACTCACTTGAACCGGCATAACCAACCCTGAAGGATTCTACGACACCATAGACATCATAGGGCACGCTGAGGTCATCAGGCAGCTCGGGAGGCTCAACGCCGTAGGGCCATTTGTAAATCGGGGCCTCATTGCCGTCCTCGTCAGTCAGCTTACTTCCATCTTCACTGATCATGACGTTCTTGAGGACCACATAGTGTGCCCAATAATCGTGGCCCACATCTCCAGGCGTGATTTCCTCGGGTGTCACTTCTATGTTCTCTACAGCGGGCCTGAAGGCAATCGCAGACATCAATCGGGGCTCTCCATAATAAGTCATCATTTTTCCTCCCCAACCGCCGGGTATCACGTCGCCCTGGGCATAAGTCTGCCCGACATCATCATGGACGAGGCCATAGCAGTCTGTTAACCTGTCCTTGACAAAAAGGTAGTATCTTGCCTGCTGCAGTACGACCAGTTCATGACTGGACAGATATGCCTTTCCGTCTACTAAAGACTTCATGTCACACAAGGACATGTCGGTGATGGCGTCACTATCATCGACAGTGACTATGATGCGATGGACTACAACACTCGACGACGGCACAAAGGTTACCGAAACCGCGTTACCGGTCCAGTAGCCATTGATGCCGCTGGTGCCATAAGAGCCTTCAGAAAAGGCAAATGACACCGAGCCTTGCCCTTCAAAGACAATGTTGGTGATGTTACCCACGTCTGTGGATAAGCTTGACTCTTGACCGCCATATATGAACAGGCCATCAAAGTGTACAGTGCCATAAATCGACAGCGTGAAACCATCTTGCATCAGCGAGAGCGGTATCACAGCAGGATGGGCATAACTATCGCCCTCAAAGATAATCGTCCGCTCGGCCCTGGCAGACACCATGACCGTAAGCAGCATGATGAATAATATAACAACTTTTTTCATAGCAAATATATTTAAACAGATAATGTGCAAAAATAAAACATTATTTTGAATCTGCCAAATCCCAAACCAAATCCTGTGACAAAATTCCCCTTATCGGGCCCCGTCATCAACTCCCCCTCTAAGACTAGAGGGGGCCGGGGGGCGTTGAATGTACCAAAAGAAAGTGTCCTGGCCAAGGGGGCGTTGAATACAGTGGTCAAGCATGTACTCTGTTGGGGCAAAGCCCAAGGCCGCAGGTCTTGTGTAGACCGACGGCCTGCTTAGCGAACAGCGGGAAGGAAAAAAGAAACGCAGGACTGGAACGAGTTTCCAGCCCTGCGTTTTGTCATTGATAGGCTTCAGCTAAAGCCTAAAGCCTAAAGCCTAGGAATCGATTAGTCCTCAGCAACACCCCACTGCTGGCGGGCCAGACGGCGGTAGTTGTTGTAGCGCCACTGAGCATTCTCCTTAGCGGCGGCGAACAGCTCGGCTGCCTCGTCGGGATACTGCTTCAGTACCGATGCGTAGCGCACCTCGCCCTTGAGGAAGTTCTCGAACTCGTCCCAGTTGGGCTCCTTGCTGTCGAGGGTGAAGGGGTTCTTGCCCTCGGCCTCGAGCTGCGGGTTGTAACGCCACAGGTGCCAGTAACCGCAAGCTACGGCTGCCTGCTCCTCGGCCTGTGCCTTACCCATACCGGCCTTGATACCGTGGTTGATACAGGGAGCGTAGGCGATGATGATCGAGGGACCGTCATAGGCCTCGGCTTCGCGGATAGCCTTCAGGCACTGGGCATTGTCGGCGCCCATAGCGATCTGAGCGGCATAGACGTAGCCGTAGGTGCTGGCAATCAGACCCAGGTCTTTCTTGCGGACGCGCTTGCCGGCAGCGGCAAACTTGGCGATAGCACCGATCGGGGTAGCCTTGGAGGCCTGACCACCGGTGTTGGAGTAAACCTCGGTGTCGAGCACGAGGATGTTGACGTTCTTGCCGCTGGCAATCACGTGGTCCAGACCGCCGAAGCCGATGTCGTAGCTGGCGCCGTCACCACCGATGATCCACTGCGAACGCTTAACCAGGTACTGACCCAGCTCACGAACCTTCACGTCGGCGGGATTGTCGCTGTGCTCGATGGCCTCGAGGATCTTGTCGCTGAGCTCGCGGGTCTTGTCACCGTCGTTGAAGTTCTCAACCCATTCCTTGTAGAGGGCCTTCACGTCGGCAGCAACGGTAGCGTCGTCGATAGCCTCCTTGACGAAGCCCAGGACGCGGCTGCGCATCTTCTCGTCGGCGATGGTCATACCCAGACCGAACTCGCAGAAGTCCTCGAACAGGGAGTTGGCCCAAGCGGGACCGTGACCCTTCTCGTTGACGGTGTAAGGAGTCGAGGGAACCGAAGCACTGTAGATCGAGGAGCAACCGGTAGCGTTGGCAACGATCTGACGGTCACCGAACAACTGGCTGATCAGCTTCACATAGGGGGTCTCACCGCAACCCGAGCAAGCGCCCGAGAACTCAAACAGCGGCTGAGCGAACTGCGAGTTCTTGACGGTGGCCTTGACGTCCACGAGGTGCTGTTTGCTCTTGACATTGTTGACGGCGTAGTCCCAGAGCTTCTGGTCCTCTTCGTGGCCCTCCATGGGAACCATCACGAGGGCCTTCTCGCCCTTCTTGCCCGGACAAACGTCGGCGCAGTTGCCGCAAGCCAAGCAGTCCATCACGTCAACAACCTGTACGAAGGTCATGCCCTCGAAGCCCTTGCCGATGGCTTTGAGCTTGTCGCTCTCCTTGAAGGGAGAAGCGGCAGCCTCGGCCTCGTCCATGACAAAGGGACGGATGGCAGCGTGCGGGCAGACGAGCGCGCACTTGTTACACTGGATACAGTTCTCGGCCTTCCACATGGGAACGAAGGCACCCACGCCGCGCTTCTCATAGGCAGCAGTACCGGCATCCCAGGTACCGTCCTCGCGGCCCTTGAATGCGCTCACGGGCAGCAGGTCGCCGTTCTGGGCGTTAATGGGACGAACCACGTTGTGGACAAATGCGGGAGCATTGTCGGCGGCAGCGCCCTCGACGGTCAGGTTGCTCCAAGCGGGATCCACGGCCAGCTCGGTGTACTCGTTACCGCGGTCAACGGCCTGGTAGTTCTTGTTCACCACGTCCTCACCCTTGCGGCCATAGGACTTGACGATGAACTTCTTCATCTGCTCGATGGCCAGGTCAACGGGGATCACCTCGGTGATGCGGAAGAATGCGCTCTGCAGGATGGTGTTGGTGCGGTTGCCCAGACCAATCTCCTGAGCGATCTTGGTAGCGTTGATGTAGTAAACCTTGATGTTGTTGTCGGCAAAGTACTTCTTCACCTTGTTGGGCAGGTTCTCGACCAGCTTGTCGCCGTCCCACACGGTGTTCAGCAGGAAGGTACCACCCTTCTGCAGACCGCGGGTAACGTCATACATGTGCAGGTAGGCCTGAACGTGGCAAGCCACGAAGTTGGGCGTGGTTACCAGGTAGGTCGAGCGGATGGGCTCGTCGCCGAAGCGCAGGTGAGAGCAGGTGAAGCCACCCGACTTCTTGCTGTCGTAGGAGAAGTAGGCCTGGCAGTGCTTGTCGGTGTTGTCACCGATGATCTTCACACTGTTCTTGTTGGCACCCACGGTACCGTCAGCACCCAGACCGTAGAACTTGGCCTGGAACATGCCGGCGCCACCCATGGCAACCTCTTCCTTCATGGGCAGAGAAGCGAAGGTCACGTCGTCCTCGATACCGATGGTGAACTGGTTCTTGGGCATCGGCAGGGCCAGGTTCTCATAGACGGCGAGAATCTGGGCGGGCGTGGTGTCCTTGCTGCCGAGGCCGTAGCGGCCACCCACGATGACGGGGGCGTTCTCGGTGCCGTAGAAGCAGTCCTTCACGTCGAGATACAGGGGCTCGCCGTTGGCGCCGGGCTCCTTGGTGCGGTCGAGCACGGCAATGCGCTTGGCAGTGCTGGGAACGGCTGCGAGGAAGTGCTTGGCGCTGAAGGGACGATACAGGTGGACAGCGACGAGGCCGACCTTCTCACCCTTCTCGGTCAGATAGTCGATGGTCTCGCGGATAGCCTCGGTCACACTGCCCATGGCGATGATGACGCGGTCGGCATCCTTGGCGCCGTAGTAGTCAAACAGACCATACTTGCGGCCGGTGATCTCGCTGATCTTGTTCATGTAGTCCTCGACGATGGCGGGAACTGCGGTATAGTAGTCGTTGCACGACTCGCGGTGCTGGAAGAACACGTCGGGGTTCTCGGCAGTACCACGGGTAACGGGCTTGTCGGGATTCATGGCACCCTTGCGGAACTTGGCCAGCTCCTCCATGTCGATGAGGGGACGCAGGTCTTCCTGGTCCATGGCCTCAACCTTCTGGATCTCGTGAGAGGTGCGGAAGCCGTCAAAGAAGTTGACAAAGGGCACGTGAGCCTTGATGGCGCTCAGGTGAGCAACACCGGCGAGGTCCATCACCTCCTGCACACTGCCCTCGGCGAGCATGGCAAAACCGGTCTGGCGGGTAGCCATCACGTCCTGGTGGTCACCGAAGATACACAGGGTGTGGCTGGCCAGCGTACGGGCCGAAACATGGAATACACCGGGGAGCAACTCACCGGCAATCTTGTACATGTTGGGAATCATCAGCAGCAGACCCTGCGACGCGGTGTAGGTCGTGGTCAGGGCACCGGCCTGCAGCGAACCGTGAACAGCACCGGCTGCGCCACCCTCGCTCTGCATCTCCTGGACCATGACGGTCTCGCCGAAGATGTTCTTGCGGCCAGCAGCGGCCCACTCGTCCACGTGCTCGGCCATCGTTGATGACGGAGTGATGGGGTAGATAGCGGCTACCTCAGTGAACATGTAACTGATGTGGGCGGCAGCTTGGTTACCGTCACACGTCATGAATTTCTTTTCCTTACTCATAAAATTTTTTGAAAAAACTGATATAGTTAGTTATTAGTCGTTTTTACAGGGCGCAAAGGTACTCAAAGACAAGCGAAATGCCAAATTATTTGCCATTTCTTTTTAAAAAGTAGGCGCGCGAGACGTGAAAGCTTGCTTTCAAGGGCCGAGAAAAAGCCGTCAAAAATGCTGTCACCGATTGAAAACGGGCCTGACCCTCTCAGGCGCTCTCCCCAAGCATCAATGCAAGATTAATGTGGGCGTGTCATAATTGCGACTCGGTAATATAACCGTGCTATCGCACGGGAAATCTTGTGCCGAATGCAAACGAGCTTGCTCGATTTGCTGAGGTGCAGCCAAGATTATTCAAATTAATCAAAGTTTTAAATTAAAATTGATAATATTATCATATTAATAAAAATTTTTTAATTAATTTGATTAATTTCCCGCCCGCAGGGCGGTTATAGTTCTAGCAGTTGAATTATGACACCCCGGCGCTTGAAATCCTGCAGCGAGAAATGGTGGTGGTGTCCGATTATTGTTGTATCTTTACTGCCTGAAATTAAACACTAACCCTTTAGGCTTATGAAAAGATTATTGTTGTTTGCTGTTGTGATACTGGCAGCCATGCAGGTATCGGCACAGTTGCAGGTACTGAAGAATGGCAAGCCGCGCGCATCGATTGCCATCGTTGAGGAGAGCGAGGTCAACCGTGATGCGGCCATGTTGCTGAACAAATTTGTCGAGCGCATGAGCGGTGTGAGGTTGCCGATATCACTCTTTAAGGACAAGAAAAACCTGATCCTCATCGGCGGCACGACCGACGAAGTCGGCGAGGACGGCTTTGTCATCGATTGCCATGACGGCCTCTTGACCATCAAGAGCGGTGGCGGCAAGGGCGCCCTCTATGGCGTGGCGACGCTGCTGGAAAACGAATTAGGCGTGCGCTACTATGCTGCCAATGCATGGACCGTAGAGCCGCGCACCAACATCACGATTGCCGCTCAGCACCATGCCGAGACGCCATCGTTCCGCTATCGCCAGACGCAGACCTACGGCACCGAGGACCCCGACTATGTGGCCTTCTACAGACTCAAGGAGCCCAAAGAAATCTTTGCCGCCAACATGTGGGTCCACACCTTCAACCAGATTCTGCCCGCAGCGGTCTATGGCAAGGCACATCCCGAGTATTACTCCTTCTTCAACGGCGTACGCCACCCCGGAGCCCACAGCCAGTGGTGCCTGACCAATCCCGAGGTCTTTGAACTGGTGGCCGCTAAGATCGACAGCATCTTCAAGGCCAATCCTGGCATGAAACTCATCTCGGTGAGCCAGAACGACGGCAACAACACGCAATGCGCCTGCCCCGAGTGCAAGGCCGTGGACGAGTACGAGGGCTCGCCGTCGGGCAATCTGGTGCGCTTCATGAACAAGCTGGCACAGCGTTTTCCAGACAAGGAATTCTCGACGCTGGCCTATCTGTACAGCATGCAGCCACCCAAGCACACCAAGCCGCTGCCCAACGTGAACATCATGCTGTGCAGTATCGACAGCAAGCGCGAGGTCCCCTTGACCGAGAACGCCAGCGGGCGCGACTTCATGCGCGCCCTGACGGGTTGGGGCAAGATATCGGACAACATCTTCGTCTGGGACTACGGCATCAACTTCGACAACCTGGTCACCCCGTTCCCCAATTTCCATGTGCTGCAGCCCAACATGAGGCTGTTCAAGGAGAACCATGCCACGATGCTGTTTGAGCAGGTGGCAGGCTTCAGGGGCGTGGACTTCAGCGAGCTGCGATCCTATATGATATCCAAACTGATGTGGAATGTCGATGCCGACACCGACAGCCTGATGCACGCCTTCCTGGACGGCTATTACGGCAAGGCGGCCCCCTATCTGTATCGTTACCTCAAGATGCGCGAGGGAGCACTGCTGGGCAGCGGCAAGGACCTGTGGATCTATGACTCGCCCGTCTCGCACAAGGAGGGCATGCTGCGGCCCTACCTGCTGGCACAATACGACGACCTGTTCGACCAGGCCGAGGCGGCAGTTGCCGGCGACGAGACGTTGCTCAAGCGCGTCCATGCGGCACGGCTGCAGCAGCAGTACAGCAAGCTGGAGCTCGAGCGCACCTCGACCGGGGGCGACCGTGAGGAGCGCATCCGTGAGGTGGAACTCTTCCGCCAACGCGGCAATGAGGCCGGCATCAAGTCCTTGACCGAGCGCAAGAACTCGGTGGACGATTACTGTGACCTGTACCTGGAGCGCTTCTTGCCGGGCATCAGCAACAACCTCGCCCTCGGGGCCAAAGTCACCTACAAGAACCTGCCCGAGTACCGATTCGTTCCCATCTCGGGGACAGCGCTGACCGACGGACTGTTCGGCGGCGCGACCTACGGGGAGAGCTGGGTCGGCTGGGTCGGCGAGGATGCCGAACTGGTTGTCGATCTGGGTGAAGAGAAACAGTTCACGACCGTGCGAACCGACTGCCTGCACAACCTGGGCGCCTGGATTTTCCTGCCCAAGAGCGTGTCCTATGCCATCTCGAGTGACAACGTGAACTTTACCGACATCGGCACCTTCAACTTTGAGGAGGACCGCGACCTGTCTCCCAAGTACCGCTGGGCGACGGTCACGCTGCCCCAGGCCGCAACGGCCCGCTACGTCAAGGTGAACCTGAAGACCATCGGAGCCTGCCCCGACTGGCACTTCGGCGTAGGGTATGACGGTTACTTCTTTATCGATGAGATTCAAGTGAAGTGATATTACACTTCAACCAGTTGACTGACAATGCATTATTGGCGACTTTGTCGCCGAGCAACGCTGATGACAGTGGAGAAGAAACAGAAGAGGATTTTCTGACTCTTGCACTGTTTGCCGGCTATAGTTTCATCGTAGCTAACAATTTTACCCGAATTCATCAAGTAAAGTGATGTGTTTTGCAAAAAAACACCTATATTTGAAGCCACCTACATACAGTATGTTATGAAGAAGATTATCATGTTTTTACTGATGGCCTTGATGGTGAACCTCGTTTCGACGGCTACCGACTTTAAAACCTTCGAGAACGAGAAATTCACTATCGGCTATCCTGCCGACTGGGAAGTGACTTTTTATGGTGATGACTGGATGAACGTGGCCACTGACGACGACGAGATCCGTTTTGATGTCACTTACAATGAACTGGGCCCAACGAAAAATCAGCTGCAAGAGGCTGTTGACAACTGGGTGTACATGAAAGAGAGCCATGGCCACAAGGTGGACCAGAAACTGGTGAAAGACGACTATGCGCTCGTGCGGTCGATAGAGACCGACGAGGACGACGGGACGCAAACCGTAGTCGTGTGGTTCCTGATGATTACCAAGGAACCGGAAGGTTTCTCTGGATCAATCCAGAGCTCGATGGGTCGTGCCAACGAGGCTATCGACATACTGGTAGAGATGCTCGGGACCCTCTCCCAGAAATAACTTAGGGTACATAAGAATTCATTGGTGTCCGGTAAACAGCCCCGTTAGGGGCGGCCAGGTCATAGGCAGGGGTATAGCGAGGCAAAGCCGAGCGTAACCCCTGCAATAGAACACACTCCCATTCTAGCCCCATCGGGGTGACAGTAAAGCACTGATAAACAGTCTTTCGCCCCTAACGGGGCTATTCTTCGTGTGTGGCGCTTATTTACAGGAGTTCCGCTTCGCTACACTCCTGCCTATAACCAGACAGCCCTACGGGCTTAAAAGTAAGCCCCTTCATGTGAAGCCATCATTGTAGCATTAATAATGGTTTATCGGATGTTTACCGGACACAAATGATACATAATTTACTGTTCTCTATAGTTGTCATTTGAGGAAAAGCTGCTATATTTGCGAGAAAAGAAAATAAGTTTGATTGTACCAGAGATTTGTTTCACGAATATTTTTAACAACATATCATTATGAAACTGGAAGATTTATACTTGATTAACAAAGAAGAATGGCTGGATGTTATCAAGGACAAGTGCAAGAAAAGAGCGAAAACTCATTTCTGGGTTGGGTTGGTTTCCTTGATACTTTTCCTGATAATGGTGACAATTGCAATATATGTTGAGTTTTCTTCACCTTATTTGGCACATGATAAAGAAGGTTTTAGGATTGTTTTCCTCTTGGCGCTATTTATATGTGCCCTTATGTCAGGCTGGTGGGTTATAAAATCTCACAGCTTTTTAAAAACCATCGACGGTCTCGGCACTCCAGAACAGCTATTGAACAAGTTCAAAAAGTACATTAAAGACGAAAGTATCATCTCGACGATCGCAAATCTGATATTTGCTGGGTGGTTTGCTTGTTTCGTATTTTTCTCTGATTTTGGTATTATAGTGAAAGTAATCTCCTGGATCTTCATCTTAGTCGTCGCTACAGTGCTTATTTCCAGATTAATACGCGGTAAATATCCTGTAGGCTCCGGTGATGAGGATATCACCCGTCGTCTGCAAGAACTCATCGGGGAAGAGTAACCTCATTCCCCGTCTTTTCAAGGCATACGCGGTTGAACGACTTTTCCAAAAATATAAAAGTCTGGCGAGTATCAGCGCCTCATGAACAATAAAATCGTGATTAAGTGAGCGCAATGCCATGCTTGCATGAGCATTGTCGAGCAAGAACGATTTATCAAAATCACCGAAAAGTAAGAGAAAAATGAGTATTTCGCATTAATTTTTTCTGCCTTGGCAATGCACAATGATACATAAACGAGATATCACTTAATTTGAATTCACAATTTAATGAATCACAACATGAAAACAATTAAGTTGTTTTTTTTATTACTGTCTTTTGCTGCAGGGCTGGCATCTCTTTCATCATGTAAAGATGACGAACCCGAGAATCCTGATACTCACGAGTGGGTTGACCTGGGACTGCCCAGCGGCACGCTGTGGGCGACGTGCAACGTCGGTGCAGACAGTCCCGAGGAATACGGCGACTATTTTGCTTGGGGTGAGACAGTCCCGAAGAGCAACTATAATTTGGAAACTTATAAGTGGTACAATAGTGCCAGCGATAAGTTGACAAAATACTGCACCGATGACAAATATGGCACCGTTGACTATATGACCGAGTTGGAGCCTGCCGACGATGCTGCTACAGTCAACTGGGGCGCAGGAGCGTGCATGCCGTCCTTGGAACAGATCCAAGAATTGTTAGATAATTGTTCTTGGCAATGGACGCAGAGGAACGGCGTGTACGGTCAGTTGGGCACAGGTCCAAACAGTAACATCATTTTCTTGCCTGCAGCAGGCGGCCGCTGGCGCGAGTCTCTCGATGAAGTGGGCTCTTGGGGTTACTATTTATCGCGAACGCTCTACTCACGCGACTCCAGCGGCGCCTACAACCTGGAATTCGATTCTGAATATTTGAACTGGGATGAAGAATACAGTTATCGTTACTACGGGTTTACCGTCCGTCCTGTGCGTGTGGCGCAGAATTAACTTAACGCCCGTCTTTTCAAGACCTAAGCGGTTGAACAACTTTTCCAAAATCATAAAAGTCAGGACGAGTACCAGCGCCTCATGAATAATAAATCACCGAAATCTAAAAGAAAATGAGTGTTTAGCGAAATTTTCGCTACCTTTGTCGATGAAACATTTTTTCTTCTTAATGACATGATACTGGCATTCTTCAGATACATTTATTATCGTACTCTCCACGCATTTTTTGAATTTTGGGTGGAGTTATAGATTTTCATCTCACTGCTCTTTCAGTAATGTTGGGGGAAGTATATTATTCAATCTCATATCGATTGTATTATTATGTGTCTATTTGGCAGTTGGTCCGATTAAAGACGACACAGAAATGATGTATTATTCTATAGCGATTCCTTGTCTCTTGATAACATTCTTGTTAATGGGCAAAATAGTTATTGTTAATGATAATGACGATGGCAAGTTTTATAATGAGCTAAACACCCAATATGGATGTGAAAAGTATAGACAATTAAAAGGAGTTTTGGTATTTCTGTACTATGTTCTTACTTTGATAGTATTCATAAGTTTGGGTATATTAGTTATCTGATTATGTAATCGACAACAATACTACCGCCTTTTCACAGCATATACGGTTGAACATCTTATACCAAAATCATAAAAGTCTGGCGAGTACCAGCGCCTCATGAACAATAAAATCGTGATTAAGTGAGCGCAATGCCATGCTTGCATGAGCATTGTCGAGCGAGAACGATTTATCAAAATCACCGAAAATTTGTGAAAGCCGAAGACCATAAAGCTTGCTTTAATGGTTAAGGCGCATCCAAATTTATCTAAAAGTAACCTCAAATCCGCAACCTATAGGGTTTAGTGGGATTTTGCTTGCAAAGCGACAAAATTCATTTTATTGTACATATTTCTTGCACAACAGAAATGTCG